>DATDJP010000235.1:0-122583 GCA_036520475.1 Polyangiaceae bacterium | reverse complement strand
TCGGCGCGCAGCTCTGTCCGTTCCGCTCAACATCGCCGAGGGGGCCGGCCGAACTTCTGAAGCGGACGGCGCACGGCATTTCGCGATCGCACGGGGCTCCGCGATGGAATGTGCCGCGGTGCTCGACGTCGTTCGCGCTTTGGGCGCTCTCGGGGAAGAGCGGTACGGGCAGGCAATTGAGCTTCTCGCAAGGGTGGTCGCCATGCTGACGAAGCTGTGCCGCTGAGCACGACCGTCGCCGTCGCCGTCGCCGTCAACGTCCAGGCTCACGTCAACGTCCACGACTACGTAGGATTTCCAGCAATCCTTTTTCTAAGCAAACCCTTGGCGCTAGGTCTTGCTACTGCGCGAGAGCTGCTCGTCGAGGAACAGCTTGGTCAGGACCTGGATCATGGGGAGGACGTCGGTGCTCGCTGCCATTTCGCGACACGAGTGCATGCTGAGCATTGGGTTACCGACGTCGACCGTGCGCATGCCCAGGCGCGCCGCCGAGATCGGCCCGATCGTGCTGCCACAGGGCATGTCGTTGCGCGACGAGAAGAACTGCGGTGCGAAGCCCAGCTCCTGACAGGCGAGGCGGAAGCGGGCGAGGCCCAGGGCGTCCGTGGCGTAAGACTGGTTCGCGTTCGTCTTGATGACGGCGCCGCCGCCGAGCTTCACGCCGTGGTTCTTGTCGTGCTTGTCCGCGTAGTTCGGGTGCAGCGCATGCGCCATGTCTGCGGAGATCAGGAGCGAGCGTGCGCAGGCGCGGGCAAAGGACTGCTGACCGGCGTCCGAGTAGGCGAGTGTGACGCGTTCGAGGATGTTCTGGAGCAAGAGAGACCGTGCGCCGGTCGCGCTCTGGCTGCCGACCTCTTCGTGATCGTACAGCGCCACCACGCGCGTGCGCGACCCGGCCTCCCCAGCTTCGATCAGCGCCTGAATGCCGGCATGGCACGACGCGAGGTTGTCGAGCCGAGGAGAGAACAGGAACTCTTTCGCCTGTCCTCCGAACGTTCCAGGCTGCGTGTCGTACAAGCACAGGTCGAACGCGGCGATGTCTTTCGCGTCCAGCGTGTGACCCGCCGTCGACAGCTCGCCGGCGATCAGTGAGAACAGCCCCGAGCTCGTGGCGCCGAGCTCGAGGCCCAGCACGGGGAAGAGATGCGTTTGGGTATTGAGCTGGAGGCCGGCGCTGTTCACGTCGCGGTTCAAATGAATGGCGACGTTCGGAACACGGCAAATCGCTTGCCGCAGTCGCACCAGGAGCGTGCGGCCGTCTGCAGTGACGACACGGCCGGCGAGCGAGAGGTCGCGATCGAGCCACGTGGAGAGCAGCACGCCGCCGTAGATTTCCACGGCGAGCTGGCGAAACCCGGAGCTGCCGATTTCTGCAGCCGGCTTGAGCCGTAAATTGGGCGAGTCGGTGTGGGCGCCCAAGATCGTGAAGCCGGCGCGCGCCGGCGACTCGAGTCCGCTCTGAAAGGCGATCAACGTCCCATCGCGTACGACGTAGCCGCGCGTTTCTGGCGAAAGCGCCCATTCATCCTCCTCGCGGAGCTCCCGAAAGCCCGCCCCGCGAAGCCGTCGCGCCGCTTCCTCGACGGCGTGGAAAGGGGTGGGTGATGCCTCGATGAACTCGAGGAGGTCGCGCGCTGCGGCGAATTTTTCTTCTGAAATCATGAAGACTCGCGAGTGTCGCTGGTTACTCAAGCTAGCATATACTTCGCTCGCCGATGTTCACCCGCGACGTTCGCTTCGAAGGCTTCACGACCGGCGATTGGATCCGTCTCGCGGAGCTGTTTCGACCGCCCCCGCGCGCGGGGCGCGAGGTCGAACGCGAGAGTGCTCCCGACGACTCGCGACGCGAGGGCGGCGTGATCGCGGTGACGACGGGCGAGCGGCTCCGCAAATTGCTGTCGACTCGCCACGGCCGCCTCTCCGTGCGCGAAGAACCTTGGCCGGCCTCGCTCGAAGCCTTGACCGAGCGCCATGGTGCACGCTGGGGCCTTTTGCTGCAGACGGGCGCGCTCGAAGACCTGATGGACCGTTTCGGCGAGCGGCTTCGTCCCGAGCAAGACTTTTTGCAACAAGCGCTGTTGTTCGTGGCGGTGCTCCGTGAGCTCGAAGTCGAAGGCATGCTTACTGCGTGGCCATGGCGGCTGAGTCAATGGCCCGTTCCGCACGAGCGACTGCTGCTCCGGACGCTCGACTCACTTTGTCCGAGCGGCAAGGCGATCGTGCTCGGCGTGTTCGACAGGGGAAAGCTGGGTACGTGCCTGGTGGCGCGCCGTCGCGGTACCGGTTTCGACTACCTGCTCGGTCCAGACGACCTGCGGCGCGACATGGGCCTCTTGTCGGGTGACTGGACGCGCGACTACCGCCATCTGGTACGCGCGGTGGAGGAGCGGGTCGCACCACTTTCGTTCGGCTGCTTCGGCGAGCACGAGACGTTTCGTGACCTGACCGAACGAGGAGGCCCTGGCGCCTGGGCCGAGGCCGTCGCGTCTCGGGAAATCATCCTGTCGCCGCTGGTCCCGGTGATGGCCATTCCGCTCGGCGTGGATCTGGGACGCGCCGCATTGATCGCAGCACAGAACATCGCGGCGCGAATCAGCGCCCGCTACTGGCCGGCGCCAGAAGCCGCGGACGAGCCGGCCAGCGAGCAACTGGAGCGCCTGCCGGTCTTCGATCGAGACGTGCGCCGGCTTCTCGGCTTCGACCCGCTGGCCGTGCTACGCAAGCTGCTCTCGCGTGACGCTCGTGACGCCTGAACCCACGCCCCAAAGTCCAGAGCCCGGCCAGCGCATCCGCCGGCGGCTGGCTGCGGCAATCGTGGCGACCGCGCTGATACCCGTGATCGTCGCGATCGTGATCGCCGAGAGCATGGTGCGGCAAACGTCCGAGCGCTTCTTCACGCCCGAGCTCGGGACGCGCCTCGATCAATCGCTCGATCTCTATCAGGAGCTGGCGCGCGCCGTGAAAACCGCGATGCGCTACGAGGCCACGGCGATCGCGGCCGATGCCGAGCTCCGTCAGGCGGTGGAGGTTTCTGACGCGGCCTCGGCGGAGCGCGCGCTACAGCGCGCCTTCCCGGCGTACCCAAACCTGGTGTCGCTGACCGTGATCGGCGAAAATGGTGAACGGCTCGCGCACCGCCAGCGCGCAGCGCCGCTCGATCACCGACGCGAGAACCGCCTGGAGGTGCTGCGATCGCTCACGAACGCCCCAGCTCCCGACGAACGGGTCGAGGACGTCGAGGCCGAGGAGGAAGAGGAGGAAGCAGAGGGTGAGCTGCCGGCTGCACCGCGGCTGGTGGCGGTGTTCGCGGCGGACAAGGCGCGCTTCGAGGAGCTCGCGGGGATGAGCGAGTTCGTCGATACGTACCGCAAAATCGAGGGCAGCCGCGCATCCGCCGAGCGCGCCTCGATGTACGCGTTCACGGCGCTCCTCGGGATCACGATTCTGGGTGCGATCGGCGTCGGCGCATTGTTCGCCCGCGGCGTATCGGGCCGCATCGCGGAGCTGGCCGAGGCCACGAAGCGCGTTGGCGCGGGTGACTTGAGTATCCGTGTGCCCGAGAGCGGCAGCGACGAAATTGCCGATCTCGCTCGCGAGTTCAATCGCATGCTCGGGGAGGTCGAGAGCAGCCGCGCGCGCATCGAATACTTGCAACGCATCGGCGCGTGGCAAGAAATGGCACGGCGACTGGCCCACGAAATCAAGAATCCACTGACGCCCATTCAGCTCGCGGTGCAGGAGATCCAGCGGCGCTACGCGGGATCGGATCAGGCCTACGAGAAGCTCCTCGACACGACGCGGGAGATCGTCGAAGACGAGGTCGGCAC
The DNA here is from genome assembly GCA_036520475.1 of Polyangiaceae bacterium. GTDB lineage: Bacteria > Myxococcota_A > Polyangia > Polyangiales > Polyangiaceae > DATDJP01. The sequence continues at coordinate 118,756 of DATDJP010000235.1, read as the reverse complement.
CTTGCGCCGTCTGGTCAGCGAATTTTCGGATTTCGCGCGGCTGCCACAGGCGAGCCTCGAGCAAGAAGATCTCGCCGAATTTCTGCGTGAGCAAGCGGCGCGTCTCTCGCTGCTCGACCACGCCGTGGATGGGGCGCGGGGCGACGAAGAAGCAGATCCGGGGGCTGGCGCGCAAATCGCGCTCGAGTTCGAGGTGCCCGAAGACGCCGCGAACGTCTATCTCGACCGACAAATGTTCGCGCGCGCGCTGATCAATTTGACGCGCAACGCGCAGCAGGCGCTCGAAATTGCGGGCAAGCTGCCGGGGCGCATCGTGGTGCGGCTGTCGCGGCAGGGAGATTTCTGGGTGCTCGACATCGACGATGACGGACCGGGCATCCCGCCCGAAATGCGGCAATCGGTGTTCGACCCGTACGTGACCACGAAGACGTATGGCACGGGGCTCGGCCTCGCGATCGTCAAGAAGATCATCGTGGAGCACGCGGGCACCATCAGCGCCGAGACCAGCCCCCTGGGAGGCGCGCGCATTCGCTTGCGTTTGCCCGCTGTCGGTAGCAAGGCAGCACAAGCGGCGCTGCTCGCGCACGACCTGGCGCCGGTCTCCTCGGCGCGCTCGCAGCAGCCGGCTCTCCCCGCTCCAGCCAAGACGCGATGACACCGACCTCCTCGAAACCGACGCGCAGCGCGACCCCTGCCTGGGCATCGCTCGCCGTACTGCTCTTGCTCAGCGTGCTCTTTGGGTTGTTCATTCTGCCCCGCTTCCGCCCGAGTGACTCGAGGCTCGTGGGCATCCCGGCGCCGGCGTTCACGTTGCCCGTGCTCGACGTCGAGGAATCCGGTAACCGCCTGTCACTCGACGACCTCCAGGGCAAGGCCGTGATTTTGGATTTCTGGGCGAGCTGGTGCCGGCCGTGCCGAGAACAAATGGGCATCCTGGACGGCATGGCGGAGCGCTTGCGCGGACAAGGCGTCGTGATCGTCGGCGTCAACACGGGCGACGGACGGCCTGACGCACTCGCGTTTCTGCGGGGACGTCCCGTCACGTACACGTCCGTGTTCGATGCGACTCGGCAAGTGACTCAGGCCTACGACGTGGACGTCCTGCCCACGCTGGTGTTGATCGACCGCGCAGGGCGCATCGCTGCGGTGCGCTCGAGCGTGGTGAGCCGGCGTGAGCTCGATGCGCTGCTCGAGGAGTCCCTGAAGGCGAATTGACCGGTCGCGGATGGAGCGTTTCTGGTCCGCGGCCGCCGGCGCTTTCAGAAGCGGTGAAGCTCGAGAAATGCTGGGGGTGGCGCAATGGCACTGGGCGCGCACGGCAAAACCGCTGTAAAGGTCTCCTGCGATGGAGCCGCCGCTGTTGGAAATTGCTTTCCTGGGTGCAATACAGGGCCTGACCGAGTTCTTGCCGATCTCGAGTGATGGTCACCTCGCGCTCGCGGCGATCTTGTTCGGCATCGAAGGGACGGGGCTGACGCTCAACGTGCTCCTTCATGCGGGAACGCTGCTGGCGACGGCGCTGGTCTTGCGTCAGCGCGTCGGCTCCGCGGTCTCTGAAGGGTTGCGCGCCTGTGTCGAGCCGAGCCGCTTCAAGAGCACGCCGGGCGGGCGGGACGCCGGCATGGTGATTCTCGCCTCGATTCCGACGGCGGCCATCGGGCTCGTGCTGCGCAACGCCGTGGAGCGCTGGACGACCTCGCCGCTGGCCATTGGCCTCGGATTTCTGTTGACGAGCGCGGTGCTGATCTCGACACGCTTCGCCAAACCCGGCAGCAAAGACGGTCCGTCGGCGCTCGGAGCGTTGATGATTGGAGTCGCACAAGGTTTTGCCGTTCTGCCTGGATTTTCGCGGAGCGGCGCGACCATCACCATGGCGCTCTGGCTCGGCATCAAACCGGATCGCGCGTTCGAGCTGTCGATGCTCATGTCCTTGCCTGCGGTGCTCGGTGCGATCCTCCTGGAGGCTCCGAAAGCCAATGCTGGTGAGCTCGGCGTCGCCGCCTTCGGTGCAGTGGTGGCGTTTGGCGTGGGCGTCGCGGCGTTGCTCATGCTGCGCCGAGTCGTCGTGAGGGGCTGGTTTTCTTTGTTCGCGCTGTGGGTGCTGCCGTTGGCATTGGCCACGCTCACCATGGCCAGGGCCTGGCCCGGATCGGCGGGCTGAGCGCGCTCGCCGCAGCAGAAATCGCTTCCAAGCGGCTACGGTTCACGGTTTGATCCGGCGCGTGAACCCATCGAATCCGCTCTCTGCACACGTCTTTGCCGTCATTCTCGCCGGGGGTAGCGGGACGCGTTTCTGGCCCGCGTCGCGACGCTCGATGCCCAAGCAGCTGCTGGCAATCGGGCCCGATCGCGATCAGAGCCTGATCGGCGCGACCGTGCGCCGCATCGCGCCCTTCTGCCCCGCGGAGCGGGTGCTGATCGCAACCGGCGCGCATTTGCTGGACGCCACGCGTGACGCCCTGCAAGAGCTACCGGACGACGCGTTCCTGGGCGAGCCGTTCGCGCGGAACACGGCTCCGTGTATCGGCTGGGCGAGCAGCGTCGTGGCCCGGCGTGACCCCGAAGCGATCGTGATGGTGCTACCGAGCGATCACCACATCGCCAATCCGGCGGCCTTCCGCGATGCCGTGAATATCGCGCTCGAGTCGGCGGCTGAAGGGGTGATCACGACGATCGGGATTGCGCCGAACCGTCCGGAGACGGGCTACGGCTACATCGAGGCTTCTGACCCGGTGAAATCTGGGGTGCACCGAGTGCAGCGGTTCGTCGAAAAGCCGGATCTTGCGCGCGCGCAAGAGTACCTGAAAAGTGGCAACTACTTCTGGAACAGCGGCATGTTCTTCTTCCGTGCGCGCACCATGCTGGAGCGCATCGACGAGCACATGCCGGAGCTGGCGCGGGGGTTGCGGAGCATCGCAAGCGCGGCGGAACGTGGACCCGAGGCCGAACGCGACGCGACACGCGAGGTGTTCGAAACCACGAAGTCGGTGAGCATCGACTACGGCATCATGGAAAAGACGTCGCCGCTCCATGTCGTCCCGGCAGATTTCGGCTGGAGCGATCTCGGGAGCTGGCAGAGCGCGTGGGAGCTCTCGGACAAGGACGCGCAGGGCAACGGCGGGGATACGTCGGCCGTGCTGGTGGACGCGAGCGGCAACCTCGTGCGCGATCTACGCACCGACGGCAAGAAACGCGTCATTTCGCTCGTCGGTGTCAAGGACTTGTGCGTGATCGAGACGGACGACGCGCTGCTCGTGATTCCCCGCGATCGGGCTCAGGACGTGCGGCTCGTCGTGGAGGCCCTGCAGAGCCGCCAGCTGACCGACAAGCTTTGAAGGCAAGGTTGGCCGCGATAAGCTGAGGCCCTCGCACCCTGCGAGCGTCTTAAGGAGGAAAACCAATGCGCGCCCGTGGTTACGTGTTCCTGCTCGCCCTGCTCGCCGTCCCCGCCGCCGGCTGCGGCAAGATGAAGAAGACGACGGAATGTAACGCCTTCATCGAAAAGGTGAATACCTCGCTCAAAGAGATCGAGAAGCACACCAACACCAAGGGCACGGATCAAAAGGCGGCCGCGCAGGACATGAAGAAGCTCGCGGGCCTGTACGACAAGCTCGCCGCGGACGTGGCTGCCCTGGCCGTGACGACTCAGGACTTGAAGAAGCACTCGGACGACTACCAGGCCATGGCCAAGAAGGCCGCCGAAACGGCGCGCCAAGTCGCAGAGGCCGTGGAGACGAACAACCTCGAGAAAGCCCAGACGGCTCAAAAAGAGTTCGACACGATCGTCAAACAGGAAGACCAGCTAGTCAACAACATCAACTCCTTCTGCCAGGCTTCTTGACGTCCTCGGCATCGGAACTAGCCGCGCTCGACCTCACCGACCTCGTCGCGGCGTTGCGCGACAAGCGGGTGTCGGCGGTGGAGCTGATGCGTCACACCCTGGAGCGCGTGGACGCGACGCGGGAGCGCTTGAACGCGGTGCCGGTGCTGGCGGAGCCTGAACACCTGCTCGAGCAAGCACGCGCGGCGGACGGGCGCATCGCGGCAGGGCAGGCACGGCCGCTCGAAGGTGTTCCGCTCGGCGTCAAAGATCTGGAGGACGCGCAGGGGCTCACCACGTCACACGGCTCCCTCGCCTATCGCGACCACGTGGCAGAGCGGGATTCCACGCAGGTGTCGCGGCTCAGAAACGCCGGTGCGATCGTGGTCGGCAAGACGAACGCTCCAGAGTTCGGGCACACGGCCATCACGAAGAACCTCGTGTACGGGGTGACGCGCTCACCGTGGGACGCGGAGCGCACGCCGGGCGGTTCGAGTGGCGGTTCTGCGGCGGCTCTCGTCGGCGGGGTGCTGCCGCTGGTGACTGCGAGCGACGGCGGCGGTTCGATCCGCATTCCCGCCAGCTTCGTGGGAGCTTTTGGCCTCAAGACCAGCTACGGGCGCATCTCGGAAGGCCCGCTCCACCGCTGGTCACACGTGAAGACTGCCGTCCACGGGCCGCTGACGAAAACGGTGCGGGACGCCGCCCTCATGCTCGATCAGGTGGTGGGTCACGACGCGTACGACCCCGTCAGCCTTCCGCATCCGGGTACCTCGTACGTGGCAGCCCTGCAGGAGGCTCCGTCCAAGCGTTTGCGCATCGCCTTCTCACCCGACCTCGGCCATGTGCCGGTGCAATCCGACATCGCCGCGGCCGTCGAAATGGCGGCGCGCACGTTCGAGAAGCTCGGGCACGATCTGGTCGACCTGCGCGGCGGGCCGCCGGATTTGACCGCGGCCTGGGGGCTCTTGAATGCGCTCGAAGTCGGCGGGCTCATCGAGGAATTTTTGCCGGCACGCGCAGCCGATTTCACGCAGAGCCTGCTCTCCGTGGTGCGCATGGCCGAAGCCATGACGGGTAGCTTTTGGCACGACGTGTCGCGGAAGCGCGCCGAGCTCGTGCGCTGGTGCGCCGAGCTCTTCGAGCAGTACGATTTGCTGATCACCCCCACGGTGCCGTTCGATCCCCCGCCGGCCAGAGGCCCGTTCCCGACGGAAATCGAGGGCCGCGCGCTGCCGACGGCGAGCGTCGCCGCGTTCTGCATTCCGTTCAATCTGTCGTGGCATCCGGCAGCGACGGTGCGCGCCGGCATCAGCCGCGCCGGCTTGCCGATCGGCCTTCAAATCGTGGCCCCGCTGCAGCGCGAGGACCTCCTGCTTCAGGTCGCCAGGGTGTACGAGCAAGAGCGCCCCTGGCACCCGCACTGGCCGGTCGAGACCGCGCCCTAGCGCCGGCGTCGCCCAGCTCCGGCCACGCCGGGCATGCGCCCTTTACGCGCCGCGCTCTTGCCGCGTGCAGCAGCGCGCGAGCTGGGCGGCGCCTGCCCGCCGTCCCCTGGCTTGACGCCGGCTTCGCCCTGGAGCCGGCGTAGCTCGTCGCGGAGGCGTGCAGCGGTTTCGAACTCGAGGTTCTCCGCCGCGACGAACATGTGCTGTCGGACCGCCTCGATGCGGTCGAACAGCTCGGTGTCGTTGTCAGCGGTCTTCCGGGCCGCTTTGCCGCTGCCGTCGCTCTTCTTCGGCACGGCGTAGTAGTCGGTCTGCCCGCTCGCCGGGTTGATGTCCAAAATGGCGCGCTTGATCGTTTCCGGCGTGATGCCGTGCTTCTCGTTGTACGCCGTCTGAATCTTGCGACGGCGGATGGTTTCGTCCATCGCGAACTTCATCGCGTCGGTGATGCGATCGGCGTACATGAACACCTGGCCGTTCGAGTTGCGTGCCGCACGCCCGATCGTCTGAATCAGCGAGCGCGAGCTCCGCAGGAAGCCTTCCTTGTCCGCATCCAGAATCGCGACCAGGCTCACTTCCGGTAGGTCGAGCCCCTCGCGCAGCAGGTTGATGCCGACCAGCACGTCGTATTCGCCGGCGCGCAGCTCGCGCAAGAGCTCGATGCGCTCCAGCGTTTCGACGTCCGAGTGCAGGTAGCGCACGCGCACGCCGAGCTCCGCGTAATACTCGGTGAGATCCTCGGCCATGCGCTTGGTCAAGGTCGTCACCAGCACGCGCTCGTTCTTTTCGACACGTTTGCGGATCTCCCCCAGCAGGTCGTCGACCTGGCCGGTGACCGGACGCACGAAAATTTCCGGATCGATCAGCCCCGTGGGCCGGATCAGCTGCTCGACGACGACGCCGTTGCTGGTCTGCAGCTCGTACTCTCCCGGCGTCGCGGAGACGAAGATCGCGCGGCGCATGTGCTGCTCGAACTCTTCGAATTTGAGCGGGCGATTGTCGAGCGCGCTGGGCAGCCGGAAGCCGTACTCGACGAGCGTCTCCTTGCGTGAGCGGTCGCCGCGGTACATCGCGCCGATCTGGGGCACCGTTTGATGCGACTCGTCGATGACCAGCAGGAAGTCTTCGGGGAAATAGTCGATCAGCGTGGGTGGCGGATCCCCGACATTGCGATTCGATAGGTGCCGCGAGTAGTTCTCGATCCCCTGCACGAACCCCATCTGCTCGAGCATCTCCAGGTCGTAGAGCGTGCGCTGTTCCACCCGCTGCTTTTCCAGGAAACGGCCCTCTTTGTCGAAGTATTCGAGCCGGCCCAGGAGCTCGGTGCGGATCCCTTCGATGGCGCGCTGCAGCTGCTGGCGCGGGGTCACGTAGTGCGACCCCGGGAACACGGCGTACTTGTCGAGCGAGCCGAGCACGCGGCCGCGAATCGGGTCTACTTCGCTGATGGCGTCGATCTCGTCGCCGAAGAATTCGACGCGGATCGCCGTGCTCTCTTCGTAAGCCGGGAAAATTTCCACGACGTCCCCGCGCACGCGAAACGTCCCGCGGTGGAAGTCGACGTCGTTCCGCTCGTATTGAATGTCCACGAGCCGGCGCAGCAGGTTGTCGCGCCGCATCTCTTCGCCTTTGACGATCTCGATCAGCAGGCCCTCGTACGTCTCCGCCGAACCGATGCCGTAGATACAGCTCACGCTGGCCACGATGATCACGTCGGGCCGCGAGAGCAGCGCCTGCGTCGCGGCGTGGCGCATGCGATCGATCTGATCGTTGATGATCGCGTCTTTCTCGATGAAGGTGTCCGTGGTCGGGATGTAGGCTTCGGGCTGGTAGTAGTCGTAGTAGCTGACGAAGAAGGCGACCGCGTTCTCGGGGAACAGATCGCGCATCTCGCCGTACAGCTGCGCGGCCAGGGTCTTGTTGGGCGCCATGATCAACGTGGGGCGGCCCAGCGACTGGATCACGTTCGCGATCGTGAAGGTCTTCCCGCTACCCGTGATGCCGAGCAGCGTCTGGCAGCGGTCTCCACGCGCGAGCCCTTCGACGAGCTCGCGGATCGCGGTGGGCTGATCGCCCTTGGGCGTGAAGTCGCTGCGTAACTTGAACGGGGAAGTCATGGTGAGAGGAGAGCCGGATACTTTGGATCAAAAACGACACGGCCGCAGCAGCCCGAAGACTGCCGCGGCCGCTGCCGCGCGCTTTTGCGACGTTTACCGGCGTTTCGTCATTCCGCAGGCTCCGCGGGAGCAGCTTTCAGCTCCGGCGTGCCGTGCGTGCGGATGCGCATGCCGTAGAACGAGCGCCACACGAAGAAGAACATGACGGCGAGGAACACCACCGCCAGGAGCGCGCTGGTCTGACGGTCCAGCGTGATCGCGAGCTCGACAGCCAAGAGGCCGAACAGCGTCGTGAACTTGATCACGGGGTTCAGCGCCACGGAGGTGGTGTCCTTGAACGGATCGCCGACGGTGTCACCGACGACGCACGCGTCGTGCAGCGCGGAGCCTTTGTCCTTCAGATCGACCTCCACGACCTTCTTCGCGTTGTCCCACGCGCCGCCGGCGTTCGCCATGAACAGCGCCTGGTACAGCCCGAACAGGGCGATGGAGATCAGGTACCCGATGAAGAAGAACGCCTCGGTGCAGGCGAAGGCCAGCGTGCCGAAGAACACGGTCAAGAAGATGTTGAACATGCCCTTCTGCGCGTAGGTCGTGCAAATCTCGACGACCTTCTTGCTGTCTTCGATGGAGGCTTTCTCACCATCCAGCTTGATGTTCGCCTTGATGAACTCGACTGCGCGGTAAGCGCCCGTGACCACCGCCTGCGTGGAGGCGCCCGAGAACCAGTAGATCACCGCGCCGCCAGAGATCAGGCCGAGCAAGAAAGGCGGGTGCAAGAGCGAGAGCTTCTCGACGTTCTCCGTCAAGCCGTTCGTGAGCACGACGATGATCGAGAAGATCATGGTCGTGGCGCCCACCACGGCGGTGCCGATCAGCACGGGCTTGGCCGTGGCCTTGAACGTGTTGCCGGCGCCGTCGTTCTCTTCGAGCAGGTGCTTGGCCTTCTCGAAGTTGGCGGTGATCCCGAAATCGCGCTTGAGCTCCGCCTCGATGTTCGGAAGGCTCTCGATCACGCTCAGCTCGTATACGGACTGAGCGTTGTCCGTGACCGGTCCGTAGGAATCGACCGCGATCGTGACCGGGCCCATGCCCAAGAAGCCGAACGCGACCAGGCCGAATGAGAACACCGCGGGCGCCATCATGATGTCGCCCAGGCCGAGCGAGCTCACGTAGTACGAGGCGCTCATCAGTGCGACGATCACCACGCCCATCCAGAATGCGCTGAAGTTGCCAGCGGTCAGACCGGAGAGAATGTTGAGCGAGGCTCCACCCTCACGCGAGGAAGTGACCACCTCTTCGACGTGCGCCGACTCGGTGGAGGTGAACACCTTGACCACCTCGGGGATGATGGCACCGGCCAAGGTGCCGCAGCTGATGATGGCGGAGAGCTTCCACCACAGCGTGCCGTCGCCCAAGTTCGGGATGAGCAGGTAAGAGACGACGAACGTCGCGATGATGGACACGATCGAGGTGAGCCACACCAGCACGGTGAGCGGCTTCTCGAAGTTGAAGCTCGCGGCCGTCTTCAGCGAAGCGCCGAGCACGTGCTCGTTGATGAGGTACGAGGCGCCGCTCGCCACCACCATCATGATGCGCATCGCGAAGATCCACACCAGCAGCTGGACCTGAATGAGCTCCGCCGGGATGGCCAGCAGGATGAACGAGATGAGCGCGACGCCGGTCACGCCGTACGTCTCGAAGCCGTCTGCGCTGGGTCCGACCGAGTCACCGGCGTTGTCGCCCGTGCAGTCGGCGATGACGCCCGGGTTACGGACGTCGTCTTCCTTGATCTTGAAGACGATCTTCATCAAGTCCGAACCGATGTCGGCGATCTTGGTGAAGATGCCGCCGGCGATACGCAGCGCGGACGCGCCGAGCGACTCGCCGATCGCGAAACCGATGAAGCAGGGGCCCGCGTAGTCCCGCGGTACGAACAAGAGAATGGCGAGCATGAGGATCAGCTCGACGCTGATCAGCAGCATGCCGATGCTCATGCCGGCCTTGAGCGGAATCGCGTAGACCGAGTAGGGCTTGCCCTCGAGGCTCGCGAACGCCGTGCGCGAGTTGGCGTACGTGTTGATACGAATGCCGTACCAGGCGACGCCGTAGCTGCCCGCGATACCGACCAAGCTGAACGCGAGGATCGTCAGCACCTTGGCGGCTTCGAAGTGTTGAAGCACGCCGAAGTACACGACGATGATCGAGCCGATGAACAGCTCGAGCAGCAGGATGAACTTGCCCTGAGTGATCAGGTACGTTTTGCACGTCTCCCAGATGATGTGAGAGATGTCGGTCATCGAGCGATGAGCCGGCAGGTTCTTCACCTGGTAGAGCGTGACCACGCCGAATGCCAAACCGAGCGCGGTCACCAGCAAACCCCAGAGCAGCAGCGTGCTGCCCGGCATGCCGAGCATCTGGACGGAGCTCAGATCCGGCAGCACTAGACTGGCTTCGCCGCCGTGATGCTTGGCGGGCTGCGCCAGCGTGTCAGCTGCTGCTTCGGTGTCTGCAGCCGATGCCAGACGCGTTAGGAACAGAATGACGAACGCGACGAGCGCGCTCAGGCTGGAAGCGATCCGACGCTTGGCGCCGGACGATGACAGAAACATGAATGACCTCCGCTTGATGGGCGCAGCGTGGCCGTCCTCTCATGAACGTCGGGCGCTTCGGCTGGCCTCGGTCCCCGCGCAACGCGAGGGGAAAAAGGGACTGGCGCGAATTAGCAGAAACGCGAGCGGCCGCCAATCGCACACCGTCAACTTGTTGCACTCCGCGGCACGGGCCCCGCCGCGTCGTGTGTCATCTTGAAGACGAGCGCCGCTTACCGTTGATTTTTGCAACGGTTAGCATTTGAGCGGCCGGGCGGCCGCGCGCTACAAAAATGCCGCGCACCTGCACGCTCGGGATGCGGAGCCTCGCACACGCTGTGATTGTGCGCGCGTGCGGCTCCGTAACCATGAAGCAGGACGGACCCTAGCGTGAGGGCGTGAGCAGCGCGGCCAGTCCGACGCCATGCGGCAACGCAGGCCGAACGAACCCGATCGTATCAGCGCTTCGAGTACTGGAAACGCTTGCGAGCGCCCGGCTGCCCGTACTTCTTGCGTTCCTTCTTGCGATCGTCGCGAGTCAGGTAGCCCGCGCGCTTCAGGGCGTGGCGGCGCTCGATGTCTTCGTTGCTGAGGGCGCGCGCGATGCCGTGACGCAGGGCCTCGGCCTGGGCGCTGTGCCCGCCGCCGGCGACCGTGGCGCGCACGTCGTACTTGTCCGTGAGCTCCAGAATTTCCAGCGATTGGCGCGCAATCATGCGCGTGGTTTCGCGCTCGAAATACTCGTCCACCGTCGTGCCGTTGACGTTGATGGTGCCGGAGCCTGGCTTGAGCCAAACGCGTGCAACGGCGGTCTTTCGCTTGCCTGTGGCGTACAAAGCGGTGTCGGTCATCTAAGTATCCGCGGATCCTTCGTCACACGAGAGGCAGTGATTCGGGTTTTTGAGCCGAGTGAGGGTGCTCGGCGGTGGCGTAGACCTTGAGCTTCGCCAGCATCTTCCGAGCGAGAACGTTCTTCGGGAGCATGCCCTTCACGGCTTTGGTGATGGGCACCTCGGGGCGGCGCGCGATCAGATGCTCGAAGCTCTCCGACTTGAGCGCGCCCGGGTAACCACTGTGGTGGTAATACATCTTCTGGGTGGCTTTGCGGCCCGTGAGCTTCACCTGCGCGGCGTTGATCACGACGACGAAGTCGCCCGTGTCGACGTGGGTCGTGTAGGTCGGCTTGTGTTTGCCGGAGAGGAGAACCGCAATTCGGCTTGCCACACGGCCGAGAGGTTGATCTTTGGCGTCTACTACCCACCATTTACGGGTGGCTTGCGCCTCGGCTGGCTTCGCACTGTAGGTTGGCATCAGGCACGCTCGGATGCCGGGCCCCGGCCCGGTCGAAAGGGCGGCTTTACTAGCTTCTCGGCTAACCCGAGTCAAGGGCTCGACCGGTGGGGATGCGCGACCCTGCCGGTTCGCGTGGCGGGGCGGGGGGCACGGCGCGGGCGTTTCCAGGGTTTCTTGCCATTTCCGCCCTGTGTCAGGGCGCTTCAGTAAGCTCCGCGTCAGACTGCAGTGAGGCATCGTGGAGGCGCGCGAAGGAGCGCGGCCGAGGCGGAGACTCTCGCTATACTACTGGTTTCGAATGCAGCCGACGCGACCCATGCGCACGCCCGCGCCGCCGAGCCCTCCCGGCAAGTTGCGGTTGACGGAACGCATGGTGCAGGACGGCTTGATTACGGCCGAGCAGCAGGAGGCCGCTCTGAGCTACGCGCAGCGCACCGGTGAGCGCATCGAGGAAGCGCTCCTCGAAGTGGGCGCGCTCGAGGAGTCACCGCTCCTCAAGTACTTGGCGACCGCTTACCAAACGCGCTTCGTGACGACGGAGAAGCTCGCCAAGGCGGGCATCGATCGCAACACGCTGGACAAGGTGCCGAAGAAGCTCGCGGAGCGCGACACGGTGTTCCCGGTCCTCTACGAGGCGCAGTCCGGCGTGCTCAGCGTGGTCACTCCGGATCCGGACAACGCGCCCGCGCTGCAGGACGTTCAGCTCGCGAGCGGCGCCAAAGAAGTGCGCGCGTTCGTGGGACGGGCGCGCGCCGTCCGCGCGGCGATCAACAAGGCGTACAACGGCGATATCCACGCCTTCGCCACGCTCGATCGCGCAGCGCACGAGCAATTCACGACGCTGCTCAACTCCTACGAACGCAACCTCGTCAGCGAAGAGAGTATGGCGGTGTCGCTCGCGCACGAGGGCACTCCGCGCGAGCGCGTGCTGTCCGGAGACGAGCTCGAGAAGGGCACTGGCGAGATGGCGATGGGAACCGGTGCCACGGGTTCCGCGTCGTACCTCGAGATCCTGAACGTGCTCGTGAGCTTGCTCGAGCAGTCGCGCCCCGATCTGCGCGGTCACTCCGCGCAGGTAGCGCGGCTGATGAAGAAAATTTGCGAACGCATCGGAGTCTCGGAAGCGCAGGCAGGTCGGCTCGTCATGGCCGCCTACCTGCATGACATCGGGAAGATGAGCGCGTATCACCTGACCGCGTTGAACGTGAGCGAGTACGAGGGACACCGCACGGCTGCCGAGAAGCTGTACAAGGCCCCGCTGCGCGTCCTGGAAGCCGTCAAGCTTCCGCGCGAGACGCTGCAGGCCATCGAGCTCATGTACGAGCGGTACGACGGCAAGGGTCTTCCCGGCGGAGCCTCGAGCAAGGAGATTCCACTCGGCGCGCGCCTGCTGGCAATCGCCGACACGTACGCCGACCTGACACAAAACCCGCGCAACCCATTCAGGAAGACCCTGCGCCCCGTGCAGGCCTGCGAAGTCCTCGCTCGCTACAAGACGACCGTGTTCGATCCGAACCTGGTGGATCTTTTCAAACACACCGTCACCGGGGACGATTTGAAGGCGCGCTTGCTGGCGAATCGGCACCGCGCGCTGCTGATTGACGCGGATCCCGAGGAAACGACGGTGCTCGAGCTGCGTATGATCGAGCAGGGGTTCGAGGTGGAGCAGGCCCACACCTCGGATCAAGCGCTGAAGATCCTCGAGCGCGGCGACATCGAGCTGGTCGTCAGCGAGCTCGATTTGAAGCCCGCCGACGGCTTCGCGCTGCTGGCCGCTGCGCGGACGCGGCCGTGGGGCGCGAAATTGCCCTGGATCGTCGTGACGGGCCGGGGCGGTCGAGAAGACGCGCAGCGCGCGTTCGAGCTCGGCGCGGTGGACTACATGACCAAGCCAATCTCCGCCGATTTGCTGGTGGCGAAGATCGGGCAAATCATGGAGCGCGACGCCGCGGCGCAGGGAGCGGCGCGTGGAGTCGCCGGATCGCTGCTGGAAATGGGCTTGCCCGAGATCGTCCAGGTGCTCTGGCACGGTCGCAAGACGGGGTCGCTTCGGATCCGCTCGGGCAAGAGCACCGGAGAGATCCACTTCGTGGACGGCAGCCTCTACAACGCTCTGTGGGAGAACGTGCGGGGTGAGGAGGCTGTGTACGCCATGCTCGCGCTCAAGCAGGGGGATTTTTCTCTCGATCCCAACGTGCGCGCTCCGCAGCGCGTGATTCACGGCTCACCCGAGGCGCTGCTGCTCGAAGGCATGCGCCGATTGGACGAGGCAGGCGCATGAGCGGACCGGGGGGGACGCACGTAAATCTACCGAACCGTGTCGCGCCTGCCCAAGCGTGGTACTCTTCCGCTTCCACAATAGGAGCGCGCGGCCGTGGGTAAGGACCCGCCTCCCCTTCTCGGGTTCAACAACAACGTCCGGCATAGAGGTCGGATTTTCCACATCCAGACGGAGGATTCGGGGATCAAGTATCCGCGAATCGTCACGCATCTGTTTGCGGACGGCGGACGCATCGTGCAAACGGCGCGCACCGATTACGCGGAGCATGTTGGCCAGAAGGACATGCTGCCCATCGTGCGTCGCATGATGAAAGAGCAGCACAAGGCGATGTTCATCGCGCTGCGCGCCGGCACGCTCGACGAGCTGCTCGAAAAAGTCTGTGGGCCGCTCACCGCGAATGACGGGGCCGATCCGCACCAGTCGGGCGAGACGCTGGCCGCGGCCGCGCCGCCACCGGGCCAGGGCGGTGACCGGGCGCCGGATCGCGCAGCCTGGAGCGCGAGTGCGACACCCGCGTCGGGCAGCCCAGCCGCAAGCGCGCTTGCGGCGGATGGCGCGAAGGAACTTCACGAGGTGAGGGTGGTGCCTGGCACGGCGGAGGTGTTCGAGCGTGACTCGCGCAGCTTGAACGAGCTCAGCCGCGCGGCCGAACAGGCGCTGGCTCCGGCTGCCACTGCGGAGCACGGCGCGGCGCCCGTGGCTCCGCGACCGGCGCGATCCGCGACCAGCGAGTCCGGACGCTACGCAGCGTCCAGGCCAGCGTCCATTTTCGGCAAGCTACCGTCGGCCGAGCAGCAATCGATCTTCGGCGACAGTGTGATCAGCGAAAAGTCGCTCGATGAAGTCATCCTGAGCTATCTCGCCGAGGATCTGGAAGGCACGACGCAGAAGTGAGCGTCGCGCGGCGGAGCTCAGCTGGACGCAGGCGGCGCCGGCAAGGACGCGATGATCTCGCGCACCGCGTCGAGACCGACGGGTTTGACCAGGTGATGATTGATGCCGGCTTCGTGCGATAGACGGCGGTCTCGTTCCTGTCCGTACCCGGTGAGAGCTGCCAGCACGAGATCGGGGCCGTGCTCTTCGCGCAACTTGCGCGCGAGGCTGTAGCCATCCATCTGCGGCAGACCAATGTCGAGTAGGACGAGCGCTGGGCGGAACTCACGCGCGAGCTCGATCGCCGAGGCGCCATCCATGGCCGTGCGCACGTCGTGCCCCATCTTCTCGATCAGCGCGCGCATGAGCTCCCGCGCGTCTTCGTTGTCCTCGACCACCAGGATGCGTTGCTGCGCCGCTGAGGACGTCCGTTGCTGCGGAAGCGTGGAGTGAGACATGGCTGAAGGTGGCAAGCGCTAGCATTGCTGGCGCCGTGCTGCACGGCGCGCTCGGTGGGCACCCGGACGTGAGCGGTTTTTTCGAGGTTTCTGGCTCCGCCCGCTGGCCGGAACAGCGCATTCGAGGTCGCGCGACCAGGCGGTCCCCCGGCGGCAGGCCTTCGCTCGGAAGCGGTTTACGCACCTCCGAAACTTTGTCCACGAGCCGGGACGCCGCTCAACGTGCGGTCAGACAGCGTCCGAAAGCGCTCCTGTTCATTCCCTGGATTCGGCCGCCGAACCGGCAGACGGACGCATAGAAAACGTGCGAACTCTTGCCGATTGCGCACGTGCGCGTGTGCGGCGATGCGATCGCGACAAAATCGTCGCATAAAATGCGCGAGAAGTTGTTTGCATTCGACGTGCGCATGAATAACCTAAAAGGTTGAGAAAAGCGTTCGAAGCCGTGTCGTCACGACGGCGCGGTGCGAGCGTGGTTGAACCAGGAATGTTCGCAACGACGTGCCTAGAATCGATGCCGTCCCGGGCGGCGTTATTTCATCGCGTCGACGACAGTTTCCGGTTTGGCGAAGTAGAGGCCCATATAAAATGCACCCAAGTTCCGTCGGCAGTCATGACCCCGTCCACTTTGATGAGCTTTGGTCCCGCGTCGCGCGGCTAGTGCCGCACGCCGCCATGGAGGACAAACTGTTCTGGCGCAGGCTCGAAGGCCGAAAGGCAGCCTGTGAGCAGACCGCGGATCCGGAGGTCGCCGCTTCCGAGTTGACCGCGCTCGCGGCCACCCTGCAGCGCTTCGAAGCCCGCCTCCGCGAGCGGCTCTCGGTGCGGCTGGCGCTGCTCGGTGATTCCGGTCAAAGCGCTCGACCTGCCTGAGCGCGGCGCGAAGCGCGGGCGAGGGCCGCCAAACCGAAGCGGCTTGATTCGAGCTGGACCGCGTGGCAGGTTCCCGCCGCCTCGCGCACTACGAGTGCGGGGTGCCTGGCGAACGTCGGCGATCCGGCGTGAGCGGCGTGGTAGCCAAGTGGTTAGGCAACGGTTTGCAAAACCGTCATACGTGGGTTCGAATCCCATCCACGCCTCGATACGAGACCAAAATCGAGACCAAGGCGGCGCGATCGCGAGGCGGGGCTTGTTGGTCTCGATGTGCTGCCGAGGCGGCGCTGATGGCCTTACGGGTAGCAGCTGGGGAAATACCTCCGCCATCTCGGCGAATGGCGACCGGTTACAGGTCGTCCCCCACCAGTTCACCGTAGGCGATTTTGAAAACCTCGGGCGCGTAAAAGGTCTTCGGCGACACGTTCGTGAGAGCTTGGAGAACTCCCGCCTGTACCAACCTGTCCAGGTCGGATTTCGCTGTCGGATAGGTGACCCCAAGCGACTTCGCCAATTGTGCAACACGAACAAAAGGCGAGTTGAACACGTCCTCCAAGATGCGGGTGAGTCTGACATCGCCTCCGACACTCCTGACGCGCTGCATGTACTGGTCACGCACTGTGAGCAGGCGCCGGCAGCGCGCTATGGTGTCTTTTGCGTGCGCTAACGTTCCCTGAAGGCTCAGCTCGATCCACTGCGACCACGCAGCGTCGGTGCTTACCGAAAACAGTCCGTTGATGTAGTCGTCTCGGTGCCGTTCAAAGAACTCGCTCATGTAGAGCCACGGCTTTGACAAGCCGCACCTCTGCTGCAGCATAATAGCAAGGAGCAGCCGGCCCACGCGCCCGTTCCCGTCCACGAACGGGTGAATGGTCTCGAACTGGTAGTGCACTAAGAAGCTGTGAACGAGGGGATCGAGCGCCGTTTCGGCGTGGAAGTAAGCTTCGAGGGGGTAGAGGCAGCTCTCCAATCGCTCTGGAGGTGGCGGAACGAATCTTCGGGTCGCACCGATCGCGACTTGGACCTTTCTGAACTCTCCGGGCGTCTTGTCTCTGCCGCGTACCCCATCCAGCAAAATCTCGTGCAGCTCTCGAACCAAACGAAGGGAGATCGGGAGCTCACTGCGCGTTCCGTGCTCAAGCGCTCGGCGGTAATTGTAGACCTCTCGGTAATCCTGATCCTTGTCCGACTCGGATGCGGCGTCCGATGATTGCAGCTCAAAAAGCAGAAGCTGTCGTCCGGAGTCGTGGTTGCCACCAGCACGTTAGCGGATCCACGAGCGGTTCGGCTCTCGCGCGATTCCGGGCAAGCCAAAGCCACCGCGCCTCGTCGCCCGCGTCACCGATGTCACGGCGGCCGACCACGTTTCAGGAGCGGGTCAATTTCGTCCGCGTGCGCGAGCGCTGCGCCCACGCGCGCATGCCGCGACCAGGGCCCGCGCGTTTACTGGCAACGGGGCAGCTCGACCGTGAACGTCGTGCCCGTGGCCTCGCTCGACTCCACGGTGATGTTGCCGGCGTGCGACCGGGCGATTTGTTGGGCGATGTACAGGCCAAGGCCGAGGCCGGCCGCGCGTGGTGCGCGCTGCCGCGCACGGAAGGGGTCGAACAGCGTGGGCAGCACTTCGGCGGGAATGCTGCCCGAGTTGTGAATGCGGATGATCAGCCGGCGGTCGGCGCTCGCGACTTGGATGAGTACGGGGCCGCCGGGTGAGCCGTGTTGCAGGGCGTTGCCGAGCAAATTCGAGAACAGCTGGAGCAGGCGGTCGGCGTCGCCGGAGGTGACGCAGTCGGCTTCTGCTTCCAGCGTCACGTCGCGCTGGTGCTCTTCACCACGGAGCTCGTCGAGCGTGTGGCGCAAGAGATCGGGCACGTCGAGGCGCTGTGCGTCGCTCGTGCAATCCAGGCCGCCGCCGAGCCGCAGCCGCGTCAGATCGAGCAGCTGCTCGATCATGCGTGTCATGCGATCCGCCGCGCCCATCATGCGGCGTAGCGCGCGCACCTGGCCCGGATCGGTGAGCTGGCTGTCGAGCAGGTGTGCGCCCATGACGATCGCGCCGAGCGGGTTTCTGAGGTCGTGCCCGAGAATACCAACGAACATTTCGTTGAGCATGAGGGCGCTCGAGAGCTCTCGGCGCCGGCGGTCCAGCTCGAAGAAGACGTCGGCCTTGCTCTTCAGGATCTGCGGCTCGACGGGTTTGAAGAGAAAATCGACGGCGCCGCTCTCGTAGCCCTTGAAAACGCGGTAGGGGTCACGCGTGCCGGCCGTGACGAAGATGATGGGGATGTGCTTCGTGCGTTCCGCTCCGCGCATCAGCTCGGCCAGCTCGAACCCGTCCATGTTCGGCATCTGCACGTCGAGCAGCGCGAGCGCCACGTCGTGGACCAAGAGCAGCTCGAGCGCTTCCGAGCCCGAGCGGGCTTTCAAAATTTCGAGGCCGTCGCGGCGCAGTAGCGCTTCGAGCGCGATCAGGTTCTCCTCGATGTCATCGACGAGCAAGAACTTGATGGAATCGGACGTCATGTTTCCTCCAGCGCGCGCGTCGCTGTCAGGTCCAAAAGGGATGCTGCCATGTCCTCTATGCGCACGACACGGGCTGCAGGGACGCTTCGCAACGCGGCTTCGGGCATGACGCGCGCTGCAGCGGTGTCGGGGTGTTGCACGAGCGCGGTGCCGCCAGCCTCGGCGATCCGCAAGAGTCCCAGGGCGCCGTCTGCGCTGGCACCGGTGAGCACCACCCCGGCGAGCGCGGGACCGTAAGCGTACGCGGCGGACTCGAAGAGCACGTCGATCGCGGGGCGTGAGAAGTTCACGGGGTCGTCCACGGACAGCGAAAATGTGCGCGTTTTCTCGATCAGCAAATGATAGTTGGGCGCGGCGATGTACACCGTGCCGGCGGCGAGGGGTTCCTTGTCTTCCGCTTCGCGCACCGCCAGGGGGCAGCGGCCGGCCAAGACTTCGGCGAGCATCGCGTGTCGCGTGGGGGGAACGTGGAGCACGGCCGCGATTGGCAGCCGGAAATCGGCGGGGAGCCCGCTGAGCAGCGTCGACAGGGCCGAGAGGCCGCCCGCGGAGCCGCCGATCACGATCGCTTCGATTGGCTTGCGCGGCATTGCGGTCAGATCCTCCGATAGATGCGATCTTCGCGGACGAAATCCTGGAATGCGGCGGCGTGTTTGGAAAAGCGCAGGCTCTCCTTGAGACCGAGACCGAGAAATCCTTTACGGCGTAAGGAATCCGTCATGACCCCGACTGCGCGGTCTTGCAGGGCGCGGTCGAAGTAGATCAGCACGTTGCGGCACGACACGAGCTCCATTTCGGCGAAGGCGCTGTCTGTGGCCAGGCTGTGATCCGAGAACAAAATGGCTTTCTTGAGCGTGCGGTCGAACACCGCCGAGGAGTAAGCCGCAGTGTAGTAGTTCGCAAGCGACGCTCTGCCGCCAGCGAGTTGGTAATTCTTCGTGAACTGGCTGAAACGCGCCGCATCGTAGATACCCGTTTCGGCGACCCGGAGGCTCTCCGGGTTGATGTCGGTGGCGTAGATCAGCGCTCGATCGAGCAGGCCTTCTTCCAGGAGCAGGATGGCGAGCGAGTAGGCCTCCTCGCCGGTGGCGCAGCCGGCGACCCACACCTTCAGAGAGGGATAGGTCTTGAGGTAGGGCACGACCTTTTCGCGCAGCGCGCGGAAGTACGAGGGATCACGAAAGAGATCACTCACTTGCACGGTCAAGAAGCCGAGCAGCTCACCGAACAGGTGAGGTTCGTGCAGCACGCGCTCCTGCAGGCGCGAGATCGTATCGCAGCCGAAATGGCTCACGGCGGCCAGCACGCGTCGGCGCAGCGAGGCTTCCGAGTAGCTGCGGAAGTCGTAGTGATACTTGAGAAAGATGGCGTCGAGCAGGAGCCGGAGCTCGACGTCCAGGCTCGAGGGTGGCTTCATTTACGCAGCCATATCCGCGCGAGCGACAGCAGTTTGTCCACGTCGAGCGGCTTGGTGATGTAGTCGCTGGCGCCCGCGGCGAGGCAGCTCTCGCGATCGTCGATCATGGCCTTGGCGGTCAGCGCGATGATGGGCAGGTCGGCGAGCTCGGGACGGGCGCGGATGTGGCGGGTCGCGGTCAGGCCGTCCATCTCCGGCATCATGATGTCCATGAGTACCAGATCGACGCCGGGGTGCGCGTCGAGGTGCTCGAGGGCCTCCCGGCCGTTGCGCGCGATTTCGACCTTGGCGCCTTTCGGCTCGAGCACGCTGGAGAGCGCAAAGATGTTGCGCACGTCGTCCTCGACGACCAGCACGCGACGCCCCTCGAAGACGCCTTCGCGATGGCGAGCGTCGCGCAGCATCTGTTGTCGGTCCGGCGGCAATGTCGCCTCGACCTGGTGCAAGAACAGCGTGACTTCGTCGAGCAGCCGTTCCGGTGAGCGAGCGCCCTTGATGATGATCGACTGCGAGAAGCGCCGCAGGTTCTGCTCTTCCTCGCGTGAGAGCGTGCGGCCGGTGTAGACGATGACCGGAGGAAAACCGCAATTTTCCTGCTGCGACATGTCTTCGAGCAGCTCGATGCCCGTGCGATCGGGCAGGCTGAGATCGAGCACCATGCAGTCGTAGGTGGCCGAGCGCAGGCTCTCGAGGGCCTCGGCCGCGGTCCCCACCGCCACGGTCTCGACGTCGTCGCTGGCCAGTAGCATGCACGTGCTGTCGCGGTGGACGGGGTCGTCTTCGACCACCAGCACGCGCCGCAGCTTCTGAGTGAACTTCTCTTCCAGGCGTTGCAAGGCTTGCACGAGTTGCTCGCGCTTGACCGGCTTCAACGCGTAGCCAGCCGCGCCCATCTCGAGCGCCGCCCTGGCGTAGTCGGAGCCGGAGATGACGTGCACGGGGATGTGACGGGTGGCGGCGTCGTGCTTGAGCGTGTCGAGCACCGATAGACCCGAGCGATCTGGCAAGCCGATGTCGAGCACGATTGCGCTCGGTCGGAAGCGCTGTGCCAGCCGCAACCCTTCGTCGCCGGTCTGTGCCGCGAGCGCCTGAAAGCCGAGCTCATGCGCCAGGTCCTTCAGGACGCCGAGGAAAGGCAGATCATCCTCGACGATCAGGATGGTGCGGGCACCCGCGGCGAGCTGGTCGCGATCGTCAGGGATGGGTGCGGCCGCGGCCGGCGGCAGGTTGCGCGGGGCCCGTGCGGCGAGCGGCAGCGACGCGGACGCCGGCGGTGCTCGGCGCCCTGCTCGCTCCACGTAGCGATCGGGCAACCAGAGCGTGAAGGTGCTGCCCTGACCCGGGGCGCTCTCCACCGTCAGCTCGCCGCCCAGCAGATGGGCCAGATCGCGCGAGATGGACAGACCGAGCCCGGTCCCGCCGTATTGGCGGTTGGTCGTGCCGTTCGCCTGGCGAAACGCTTCGAAGATGACTTCTTGCTGGTCGATTGGGATGCCGACGCCGGTGTCTCGCACGCGAAACGCCAGGCGACCGTCCGGCGTGCGCGCGAGCTGCAGCGAGACGCCGCCTGCCTCCGTGAATTTCAAGGCGTTCGACAGCAGATTCTTCAGAATTTGCTGAAGCCGAGTGGCGTCCGAGTCGATGGTTGCTGGCACGTCCGGCGCGATGGCCGTGGTGAAGGTCAGATGCTTCTCTTTGGCCACCTGCTCGAAGGTGCCCTCGAGCTCCCGCAATAACTGCGCGATCGCGATGTTCCCGACGCGCAGCTCGATCTTGCCCGCTTCGATCTTGGAGAGATCGAGCACGTCGTTGATGAGCGTGAGCAGGTCGTTGCCCGCAGAGTAGATGGTCCGAGCGAACTTGATCTGCTCAGCGGTGAGGTTGCCCTCGCGGTTGTCCACCAGCAGCTTGGCCAGGATCAAGGAGCTGTTCAGCGGTGTCCGGAGCTCGTGCGACATGTTGGCGAGGAAGTCGGACTTGTAGCTGTTGGCCTGCTGCAGATCGGCTTTGCTGCGCTCGAGTGCGTCGCGCTGCTGCTCGAGCGCTTGTGTCTGCTCCTCGAGCTGGGAATTGATCTGCTCGAGCTCGGCCTGCTGATTCTCCAGCGCGGCCTGGGACTCCTGCAAGCTGCGGCTCTGCTGCTCGAGCTCTTCGTTCTGGACTCGCAACTCCTCTTGTTGCGTCTGCAGCTGCTCGGCCTGCCGCTGCGTTTCTTCCAGCAGCGCGCGCTGGCGTTCGCGGTAGTTGACGGAGCGCACCGCGGAGGCGAGCGACTGCGAGACGGCGTCGAAGAGCTCGGGCGCCAGCGGATTCATCGCACCCAGAAACCCGAGCTCGATGACGGCCTCGACGGTGCCATCGGCGCTGGCCGGCGCGATCACGAGCTCGCGGGGACGATGCTTGCCGAGCCCCGAACGCACGTCGCAGTATTCGTCGGGTACGTCCATCAGGTGAACGAGTCGGTTGTTCAGGGCCACCTGGCCGGCGAGCCCCGCTCCGGGGTCGATGACCTCCGGCGCGGCAGCGTCGGGGTCCAGCGCGTAGGCGCCGAAGCGACGTAAACGGCCGTCGATGTCGGCCATGTACAGAGCTCCCACCTGCGCGCCCAGATGTTCGGCGAGAAACGTGAGGACGTTGGTCGCGAGCGCGGCATGGGACTGTTCGCCTTCCATGCGGGAGCTCAGCGCCGTTTGCGCGCCGTTCAGCTGCTCCTGCCAGTGCACCGCCAGGCGGCTCAAGATGAACCGCCGGCCGATGAACGCGGCGATCCACATCGTGACGAAGCCGAAGCTGCGGTTGATGGGTGAGTACCGTGCAGCGGGCGAAAGCGCGTCCAGCGAGAGCGCGAAGTCGAGCGCGAGCAGGACGGTGCAGCCGGCAGCAGTGATCAGCGGCGCGCTCGGGCGCCAGGCGAACTTGCTGAGCGCGATCGGGACGAAGTAGAGCACCCAGACTGTGATGCCCAATGCCAGGAACCGGTCCCCGATGAACACCGCGGCCGCAGACGCCGCGACGGCGATATAGAGGCCCGCTGAGCCCGGTGGCGTGGGACGGCTCACGAAAAGCGTCCGTCTGGCGAGCGAGAGCCGTGAGGGGCCGGCTGGTCTGTGGGCAGCCTATGCCGTGAGTGCGCTCGGGACCGCGACATTGCGCGCATTTATGGCTGAAGGCGGGGGGTCACAAGCGTTCCCTCGAAAAATACAGGGAATTCGCCGTTACCTCGGGCGCGACTGGACCAAACCGGCTCGGCGCTGCAAAATCGCCAGGCAGTGATGCGAGCGCGGTATTGGCTGAGCGTGGGGCTTCTTCTGGGCGGCGCGTGCGCCCGAGCAGGCGGCGACGTCGAAGGAGCAGGCGCGGGAGTCGACCTGCCGCTCGATGGCGGTGCTGGCCGGGGCGGCAGCGCGGGCGCGTCGGGCAGTGGCGGGCGGCAGTACGCGAACATGGCGCCGCCGCTCGGCGCAGCGCTGCCGACTGGCCCCGTTGATCGTTGGCAATGGCACGAGGAACCCGGCGCGCGCTGCCGCGACGGATCGCCAGCGGGCTTTTGGTTCAAACGCAGCGCGGTCTCGCAGGACCTGTTCTTTTTTCTGGAGGGAGGCGGCGCGTGTTTCACGCCCGAGCTATGCCGGAGCTTCAACGCCGCCAACGTGCGCGAGCGCATGCACGGCGAGGTGTTCAGTGTGGCTCCAGAAAACCCGCTGGCGCTGCGCAAGGAAATCACCAGCTCGCCAGTACAGCCGTTCTCCCGCGGGATCTTCGACACGAGCAACGCCGAGAACCCGGTGCGCGATTGGAACATGGTGTTCGTTCCGTATTGCACGGGAGACGCCCACATCGGCACGCGGCCGGACGCGGTGGTTCCGGGCGACGAGCCGGGCAGGGTTCAGCAGTTCGTCGGTTATTCGAACATGCAGAAGTTCGTCGCGCGCGTCGTCCCCACCTTCGCCAGCGCGGGTCAGGTGCTGCTGGCGGGGTCGAGCGCGGGCGGATACGGCGCCGGCGTGAGCTTCAACCAGGTTCAGGACGCGTTTCTGAAGGTCGGGAGCGCTCGTGTGACGGTGCTGATGGACTCTGCCGTCATCTATGGCGACGAGTTTCTCGCACCGTGCTTTCAGCGCAAATGGCGGGAGCTCTGGGGTCTGGACGGG
Organism: Polyangiaceae bacterium; assembly: GCA_036520475.1. Taxonomy (GTDB): domain Bacteria; phylum Myxococcota_A; class Polyangia; order Polyangiales; family Polyangiaceae; genus DATDJP01. The sequence continues at coordinate 94,911 of DATDJP010000235.1, read as the reverse complement.
GCGCTGCCGTCGCGCGCCGATTGTCCGGAGTGTCACCCCGAGGACGGCGGCGGACTGCTCGAGATGATCTTTTTCGGGGGTCGCAAACACCCGAGCTCGCAAATTGGAATCATCACGGCGACGCACGATTCGGTCACGCGGTCGTTCTTCTCGATGGGCGAAAACCTGTGCATGGAGCCGTTTCCGTTGTTCGTTCCCGAGGAGAAACTCGAGTCCGCCCTCGATGACCTGCGCTTTCAGGTGAAGACGTCCGAAGGTGGCTCTGCCTTCTGCACCTACTTCATCGAGAGCGGGAACGAGCCGCTGTGGAACACGCCGCACGATCAGCTGCATCAATGGCTGCCGTTCGATCGCTTTTACGTGAAGCTTGCGAGCAGCACGACGCCGGCGGTTTGGGTGAAGCGGCTCCTGGCGGGCGAACCAACGAGCGTCGGGCCCTGACGCCGTCGGGTACCTTGTAGCGCTGCAGGCCAGTCACAGCGTAAGCTGACTGGCATGCCCGCGCCGTATCCGCCGCTCGAGAGCGTGAGCCGCATTTTGCTCGGTCCAGGACCGTCGCCCGTGCCAGCGTCGGTGCTGTCGGCGCTGGGTCGCCCGACCGTCGGCCATCTCGATCCGTTCTTTCTCGGGGTCATGGATGAGCTACGCGACATGCTGCGCGCCGTCTTCCAGACCCAGAACACGCTGACGCTCGCGATCTCCGGCACCGGCTCCGCCGGAATGGAGGCGACGCTCGCGAACCTACTGGAGCCCGGCGATCGCGCTTTGATCGGCGTCAACGGCGTATTCGGCGGCCGCATGCTGGAAATTGCGCGGCGCCTCGGCGCGGAGGTGACACAGGTCCAGGCCGAGTGGGGTCGCCCGCTGGAAGTCGAGCCGTGCCGTAGCGCGGCGCAGGGCCGGCCCTTCAAGGTGGTGTGCGTGGTACACGCCGAGACCTCGACGGGCGTGCTGCAGCCGCTCGAGCCGTTTAAGGAGCTCGCAGACGAGCTCGGTGCCCTGCTCGTGGTCGACGCAGTGACGTCGCTGGGCGGCATGCCCGTCGAGGTGGATCGACTAGGACTGGACGCCGTCTATTCAGGTACTCAAAAATGCTTGTCGTGCCCGCCGGGACTCTCGCCAGTCACATTCTCCGAGCGTGCTAGCCGTGCGATCTCCGCGCGGCGTACGCCGGTGGTGAGCTGGTACTTGGATCTCTCGCTGGTACAGCGTTACTGGGGTAGCGAGCGCGTCTATCATCACACCGCGCCCATCAACATGCTGTTCGCGCTACACGAGGCGCTCCGGCTCGTGCTTCAGGAAGGATTGGACGCACGCTTCGCGCGGCACCGCCTGCACCATGCTGCGCTGAGCGCCGGCCTTGGCGAGCTCGGCTTGGGCCTGCCCGTGGCTGCGCAATTCAGACTTCCCTCGCTGACGGTCGTGGAGATCCCGGACGGTACGGACGACGTGAAGGCGCGCCGCCACCTGCTCCACGAGTTCGGACTCGAAATTGGTGGCGGCCTCGGACCAATGCAGGGTCGCGCCTGGCGCATCGGATTGATGGGAGAGGGCGCGAGCCGCAGAAATGTCGAGCTGTGCTTGGCGGCTCTGACGAGCGCGCTGCGCGCGCAAGGCTATCGCGCCGGGGACGACGCGTTGGCCGCTGCGCGCGCGACCTACTCGTAGCGTCTACTTGCGACGCTCGTCGGCGCGCTCCTCGGCGCGATCGACCTTGTCTTCGGCGCGATCGACCTTGCGGTCGGCCTCGCGCGCCTCCTCTTTGACTTCCTCGCCGGCGCGGTAACTCGCGCCTTCGATGTCCCGTTTCACTTCGCGCGCTGCCTGTTCGATTTCGCGACCAGCACGCACCGCGGTGTCACCGGCCTTCTCCAGAGCAGGTTCGGCCTTCTCGGCAGCGCGTTCCGCCGCTCTGCCGGTAGCGCGCGCCGCTTCTTGAATTTCTTCACCAGGGTCGTCGGCGCGTTTCGGATCATCGCAGGACACGAGACCGCCGAACGCCAGTACCGATGCCAGTAACATTGTGAGTCGCATGGCTATCCTCCGGTTATGGCTCAGCCCCGCAGCACTTCGGCCCGGGGCCTCGCCATTCGAGTTCCGTTAGAGCGGGCTCCGCTCACGCCTATATGGCTCGTCCGCGCGCCAGGTTGGCGACGATCGCGACCGCGGCCAGGATCAGGAACCCGAAGAACAACAGTTTGGCGATGCCTGCTGCGCCGGCGGCGAGCCCACCGAAGCCAAACAGAGCAGCGACCAGTGCAAGTACGAAGAAAATCAGTGCCCAGCGCAACATGATCGGACCTCCAGGTTGAGTCGAAACTCGGAAGTAGCGCCGCTGGATGCGGCTCGTTGACGGTTTCCCATCACACACGAGTCAGTGCAGTCTTCGTGCCTGATCTCCAAACACCGGAAATCAGCGCCTGCCGCGATTGCTGATCCGTGGCTTCCGCGGCGTAGCCCCAATTGGGCGCCGAGGCGGGGGGGCAAGTTGCCTCGAAATGTGGCGCGAGTGCGTGAAACCCACATAGCCGTTACCGGCCGGAGCGCGTTCGCGCGCGCGCAAGTTTGACGAGTTTCGCGTGCGCCAACGCAAATCGAGCGCTGTCCGCCGTGCAACGCCTCGTCGCGCTCGAGCGAGCGAGGGACACGGAGGGACGAGGCGCCGGTGGAGATGCGCCGCAACGTCGGCGCGTGCTCTGCTGAACTCAGCAGGCGCCTTCTACCGCAATGCCCAGCGCATCGATCACACGCTGCGACCGGCCATTCGAGTTACCGGCACGCCGCGAGCGCAACGCGCCCAGAATCAAGTCCGTCATGCCAAGAGCGGGATCTTCGAGCTCGTCGCGACGCCCGCGAAGCACCACCGTCACCTGCACGGTTTCATCGGCCGTCGCTTCTGCCTCCGAAACCGCCGGCGCGTCATGCAGCACGTCCGCTTCTTCGACGTGAAATTCGGCGAAACAATCGGTGTGAGGATCTCCCCGATCACCATCAGCCACTGAGCTGCTCGTCGCTTCGAAGCTCCGCATCGTGATGGCGATCCGCATGTGCACCTCTCTCCTGTTTGCCGCGGGAAGCGAGCGGCCCGGTCCGGCCGGAATCCCGTTCGCGGCAGGCACCAATGCAGGGCCCGTACCAGGACGGTGGAGGCGGGTTACCGGCGGAGAGTAGGGCTGCGCTGCCGGCGTTTCCTCACGGAGTTGCTCGCCAGGCCCAAAGGCTGCTGAGCCCTGTCGCGCCACAGTCGTGGCGAAACGCCCCATGGTGCGGGCTCGGAGCGGTCGCCGGCGGCAAACCCGCCACAGCGAGCGCCTAGGCCAGGCCGTAGCGCTCGAGCTTGCGGTACAGGGTTCGCCGGTCGAACCCGAGAACCTTGGCGGCCTGCGTCTTGTTGCCGCCCACCGACTTGAGCACGCGCTGGATGTACCGCCGCTCGACCTCCTGCATGGGTAGGAGCTCGCTCGGATCATCGCTCGCGACCACGACGTGCGAGCTCTGATAGTTTCGAACCTTCTCCGGCAAATCCTCGACCGTGACCTGGTCGTAGCGTGTGAGCGCGACGGCGCGCTCCATGCAGTTCTCGAGCTCGCGGACGTTGCCTGGCCAGTCGTAGCTCAGCAGCTTCTCGGCGGCAGCGCTGACCAAGCCCACTACGCTCTTGCCGCTGCGCGACGCGGCTCGATCGATGAAGTGTTGGGCGAGGAGCAAGAGGTCGTTGCCACGACCGCGGAGCGGCGGGACCTCGATGCGCACGACGTTGATCCGGTAGTAGAGATCTTCGCGAAAACGCCGCTCCTCGACCTCGGTCTCGAGGTCGCGATTGGTCGCGGTGACGAGACGTGCGTCGAAGGACACTTCGATGTTGCCGCCGACGGGGCGCACTTTGCGTTCCTGCAGCGCACGCAGGATTTTCGGCTGCATGCCGAGCGGCATCTCGCCGACCTCGTCGAGGAACAGCGTGCCGCCGCTGGCCTGCACGAACAAGCCCGTGCGGGCCTGGCGCGCGTCCGTGAAAGCACCCTTGGCGTGGCCGAAGAGCTCGCTCTCCAGCAGTGTCTCGGGCACCGCCGCGCAGTTCACGGCGACGAAGGGCCCTTCATTGCGAGTGCTGCGCCCGTGCAGCGCGCGCGCCACGAGCTCCTTGCCGCAGCCACTTTCGCCCGTGATGAGCACGTTGGCGTCGCTGTCGGCCACACGCAGGATCAAATCGTTGACCTTGCGCATCGCGGGGCTATCCCCGATCATCTCGTCGAACTGCCGCGTGGCATCGACGGCTTGTCGTAAGCGCTTGACCTCTTCCTTGAGCGTGCGGTGCTGAATGGCGCGTTCGACCACGAGCGCCAGCGCGTCCATCTCGACGGGCTTGGTGATGAAGTCGTAGGCGCCGGCGCGAATGGCAGCGACGGCGTTGTCCATGCTACCGAACGCGGTCACGAGCACTACCGGCACGTCGGGACGGCTGGCGACGATGCGTTCGCACAGCTCGAGCCCGGTCATGTCCCTCATGTTGAGGTCCGTCAGCACCAAGTCGTAGTCTTTGCCGTCCAGCACCTCGAAGGCTTGGTCCGCAGAGGTGCGCCATGCGGTCTCGTAGCCCCGTTTCGACAGGGCAGAATCCAAGAGCTCGCACATGCTCTGTTCATCATCGACAATCAGCACTCGCCCGTTCATTGAACCTTAGAACCCCTGGTAAGGCCGACGTTTGTCCCAGGCAAGCACACGTCACCCTGGCGGCACCCCGGCTTCGATTCGCCGCCCCCGTTGTCCAGCAACTCGCGCCGGACTGCAAGAACTCGGATTTTTGCCCCAAAAGCAGCGGCCACCCCTTGGCAGAGCGCCGGACGCGACTTAAGTCGGCGCCTTCGTGACGACAAAGCGGTGCGATGGCTCAGCGCGCAAACGGAAACTCTGAAGCGGAAATCCGTGGCGTCGAGTTACTCGACACGCTCCGGCACGAAGAGCGGAAAGCTGCCGTCAGCCGCGTCGCTTCGACCCTGTCCCATGCGCTGGGCACACCCCTGAACGTCATCGCGGGGCGGGCAGCCATGATCAACATGGATGGCATGTCCGTGGAAGACATGCGGAATAATGCCCGTATCATCGAGCAGCAGGTCCGCGCGGTGGCGAGCACGCTGCGCCAGGTGCTGAACTTTGCGCGCCAAGGTCGCGCCGAGCTCGAAAATTGCGATGCTCGCGCGCTCTGCCAGCGCTCGTTGGAGGTGCTGGAGCCTGTGGCACGCACTCGCGGCGTGGCCTTGCAGACGTCGGGTGGTGATGCCATCGAGACGCGTCTGCACGTCCAAACGGCGCTTCAGGCCCTCACGAATTTGATCTCTTTGGGCGTGAACAAGGAGCCCAGAGCGGGCGCTGTGGTCGTCGATTGTAGTCTTCAGCACAGCGAGCCGCCCCCACGTGAACGGGGGAGGGTGGCGCCTGGCAACTACGCGCGGTTCAGCGTGACCTACGCTTCGACGGAATTGCCGGAGAGCTTGTTCGAGGTGGTGTACGAGCCATGGCTGGCAGCGGAAACCAGCGATCGGGACGCGGCGCTGGTGCTGGCGTTGACGTATGGGGTGGCGCGGGAGAACCGCGGCTGGGTTGACGCTACCGTGGGCTCCGGCAAGACCGAGCTCTGCATGTTTTGGCCTGCGCACGCGCCAGTTTGATGCGCGCACTTGCGCCGACGGCTAGCGCTCGCAAATTGGCAGGTCGCCGCCTCGGCGCGACAGAATCGCATGCGGGTCATGACCTACAACGTGCACAGCTGCATCGGCAGCGACCGGCGTGTCGCTCCCGAACGTGTGCTCGCGGTCATCGAGGCTAGCCGCGCCGAGTTGATCGCGCTCCAGGAGGTGGACGTCGAGCAGGAGCGCACGCTTCGGGTGCACCAGGCGGCGTGGCTCGCGGAGAAGCTCGGCATGCACTACGAGTTCGTGGCGGCGCGCGAGTCCGGTGGCGGTCACTATGGGAACGCGGTGCTGAGCCGCTACCCGCTCCAGACCGTGCGACACGCCTGCTTGCCGCAGCTTGGGCGACGCGAGCTGCGCGCTGTCCAGTGGGTTTCCGTGGCTGCTCCGTTCGGTTGTCTGAGCCTGCTCAACACCCATTTCGGCCTGTCTCTGCGTGAGCGCGCCCTGCAGACGGAGACCCTGCTCGGCGAGAGCTGGCTCGGTCCGGCGCCGCGCAAGACGGTGCTGTGCGGCGACTTCAATGCTCGCCCGGGCTCCCGCGTGCACCGTAACCTGTGCGGCGTGCTCTGTGACTCCATCGCCACCTCCATGCAGCGCTCGTTGAAGACCTGGCCTGCCAGGTGGCCGCTCTTGCAACTCGATCATATTTTCCTTAGCCGAGATCTGCGCGCGCAGCGCTGTGAGGTGCCGAGTCAGCGCATGGAGCGGCTGGCGTCGGATCACCTTCCGCTCGTCGTAGATATCGAGGAAGTGCCTGGTATCGAATGATCCTGAAACCTGGTCGGAACTGCTGGCAGCTCAGCGAGCATGGAATCGCGGGAGCCCTGGTGGATGCCCGCGACTATTACAGTGCGTTCTATCGAGCGGCAGAAGCTGCACAGCAGCGGATCTTGCTTTCCGGTTGGCAATTCGACAGCAGCGTGAAGCTGCTACGCGGTCATGACGCGGAGGGACACGCGGACGTCGAGCTCTTGCCGTTTCTCGAGAGCCTGGTCGCACGGAAACCCGAGCTGTCAATCTGGATGCTGGCGTGGGACTACAGCCTGGTCTACGCGCTCGAGCGCCAGTGGCTACAGCGCGTGATCTTCGATTGGCGTACGGACGAGCGTATTCATTTTCACTTCGATCATCGACACGCCACGGGCGGTAGCCACCATCAGAAGTTCGTCATCATCGATGGTCAGCTGGGCTTCGCCGGAGGCATCGACTTGTGCGAGTCACGCTGGGACGACCGTCGCCACTTGCCCGAGCACCCGGAGCGTTGCAACAAGCAGCACGAGCCGCAAAAGCCGTATCACGATCTGATGGCGTTCGTGACCGGCGATGCGGCAAAACAGCTCGAGGGGCTGTTCTGCGCGCGCTGGCAGGAAGCGACCGGCGAGGCGCTGCCCTTGCTGCCTGCCGCCGCGCTCACCATGCCGGAATTCGAAGGCACGCTGCCAATTCGTTGCGAACGCGTCGCGATCTCGCGCACGGAGGGGGAGGTAGATGACCTCCCCGTGGTCGAAGAGATTCTGAAGCAATACGAGGACGCTATCGCCAGCGCGGAACGCCTGATCTACATCGAAACGCAGTACTTCACCTCGCGCGCCGTGCAGCGCGCGTTCCTGGCGCGCTTGCATGACGACTCGCGGCCCTGTCTCGCGATCGTGATCGTGATGCCGAAGGGCGCTGATACTCCCAAAGAAAACATGGCGCTCGGTGACGCGCAGAACAAGCTCCTGGCGTCGCTCTGCGAGAGCGCGGCGGAGCACGGTCATCAGCTGCGCGCTTACTACCCGAGCTCCGAGCACCAGGGCGAGGAGATACCGACGTTCATTCATTCCAAGGTGCTGGTCGTTGACGATCGCTTGCTCAGCATCGGCTCAGCCAACCTGACGAACCGCAGCATGCACCTCGACACCGAGTTGAACCTGACGTGGGAGTGCGACAGCGAAGAAGACCCGCTGAGCGCCACGATTCGCACGATTCGCGCGAGCCTCCTGGCCGAACACGCGGGCATCGCCGACACCACGCCCTTCGAGGCGATCGACGGGCTGATCGACCGCCTCGACGCGCTGGGCGGCTCGCCTCACAATCGGCTTCGGCCGCGTCCGATTCCGGAGTCCGCCGAGAGCGTCGATACGGACCCGCTGATGGAGCGCGCGTTCGACCCGAGCGAGCCGCTCGACGAGATCGACATCCCGAAGTTCTTGCTGAAAGCAGAGCGCCGCGATTAGCGCTTGAGGTCCAACGTTAGGCCCTCTTGGGCGACCACGAGCCGCGTTTGCTGCGTGTGCTCCTGGACCCAGCTCGCGCCGCGCTCGGCGATGTTGTCGAGCTCGAGATCGGTCCGGTCCGGGTCGTGATGGAAGAGCGCGAGGATGCCGACTTCCGCCAGCACTCCGAGTCGCAGCACGTCGTCGATCACCGAGTGCCCCCAGCCGCGCTTGTTCGGCATGTCAGCGGCCACGTACTGCGAGTCGTGAATCAGGACGCCGACGCCGTCTGCGAAGCGGGCCAGCTCATCGGCCGAGACCACGGCGCTGGGCGAGTTGAGCTCGTTGTCCGTGAGGTAGGCGAGCGACGTGCCGTCGTCGTCGTCGATGCGAAAGCCTTGTGCGCCGCCGGGGTGATTGAGCGGAATGCGGCGTACTCGGGCTGATCCGATCTTCCACTCGAGCCCATCCGGTTTGCGGAACTCGACCTTTGCGGGCACGTCGTTGGCGCTGACGGGAAAATGAATGTCGTCGAAAATCGTGCGCTGGAACCGTTCCTGCGCGTCGCTGGCGAGCGGATACACGTACAGCTCGGTTTCCTTCATCCAGAGCGGCGCAAAAAACGGCAGACCGAGGATGTGGTCCCAGTGCGTGTGCGACAGCAGCATGTGGATCGGGGGGACGCTTCCACCTTCGAGGAGCGCGCGTCCGAGCCCGCGCAGCCCCGTGCCAGCGTCCAGGACGACCATCGTGCCGTCGGACAGCTGTACTTCGACGCACGACGTGTTGCCTCCGTATCGGGCAGTGTCGGGCCCGGGCGCTGGCACCGAACCCCGGACTCCATGGAAGGTCACCCGCATGCGGTGGCTCACTCTATCAGAACACTGGAGACGCGGCGGGCTCTCGCGCGCGCTTTCCGGGGACCTGCGCCCGAGAACGCTCGATCTGTGGCCTTTTAGCGCTGTCAAGGCGCAGGGCGGGCACGCCGCTGACGCGCAGGCGTCGCGATGGCGCGGATGGCGCTGCGCGCCTATCTTGTGGGCTGCCATGGATGCCGCGCTTTACACCCGGCAGGCCCACGTCGCGGGGCGCTTTTACCCGGCTCTGCCGGTGGCCCTCGCCGCCGAAGTCGAGCGTTGCTTGCGCTCCGGGTCGGAGACGCATGCGCCGCCAAAGAGGGCGATCGCCGTCGTTGCCCCGCACGCTGGATATGTTTACAGCGGCGCCATCGCGGGTCGCACCTTCGCCAGCGTACGGATTCCGGCCTCTGTGATCGTCCTCTGTCCGAACCACACCGGGCTCGGGCAACCGTGCAGCCTGTGGCCGCGCGGACGCTGGCGTATTCCCGGCGCGGAGGTACCCGTGGATGCGGATCTCGCCGAGCTGTTGCGCGTCCGGATGGCGCTCGTGCCAGACCTTCTCGCGCACGAGCGCGAGCACGCCATAGAAGTGCAGATTCCGCTGCTGCGCGCGCTCAATTCAAACCTGCGCGTCGTCCCGATCTGCCTTTCGCGGCTGACATTCGCGGAATGCCGAGCGCTCGGAGAAGGGCTCGCGGATGTCGTGTGCTCGCTACCGCTGGAGGCGCGGCCGCTGATCGTGGCGAGCACGGACATGTCCCATTACATTTCCGCGAGCCTGGCGGAGCAATTGGATGCGCTGGCGCTGGCGCGCATCCGCGAGCTCGACGCGCAAGGGCTGCACGAGCTCGTCGAGAGGGAGCGGTTGTCGATGTGTGGCTACGTGCCGACGACCGTCGCGCTGGTGGCTTCCAAGGCGCTCGGCGGCGCCTGCGCCAGACTGATTGAATATGGAAATTCCGGAGAGGTATCGGGCGACTTCGAACAGGTGGTCGGCTACGCCGGGCTCGTGGTGAACTGAGCGTCCGGCCGCTCGCCGCCGCTCGCCATAGAGAGCGCTGCCCCTCGACGCGCTGCCCGCGCGCTGTTACGTTCAGGTTGATGTCGTCGAGCCTTGCACCGGGTTTGCTGGTCGCGGCACCGCCGCTCGGTGATCCGAACTTCGACAGATCAGTGGTGCTCCTGGCTGCTCATGGGCCTGAGGGGGCTTTTGGTTGGATCATCAACGGCCGTGAGTTGATGACAGTCGCCGAGCTCCTGGTACGTGCTGACTTGGTGGAGGCGACGCTCGAAGCGTCCGGCGCAGTGCGGGTCGGCGGTCCGGTCTCTCCCGAACAGGTCTGGCTCGTGTACCGGACCGATGAGCGCTTGCCGGATATGGACGGTCAATTCGAGGTGGGCGAGGGCATCACCGCCTCGGCTTCCCGCAGCGTCCTCGAAGCCATCGCCGCCGGTCGCTCGCCGAAGAGCCTGGTGGGGCTGGCCGGTTATGCAGGCTGGGCGCCGTCTCAGCTGGAAAACGAAATCCGCAGCGGCGCGTGGTTGCCGACCGACGTGGAGCCCAACATCGTGTTCGACGTCCCGCGCGAAAAGGTGTGGCAGCGCGCGTACGAACGCATAGGCGCGTCTCCCATGGCGTTCACGTCGCGCACCGTCGGCTCGGCATGATGCGGTGAATCAGTGGATCGCATCAGGAATTTCGAGCCGCCCCCAAGGGTGCGGGCGGCTCGAAATTCCGCTCTGGGCTACTCCATTCACCGCGCTTTTCTTGTTCCTGTTTTACGCTCAGCTCAGCGTCGCTTGATCGATGAGCGGCACGAACATGCACGAGATGCTGCGCACCCAGCTCATTTCGCCGGTCGCGGTCCGTTCACCCACCAGTAACGTCTGTGCGTCCGAGTCGCCGACCGGAATGGCAATGCGCCCGCCTGGTGCCAGCTGCGCGATCAGATCCGTCGGAATGTGGCGCGCACCGGCCGACACCAGGATCTTGTCGAATGGTGCGAGCGCTGGCAGACCCAGCGCGCCATCTCCCACGTGGATACGCACGTTGTCGTAGCCCAGCGTGGCCAGCGTTTGACGCCCGCGCGCCGCGAGAGAGGGTCGGATCTCGATCGCATCCACCTCTTCGGCGAGCTTGCCGAGCAGCGCCGCGGCGTAGCCGGAACCCGCGCCGACCTCGAGCACGCGGTCGCGGGGCTGGCAGTCCAGCGCCTGCAGCATGACCGCGATCATGCTCGGCTGGCTGATCGTCTGCATTTCGAACAGCGGCAGCGCGCGATCGTCGTGCGCGGAGCTGCGTTGCGACTCTGGTACGAAGAGGTGCCGAGGCACGCTCATGAACGCGGCGAGGATGCGCGGATCTTCGATGCTGGTCGTCGCGCGAATGCGACGCACCATCCGTTCGCGTTCTTGCAGATACCCGTCGCTGATCCGGGCGGACTGGCTGAGCTCCCTCATTGCCGAAAAGGTGCGTCCGCCGAGCGCGTATGGCAAACGCTTCTCCGTGCTCCCCGCGATCTTTCGGCTCCTGACCAGCCGCAAGCTGTACCGGGCGCGCGCGGGCGCTGCCGCGGCCACTTGCATCCTGGCGCACGAGGCGGCCGCCCAGCAGCCGGAGCCCGAGGGCCCGGAAGAACACTGCGCGGCAGAGCTGCCTCCGGCCGCGTGTCCCCCAGAAATGGTGCTCGTTGCCGGATTTTGCATCGACCGCTGGGAAGCGTCGTTCGTCGATCACGAGTCCTCGCAGATGCTGTCGCCTTTTTACCCGCCCCATCCGGGACTGCTCCGCGCGGCCCGCAGCTTTTGGCAGCTCGAGCGCTTCAACACCGGGGACGACAGCGCCCGGGGCATGCCACTCCCCGAGCTGCCTGACGTCCAACGGACGGCGACCTTCGTCGGCCGGGCCGTGTCCCGGCCGGGTGTCGTGCCGCAGGCCTACCTCAACTATCCGCTCGCGAAGCGCGCATGCGAGCTCGCTGGCAAGCGGCTCTGCACGCGGGAAGAGTGGGTGACGGCGTGCCGCGGCGCCGAGCAGACGCCGTACCCGTACGGTCTTTCGTACCAACCCGACAAGTGCAACGTTTATCGAGCCTTCCACCCGGCGGCCGTGCTGCACGGCAATGCCTCGACCGGACACCGGGACCCGCGCTTGAACCTGCTGTTCGAGGTCGGCGCAGGGCCCCTGCTACGGCTCACGGGGGAAACGCCGGCGTGCAAGAGCGCCTGGGCCGATGACGGCGTCTACGACATGGTCGGCAATCTCGACGAGTGGATCGAGGACGAAAACGGCACGTTCGTGGGTGGCTTCTATGCGCGGTCGACGCGCAAGGGCTGCGCGGCCGTCGTCACGGCGCACGGTCCTGCCTACTACGACTACTCTCTGGGCACGCGTTGCTGCGCCTCCGTGCTGGCATCCGAAGAGCCGGCGCCGGACGGCTAGCCGGATCAGGCGGACGCGGGATGCTCGAGCATGCGCCGCAGTCGTTCGAACGCAGCACGCAGCAGGTTGGCGTCGGACTCGTCGTCGGGGCCTGTCCCCCAACGCGACCACATCATCAAAATGTGCCGTTCGCCCTGGGCACGCGGCAAGGTCCGCAGCACGAGCGCGGCGTCGTCCCGGTTCGCACACGATAGGGCGATGTCGCGGCCGTCGGTATGTGCCAGCACCCGCCCGCGAAGCGCGCCTCCCCCCAGCAGCTCCAATCGGTACTCGCTGCCGGCCGGGCCGAAGACACCCCGGCCGAGCCAGCTCGAAAGCGCCGCCGGGTCGCTGAAGAAGACGTGAGCGGCTGCCGTCGGCAGGCGGGCGGCGTGCGAAAACCACAACACCTGGCGGTCCTGGCCGCGGTGTTGCTCGAGGTACAGCTTGAGCAAGGCGAGCGACGTGCGCCAGGCGGAGGTGACCCCGGCGGTTTCTTCCTCCGATGCCGTCCCGCGATGCTCGAGGTGAAGGCGACCCGGCTCGAGGCGGATGTCCAGCTCGTAGTGGGCAGCCCGCAGCTCCAGATGGCGGAGCGGCTCACGCGGGCGCAGCTCGACCTCGAGCTCCGCGCCGAGCTTCGGCCAGCAGAGCAGCAGCCGCGAACCGCCGAGGGCCCGCGCCGCATCGGCCTGCCACCGGCTCAGGTCGACCGGGGAGGTCCACGCCTGCCAGATCGACTCGAGCGGGGCCGCGATGTGCTCTTGCAGCTCGATGATGTGCATGAGCTTACCCAACGCGGGTGGGGGCTACGAGTGGAGCCGAGGGGGATCGAACCCCTGACCTCCGCATTGCGAACGCGGCGCTCTCCCAGCTGAGCTACGGCCCCGGCGAGGGACCGGCACAGTAGCGAGAGCGCTCATCAAGTCAATCGAATTTGCGCGCTCTCTTGTGGATTTCTATGCGAGTTCGGGTCGATAGAGTTGTGGCAGGAGTCGCACTGCGGGATTGACCCCTGTGGCGACATGGTTATCTTGCCGCCCAGTTTCGCGACCGGATCAGTCAACGCCGGTCGCAGAGGCGCGAGGCACCGCGGCGGTCGCTTCCCCCGACGACGCGCACCGGAACAGCCTCATCGCTTCGTTCGCTGTCTGTTTGAGGAGAACCGGGAAACATGGGCAAGATCATTGGTATTGATCTAGGGACGACGAACAGCGTCGTTGCGGTGATGGAAGGCAAGGAGCCGAAGGTCATCGTCAACGAAGAAGGCTCACGCCTTACGCCGTCGGTCGTCGCCTGGGATGAAAAGGGAGAAGTGCTGGTCGGCACGATTGCAAAACGGCAAGCCGTCACCAATCCCGAGAACACAGTTTATTCGTCCAAGCGCTTCATTGGCCGCCGCCACGAAGAGGTTCAACAGGAGACGTCGCGCGTTCCCTTCAAAGTCGTGAAGGGGAAGAACGGCGACGCCTGGATCGAAGCGCGCGGCAAGCAGATGGCGCCGCCGGAAGTCAGCGCCAAGGTTCTGCAAAAGCTGAAGAAGGCTGCGGAAGACTACCTGGGTGAGAAGGTCACCGAGGCGGTGATCACGGTGCCCGCGTACTTCAACGACTCACAGCGTCAGGCCACCAAGGACGCGGGCAAGATCGCCGGCCTCGAGGTGCGGCGCATCATCAACGAGCCCACGGCGGCGGCGCTCGCCTACGGCCTGGACAAGAAGAACAACGAAGTCATCGCCGTCTACGACTTCGGCGGTGGCACGTTCGACATCTCGATCCTCGAGGTCGGCGACAACGTGGTGCAAGTGATCGCCACCAACGGCGACACGCACCTCGGCGGCGATGACCTCGATCACTTGATCATGGACTGGCTGATGGCCGAGTTCCGCAAGGACACCGGCCTCGACGTGTCCAAGGACAAGATGGTCATCCAGCGCCTGAAAGACGCCGCGGAGACGGCCAAGATCGAGCTTTCCACGAAGCAAGAGACGACCATCAATCTGCCGTTCTTGACCGCGGATGCGAGCGGGCCGAAGCACCTGCAGAAGCCGCTCACTCGCGCCAAGCTCGAGCAAATGATCCGCCCGCTCGTCGAGCGTTCGCTCGAACCGGTGAAGAAGGCGCTCGACGACGCCAAGAAGCGCCCCAACGAGATCGACGAGGTCGTGCTCGTGGGCGGCTCCACCCGCGTGCCGCTGGTGCAAGAGCTGGTGACGAAGTTCTTCGGGAAGGAGCCGCACAAGGGCGTCAACCCGGACGAGGTCGTCGCGATCGGCGCAGCGGTGCAGGGCGGCGTGCTCGGCGGCGAAGTGCAGGACGTGGTGCTGCTGGACGTCACCCCGCTCTCGCTCGGTGTCGAGACGCTGGGCGGCGTGATGACGGTGATGATTCCGCGCAACACCACCATCCCGACGCAGAAGAAGGAGATCTACTCGACGGCCAGCGACAGCCAGACGTCGGTGGAGATCCACGTCCTTCAGGGCGAACGTGCCGAAGCGCGGTACAACCGCACGCTCGGCAAGTTCCACCTCGAAGGGCTGCCCCCCGCGCCGCGCGGCGTGCCGAAGGTGGAGGTCATGTTCGACATCGACGCCAACGGCATCCTGTCCGTGACGGCCAAGGACATGGCCACGGGTAAGGACCAGAAGATCACCATCACGGCGTCGAGCGGTCTCAACCAGGACGACATCGAGAAGATGGTCAAGGACGCGGCTGCCCACGAAGCCGAAGACAAGCGCCGCCGCGAGGAGATCGAGCGCCGGAACAAGCTCGATAACCTCTGCTACACGCTCGAAAAGCAGATCAGCGAGAACAAGGAGAAGCTCGCCGGAGCGGACATCTCGACTCTGGAGGGCATCATCAAAGAAGGGCGTGAAGCCGTCGAGCGGCAGGACGACGAGAAGATCCAGGACGTGCTGGGTCGCCTCGAGAAGGAAGCCCACCAGCTCGCGACGAAGCTCTACGAGTCGGCGGGAGCGCCGCCTGGGGCGGGCGGAGAGCCGCCGCCCGGCAACGGCACGCCGGGAGGAGCTGCTCCTCCGGCCGACTCGGGACGCAAAAAAGGCGACGTCATCGACGCCGAATTCGAAGAGACGAACTAAGCCTGTTCGACTCGCGCACGGGCGGCGGGGACCTTCACCGGTCTTCGCCGTTCGCGTTTTGTGATGCCGCGGCCGAGGGGCGGTAGTACGCGAATGTGGCGTGCAGCCAGTAGACGTCCTCATCGTCGGCGGCGGCCCGGCCGGTATTGCCAGTGCGCTGTTCCTGGCGCATGCGGCGCCGGAGCTCACCGGTCGCATTCTGGTGCTCGAGAAGGAGCGTTACCCGCGTGAGAAGTTTTGCGCGGGTGCGGTCGGTGCGCGGGCTCTGACGCTGCTCGCTTCCATCGGCGTCACGCTCTCGAGTCCAGCGGTGTCGATTTCGAGCATCGCTCTCCGGGCGCTCGGCGAGACGCGCGTGGTGCGGGGGCACGACATTGGCCGCGTGGTGCGGCGCATCGAGTTCGACGCAGAGCTCGCCCAGGTGGCTCGTTCACGGGGCATTCGCGTGCTCGACGGCGTGCGCGTAACGGGCCTGGCTACGAGCGGCCCGACGCTTTCGGTCGAGACCAGCGCGGGAGTACTTCGGCCGCGAGTGGTGATCGGCGCAGACGGCGTGGGTAGTCTCGTGCGCCGCGCGCTCGGCTACGCCCCCGCGCCTTACAATGCGCAAGCGCTCGAGGTGGACACCGAGCTGGCCCCTGGCGACTTGCCGCGCGACGTGCTGCTCTTCGACGTCAGCAATCACGCGCTGCCCGGCTACTACTGGGAGTTTCCGACGCTCGTGGACGGGCGGGAGATGATGTGCCGCGGCGTGTACCTACTGCGCGATGTGCCTGGCGCGGCCGGAGTGGAGATTCAAGACGTGCTCGCGGCCGAGCTGGCCGCGCGGGGCCTCGACCTGTCGCGCTGCAAGAAGAAGCGATTTGCGGAGCGCGGCTTCGACACGCGCGCCGCGCTCGCGAGGCCGGGTGTGTTGCTCGTGGGGGAGGCCGCTGGCATCGATCCCGTGACCGGCGAAGGCATCGCGCAAGCCATTCAATATGGCGCAGTCGCGGGCCGCTACATCGCGCGCAAATGGCGGGCTCGTGACTTGGAGTTCGCAGACTGGCGCGTGGAAGTTCGTGGCAGCATGCTCGGCCGCGATCTCCTGACGCGTACCCTGGGCCTTCCAATTTTCTACAGTGACAAGCGCCCGACCATCGAGCGCTTCTTGCTCGATACGCCCGACTTCGTTCGTGTGGGCATGCAGCACTTCGCGGGACAGCCGTGGTCCAAGCGAGCGCTCGCCCGTGCCGCGTGGAGTGCGGCGCGTCACACGGCGCGCTGGGCTCTACGTGGAAACGCAGGTGCGCCCAGCGTCGCGAATTCCGAGACGGAATCGCTGCTTGGCGGTGTGTCGCGGGGCGTATAGATTCGGCGCATGCTGTTGGGCAAAGGCGCGCTACTGCTGGGTTTGACCGCGGTTTCGTTGATCGGTTGCGGGGGATCCAAGACGGAGCCGGTGACGCCGGACAAGCCGGGTCGAGGATCGGGCGTACTGACCCCCGAAGAGCCCGCGCTGACGCCCGTGTCAGCGCCAGCGGAGCTCGTCGCCGTCGGCCGAGTGAAAAATCCTGGCGAGTTTTTGGACTCACTGGCGCAGTGGTCGAAGGCGCCGCTCGACTGGCGCGGAACGCTCGCCAAGGAAGAGCCGGGTATCGAGCGGGTGGTCAAGCTGGACAGCCCGATCGACGTGGCGGTCGTGCTCGACAAGAGCCCGGGCATGACGCCCAAGCGGCCACGGTTCGCCGTTTCCGTGGGGCTCGTTTCCTGGGACGCGGCGCTCACGTTTGCTCGTCAGAAGGGGGAACAGCTCCGCAAAGTCCAGGACAGTGTGTACGCGCTGGGCGACGGGCCGAGCAACTGCTTGCTGTCCCGCGCCCTGGGCAGCGCGCCTGCGCGCTTCGTGTGTGGAGACGAGCCTGAGGACGTGCAGGCGCTCCTGCCGTACATGACGCGAGGCATGCCGCGCGAAACGTTCGGCACCTCCGACGTGCACGTGGAGCTGCGCATCGATCCCATCCGCGCTCGCTACGCGCGCGATCTGCGCCAGTTGAAGAGCCTCGTGCCGGTCGCGCTGAGTCACATGGCCATCGATGTGCCGCGGGTCGATCGTGCGATGGGCGATGCGCTGCACGCTCTTGCCGACGAGGCGAACACCATCGTCGACGATGTGCAGCGCCTGGACCTGGACATCAAGCTCGTGCGCAACACCGGCGGCGCCGAGCTCTCTGGCAGCGTCCAGTTCCGCAAGCAAACGTCCTGGACCGCTCAGACCCTCTTCGAACGCGAGCCTCTCGCGCCTCCGGACCTGTTCTGGGCGCTGCCGCGCGGCTCCTCCGCGGCGAGCTCCGTGTACCCGGCGAGTCCCGCCCGTTACGAAAAAATACGGCGCACGTTTGGCGAGCTGGTCGACGGCCTGCTCGAGCACGAGAAGGTGGGGCGCGGCGTGCGCGACAGCGTCGCCGAGATCGTGACCGAATCTTTCAAGACCGACGCTGCCTGGGTGCGCGCGGAAGGCCCGCTGCCGGCGGGAGCACCGGCGAAGCCCGGCTCGTCGGCACCCGAAGAAGCGCGCGAGCGTCTCCGCCAGCAGCTCGGCTGGCACGTCGCCGCCGTTGCGCAAAAGGCTGAAACGCACCTGGCGGACTTTGCCAGGTTGGTCAAGCTGTACAACAGTCCGGAGCTCCGGCGCATGCTCGAGAAACGTGCCAAGGTGAAGCTGCAGCACGTCCCGAAGGTGCGACAGCGCGCGCCGCGCGTGCGCGGTCTGCCGGCGGGATCCGTGGCGTACGAGATCACGGTGCCCGGTCAGTTCTTCGACGAGGAAGACTTCGGAGCAGCGATGCGTCGCAGCTGGCCGCGGCCCGAGAAGCCACCGGCGCCGAAGGCGAAGCCGGCGCAGGCCAAGCCGCTTCCCTTCGTATTTCTGATCGTCCCCGACGGCGAGCGCACCTGGTTCGGCGTCTCTGCGGACGAGAAGCTGCTCGTCGAAAAGCTCACGAAGTTGAAGACGGACACGGAGACGCTCGCTTCGCGCTCGGACGTGACCGCATTGAAGGCGCAGCCGGCCAAGGCCGGCGGCTTCTTCACGATCAATTCAATCATGAGCGGTACGCCGTTCGCCGGCGCGGTGAGCACCCGCGTCGCAAACGCGTTGCCGCACCACGCCGAGACGCCCATCCCGTACAAAGTGACGACCACACCGGGCGCGGCGCGTTCGCTGATTTGGTCGACGAGTGTGCCGCGCGCGGCACTGGAGGATCTCGGCGGCTTGATCACGACGCTCGCTGCCGGGAACACGGGGCACGGCAGCGCACCGGCCACGCCCGTCCCCTGAAGTCTGGCCGTTTTGGCGCGGTCTGGTGCCCTACTGCATCTGAGGAGCGGTTGCCGCCGGATTGCTGCTTCAATTCCGCCGCAACAGCCCCCCTACAAGTTGCTGCTCTAGCCGGCACGCCACCCCTGGCCGCAATTGCACGAGGTATGGCCGTTATTGTCCTTCGGGCATGACGGCGCATAGGTTAGGCATCGCTGATGGGGAGCGGGAGACTGTTTGGGTTCGGAGCGTTCGTGAGCAGCGCTTGGCTCCTGGCGGCACCGGTGATGCCAGGGGGTTGTGGGCCAGTCGGCGGCGGCACGGGGGGCGCAGGGCCGGGGTCGGTGTGCGGCAACGGCATCTGGGAGAGCGGTGAGCAGTGCGACGGCAACTCCCGAACATGCGAGTCCTGGACCGAGTATGCGAGAGGTGGCGCAGCGACGTGCAAGCCCGACTGCACTTGGGATGTGTCTCAGTGTCGGCGGACCGTGTGCGGCGATGGAGTCATCGAAGGGAATGAGAGCTGCGAGGGCGACACTTTCCTCGAGGGAGCGGATCTGAATTGCACCCGCTTTAGCGACTTCTATGTCGCTGGTACGGTGAGCTGCAACGAGTTCTGTCACTACGACACCAGCGCCTGTGTGACTAGGATCTGCGGCAACGGGAAGGTAGACACCACCGAACCTTGCGAGGGCAGCGAGTTCAGCCATGGCAGCGACCGCTGCGCGGCGCTCGACGCCGCGAAGTACAGTGGGGGCACGCTTCGTTGCAGCGCCAGCTGCGAGCTCGACACGTCCGCATGCGTGACTGTCGTCTGCGGCGACGGCAATGTCGGCGGCTACGAGGAGTGCGACGGCACGAACCTCGGCAACGCACAGAGCTGTGCGGGGCTCGAAGCGGGCTTCGCCGGGGGCGTGCTGAGATGCGGCGCAGACTGTCGGTACGACACAACGAGCTGCACGCTGCCCGTCTGCGGTGACGGCGCCATCCAGGGATACGAAAGCTGCGAAGGCACGAACCTCGGAGCTGACGCGGGCAAAGACTGCTCCGACTTCATTTACGGGATGTCCGTCTTCTTGGTTCCGACGCCGTACCAACCCGGACCCTTGAGATGCGCACCGGCGTCGTGCCAGCTGGATCTGAGCCAATGCCGCCCACAGCCCGGCTGTTATCTCCGGAACAATTGCGGGCCCCTGCCCACGACCCCGTGCGCGCCGACGATCTACTGCGTTCCTTGAGCAACGACGCCGTCGCGCGTTAATTGGCCAAAAGTGGCGGGCGCGTTAAGCAGCTGGGGTAGATGTGTGCCTTCTGCCGACATCTGACCACATGGGCAGCCCTGCTCTGGGCGCTCGTTCTGGTCAGGCCAGCCGCAGCGTGGACGGAAACCACCGTCAAGTCGCATCTCGTGACGGTGGATGTGGAGCGCGACGGCAGCGCCGTGATTGGGCACGAGCTGCTCGTCCGGGTGCGCGGCGCAGCGATGACCCAGCTCGACATCGACGGCATCAGCGCGGATGCTGAGCCCTTGCCCGATGCAGCGGCGGCGTTCGCGACGAGCGGAGTTGCCGGCGAGACGGTGTACCCGCTGCTCCTCAACACGGGCGAGGACGGCGTGCTTCGCGTCGAAGTCGACGCGAAGAAGGGGCTGCGACAGGGCACGTATCTGTTCAAGTTCCGCTATCGCACGCGCCTCCTGGAGGAGAAAAAGCTCGTACTGCGCGGCAGCTGGGTCGAGGTGCGCTGGATTGGCCCGCGCCTCGCGGACGGGCTCGACTCCGCGCGCGTCATCTTCCGGATTCCAACGGCCAGCACACCGCCGAAGCTGCCCGATGAGAGCGAGGAACGCGGAGCGCCGACCGAGCTTCAGGACACTTTCCTCACGAATCTGCGCCGCGGTTCGCCCAAGGACGAGCTCGAGGTCGTGCGCCCGCACATCGCGAAGGGCGAACCGGTGCTGTGGCGGATCTTGGCGAGTCCCAAAGCGTTCGATGTGTTCGCGTCGAGCGCGCCGGCAGCGACGCAGCCCGGCGTGGGCCGACACGCGCCCAAATCGAAGGACGCTCCTCTCGGTGAGCTGATCTGGCTGCTCGCGCTCGGGTTCGTCGCGCTCGCGTACGGGGTCCTGGTGTTCTGGAAAGCGCGCGCTGTTGCAGCGGCGTGCGAGCGGAGCCATGCGAACGCTCGCGCGCTGATCCCGATTTTCGCGCTGGGCCGTGCGGCGCTCGCCGGCGTGGCGCTGGCCGGCGCCTGTTTTCTGGCGCTTTACGTGCGCGCGCCGACCGCCGCGGCGGCGGTGTTCCTCGTGTGCTCGATGCTGGCAGCGCACGCTAGGCCGCGTGCGATTCAGCCGCCCCGCGGGCCCGGGCGCTGGTTGCCGCTGCGCGACGAGGAAGCCTTTGCCGCGTCACCTCGGCCACCGGGTCATTGGCTCGATGCCGGGACGCGGCGTGGAGCAGCCTGCTTCGCCGGGCTGATGGCCGTCTTGCTGGCGGGCGCGTGGCTCGTGTTTCGTGCGCACCCATACGAGGGACTACTGCTTTCTCTGAGCAGCTCCGCGCTCTTGCCCGTGTTCTTCACCGGCCGATCCGCCGAGCTGTTGCCCGATCCTGCGTTTGCGCCGCGCCGGTTTTTGCGCTGGCAGGCCGAGCGTCTGAAGAAAGACGCCACGTTGAAGGTCGTGCCCTGGGCGCGCGTGCCCGATCTGGGCTCGGAGATGGACGAGCTGCGCCTGTTGGTGCTGCCACGCCGCGCCAAGACCGGGCTGGTCGGGCTCGAGGTGGGGGTCGAGTACTGCTCGGGTGCGGGCGGCCCGATCGCGCTACCGTTCGTGCTCGTGCGGGCGCTCGACGGCGCCGCGGCGTGCGCCGCCTTTCCCGAGCACTCGACGTGGACACGTGGCCGCAAACCCGAAGAACGCGTGCTCGTCCTGCAGCCACGCCTGCCGACCCGCGCCGGCTGCCGCGCGCTGCTGCTCGAATTGATCGAACGGCTCCGCGCGCCCTCCGCAAAGACGACGGCGCACCCTCACTCGAGGAGCTTCGCCATGTCCGCTGGCAAGGCGGCATCGACGGCGAAGGGCTTCAGGCTCGAATCGCCCGTCCAGCTCAGGTGACTCGCGTGCAGCGCGTGGCGCTCGGCGAAGTCGGGCACGCTCGCGCCTCCGTACAGGGCGTCGCCGACGATGGGATGGCCGATGCTCGAAAGATGGACGCGGATTTGATGGCGAAGCGCCCTCTCCACGTCCACTTCGAGTAGCGCAAAGCGCTCGCCTCTGCGCACGACGCGCCAGATCGTCCGCGCGTGCCGTGCGCCGCGCTCGTTGTCGCGTGCCACGTGCATGCGGCGGCGGTCGCGCGGATGAGGCGCGAGCGGCGAGTCGATTTCGCCCTCGCCGGGTAGTCCCTCGCGCTCGACGATGGCCAGGTAGCGCTTGCTGAGCCGACCCGCGCGCAGCAGATCGCGCAACCTTTCGAACGCCGCAGCCGTGCGCGCCGCGACGAGTAGACCCGACGTCCCGGTGTCCAGGCGGTGTACGAGCCCCGGCTCACGCTCCGAGTAGCCGATGCCGCGCATCTCCGGGTAGCGCGCGAGCAGCGCCGACGCGAGCGTGCCGCTCTCCGAGCCCGGCACCGGTACGCTTGGCTGTCCTGCCGGCTTGCTGACGACCACGAGCTCCGGCGTTTCGAGGCGAACGTCGAGGTCTGCGTCGGGATCCGGCAGCACTTCTGCCGGCGTGTCGAGGTGAACCACGAGCTCGTCGCCGGGGCGTGCGAGCTCGCTCTTTTTGGCGCGCCGGCCTGCGATGGTGACGCGGCCGTCGGCGAACAGGAGACCCGCGGCGCGACGTCCCACTCCGAGCCGCTGCACGATCAGCTTGTCGAGGCGTACGTTGGCGTCGGTCGCGGCAATCGTCAGCGCGACGCGCTCTTCACGCGAGGGTGGGGACGCGCCGGGCAACGGTTCACCACACGCCGGTGAGGCCTGCGCCGAACACGGGGGCGGTCTTTCCCTCGGGCGTCGTGCTCATGCCGACGACGCCCAGGCTGGGCCGCGCGGGGGGGAGGCTCGCTTCGGCCGCCTTCGTGCTCGTGCGCGTGAAGTACCAGCCCGCCGCGCCGCCGATGAGTGTGCCCAGCGCGACCGTGCCCAGCCAGGCGCGGTCGCGGGCTTCGCTTTGTTCGTCATCGACGATCAAGAGCGGGCTACCGGCGGCGGCACCGGTGAGCGCTCCCACGCTCGCGCCCAGGTCGATCAAGAGGACGCGCGAAGGTGGCAATTGAAACTGAGTGGCGAGCACCCCGGCCGCGAGCACGCCCGCTCCAGCGCCGTAACCCATGCCCCGGCTGGGCGTCATGCTCGTGCGGCCTTCGTAAAATAACTCGGTCAAACCGCCCAAAAATAGCCCGAACGCGCCGCCCGAGTGCGCCAGAATCGCGCCGCTTTCGCCCATGCCTCGAAAGGTGAGCGCGGTGGTGGCCAGGGCGATCCCCGCCGACGCGCCCACCAAACTGAGCACGAAGCGATCGTCGTCCGGCGTATCGTCGTAGCCGTCCGCGATCAGAAATCCGGCCACCCCGGGCCAGATGGCGCCGGCGGACAGGTACCAGGCATCGCCGAGCCCCACGTCCCACTCGTCTGCGACGATCATCGACGCGCCCAGGCCGATGCCCGTACCCAGTGCGATCAGCGGGTAGGTGAGACGAGCATCGCTCGAGTCGCTCGCACGCTGGATGGTATACCCGACGTATCCCCCGAGCGCCGCCGCGTTCAACGCCAAGACAGCACGCCCCGCGGAGCGCGCGGAGTAGACCATGGCGCTCTCGTCGCGGGCTCGGTCGTCGCGCTCCTCCACGGCGCTCGCGCTGCCGCGCCCGATGTTGATCAGATCGCGCATCATGACCATGGCGCGCAGCTCGGCTTCGCGTGCTTCGACCTCCTGTGTGCGGACGAGCAGCACTTTGGAGCCGGGGGCTACGGCGATGATGCGCAGGCGCGCCTTGCCCGCGTGAATCTCGAGGCGTGGGGACACCACCCAGGACTCGCTCGCGCGCGCGATCAGGTTGTCTTCCGAGAGATCCCCCACCGAAACGGTGGTTCGGCCCGATACGTCCAGGGTGAGCCCGAGGTCTTGCACGGCTTCCCCCAGGGTGAAGTCGACTTGCTTCGTCCAAGCGACGAGCGCGCGGCCGTCCTCCGGCTCCACGACGCGTAGCGTGGGTTCAGCGTCAGACGTGCGCTGCGTGACGAGCGCGGTGGGCAAGAGCACCACGTCTTCCGGCGAGGCCGAAGCAGGACCTGCCGCGTACCAGATGGCGGCTGCGGCGGCTGCGCTGCGCAGTGCGCGGAGGCGACGGCACGTGCGGGTCACGGCGCTGCCCGTGCCATGGCCTCCCCGAGGGCCATCAGAACATGACGGTGGCGTTCAGCCACACGTCGAACAGGTGAGCGTCGTCGACCTTGAACCGTCTGCCGGGCGTGTTGATCACGGCGCGGTAATTGGGATTCGGAATACCGGTAGCCTCGTACTCGCCCTCCGCGATTCGTTCCCGGCAGGGTCCAGCCTTGGCCACGTCGTCGTCGAAATCGGCGTTGCAGGGTTGATCGAAGCTGAGGAGGTGGCCCTGTACCAGCGTATATCCCCCACCCACGTTGAACTTTACGTAGCGTCCGGCCTGCCAGGTGAAGGCGGTGCTGAAGCTGTACACGCCGTGCTGCTGCACGTCCGTGAGACCCGTGAAGTACACGCGTTCAGAGCTGGTTTTCACGACGGACGGGATGTCCGGATTCCCGTCGGGGTTGGCCTGGTATTCGGCGTACAGCGGCGTGCGCAAGCTGGGCGCGTCGGAAGAGCCGAGCGCGTCGAACAGCTCGGAGTAGTCGCGCCCCTCGGATACGTACGTGCCGGACGCGCGCACGTCGATCGTGATGCGCTGATGACTGTCCCGCACTTCCCAGGGGATGATGTTCGTGCCGACGAGCATCGTCCCCCGCAGCGGCGGATGATTGACGATCGAGCCCTCGAAGTCGGTCTTGCCGTAGTCGCTCGATCCGTTCTGAAACTCGAACAGCGCGCGAAAGCCGAGATAGGGCTCGACGTATTTGATGCGCTTGGAGATGTACGTGTGCAGCTCGAGCGCGGTCGTGCCCCGGCTCACCCCGGCGCTGCGCCCGCCGGAGAAGTCGCCTTCGAGCTCATTGCCCTCGGTGTCCTGGAATTCCCCGGACGTGCCGTTGCGGTTGATGTCGGAGACCTCTGCGCACTCGAGCTGCTCGGCCGTCACGTTCAGCGGGCGCGGGTTCTTGTTACATGCGTGCATGGGTTCGGACACGGTGAAGCGTCCCTCGAGCCCGAAGACCCAGGTCGGTTTGGTGGGATCCCGGTGCTGATTCAAGATCCCGAAGTCGGCGCCGACGGCCAGGTATTCGACACCGCTGCGCGTCGGCGACGTGAACGGAAGGCTGAACAGCTGTTCGCCGGGCGCGCCGGCGAGCCGCGTGGACTGCTGCGACTCGCTGGCGTCCACTCCCTCGAGCTTGCGATTGTTCGCCAGAATGATCGGCACGCGCACGATCAACGCGATGTCACGGAACAGCCCGATCTCGGCGCGCGTATTCAGGCGACTGGTCGTCTCGCGGTAGCTCGCGATCTGTAGGGTGTCCTCGGTGTACCCGCCGAAGGTCAGGCCGGGCTGGATGATCGAGCTCTCGCGGCGAATCTGCGCGCGCTTCCACGTGTGCTGGTAGCCCAGCGACAGATGCAGATCGAACTGATCCTCGCCGTCGAACGCGTCGACGACTTGAGTGATCTCGCCGGGTTCGGCGAGGACGAACGGCTCGGTCACCTTGCGCGGCTCATCCGCAGCGGAAGCGGCGGCATGCAGGACCAGGCAAGCGGCCGACGCCCACGCAGCGGCGCGTGGGCCGGGGCGCACCGTGCTCAGTTTGTCCCTGCGCCTCGGAGCCATCAAGGTTCGTCGCCGGACGCTAGCGGTGCCCGGGCGAAACTGTCAACGAACATCGGGCCGGCGCGCGTCCCCTCAGGGCTTCGCGGGGCCAGCGGGGCCGCTCGGAACTTTCTGCCAGAGCGCATCTGCCTCTTTTATCCCGATCTCCAGCGCTCGAGCCGACGCGGAGTTCGGCGCGTTGCCGAGTACTGCTAACGCGCTCCCACACAGCGCGCGGGCCGTCTGGCGAGCTTTCAGCTGACTGGCCGCGCGCTGTCCGAGCGAGGCGCCTGCCTGCCCCGGTGTCAGGACCGCCGCTGCCGCGCTCGCGGCCGCCTGCGAGGCTTCGCGGCACGCCGTCACTGCACGCTCGGGTGCTGGTGCAGCAGCGGCCGTAAGGGAGCTCTGCACCCTGGCGAGCACATGATCGGGACCTCGGCGCGTCGCTCCGAATAGCGGTTCGACCCATGCGTCTCCGGCAAAGACTTGGATGTTCACGCTGCGCTCGGTGACGCGCGCCGCGAGGTCAGCGTCGCCGTAGCGAACAACGCCAACCGGCGTGAAGACGAGGACTTGCGCGCCGGGGCGCGCCCCGGGGCCTGCCGTCGCGCGCAGCGCGCCGCGCGCCAGCACCACCTGTTCGTCCCCCGCTGCGCACAGCCGGACAAGTCCGGGCCCGGATACGGAGAGCTCGCGCGCGCTCGTCGGATGCTTGACGACGACTTTGCCGTCCTTCGGCAGGATCAACCAACTGGCCCCATCGAGCCACGCGCCGGTTCGGAGGGGGCGGCCCGCGCTCTCGATGGCACCGCTGACCTCGATGACACGACAGCCGAGTACCTGCGGCGCTTCGCTGGCGTGTGTCGCGGGGTGCGGCGAGGGGGCGGCGCTGAGACGTGCTGCGGCGGCACGGGAAGGCTGCGCTGAAGCGCTCGCGCTTCCAGACGCATTTTGCGGCTTCGATTTGCAGCCAGGGAGCGAAGCCACCAGCACGGTCGCGGCGAGCAGCGTGCGAAACGTGGAGGTCACCGGGTCTGTCGCAGCGAGGGCGGGGGAGGGGGAATGACCAGCGTTTCTCGCTCTTCGTCCTCGTCCATGTCGAAGATTTCTGCGGTGATGTCCTCGGCGGCCAGCTCCTCGCGTGCGGCGCCGAGCTCGCGGTTGGTGTCGGCCAGGCGATCCGCCAGCACGCCCAGGAACTGCCACAGCAGCTTGACGGCGAGCTGGTGCTCCTTGCGGAGAATCTCGAAGAAATCCGAGCGCCGCACGATCATGACCTCGCTCGCGCCGTCGCTGATCACGCTCGCGGATCGCGGTTGGCTGCGCACCAGCGCCATTTCGCCGAAGTGATCGCCGGGCAGGAGCGCCGCGAGCTGCGCTTCCCCGCGCACGACGCGGCACTTGCCGCTGAGCACGATGTAGAGCTCCTCGCCGCGATCCCCCTCTTCGATCACGTTGTCGCCGTCCTTGAAAGCGACCACCTCCGTGACCTGGAGCACGCGCAGGATCTCGCGATCGTTGAGCGGACGAAATAGGGGCATGCCCGCCAGGATCTCGCGCTTGAGCTTTTGCCGCTCGGCGCGCTTTTCGTCCCGGCTCGCGACGTCACCTACCGTGACGATCACGGTGGTGATGTTGTCCTTTCCGCCTTGCTCGTTGGCGAAGTCGATCAGCGCGCGCGTCGCCAGATCGGCGTCCGGAATCGACAGATGCGTGCCGAGCATCTCCGGGTCGTCTTCGAAATAGCCGCTGAGTCCGTCCGTACAGAGCAGCAGGCGGTCGCCGGCGATGATGTCCAGGACCAACGTGTCCGGCTCCGCGTGCTCGTAGACGCCCACGGCGCGGGTGATGGCGTTCTTCGGCGCCAGCTTCTCGATCTGCTCCCGCGGCAGCTTTTTGCGCTTGATGAGCTCGTTGTAGACGGTGTGATCTTCGGTGAGCTGCTCGAGGGCGCCCTCGCGGAGCAGGTAAATGCGGCTGTCCCCCACGTAGATGATGAAGGCCTGGCCGCCCGCGATCAGCACGGCCACGAGCGTGGTCCCCATACCCCGCTTGCTCGAGTCCTTGACCGCTTCCGCATGAACCTTGCTGGAAGCGCGGTTCACCGCGAACTCCAGCATGTTCAAAATGTCCCGCTTGCTGACCTTGGAGGCGCCGCTCTTGCCCTCCACGTAGTCCTCCACCAGCTCCCACTCGCGTTTGACTTCTTCGTGCAGGGTGCGCACCGTCATCGCGCTCGCGACTTCGCCGGCGGCGTGACCGCCCATGCCGTCACACACTACGAAAAGGCCGAGCTTTTTATCGACGAGGAAGTTGTCCTCGTTGTGGTCGCGCTGCTTACCGACATCCGTCAGCGCCGCGAACTGAATGTCGCTCCCGCTCATCGTCCGGGCAGAATACTCTGAAGCCGACGACGCCTGCTAGAACGCCGAGCAGAGTCTGCGCCGAGCGAGTACTCTCGTGTAGGCAGAGGTAACCGTCAGAGTTTGCTCGGCGGCTAGGCACTGTTTTCGAGCAGGCCCAGCTCGAGCAGGCTGGCCGCGCCGCCGCGCGCGACGATCACGTGATCCAACAGGGGAACGCCGATTACCTCGCACGCCCGCGCGATCTCGCGTGTCATGGCGATGTCCTCGGGGCTCGGCCGCGGGTCCCCGCTCGGGTGATTGTGTAGGAGCACGATCGCGCTCGCCGCCTCCCGCACCGCAGGACGGAGGACGTCGCGAGCGACGAGAGCGCAGCCGTGGAGGCCGCCCTGTGCGATGCGCTGGGCCGTTTTCAGCCCGTTCCGACCATCGAGGCCGAGCAGCCACACCTCTTCATGATCCAGGTACGAGAGCCGTGGCTCCGCCCAGCGGGCCACCGACTCGAAGCAACCCACGACCGGCCGCTCTTCCTGCAGCGCGCTCAGACACGTGCGCCGGCCGAGCTCGAGTGATGCGGCGACCCGAGCCGCTTTGGCGGGGCCGATGCCGCGTCGGGCCGCGAGCCCATGGGGCCCGAGCCTACCCAAGCCGAGCAGACCGCCGCATTCCACCAGGACTGCGGCGGCGATAGCCTGAGCGGATTCGCCGCCCGCTCCCGTACCGAGCACGATGGCCAGCAAGTCGGCATCCGAGAGGGAGCTGGTACCGAACGCGAGCGCGCGCTCGCGCGCGTCTGGGCGCACGCGGGGGGCGGGGAAAACGGTTGCCATGGCGCGGACCACAGCAGAAAGCGTGCCTCCGCAAG
Source organism: Polyangiaceae bacterium (assembly GCA_036520475.1). Taxonomy (GTDB): domain Bacteria; phylum Myxococcota_A; class Polyangia; order Polyangiales; family Polyangiaceae; genus DATDJP01. The sequence goes on along the minus strand of DATDJP010000235.1, from coordinate 66,169 downwards.
CGAGCTGGCAAAATCGGGGGGCAGAGTGGCAGGGACCTGGCGAACGCTGGCAGGTGAGCGGGCGCTACTCCACGCGCTGCGGTTCACCCTTGGGCAGCAGGGCGACGAAGCTATCCACCGCGTCGCGCACCTTGCCTTCGCTGCGTGAGTCAAACGTCAGCTTGGTCTTGTACGTGGGATCGAACCACTTCGGGTAGGAGCCGACTTCCACGTCGGGGTGCTCGGCCACGATGCGATCGAGCAGCGGCTTCAGATCGGCCTCGTCGAGCTTCGTGAACACCGCGCGCGAGACGAACGGCTCCGGACCCTGGAGCCACGAGCGCACCACGGCGAGCTTCATGCGGAAAATCTCCGGCACGCCCGGCAGCACCCAGATGTTCTTGATGACTACGGTGGGCCAGAGCACTTCGGGTGTGGTCTTCAGCTCGGCGCCTTCCGGGACCAGTGCCATACGCAGGTGCCCGTCCGTGCAGCGCTCTCCGTAGGCGTTCCGCAGCAGCGCTTCCATGGTCGGGTCGATGAGCGCGCGCACCGAAAATGCCTGCGCGAGCCCCTCGATGGTGACATCGTCGTGAGTGGGGCCGACGCCGCCGCTGGTGAACACCACGTCGAAGCCTTCGCTGAGCGCGCGCGCTTCCCTGGCGATCACCTCGATGTCGTCCGGGATCATCACCACGCGTTCGAGCTGCACACCCAGGGCCCGGAGCGTACGCGCGAGCTCGATCAGGTTGCTCTCGTGCACCTTGCCGCTCAAGAGCTCGTTGCCGATGAGCAGTGCCGCAGCAGATGTGACGGTCCTGGGCGACAGCATGAGCGATTAGGCCTTCACCTCGGGCGTGTGTAGCTCGCGTACCACCGGATTGCCGTCGTCGTCGACGGTAAGGAGCTCTTCGACGCGACGCTCCGCGGCATCCAGTCTGGCTTGGGACGCGCGCGCGAGGCGCACTCCCTCCTCGAAGAGCAGCAAGGACTCCTCGAGCGGGAGCGTTCCGCTCTCGAGCTGCTCCACGATTTGGCCGAGCCGCTTCAGCGCATCCTCGAAGGAAAGCGGCGCGGTCTCCGGCGGAGCGGTGTGAGCGTGGGTCGACGTCATGGACCGGAAGGGTCGTTGTGTCGCGGCGCGTCGGCAAGTCGGAGAGCGACGGGTCCTTCGGGGAGCGCCGTGAACGCCACGATGCCGCTGGGATCCGACACGGCTGGCAGGACCAATCCGGTGGCCGTCTGGACCTCCAGCGCGCGGCCCGCGGCGCCCGCGCCGTCGGTCGTGAGCACCTGCAGCCAGAGCGTGCCTCCGCCGGAGCCGGTGAGTGCCAGGTTCTGCCCCGCCAGCGCCAGGCGCGCACTTTGACGAACCGCGGCGTCACCATCGAGCGCCGCCGCCAGCCGCAAGGTGCGAAGGCGCGTGCTCTCCCTGCGCCCGCTCAATGCCACCACGATGGCGCGGCGCACCTCGGCGGACGGCTCGAACTCGTAGCTCTGCTCGAGCAAGCCGACGGCGCTCGGCCATGCGCTGGCGCCGAGTCCGAGCGCGACGTGCGCACGGAGCGTCGGCTCGGCACTCTCGAGCAACTGCTCGAGACGGCTCCGCTGATCCGGGGCGTCCCGGCTGGCGAGCGCCCGGGCGACGAGGGGTGCGGCGCCTGGCACGTCGTCGAGCAGCACTTCGAGTGTCCGTGTCGGGACGTGATCCGACGCGACCGGATCGATCAAGCAGGCGGCCAGCGCGGAGCGTGTCAGCGGGTCGCGCTCCTTTTGCAAGCGGGCCGCCGCGGCGAGGGCGGCTTCGCCGCGTAGGGCCGCGCGCGCGGCAGCGCGCACCACGATCTTGTCCGACGAACGCAGCAGCGCCGGTGCGCGCGCTTCGTCCAGAACGGCGAGTCCCCAGGCGCCCGCCGCGCGCTCGTCTCCGGTGCGCCCACGCAACAAGCGTTCGAGGCTCTGCTCGAGCACGCCAGTTGCGCCGCGACGACGCGTGTATCGCACGACCAGGGCCCGCGCCGCGAGGGTTCGGGCGAGGGGACGCGCGAGTGCGCGCTCGAGCGCTTCCTCCGCCGCTGCACCTTCCATCTGCGACAGGGCGTACGCCGACGCAGCTCGGTGCCGTGCCCGATTCAGCTCCCGCTCGAGCACGCGCACCGCTTCCGGCGCCGACGTGCGACCGAGTGCCGAAAGCACGAGCGCCGGATCGCTCGACTCAGCGAGCGTTGCAGCCAGCGCGGGCACCAGGCGCGGATGCGGCGCCTCGTTTGCCAAGCGCAAGCCGGCGGCCCTGCTTTCTGGCTGAAGTAGCAGGCGTGCGATGGCCTCTGGCCAGCCATCGGCGCGTGTGAGGGCGAGTATCTCGGCGCCGGCACGCTGGAGCTCCGGCACTTCCGCTTTCGCCAGCCAATGCCGCGCTAGCTCGACGGTTTCGAGCGCGCCGAGACGCGTCAACGAGAGCGCGGCTTCAGCGCGCACTTCCGGGCTGCCATGCTGGACGAAGCGGCGGAGCGTGTGGAAGGCGCGCAAATCACCCAGATCGCCGAGCGTGCGCGCGAGCGCCACGCTCGGCGTGCCCTTCGCCTCGAGCAGCGGCAGGAGGTCGGTGGGAGGATGCGCCAGCAGCGCGGAGCGCACTGCCTGGGCAGTGGCGCCTTCTTCACGCAAGGCGATCGCGAGCGCGCGCATCGCTTCGGGGGTTCGCGAGCGAGCGAGCGCCAGCGCGGCGGACTCTCGAGCTCTGGCGTCCAGACCGTCGCTCGCTTCCGTGCCGCGCCCGCTCGGCCAGGTGAGCAAGCGCACGAGCGCGCGCCGCACTTCGACGCGATGCGCGTTCGTTGCCAGAGCGCGCACCAACGCGAGCCGCTCCTCCGGGGCGCTGGCGCTGGTCGCCCCGCGCTCCACGCTGCGGACCAGCACCGAAAGGGCTCGCGCGCTGGTCAAGCTTCCCAGCCGTTCGATGCCGCGAAGCCGATCCACTTGCTGATCCGACTTGAGCAAACGCTCTGCGGTCGTGAGACCGAGCTTTGCATCGAGCGTTATCGACCCCGCGGAGCGAGCCGCGGCGTCCCACGGCGCGAGCAGCAGCAAGAGCGCGCACAGCCTGCCGCGACGGCCCATCATGGTTTCTTTGGAGCCGCTGTCGCATCGCGCGGCGCGAGCAGCAGCCACCCCACGCCGCTGGCACGCGCACCCGGTTGATCCCGGACGGCGGCGAACCCGACGGACTCGGCGGCCTCGTCGCGATGGGTGAATGATCGCAAGGCGTGCACGATGGCAAACGAGCGGTTGAGGGCTTCTTGCTCCGCGTCGGGTGCGTTGGCGCTCGGCCTCACGCCGACCAGCACGACCCACGTCGGATGCTGATTCAACTCCGCGGCGAGCGCGCGCATCAAGGGCAGGGAAGCCGGCGCGAGCTCGGTGCTTTGCGCGCCAGCCACGAACGCTGGCGTGACGCGCGCCTGAAGCGACAGCTCATGTCCTTTTTGCTGGATTGCCAGGAGTGGTGCGTTGCGCTGTGCGCCGCCGGCAACGGCCGCGTCCGGGCAGCCGTCGAGGTCTCGATCGCCGTCGAAATCCTCGCGCTCCTTCGGGCACTGGTCCTCGGAGTCGTCGAACGTATCGAGATCGCCGTCGGGACTCGGGCAACCGCTGAGCTTTGCGTCATCGCGCCGCGGCCCGGCCTGCATGGGGCAAGCGTCGTCCTCGTCTTCTACCCCATCGCGATCGTTGTCCAGGTCCGGACAGCCATCTTCGTCCTCGAATTCGTCCGCGTCCTCGGGAGCGTCGGCGCATTCATCGCGTGCGTCCGGGATCGCGTCTCCGTCCCCGTCCGGGCCGTTACCGGCTTTGGCTGCCGCCTTGCCCGGCGGCTCCGGGCACCCGTCGTCGTCGTCGACCTCGTCTTCGTCTTCTTGCTGTGTCGGGCAGCGATCGTCTTCGTCACCCACGCCGTCGTCGTCATTGTCCCAATCCGGGCAACCATCGCTGTCCTCGAAGCCGTCGCGATCTTCTGCGAGCTCCGGACACTCGTCCTTTTCGTCCTCCACGCCGTCTTTGTCTGCGTCCTCGAAACGGGGTGCCCAGCCAATGCCTGCCACGACACGCACGCTCGGACTGCCCACCGCGTCGGTGATCGGCAACTCCACGCCCGCGATGGCGCTGACCTGCCCCACGCTGTAGCGCGCCGACGCCGCGTACAGTGCTGGTGACTGATCCGAGGTGGCCATGTCGGGTGTGATCGAAACGGCGCCACGGGTTTCGAGCGTCCAAATCCAACGCCCTCGATCATCGAGGCCCAGTACTTGCGGCCGGAGCGAGACGCTGAAGCCCCACGGCAAGTCGTTTCCGAACTCCTCACCCAGGTACGTCTGTTCCAGCCCGCGGACGCGCGCGCCGGCGGTGGCGCGCACATCCAGCGCGATCAGACGAAGCTCGGCCAGCACGCGCAGCTCGCCGCTCACCGCCTCTTCGCCGAGATACGAGCTCGTGTCACCCGTCGGGGTCGTGACGCGCGCGATCGCGCCCAGGCCGAAACCTCCGAGCTCGCCTGGAGCGAGCAGGCTCGCCTTCGCCGTAAAACCGAGATCACCGATCGCCGTGCGCGGCAACGCCGAGTCGGAGGCCAGGGGGCGAATGTCGTCTCCGCTCTGGTAGAGCACGGTGGGCAGCGTCAATCCCAGCGCGAGCTGTTCGCCGAGCCCGACGGAAGCCAGGTAGTCGAGCGACAACTGATGCTCGAGTGGAACGCGCGTGCCGCCGTCCAGCCCCTCGACGACGATCTGTCGGTGGGCATAGGAAAACCAGGCACCCACGTTCCACGCTCCCGGCCCGGGAGTCGTACTGGGTTCGAGGTACAGGGAGCCGCGCGGATCGGTGGGCGGGCGGAAGTTGCGCAGGTCGAGCGCGGGTTGTGCCGATGCCGGGCGCGCACTCGAGAGCAGGGCGAAGAGAAGTGCCAGGCGCGTGAGCAGGCGCATGTTCCGGAAGGTAGTATTTTCTGCCGTCCCGCCAGCCGGCAATCGCATGTCCTCGGTCAGGATCGCCTGAAAACACGGACACGAGCCCTTCGTCCGTGTTATCTCCCGGCCGAGGACCGCGCTTGCGCGGCCTGCCCGTTCGCCCACGATGGACGCAATTCGCATCCGCGGCACACGTCGCCTGTCCGGCAGCATCCGCATTGGAGGCGCCAAGAACGCCGCCTTGCCGATCCTGTGCGCGACGCTGCTTTCGGATGGAGCCAGCCTGCTGCGCAACGTGCCAGGCCTCCGGGACATCGATACCACCGCCGCGCTGCTGCGCTTTCTGGGACGGCAGGTCACGGTGCGCGCGCCCGAAGTAGAGGTGTCGTTCGAGTCGGGCAGCCTGCGGCCCGAAGCGCCCTATGAGCTGGTCCGCCAGATGCGTGCGAGCGTGCTGGTCCTGGGGCCGCTGGTCGCTCGCTATGGCCGGGCCAAGGTGTCGCTCCCGGGCGGCTGCGCCATCGGTGCGCGGCCGGTGGATCAGCATTTGAAAGGGCTGGAGGCTCTGGGCGCGAACATCCGCGTCGAGCATGGCTACATCCTGGCGGAAGCCCCGCGCCTGCGCGGCGCTGAAATCGTGTTCGACATGGCGACCGTGACGGGCACGGAGAACCTGATGATGGCGGCTGCGCTCGCCAAGGGCCGCACCACGCTCGTGAACGCCGCCCGCGAGCCAGAGGTGGAAGAGCTCGGCCGCGTGCTCACCAAGATGGGCGCGCGCATCGAAGGCGCGGGCACGTCCATCATTCACATTACCGGGTCGGATCAGCTCGACCCATTCGATCACGCGATCACGGCGGACCGCATCGAAGCCGGCACGTTCATGGCGGCCGTGGCCGCGGCGGGTGGCGACGTGCTGCTCGAGCACGCCCCCTTCGACGATCTCGAACCCGTGATCGTCAAGCTCCGCAAGACCGGCCTCGATATCGAGCGGGAAGGCGAGCACGTGCGGGTCGTGCGCGAACGCCCGATCGTGCCGGTGGACGTCACCACGGCTCCGCACCCGGGGTTCCCGACCGACATGCAAGCGCAGCTCATGGCGCTGATGTGCCTGGCGCGTGGTCGCAGCGTGCTAACGGAAACGATCTTCGAAAACCGCTTCATGCACGTGCCGGAGCTTTTGCGCATGGGCGCGAACATCGAGACGCGGAACAACACAGCGATCGTTCAGGGCGTCGAGACCCTGTCCGGCGCTTCGGTCATGGCCACCGATCTGCGCGCGAGTGCTTCTCTGGTGATCGCGGGGCTGGTCGCAGAAGGAGAGACGGTGGTGCGGCGCGTGTACCATCTCGACCGCGGTTACGAACGCATCGAGAAAAAGCTCGCTGCGGTGGGCGCGGACATCGAGCGCATCTCCGTCGAAAGCGCGCCGCCGTGAAACCGCTCACCATCGCCGTGCCGAAGGGTCGCGTCACGCGTCCGCTGGTCCCACTCCTGGCCCGCGCTGGGATCGACGCCAGCTGTCTCAGCGCGGACGATCGGCGTTTGATTCGCGAGACCGCCGACGGCAAGCTTCGTTTTTTGCTCCTCAAACCAGACGACGTCCCGACGTACGTCGAGTACGGCGCCGCAGATCTGGGTGTGTGCGGCCGCGACGTGCTGCTCGAGCGCCGCTACGACCTATACCAGCCGGTAGACCTTGGGATCGGCAAGTGTCGCATGGTGGTCGCGGCTGCTCGGGGTGCTGAAATTCCCGCAGTGCCGCGCGTGGCGACCAAGTACGTGCGCATCGCCAGCGAACACTTTGCCCGACAAGGTGTGCAGGCGGAGGTGATCTACGTACAGGGCTCCGTCGAGCTCGCGCCGCTGGTAGGGCTCGCGCATTTGATCGTGGATCTCGTCGAGACCGGCGCGACGCTAACCGAGAATAACCTCGAAGAACGTGAGCTGATTTTCCCGATTTCGAGCGTGCTCGTCGCGAATCGTTCGCTCTACAAGCTGCGTCAATCGGACGTTCAAGCGCTGGTCGATCGCCTGCGCGGCGCCGTGACCTGATCCGCGTCGGTGTGCGGGGGAACGCGCGGCAGCCAATAAGTCCATAATTCGTGACATTCGGTCAACGTGCTTATGCGCGCTTGGCTCGAGCCGTTCTCTATTTTCAAGCTATTTCAGTTCGCAAGCTTTAGGGGAAGGAAGGATGACCACTCGGCGCGCGACTGCGATGACTCGCCGAGCCCTGATTACCGGTCACCTGCTGGCAGCGAGCTTCCTGCTGGGAGGCGTCGCGCTGTTCACTCCGCGCCCGAGCCTCGCGGAAAGTGCCGCCGTGCCCGCCGATTTGCAAGCGGAGCTGCTCGGCAAGCTCGCGGCCTATGACCGCAACTTCACGTCCCGGGCGGGTTCAGTCGCGCTGGTGCTGATCGTCGTCGAGGCAGGCAACGCGCGTTCGAACCTGAGCGCGGCCGTCATGAAGTCGGAGCTCGCGAAAATCGAGCGCATCGGCGGCTTGCCGCATCGCGAGGTCGTCATGCCCTTCGAATCTGCAGCGGCGCTGGCGGCGCGCGTTCGCAGCGAACGCGCGGCCATCGTCTACGTGACGCCCGGACTCGAGGAACACACGCCCGAGCTACGCAAAGCTCTCACGGGCGTGGACGTTCTCAGCGTCTCAGCGGTTCCCAGCGCCGTCGCCGAAGGCATCGTGCTCGGGTTCGAGCTGGTCTCCGGCAAACCGAAGATCTTGCACAACCTGACGCAGGCCAGGCTGCAGAAGGTAAGCTTCAAAGCCGACGTCCTGAAGCTGATGAAGGTGTATCGATGAGCGCGCACAGACGCGGCTGGGTGATGGCGACGGCGCTCGTGCTGCACGTGAGCAACGTCGCTGCCGATGACGCAGACGACGTGCAGTCTCTGCTCAACGAGAGTGTCGTCACGACGGCGTCCACGACCGCACAAAAAGCTTCTTCTGCGCCGGCGACGTCCGTGACGTTCACCTCCGACGAGCTCCGGCGCTACGGTTTGCGATCCATCGCCGAGGCCATCAACTTTCTGAGCCTGGGTGTGATCACGAGCGACGGCCTGCGCACGCCGGACATCGGCTCGCGCGGCGTGCTGCTGGCGCAAGACGACGGCAAGCATTTCCTTTTGCTGGTGAACGGTCACGCTATCAATGACCCGCTGTATGGTGCCGCGCGCTTCGACCAAGGCGCGGGCATCCCGCTCGATCTCGTGGATCGCATCGAAGTCATCGTCGGCCCGGGCTCGGTACTCTACGGCTCGAACGCGATGCTGGGCGTCGTGAACGTGATCACCAAGAACGCCAAGGGCTACGAGGGCGGTCATGTCTACGGCGACTACGAGCTCGGACGCTCGTACACGGCAGGCGCCGGTGCAGGGTTTACCTTCGACCTCTTCGGTGAGGCCAGCGAGCTGACGACGAGCTTCGAGTTCTACCGGCGTTTCGGTCCTGACATCGCGTTCGAGAATGCGCGCACGGGTCTCTTCTTCAATGATGAGCTCGCGCGCTACCGCCGCGGCGGACCGTCGGACGGCGTCTGGGGGGGAACGGCCGACGACGCCTACTTCACCGAAGCTCCCTCGGGCATGCTGCGCCTGCGCATCGGGGATTTCGACATCGCAGTGATGGCGTCCGCTTACCGGCGCGGCATCCCTTACATGACGGGCTCGACCAACGTCGATTTCGACGATGCCGAGAGCTACGAGCTCGACCGCTCGCTGCGTCTCGATGTTCAGCATCAGGCGACGCTGAGCTCGCTCCTCGCACTCTCCTCCCGAGTGTACGCCGATCACTTCGATTACCAGCGTCGCCTCAACCGCGACGCCGTTTACGGCTGCTATCGCGACGACTTCGAGACCTGTCAGTACTACGACGCGGGGATCGCCCGCTGGATCGGCGTCGAGGAGCGTATCTCCTTCAACTGGCTCGGCGATCTGAGCCTGGTGACGCTGCTCGGCGTGGACGCCCGCATGCGCTGGGTAGAGAGCAAGGAAGAAGCCGTCGATTTCGACAGTGGCCGTCCCTTTGCGCCCACCACCGGCCAGGTTGACGAGGCCGAGGGGCTCATCAGCCCGTACCTGCAACAGACCTGGAGCCCGACGCGCTTCCTGGAGATCAACGGCGGCGCGCGCCTCGACGTCGATCCGCGTTTCGATCCGATCGTTTCGCCGCGTGGAGCGCTGGCGCTGAGCCCGTTCTCGCAGACGACGTTCAAGGCCGTCTATTCGCAGGCGTTTCGCGCGCCCACCTTTGCCGAAACGGATTCCAGCTCGTACCAGCTGGTAGAATCGGAGGACATTCAGCCGGAAACCGCGCGTTCGCTCGAGGGCAGCGTGGAACAGCGCTTCGGCGCGCACCGGCTCTTGTTCGGTGTGTTTCGGACCTGGTGGTCGAACCTCATCGAGGCGCGCGGGCTGTCTCCGGCGGAACGGGAGCAGCTCCAGCTCGAGGGGAAGCTGCCCATCACCGCGATCCAGGTGAGTCAGTACCGGAACGTCGCCAGCATCGAGAACTACGGTTACAACGCGGTCTCGAGCGGCACGTTCCTGGATAGCCGTCTGAGCTACACCTTGAACGCGACCGCGGCATTCACGCGCCGGAAGGCTCGCGATGGCAGTACGCGGCAGCTCGAGGTCGCGCCGCAGGTATTCGGCAACGCGCGGCTGTCGTACGCATTCGGCGGGCTCCTCCCGACTCCCAGTCTCGCGGCGCGCTACGTTGGAGAAACGCCGCCGACGCGAGTGTTCGACGGGACGTTCTCCTCCGTGCCCTACGCCAATCCAGCGGCGGAATTCCGAGCTACGCTCAGCGGGCCAGTGCCCGGGCTCAGTGGCCTCAGTTATCGCTTGAGCGGCGCGTACATCACCGCAAAGCGGGGAGCGTACGTCGTCGGGCCCGACAGCATCCCGGCTGGCGGGAACCCAGCGCCCCTCCGGCAAGCCGACCTATTGCCCGTCGATCAATTCAGAGCCTTCGTAGGACTGCGCTACGATTTTTTCGGAGGGGAGGGGGAACCGTGAGCAAAATTGCGCTCGGAGGAGCCTTGGGTCTGGTTACGGTGCTGGTCCTGGCGGGCTGCATCGACATGACGCCGCTTCAGAATGAGCCGGCCGATGCCGGCGCGGAATCTGGCTTCGTCGTTGATGCGGCCGCCGAGCAGTCGTGCCGCGCCTGCGTGTTGGGAGCAGACGGGCCCTGCACCGCAGAGTGGGCCGCTTGCCGAGCAAACGAGAAATGTAACCTCGTCGCCCTGTGCAGCGCCGACCGCGGGTGCCTGTTGTTGACGTCGCTACAGGATCAGACGGTGTGTTCGCTGCCCTGTCTCGAAGAACACGGGCTGACTTCCAACACGGATCCGGTCATCGCGCTCGCGGTTCAGCTCAACCTGTGCAGAAACGGCAAATGTAAGCAAGCCTGCGGCGGGGGCGATTGAAGAGCCGCCGCGCGGCGCTGTATGATGGCCGTATGGGCAAGGCACGGGGCGCCGTAATTCTATTCGGTGCGCTTGTGACATGCGGATGCGGAGGTGACGACGACCGGGATGCCGGCAGCCTATCCGGCAGTTGCGCGCTGGGTGTGGAGCTCAGCGGCGCGATCTCCAGGAGCCAGCGCCCTTCGGAACAGCTGGCGTGCGCCACGCAGCACAGCTTCGAGAGCGGAGTGGACAATCTATTTCTATCCACGAATGCGGAGCTGCGCTTCGAGCTCGGTATTGCCGACATCGAGGAGGGAGCGACGGGGCAGTATCCGGCGCACGTCGAGATCCTGGTCGAGGCGCGACGCTTCAGGACGGCTACCAACGGCTGCAGCGTGAACGTCACCGAGCACGCGCTCGTCGCGCGCGAGAACACGGAGATCGGCGAGGTGCGTCGATACCGCGTAGTCGGGTCTGGCAGCTGCAGTGCGCCCGCGGAGCCAGTGAATGAACAGGGGGAACCCGTGACGGTAGGATCGTTTCAATTTCGCCAGCCAGCCGTGTGGCGGGGTTGAATGGGCAGACCCGGTTCGTCAGGTTCGCGCTACTCGACGATCTCGCAGGTTGGGTCGGCCATGTCGATGAGACCGTCCCCGTCGTTGTCGACGCCGTCGGTGCACAGCTCCACGTTGCAGTCGTCGATCACGCAATCACAATCGTTGTCGATGCCGTCCCCGCAGATTTCTTTTTCTTGACAGGTCACGCAGCCCGCCTCGTCCGCCGTTCCGTCGCAATCGTTGTCGAGTGAGTCGCCGCAGCGTTCGGCGCAACTGCATTGCGTGTCTTCGCTCGCGCGCGTCCAGAACGCTCGATGATTGCCCTCTTGCATACTCTGGAACGGTGCCCAGAAGGCGGAGTAGCTCGGGTCGCTCTGGGTGGGGTCGATGGCCGCGATCCAGATTTGATCCTCTTGATTGTCTTGCGGGCGCAGCGTGGCGTAGGCGCGCAGACTCGAGAACGCCAACCAGAACGTGCCGGCCCTGGAAGAGGGAGCCCAGGTCGGCATCGAATTTCCGATACCTGTCGTACCGTCTCGATTGTTGACGCGTTCATTCAGCCGCTTCAGCACGATGGGCGCGCCGCCGCTGACGGGAATCATGCGCAGCGTGGCGGAGACGGCATCCTTCGATTTTCCGCTGGCGTGCGCGTAGATGATCCAGCGACTGTCGGGGCTGAAAGTGGGAAAGAAGTTGTTGTCAGTGGCGCCCGTGCTCGCGACCAGAACTTGCGCCGTTCCCCAGACGCCGTTCGCATAGGGTAGGATGGCGATCGAGCCACCTTCCACTTCCTTGTTTCCGCCTCGGGTGCCCAGTGTAATGGCGACCTTGTCGCCTAGCGCCGACCAGTCGGGGTGTGTCGCGACCTTTCCCGAGGGAACGCTGACGGCCCCGCTGGATGGGCCGACCAGTGCGCCGGTGTCCGAGTTGATCAGCGTCAGCTTACCGTTGGCGGCAACCAGGAGCAGCTTGCCGTCAGGCGAGAACGTCGTCCACGCTGCTGGCATACCTTGAGCAGCGCCGGGTCCGCCCACGGGAGCTCCGCCATCCTGCGCACTGGGCACGATCGTGGCGCGCTCGGGCACGCTCACCTCCCGCAACCGTTCGCCTTCGTAGCCCACGGCCAAGCGCTTACCGTCACGCGAGAGCGTGTGACAGGCGACGCACTTGTTGCCATCCGCTGCGGCCGGATCCGTGTAGAACTTCTGCGGCACGGGATCCGACACGAGCGCGCGCATGATGCCCTTCGTGCCCGTGGACCAGTAGTAAATGGCCCCTTCCACGGCCGCTTCGCTGAACGCGAGATCTATCGCGGAGGACCGCCAGACCTCCGTCGGCGCTGAAGTCAGCACGGCTTCGAGGTGAAACCGGACCGTTTGCCCGCGGTTCGATTCCGCAATCCAGTCCCACTCTTCCTCCGACGGAGTGAAGTTTCTGGTCGTCGTGTACACGTGAACGGTCGTACGAGGACCCGTGAACACGAGCTTGAACAAGTCGCTCTGGGCTCCGGACCATTCATGCCGAATCCGCGAAACGTTGATGGGAAAAAGCGTTTCGTGATTCGGGTAAACGATCGCCGGCTGACGCGTCGGGTTGCTACCGGGTTCTCGCACTGGCCGTCCGGCGAATAGCTCGGGTGCATTGCTGGGTGCGCCGGGTACGATGAACGTTTTGGGACCACTGTGGTCGGCACACGGTGAGGCACCACACGGGCTGCTGGCTCCGCCTCCGCCCCCAGCACCGGATGCGCCGCCGCCGTTGCCACCGCCTGGACCCCCGAGGGTTCCGCCCTGTCCCCCGCGTCCGGCGCCGCCGTCCACTCCGGGACCAACGCCGATCGAGGCCTCGTTGCTGCCGCCACACGAGGGCAGGACGGCGACCACGCTCCCCGCCAGCACCGCTGCGACCAGCCAGCCATTTCCCAAGTTGCTTCGCAATCCTCGCATCACGATACCTCTGCCGATGAAAGTGGGGAGCGCACGCAAAGTTTCTTGGGGTTTCGGGAGCGACGAGCTCACCGCTCTGGCAAAATGACGCTGAGCTGCCGCTCGTAAGCAGAGCGCGGGTACGCTCGACGAAAACGCTCGGCTCGGCCTCTCGCTTCCGCGCGGCGACCCAGGCGTACGAGCGCGGATATCTCTATCAGCTCGCGTTCTTGTGCCAGCGCGCTTCGCGGAAACTCATTGCGATGTTGAGCGGCGAGATGGAGAGCCTGGGCTGGACTGGTTTGCAGAGCACTCTGCGCGAGATGCAGAAGGCCGAGCTCGTCGGCCGCCGCGGCTCTGTCATGGACCGCTGGCGAGGAGGCGGAGGCCGCAGACAGGGGCTCTGTTCCGCTGACCCGTTGCGAGCGCGGGGCTCTCGAGCTCGGCGTTGGTTTGGCGTCGAGAGCTCCACTCTGCTCGCCCTGGGGGCGGTCGGGTTTGCGTTCCAGGTGCGGCGGATGCTGCCGCGCCGGTTCTCGCGCGGCGGTTGCCGTACTGATCGCTGGCGGCGCAGCCGTCTTCGGCGCTTCTCCGATCACACCCGGCGGGGCTCCGCGCGAGGAGCGAGCGGATGACGCCGCGATAGCCGTTGCATGCGGCCGACTCGACAAGGCTGACACCGCCGCTGTTCGGGGCTTGGCGCTGCGACTCGAGCCGTTCGCCGTGATCGCCCAATGACCGAGCAAGCCGGCTGTGACCACGACGACGCTCGCCGCAACGATCTTGGCGCCCGCGCCGAAGGCGCTCGTCGCTGTGTGAGCATGCGTCGTCTTGAAAGCGGACGTACTCGCGGGAGAGGTGCCCCCTTGCGACGGAGGGAGTAGCAGCTCCGGGCGCACGCCCGTGGCGAGGCCAACGTTTTGCGCGACGCGCGCCACGCGCGCGGTCTGGGGTGCGTACTCGACCATGCTGCGCAATGCGGCGCGAAGCTCCGGGTCGGAGCCTCGAGACAGGCGTTCCGGCGCGTCGTCATCTTGCATGGTTCACACCTGCTCGGTGATGGTCCCGCCAGCGTGCGGCGAAAACGCGGCGGACATGTTCGCGAGCGCTCTGTAGCCGCGAGTAAACCGTCTGCATAGGAATGGACAGCGCCTCGGAGATCTCGCGCAGCGTGAGCTCTTCCAGCTCGTAAAGTACGAACACGACCCGTTTGTCGTAGTCGAGCTCATCGAGTACTCGGAGCAGGCGCGCTTCGAGCTTCTTCGCTTCAGCATCGCTCTCGGCAGCGGGCGCGACGGCCTGTTCAGGAATCGGATCCCGCGAGCGTCGTTTGACGCGGGCGCTCTTGCGGTAGTCGGACGCGACCCTCACGCAAATCCCGTAGAGCCACCCGCGCAGGGAGCGCCCCTGGAAATCGTTTAGTCGTCGGTGCACGACGATCATGACCTCTTGACACAAGTCATCAGTATCCGCCTCCGGGACGCCGAGGCTGCGCAGAGCGCGCCAAAGAAAGCGCACTTCCGCCTGAAAAATTTCAGGAAATGAGGGTGCCGGAGTTACGCCGGAATCCGCTTGAACCATCTCGGCAGCACTTGCGTTAGGTGCTGCTTCCGAGAATGGGCGCACCCGGGGAATTTTCTGATCCGAGCGCAGATCCGAAGACGACTCGGCCTCGCCAGCGGCTGATTCCGCGGAGTTGAGCGTTCGACTCGTCATCGAAAACGTGCCCCTAGGGCGACTGTCGCGGAGAACGTGACGGGCGATGTCCGGAACACACTTTGGTCAGCCAGGCCGGGGCGCTCGTAGACGTAGACGGGCCTTTCCAGTGGCACGCCTATCCCCGACTCGACCCCGACCGTCCAACTCGGAGCGAACACCCAGTTTCCCCGAAGCGACGCATCGAAGACCGCTGTCGTTCGGATAAATCGTCGAGATTGCACGAGCCCGGTGCTGCTCGTGCGCAAGATGGCAGCGCTGAGGCCCGCACAAGCGCCTAGCTCGTAGATTCGGGATTCGTGCGCCGGACACAGCCCAGCACCGAGCGTAAACCTCGAGAGTTCGAGGTGGCCAGCGGGGGCCAGCGCCACGCGCTGCGGTAGGAACAGGTCGGCTCGAACGCGCAGAGGCGGCAGAATGCCCGCGCTCACGCTGCCCGCGACGTGCACTCCCCAAGCGCTGTTGGGCAACACGCCCTGGCCCAGGACTGGCCCAACTTGCAGCGCGCCTTTGAGCTCCAGAGTTTCGCGGCGCCAGGCAGCGAAACCCGGAGCAGTCTCGACTGCAGGTGGGGGGGCCGCGGGGCGGGGAGCTTCCGCTGGTTGCTCGTGCTGCGGAACGGCGCGGGTGCGTGCCCGCATCAGTTCGGAATCGACCATCAGAGCGACCGCCAGGATGAGCGGATCGTCCAGTGCGCGACAGTCGCCCTCAGGCGTGGACAGCGAGCGCTCACCCCAGATGGTGTCGTCGCTCTCAGCGATAGCGATGGACACGCGCCATCCCTCTGCGGCAAGCGGCTCCACGTAGTTCACCGTGAGCCGCGCGCTGGCTTCGCCGTTCCCAGAGAAGACGACGCGACCGAGGCGCGCCTCGACGGCTTCCTCGAGCTCGGCTGGCTGAAGACAGGCAGCGCCCTGTGCACCGCCATCCCAGCCGAGAGCAACCCACGCCGGTGGTTCTCCAGCCGGGCCGGCATGTGCGTTCATGGACGTGGAGCCGAGCAGCAGCACCGCTATTAGGTCGCGGTGGCGCTTCGAACGTGGAAACAGGAGTGACAGAGTGGTCTCTTGAAGCACGTGTGTGAGGTGCGCGTCAAAGGCTCGCGCGCCTGGCGCGCTGCGCCACGAGTCGCGGCCCGGGCACCGGTCAGAGATTTGCGATAAGCAGAACCTCCAAAGAAAAAGTACCCGTAGCGTCCATGTGACTCGCCCTAGCTTGGTGCGCCAGCGTCGCCTGCCGGCGGATTCAACTCCAAGAGCGGCAGCATGCGTTTCAAGCCCCGCGGCCCGATGCCCTTCACGCGCAGCAGGTCCGTCAGCCGTTTGAAACCCTTCAGGCGTGTCCGTAGCTCGATGATCGCTTCGGCGCGTTTCTGACCCACGCCCGGTAGACGCTGAAGCTCCTCGGACGTTGCCACGTTGAGAATGATCTTCCGCTCGACCGGGACTGCTTTGTCCGAAGCGTCCGCCGGCACGCTCTGTTCTCGATCCGCGTGATGCGTTGTCTGCGCAGAGCTAGCCGGTGCAGCGCTCGCGAGCGGCGCCGCGTTCGCGCGCGCGAGCAAAGTCGGACTGAGCTTTTGCACGAGGCGCCACTGCTCGTCGGGGCGCTGCTCGAGCTCGTAGCGTTCCGACAAGACGCCGATCAGCGCCATGCCGGTCAGCGCAGCGCCTGCCAGCGCGAGCTTCAAAAGTACCGGGGACCAGAGCGCTAGCCAGGTGCGTTTGGTGGCGTTGGCATCGCTCTGAACCCGTGCGGCGGGGGCCGCGAACGCGCGACCCCCACCCGCTGCGTCGCACGGAGTCGACGCAGCCCCGGGATCCATGGTCGCTTCGGCGAATGACCGACGCGATGGCATCTCCGTCTGCCTTTCCATGTCAGGAAGCGTCCTGGAAGGATTCCAGCGCGTCCTCGTGCGTGCGGCGCGAGAAGCTCGAACCCGCCGCGTCCTCGCGCGCCGAGTAGTCGCGAATCTGAAGCTCGCCGCTCACCGGCATGGCCTCGAGCTTCACGTTGATCGAGCCGTCGCTATTGACGAACGCGACGCCGACGCGGTTCCAGTAGCTCTTGTTGTTGCGCTGGCTGATGACATACACGATCTTCATTTTTCCGTTTTCCATGACTTTGTTTTCCTCACCGGTGCGAGCCGCGCCCCGTTGTGTGGCGCTGGTCTCGCTTCGGGGAGGGCACACTTGCGAATGGCGTGCCGGAGCGAAAGCTCAGTGTTTTCAGCGCGACGCGCGGCGCGCTGGCTGGCGCGAAGCCGGCGAACGGCGTGGCGACACGAGCGCTGCGACTGACACTCTGGCGCTCGCGGTGCGGAAAAGGCGCAAAGTGCGCCGCCAGTCGTACCCTGGCCGTTTGCTGGAATAGACAGGGCGTGTTACGCGATTCATGTAGAGCGGAGGGCACGGCCATGTCAGACGACAAAGAAGTTTCACGACGCCGCTTACTTCAGGGCGCCGCCAGCGCGGGCCTGCTCGGCGCCGGGCTCGCCACGTCCCGCCGAGCGCTCGGCGCGGCGCTGCCCGGTGACCTGGTGGCGAAGCCGCCGATCGGCTTCATGTCGCTGTCCGTGCCCGGCAAGGTCGTCAAGGTCTCCGCGAAGGGGGATTTCGCGAGCGTGATGCAGCCCAATCAGTTGTGGCCCAAGGAGGAGGTCGCGCGCCGCGTGCTCGAGAAAGCCATGATGGAGTTTACGGGCGCGCCGAACCTGGTCGAAGCGCTGCGCAAGTTCATTCACAAGGACGACGTGGTCGCCATCAAGCCGAACGGCATCGCCGGGCAGAAGGGCCAGACCATGGCCGTCAACTTCGAGCTCATCCAGCCGCTCGTCGAGGGGCTGATCGCGCTTGGAGTACCGGCGGACAAGATCACCGTGTACGAACAGTACCCGTCATTCTTGCTCGGCACGCGCGTCAACTTGCGGAACTGGAAATTGCCCGAGGGCGTCAAGACCGGCACGCACAACAACAACGATCACCCGATGCGCGACGTGCGCATCTATCAGGGCATACCCACCAAGTATTCGCGTTTTTTGCTGGAGGCGACGGCGGTCATCAACATGACCATGATCAAAGATCATTCGATCTGTGGTTACACCGGCACGCTCAAGAACATCACCCACGGCAACGTCAACAACCCTCACGATCATCACGCGCACAACGCCAGCCCTCAGATCGCGATGCTCTACAATCATCCGATCGTGACGAGCCGCGTGCGCCTGCAAATTACGGACGCATTCAAGATCATGTACGACCGCGGTCCGCTCGATCGCGATCCCAAGACGCGCATCCCGCACGGCGCGGTGTACGTGTCGACCGATCCGGTGGCGATGGAGGCGCTCGGTCACAAGCTCGTGGACGACGAGCGCACCGCGCGTGGGCTAAAGACGCTGAAGGACGCGGGACGTGACCCGAGTTACATCCGTGTCGCTGGCGACCTCGGTCTGGGTGTCGCCGATCTGAACGCGGTGCGCCTCAAGAGCTACCAGGTCTGAGTCACACGCCTTCGGAAGCTTGCTTGCTCGCTGCTTCGAGCTCGGCCAGCACTGCTTCCTGGATCATCGCTTCGATCTTGGAAGGCGGATTTCGGAATCTGATGCCGATCGCGACCTGGCCGTCTTGGCCTGGCTGCACGCGTACGACTTCCGCGGCCACGCGCACGGCGCCGAGTCGCGTCGAGGAGAGCCACACTCCGAAGACACCGCCCAAGGTGGGTGCCACCGGGCCGGACAGTCGCGCACCGCCGACCGACAGGTCCAGGACAGAGTAGTCGCCGATTATCTGCGCCTCGGTGAACAGGCGCGCGGTCGCCTGGAACGGGACACGCGGATGAGCTCTTCGTTCGGAGCCCCCCCAAGCAGAGTTCGGCATACCCTCTTCACGGCCGTGGAACGGCAAGAATTTAGGCTTCTGCGCAAAACTCACGCGAGAACGGCGGGGCAGTGGCCCGCTTTTCCACCGCGATGTAAATTCGATGCTTCGCTCACCTTGGCCGTCCAACCCAAAGGCATGTTTTTCGAGCGCGGCTCATTCAGTCCATGGGCACGACCCGCCGGCCCTTGGCGAGTCTGTGTGCTGGGCGCCCTGCTGCTCTGCGGGTGCGGCTCGTCTCCGGTGCGGCAGCCCCCTGGCACGCCACCGACGCCCGCGAGCATCTCTGTGGCTGCGCCGGGGGGTGACGCATCCGACCCGCACGCGGCAGCGCTGCTCCGCCAGCTGAACGAGCCGTGGGGGGCGCGTAACGACAAGGATGACCAGGTGCACGTTCCCACTCCGGATTGGGAGCACTGGAAGCGCGTGCGGTTCTGGGGGATCGATCATTTCGCGGGCTTTCGCTATGGCGCGGATCATCACGTCGTTTCGATTCTGCTCGTGCAAGATGCCAAGGCGGGGGACGACAGCCGCGCCTGCCTGCGTCGCTTCGAGCTCGAGGCGCGCGCGCGCCTGAACGCCTTCGACGTGCAATTGGGGCGGGCCTCCGAACGGGAAACCGTCTGGCGGGACACGCCGATCGCCGTGCGCTCCGTCGATGGTTCGCTCGCGCTCGGCTTTTCTAGACGGGAGTTCTCGGCGGCCTGGACGGCCTACCCGGCGTATCCCGACACGTGTCTCGTGTATGCCATGGCCGTACCCTGGGACACCCAACCGGAGCTCGCGCGGCGGGTGAGGGACCGTTGGGCGGCTGAAGGCTTCCAGCGCCTGGACGCGCTGACGGCGACGCGCCCTTATAGAAGGTGAGGCGCTGCCGGTGTTTGGGCGCGGCTCTTCGGCTCAAATGCCGGCAGCCAGGCGCGCGACGATGTAAACCATCAAGGATACGACCCAGAGCGCGGTGCGCCGTCGCATGCGCTCACGCATGCCCCAGTACGGCGCGAGCGGCGGGACCAAGAGGGCCAGGAGGCCGCGCCAGCGTGGGGGTTTGAGCGTCAATCCCGCGGCAATCGCCACGTGCATCGTCACGAGCAGGGCAAATGAGCCCACGAGCGCGAGCATGACGGCGAGGTCCAAGGCCCGACGAGGGTAGCAGAGGCCTTCCGTAACAGTCCCGAGCTACTGCGCTGCTGCCCTCGCCTGCTAGACTGGGCCGCGTGCGTGCTTCGAACCTGATATTCGCAACTGCCGTGCTGACGGGCCTGTGCGCCGCTCTCCCCTTCGGATTGCGCTCGGCTCACGCGGACGGCATCACGTCCCGTCCTGACACTTTGCCGGTCTCTGCTCTCAAGAAGGGCATGAAGGGCTACGGGCTGACGGTGTTCGAGGGGACGAAGCCGGAGCGCTTCGACGTCGAAATCATCGACATTCTCGATAACTTCAGGCCGCGACAAGAGCTCATCCTGATCAAGACACGGCACCCGCGTCTCGAGGTCGCGAAGGTCGTCGCAGGCATGAGCGGCAGCCCGATTTACATCAACGGCAAGATGATCGGCGCGTACGCCTACGGCTGGCAGTTCGCGTCCGAGCCGATCGCGGGCGTGACGCCGATCCGCGCCATGCTCGATGACATGGTGCGACCGCTCCCGCCGCAAATCGACGGTTGGCCTCTTTCGCCGCTGCCGGCTGCGCCAGCCAAGGTCGCGCGTGTTTCGGCGACCGGACCGAATCGCTTTCGAGGAAAGATCGGCTCGTACGACCTCGAGCAGCACGCCCGTCAGGTGGGTAAAGCCAAAGTGGCGCTCGGCATCGGCAAGGCCGGTGCGCTGGCGCCGGTCGCGACGCCCCTGCTCATGGGTGGGATGAACTCTGCGTCGATCGACATGGCCAAGCAGTTGCTCGAGCCGCTCGGACTCGAGCCCATGCAAGCGGGCGGAGGCGGCGCGAACGACCCCAACGCGCCGAAGCGCTTCGTGGACGGCGGCGCCATCGGCGTACAGATGATCCGCGGCGACGTGAGCTCCATGGGCCTCGGCACCGTGACGCGCGTGGAGGGAGACAAGCTCGTCGCGTTCGGTCACCCCATGATGCAATCGGGTATCACGGCCATGCCCACGGCCATTGCCAAGGTGCTCTGGTTTTTGGCCACGGACCAGCGAAGCTTCAAGATCGGTATGCCAGTGCGCGACGTCGGAGCGCTGGTGAACGATCGCCAGGCGTCCATCGTCGTATCGCACTCCGCGCGCGCTCCCATCATTCCCATGACGTTGAAGGTGAAGGGCGTGCCGGGTGCAGCGTTTACGGACTGGAAGTTCGAGGTGGCGCACGAAAAATTCATGACGCCGTCGTTCATGGCGATCGCGCTCGGCAACGCGCTCACGACCACCGCTTCGGAGAAGCAAGACGTGAGCTGGACTGCCAGGAGCCGGCTCAAGATCAAAGGCCACGGCGAGATCGTGCTCGAAGACTTCGGTGTGTCGATCGGCGGTTCTCCGGAGGCGCAGGACTTCATGCGTTCGAATTTGGTGCGCGCGGCGGGCGCCTTGCTCAACAACTCCTGGGAGCCGGTCATCATCGAGCGGGCCGATACGGAGATCGAGCTGCGCTTCGCACGCGAGATCCTGAGGCTGCGCGGCGCCGAGGTTCTGGAGCCGGAGATCGACGCGGGGCAGCCGGCGCGCATCCGGCTCACGCTGGTGCCCTGGGCGGGACCCGACATTCACAAGCTGATCAGCGTGCCGATTCCGGAGCACATGGCCGGGCAGACCATCTCGCTCGAGCTCAGCCCCGGATACATGGAGGAGCGCGACGTGGCGGACCCGGACACGGTCGCGGAGCTGGTGCGAAACCTGGAAAATCCGGTGTTCCCTCCCAAATCCGTCGTCGTTTCGTACAACGCTCCGGCGGGCGCCGTGAGCTACCGTGGGCACGTGGCCAAGAATTTGCCGCCTGGTGCCATGGACAGCATCCGCCCCACGACGAGCTCCGTTGCTCCGGAAGCCTTTCAACCGATGGCGCGCCACGTGGTGCCGCTCTCGGATTTCTTGGTCGGGCAAGACCGTGTTTCGGTCACCGTCAGGCCGATCTTGCGCTGAAGCTCGTGCACGCCGCTTGCGATGTTCACCACCGTACACCCCGCTGTTGCCCCCTCTTGATGCGAGGACGTTCCCTCCCATGAAACGAATCGTTCAACTGCTTCCGATGTTCACCGCGGTCGCTCTGACCCTGGTGCCCACGCCCGCCGCAGCCGTGGGCACTCGCCGCTTCATTCTCCAGAACGGTGACGACTACAAAGGTGGGGATTTGAAGGGCGTCGCGGTCGACTCTGCGGGCCGTGTGCGAGCGGGCTTGAACCTGGGCACGATCCCCGTTGCGCAAGGCAACGTCATCTGGAGCGTCCTCGATCGTCGCGACGGCTCACTCCTGCTCGGTACGGGCAACGAAGGCAAGGTGCTCGAGGCGCGTGGCGCGAAGATCACGGTGGTCGCCGAGACCAAGAGCCTGGTCGTGACGTCGCTCGCGGAGGCGTGGGGCGGCAGTGTGGTGCTCGGGACGTTGCCGGAAGGCAAAGTCATGAAGCTCGATCGCGGGAAGCTGACGGACGTCGCGACTCTCAAGGGTGCAGAGCACGTTTGGCAAGTCGCGTACGACCCGAAGACGCGCTCCGTGTTCGCCGCCACCGGTCCGGAAGGGAAGCTCTGGCGCATCGGCGCTGGCGGTGAGGCGCAGGTTTACTTCGACGCTGAAGAGCAACACCTCATGAGCGTCGCCGTCGCGCCGGACGGAACGCTGTACGCGGGCGCGAGCGACAAGGCCAAGCTCTACAAGATCACGGGTCCTGGTCGCGCCAGCGTGCTTCATGACTTCGGTCGCACGGAAGTGCGCGCGATCAGCGTATCTTCCAAAGGCGAAGTGTTCGCGATCGCCAATGAAATCAAGGCGGGCAGCTACGCTCCGTCGCGCCGCGCCCAGTCCGGCAATCAGCCGGCCACCGCGCAACCCGCGCAACCGCCGGCCAAGGTCTCCGGCAAGGGGACGCTGTTCGCGTTTTCTCCCGAGGGCACGCCCGACCAGCTTTTGGACGACGCCGAGGAGCACTACGTGAGCCTGGCGCTCGGAGACGATGGACGGCCGTACGTCGGCACTGGCGTGAACGGCCGCGTGTACACC
Source organism: Polyangiaceae bacterium (assembly GCA_036520475.1). GTDB lineage: Bacteria > Myxococcota_A > Polyangia > Polyangiales > Polyangiaceae > DATDJP01. Next base: position 43,557 of record DATDJP010000235.1, on the reverse strand, counting down.
GTGGACGCGAATCACAACTCGGTGCTCGTCGCCGACACCGACGAGCGTCAGATTGGCGCGCTGCTCCTACGCGGCAAGCAGCCGGTGCTGGCCGCGAGCGATCCGGCCGTCTTGCACCCCGTACGCGGGATGGGGGGCACGGAAGCCGTTTGGACGAGCAAGGTGCTCGATGCAGGTATCCGCGCGCAGTACGGGCGCCTGAGCTGGGATGCGACGGGGGTGCTCGAGTTTTCGACACGCACCGGCAACACGCTCGCGCCCGACGACACGTGGAGCGCCTGGAGCAATCCGCTCGCCGCGCCCGGTCCGGTCCAGAGCGCGCCGGCTCGCTTCATCCAGGTGCGGGCGCGCTGGAGCCGAGACAAGAACGCCATTCTCAACGACGTCACGTTGCCCTTCGTGACGGACAACCTGCGCGCTGTGGTCACGGAGATCGACGCTAGCTCGGGCGCGAAGAAGAGTCGTAAGGATTCGGATGCCTCTCCCGCAGGCGTCGCCGAGTCGGGCGGTCCGATCGACAAGAAAGCCGACGCCAACGTCACCTTGACCTGGAAGGTCGACAATCCGGACAAGGACTCGCTGCGTTATCGCCTGCAGTACCGCCTGGTCGGCACGACGACGTGGTACGATCTCTTGAAGCCGCACGAAAAGCTCACGAAAGAAACCCACACCTGGGATACGTCGGACTTGCCAGAAGGCGCGTACCGCGTGCGCGTCATCGCGAGCGACGAGCTCTCGAACCCTCCCGATCGCGTCAAACGCGACGACATGGAAAGCGGCATGGTGCTCGTGGACAACACGCCTCCGAGCATCGACGCGCTGAGACTGCAGGGGCGGCGCTTGCAGGCGACGCTCTTGGACGGCGTAGGCCCCATCCACCGCATCGAAGTAGCCGTAGCGGGCACCGACGAATGGTTTCCGCTGTATCCCGCGGACGGCGTCTTCGACGAACAGCGCGAAGAACTGAACGCGGACGTTTCGGCGATCATGCCCGCCGGCGCCGCGCTGCTCAGCGTGCGCGCCTACGACAAGGCGGGAAATTTCGTGGTTCGAAGCATTACCGCGCGTTGAGGCGCCCGTAGCGCTTTTCTCCCTGCGTCGCGCCGCGAAGAGCGCGAAGTCTCGCACGGGACTGTTCCCGTGCAGATCGAATGCTAAGCTTGAGGCGCTTGGGACGTCGTAACCGGCGACCTTTTCATGGCTTCAAGACTAATACTTGGACTTTCGGCGAGCTTCGCCGCCCTTTCGCTGTTGGCGCACTGCGGCAGCAACTCCACGTCCAACGACGACGGCGCGTGCAAAGCCCCGTCGTGCTTGCCGTTCGATGGCTCGCCGCCGGACGAGTACGTCCACGACACCAGCGCGCCGGACGCCAACGGGAACGAGGACGCATCGGGGCGACATCCGCTGTGCGGCGTCAGCCCGTCCTGCGATCCTGACGATGAAGAGGCTTGCGCTGGCGCGGGCGCCCCGGGTGAAGACGCGAGCGCCTCCGACGCTGGAGCAGACGCCACCACGTCCGAGCCGGAAGCAGGAGGTCTGGACGCCTCCGCGGACGCCGCGCCTCGACGTTACGCCTGCACGCTGCCGGCGAACGGCGAGCAGCCGCGCCCGGAGTGCCGGCTCGCCGGGAAGGATCCAGCCGATGCCCCCTGTAACACTTCCGCCGACTGCGCTCCTGGCCTGGCTTGTGTGGGAACCGAGCACGGGCAGTGCAGACCGTACTGCTGTGACGGCTCCGACGTGTGCGCCGAGCGCAGCTACTGCGCGGAGCGTTCGCTTCGGGAATCCGTCGCGCTCGGCAAAGACGTGCGCGTCCCGGTGTGCGTCACCGCGGACCGCTGCGACCTCGGTCAGCCGTATCCTTGCCAGGCGGACGCGCAGAGTCAAGACGACTGCACCTGCAAGGATCCGCAGACGGCCTGTGGGGTGGTGCGGGCAGACGGTACGACGAGCTGCATCGAGCCCGGCGCAGGGAAGGCGGGGGAGGATTGTCCCTGCGCGTGGGATCACATTTGCTCGCAGGCCACGCGAACCTGTCTGAAGCTGTGCTCGACTTCCGCCGAAGATGACAGCACTTGCGGCTCAGGCAAGTGCCAAGCTTCTGCCAATCTGCCGCGCAACTACGGAGTGTGCGTCGGTAGCTAGCGCTCGAGTCCAGCGAAGCTATCGAGGTACTTACCCGTCATGCAGCATCAGGAGAGTCTCAGCGTGCGTACTCCGGGTCACGCGTTCGTGAACATCAGCGCCGAGGTCGAGCGCGTGGTGCAGCGTTCAGGTGTGCGAGTCGGTTTGTGCACCGTATTCGTACAGCACACCTCGGCGAGTCTCGTGATTCAGGAGAACGCCGATCCGGCGGTGCTCCGCGATCTCGAACGCTGGCTGCGCGATCTCGCCCCGGAGTCACGGAGCTGGGAGCACGACGCCGAAGGACCGGATGACATGCCGGCGCACGCCCGCTCGGCTCTGACGCGGACCTCGGAAGCCATTCCCATCAGCGCGGGTCGGCTGGCGCTCGGCACCTGGCAGGGGCTCTATTTGTGGGAGCACCGACGTCGATCGCACGAGAGGCAGCTGGTGGTGCACGTCACGGGCGAGAAGTAGCGGTTCATCGAGCGTGCGCGTCTGCTGCGAGCAGGGTCCGGACGTAGGCGCGCGCCACGTCGCGCACGGGGCGGCGATCGATGTCGATGCTGGCGTTCAAGCGACGGACCTCGGCGTCGCTCAAACGCCCTGCGAGGCGGCGAAGAGCGCGCCGCACCTGCTGGCGTTGCGCGGCGTCGGGTAGCTTCCCGAGCAGCGCTGCGGCTTGATACGGCGGAAAGAAGGCGCGGTCGTCGGCCAGCACCCTGAGCGCGAACTTCGCGATGCGACCGTCCGTCGCGTAGGCGGCAATCACGTCGAGCCTGCCTTCCGCCACGGCTTCGTACATGAGGCCCGCTTCGAGGCTCGCCGGGGGGCGCGCGAAGCGTAGCCCGTAAGTCCGTGCGAGCCCGGGGTATCCGTCGCGGCGTCCGAGAAACTCGGCTGGAAAACCCGCGCGCAGCTGGGGATGACGCGCGAGATCGGAGATGGTTCGGACAGCGAGATCGCGCGCGCGTCGTTCGCTCATGGCCAGCGCGTACGTGTTGTTGAACGCCATCGGCTCGAGCATTTCGAGGCCATGCGCCGATTCGAGCCCACGCTTCACCAGTTCGTAGGTACGCGCCGGATCACGCTCTGCCGGGCGATTCAGGAGCGCGATCAGCGCCGTACCCGTGTACTCGGGGTACACGTCGATTTCACCGGCGAGCAGCGCGTGAAAGCAAATGTGCGTGCCGCCGAGCTGCGTGCGCCGCACGACGCGCAGGTCCGTGTCGTGCTCGATGAGCTGCGCCATGATCTCTGCGAGCAAGAGGCCCTCGGTGTCTGCCTTGGAGCCGATGCTGAGGTGCCTCGCCGAATCACGGCGGGCGTCCATGACCCAGAACGAAAGCCGCAAGAGCAGCACCGCGGCGAGCGCGAAGCCGAGCAAACCGGCGACGGCCGGAAGCTTCGCGCGGGCCTTCATCGCTTGCGTAGACCGCGCGGTACGAGCGCGCGTTCCAGGAGCGCCAGCGCGCCGTCGAACAAGAGCGCCAGCACGGCCGCCGGTACGGCGCCGACCAGGATCGTCTGCGTGTCCACCAGGGCGATGCCGCGGAAAATGAACGTGCCGAGACCTCCCGCGCCGATCAACGCGCCCAGCGTGGCGACACCCACGTTGATGACCGTGGCCACGCGAATGCCACGCATCACGACGGGAAGACCGAGAGGCAGTGCCACCTTGAGTAAGATCTGCGTCGGGCGCATGCCCATCCCGCGCGCCGCATCCAGGGCCGCGCGGTCGAGGGAGTCGAGCGCGCTGAAGGTGCTCGCGACGATCGGCAGTAGGGCATACGCGAACAGCGCCACCAGCGCCGGTTTCTGGCCGATCCCGAGCAAGGGGATCATCAAGCCGAGCAGAGCGGGGCTCGGCACGGTTTGAATCACGCCGACGATCGCGAGCGCAGGGCCGGACAGGAAGCGGTGCCGCACCAGGTACACGCCGAGCGGCACCCCCAGCGCCACCGCCAACACCACGGAAGTCAGCGTGAGCCCCACGTGCTCGAGCGTGGCGTTCCAGAGGATCGCTGGGTCCGTGGGCATGTCAGTCAGCGCCTCGCAGGAGCTGCTCGCGGGAGAGCACGCGAGCGGTCGCCGCGCCGGTCACGCGTACCGCGCGCGCGCCCGAGCTACTCAGCTGGGAGAGCGCTTCCCAGACGGACACGCTGCCCGGCAGCTCGAGCGCCGCGTCGCGCGCGGCAGGTGCGGGCGCGGTATCCAGCGCGGCTTCGTCCAGGCTGACCGTCATCAGGCCGAGCTGGTAGCGGTGCGCGCCGAGCAGCGCCTCGACCACGGGGCTCTCTGGATGGCGCACCAGATCGCGGGGCGAGGCGTCGCGGACGATCCGTCCCGCGTCGAGGACGACGATGCGCTCGGCGATGCGCACGGCTTCGAAGATGTCGTGTGTGACGACCAGGAACGTCTTGTGGAGCGCACGCGCGAGTCGTCCGAACTCGCGCTGGAGCGCCTCGCGCGTGACCAGATCGAGCGCGGCGAACGGTTCGTCGAGCAGCACCAGCGGCGGATCGGCGGCGAGCGCACGGGCGAAGCCGACGCGCTGGCGTTGCCCGCCGGAGAGCTGGTGCGGGAAGCGATTCGCGAACTCGGACGCCGGTAGGCCCACGAGCTCGAGCAGCTCGTGCGTGCGCGCGCGAATACGCTCGCGACTCCAGCCGAGCAGGGCCGGCACCACGCCGACGTTCTTCTCGACCGTGTAGTGCGGGAACGTCCCGATCTCTTGAATGACGTAGCCGATGCCGCGCCGCAGCTCGGCGGGATCGCCCTCACGGACGTCGCGACCGAAGACGTGGATGCTGCCCTCGCTGCACTCGAGCAAGCGGTTGATCAGCCGCAGCACGGTGGTCTTGCCCGAACCGCTCGGTCCGATCAGCGCCAGCGTCTGCCCGGCCGGTACTTCCAGCGAAAAATCGCGCAAAATCCAGCGCGAGCCGAATTGACGACCCACGCCGCGCATGCGCACCGCGGGCTCGGACGGCTCGAGCGCAGCCACGGCTAGAGCCCGCGCAGGAGCTCCGGCTTGAGCACGCGTTCGTCTCGGCGCAAAAGCACGCTCCGTAGAGTCGCGAGCAGCTCGGCGCGATCGCGAGGCAATTCGCAGGTGAGGGGCAGGTAGTTGCTGGCGTGATTGGCCGAGAAGCGGCAGTGCGTGAAGCGGCTCTCTTCCACGATCACCTGCAGCTCTTCGAGCATGCGAAACTTGTCTGGCAGGACGAACGCGCCCGCGCGCTCGGCATCAGCGAGCGGCGTGCCGGGCACGACGGTGGTGGTCAGCGCCCCGACGAATGGCGGATCCATCTCCGAGAGCAGATTCGCCGTCTCGCGCGCGTGCTCGTCGCTGAAGCGCACACCGCCGACGCCGAGCAGCACCATCACGGAATGGGCGATCCCCGCGGCACGGAGCTTGTGAGCCGTGTCCACGCACTGCGCGCGGGTGCCCCCTTTGTCGATGAGCTCGAGCACGGCGTCCGAGCCCGACTCCACGCCGTGGTAGACGATGCCGAGGCCGAGCTCGCGCAGCTGCTGGAGCTCCGCGGCGCTCTTTTTGCCGACGCTGCGCGTGTCTCCGTAGGCGCCCACGCGTTCGACCCAGGGTAGGTGCTCGCGAATGGCTTCGAGGATGCGCGCGAGCTTGGCCGTACCAAGGATCAGCGCGTCTCCGTCACACAGAAATACGCGCCGAAAGCGCGGCCCCGCGAGAGCGGCTTCCCGGATGTCGCGTTCTACGAGCTCCCAGGCTTTGGTCGAAAAGCGCTTGTCCCGGTACATGTCGCAATACGTGCAGCGGTTGTGGCTGCAGCCGACGGTTACCTGGAGAAGCAGGCTGTTGGCTTCGCTGGGCGGGCGGAAAATACGGCCGACGTAGTCCATGCCGCCGGCGAGTATTGCGAATTTCTCAGGTCCTGTCAGGCCGGCTTTGACGCGGCCCGCTTGCGCTGGGCAAGAAACGGCTTAAACATGGGTTGTCGTGCGCGCATTCGTCGTGGGGTCGCTGCTCGCGTACGTCGTGGTCGTGCTCGCTGCGCTCGGCTTGCGTTCGCGGGGCTACGCTCTGTTCCGGGCGGTGGGCTTGGGGCTGCACACTGCCTTTGCGGTGGCCCTGTACCCGCTGGTCGCGCCCGTAGCGCCGTTGTTCATCTACCTGCACGCGACGGTGTTCTTGCATTCGCTGTGCCTCGTGCGGCCGCGTATGCGATCGCTCGCCTATCGCGCCCTGGTGAGTATTCCGGGGGCGTTCTTCGCGGCGGGCACGCTGCTCGCGCTGCCCTGGGTCGTGCTGCGCACGTTCGGTTTTTCTCCGTTCGGCGTCTGGTTGCCATACCTGCTCGCGCTGATCGGCATCGTTCAGTCTCTGACGAGCCGCCGAGAGATCGTCGACTTGGTGATCGGCGACGGACAAGACGTGCGCGGGGTCCGGCGCATGGGCGGAAGCCGAGCGCGTGCCACGCGTCCGCTCCGAATCGTCCAGATCACGGATCCGCATCTCGGTCCCTTCATGTCCGTGCAGCGCTTGCGACGCATTTGCGAGCGCGCGCTGGCGCGCCAGCCGGATCTGGTGTTCCTCACGGGCGACTTCTTGACCATGGAGTCGCAGGGGGATCCCGCGCTGCTCGGCGATGCGCTCCTGCCGCTCGGTGCCCTGTCTGGCCGGGTGTTCGCGTGCCGCGGCAACCACGACCACGAGGCGCCCGAGACCGTGGCCCGCGCGCTGTCGCAGGCCGGCGTGCGCCTGCTGGTGAACGAGACCGTCGACGTCGACACCGAGGCGGGGCCCGTGCAGGTGCTCGGCATCGATTTCGTGTGGCAAAACCGCCAGCTGTACCTCGAGCAGGTCTGTCGCGAGCACCCGCGCACGCCGGGGCGCCTGCGCCTGGTGCTGTTGCACGATCCCGGCGCTTTCAAACACTTACCGCCGGGCGAAGCCGATCTGGTCTTGTCGGGGCACACGCACGGCGGGCAGGTTGGGTTGCTCAGCCTGGGCCTGTCCTGGACCATGTTGCGCGTGCTGATGAACGCGCCGGATCACGGCTTCTGGGCGCGCGGCACCGATCGGCTGTACGTGCACCGCGGAACCGGTCACTACGGCTTCCCGCTACGTCTCGGCGTGCCGGCCGAAGAGAGCCTGCTGCGTGTGCACGCGCTCTCATTTGCCAAAGCGGCTCCCGGCACGTAGATTCCCGCGGCTTCAATGCTCGATCTCCGCATTTCCACGCCGCCGAGCTGGCTCACCGCCGTTTTTGCCGACTTCGACGCGTTCATCCTCGACCACGCAGCGTGTGAGCGCAAGGCGAGCGCCACGGGTATGTCGCTGGTAGCAAAATATCCGGACAAGACTCAGCTGATCGAACCGCTCATCGAGTTTTCGCGCGAGGAGCTCGAGCACTTTCACATCATGTATCGGGTGCTGGCGCGCCGCGGTCTGCAGCTGGCGGACGACTACAAGGACGCCTACGTCAACGGGCTGCGCTCGCAGATGCGATCGAGCACGGACGAGCTCCTGCTCGATCGACTGCTGATCGCCGGCATCGTGGAAGCTCGCGGCTGTGAACGGCTCCACATGGTGGCGCAGGCGCTCACGGACGAGGAGCCCGAGCTGAAGCGCGTGTACATGGATCTGGCGCGGGCCGAATCGCGTCACCATGCCTTGTTCTTCCGGCTCGCGCGCTTTTACTACTCGGAGCACGAAGTGGCGGAACGCGCCGGCCGTTTGCTCGACTTCGAAGCCGAGCTCGTCGCGCGGCTGCCGCATCAGGCGCGCGTGCACTGAGCCGTACGGGCTCACGGATTCCTCGCGCCGTGTCCTCGGTTGCCTCCAAGCGGGTCGGGTCGGTAGAGCAGTACCTGCGCGTGTACGCGGAACCCGAAGCGGCGCTCGCCCGCCGCCTAGCGGAGCGCTTCGAACGCGCCGTGGTGGTGCCGGTGTGCGCGGAATCAGCGGATTTTCTCGATGGCTACACGCGCGCGTTCGAAGGCGCGCGTGGTCCCACCCTGTGCGTCGTCGTCGTGAACGGGGCAGAGGACGCGGAGCCGGCGGTGCACGCCGAAAACGCGCGTTGTTTCGCGCAGCTCCTCGATCGATTGATCGACCCCGCGCGCGTCGCGGAGACACCGGCGCTGTGGTGGGGGCGGCTGCGGAGAGCGCCGAGCGCAGAGCTCCTGGTCGTCGATCGCCAGAGCGTGTCGTTCCGACTGCCAGAAAAGCAGGGCGTCGGACTCGCCCGGCGCATCGGCTCCGACATCGCGCTGGCCTTGTACGCGTCGGGAGCGCTGCGTTCGCCCTGGATCGCGACCAGCGACGCCGACGTGGACCTGCCCGAAGACTACTTTTCCGAGCTGGAACGGCAAGCATGCGACGCCGTGGTCGTGACGTACCCGTTCGAGCACGTCGCGAGCGGAGCGGCGGACGTCGATCGAGCCAGCGCGTTGTACGACATGTTTTTGCGGTATTACGTGCTCGGCTTGGCTTCGGCAGGCTCACCCTATGCGTTTCACACCATCGGTAGCACGCTGGTCGTTCGCGAGGACGCCTACGCGGCCGTGCGCGGCTTCCCGAAACGCAACGCGGCCGAGGATTTCTACTTGCTCAACAAGCTCGCGAAAGTCGGGCCCGTCGCGCGGCCAGCATCGGCTCCGATCCGGATTCGCTCGCGGCTTTCGGCGCGAGTGCCGTTCGGCACTGGCCGCGCCGTCGCTCGGATTCGTGCCGAGCAGGCAGAGTCCCGCGACCTGAAGCTGTACGACCCCGACACGTTTGCCGTGCTGAACGTGCTCTTTCAGTACTTCGATCACTTCGCGGCCCAGCGCGACATCGAGGGCGCCGAGCACGTCCTCGAGCAGGCCGGACCCGCACGTCAGGCGCTGGGGCGGTTCCTCGAGGGCCTGCAAACGCGCCAGGTCTTGCTCGCCGCAGCGCGCGAGAGCCCGAGTGAACGCCAGCTCTGGCGGCGCGTTCATACGTGGTTCGATGCGTTTCGCACGCTAAAGCTCGTGCACGCGCTGCGTGACGCGGTGTTTCCGGAGCTCGATTGGCGCGTGGCCCTCGCGAGTGCCCCGTTTTTACGAGGCGAATCGCTGAGCTCGGAGCTCGAGCCGGCTCTGGCGTGTCAGGCGCTGCGACGGCTGGAGTCTGCGCTGCCGAGCCGCGTTGGTCCGACGCTGCCTCCGCCTTGAGTGTGTTCGGTTTGCGACAGCCGCAGAGTTCACAGTCTGCGCTGCGTGCCCGGAGAATTGCGCGGATTGGCCGCGGCACTGCCGTTGCAGTGTCGGACCACGTATGGCGTCGCAGTTTGGCTGGGTTTTGGGACGTGCCGGTGCCGCGGCCGCGCTTTTCGTCGTGTCCTTGCTGGTCATGGCCCGGCCGTGCTTTGCCCTGGGCAGCTTGCTGCCAGCCGAGGGAGACGCGGCCGCTGCCACGGAAGTTCGCGTCGCCATTGCGCCGTCCGCAGCGCACACGGCCCGCTGGTTTTCGGTCCGGGTGCGTTCGTCGTCGGGCCGTGTCGCGTGGGTTATGCCGCTCTTCCCGGGCACGGCAATCGACCCGGTGAACGACGCATGGTTCGACGCTCTCGATCAGGCGACGGCGCCGCGCGTCGTAGCGCCAGCCGACGTCGTGCCGGCGGTCTGCGGTCCCACGGTATTCGAGAACACCGCCGGGCTTCCGCTGCACGGCGTTCCACCGTCGCAGGTCGCCGTGCTGACGTCGCTCGCCGCCCTGCGAAGTTTCGTGAGCGATCAAGGCTTCGAGCTGCCGAGCGCCCAGCTGACGTCGCTCGCGGCCGCCACGAACGCCGAATATCTGGCGTTGATCTATACGTCGCCGGCCGTCGAATTCTGGACCGAGACGCTGCGCGTGCTGAGCGCCCCGGGTAGCGCCGGCGGCGGACTCACGGGTCTGCTCCACGACGCGGAGGAGCCGGCCGTCGTCACACTGTTCAGCTTCGGTACGGGCAGGGCGCGCTTCGACGCCGCGAGCGAGGTCGCGGCGCCGCAGCTTTCGGCGACGTGGCTCCGAGCCACCTCGAACAGCGACTACCTGTTCCGTCGCGCCGCACACCTGAACGACGAGGGCGCGTTCGTGCTCGAGAGCTCCGAAACGCGCTCGATCCATGAGCCTCGCACGCTCGCCGTCACGAGCGACGCAGGGCCCGAATCCGTCGTCGCCGTGCCGTCGTTGGTGCGCGGGTATTTCGAGCGCGCGCGGGAGGCTCGCCTCACAGCGGAGTCCACGCGCACCTGTGAGGAGCGAGTGGAGACGGTCCGGCGTCGAGGCGAAGGCGGAGCGCGCGTCGGCACGCTGTGCGCGCCGGGGATCCTTGCGCTGCGACCGGCGAGCGCGCCGTGTGTGGACGCCGTGCGAGCGGGCGAGATCGCGCCGGAGGTGTTGCGCTGCGGCGCCGCTGACGACTTGGCCTTCGCGCTCGCCGGGCGGAGTCCGAGCACGGCGCGCCTGAGCCGGCACGTCACTCGAGTCCGCACGGCAAGCGGCGCGGACTTCACCCCGAGCTTCGTACCCGGCGCCGACGTCCCGTCGCTCTGGTTGGCTCAGCGATCCGACGGAGCGCAGTGCGGCGCTCCAATTGGTGCCGGTGAGGGGCCCGGTGGCTACGTTGGCGCGCCGGTGGGCGGCGGGGGAGCGCATTCGGGGTTCGGCGGCCAAGCTGGCGACTCCTCCGACGAGGGTTCGTACGTCGAGGGTCGAGAGGAGGCGTGCGCTTCGTCAGTCGGCTTCGCTTGCAGCAGTGATGACCCCCCCGGATACTCCTCGGAAGATGATGACTCCTGCAGCTCGGACGGCTCCGAGGGCGACAGTTGCGGATCCGACTCCTCCGGAAGCGGTGATGACGAGGGTTGCTCGGGGGACGACGAGTCAACGGGTTACGACGGGGAGACCTGTTCGGACGACTCCTCGGGACCCGAAGATTCCGGCTACGATGGCGAAACCTGTTCGGATGACTCATCCAGCAGCGAGGACGACTCATGCGCCGTGCGCCGCCCGGCTCGGGTCCGGCCGCGACTCAGCGTTCTGACCCTGGCGCTCGCTAGCGTGCTCTTGCCACTGCGGCGCTGGAGCCGGAGGAAGCAGCGGAAATTGTCCGCGTCTCGCCGGACTTAGATCTCGGTATCGAAGAGGCCTTGAAAGCGGAGAGGCGCGGGCGCAATGATGCGCGGCACATGGCGACGATTACCCGCATCCTTGCGCCCGTTGATTTTTCTCCCGGTTCGAAAGCAGCGCTCGACTACGCGCTGCTATTTGCCGATCGCTTCAACGCACAGTTGACGATCCTGCACGTGTGGGAGATCCCGCACACGCTGCGTCCGGACTTGATGGTATGGCTCGAGGGCACCGATCGCTTGCCAGTCGAGAACATCCTCCTCAAGCAGAGCAAGGACGAGATGGAAGCGTTCATGGCCAAGCTCCCCGCCGAGGCCAGAGGCCGCGTCCAGACTCGTACGGAGCAAGGCAACGTGGTTCGCACCATCGTGCAGATCGCGGAGACCGATGGCTTCGATCTGCTGGTCGTCGGAACACACGGTCGGACGGGTCTCGCGCACGTGGTGATGGGGAGCGTCGCGGAGCGCGTGGTGCGCCATGCGTCGTGTCCGGTGCTGACCGTGCGTATGCCGAAGGACACGGCCGAATAACGGCGCGCGTCAGGGCAGGCGTTTGATCATCACGTCGCGCCAGTTCAGGATGAAGTTCCTGTAGACCTCGCTGCGATAGATGTAGCCGTTCGGCTGACCGTCGCACTTCAGGTTTCCGTTTTCGACGTGCGCGTCGCCGGGATTGATGCCGACGAAGTTCCAGCCGCTCAGCGTTTGACCGTCGAAGATCGGCTCGAAGCCTTCTTCGCAACTGGTCGTGAGCCAGCTGACGATCGCGAGCGGCGCGAACGACAGCAAGCGGGAGCGGTCCATCAGCCACCTCTTCCCCCCCGGTTGTGCAATTCCCTTGCCCACCCGGGGCTCGGCTGATGCGGCGCGCCACGGCCGCATTCTCGCGGGAATAGCGAACTCGCCCCCGGGGACGGGGTGTATCACCAGAGCCGGTGCTGACCGATACACTGTTCGATCCGATACACGTTCGGACGCACGGGTGCTGGGCGAGCCGAGCTGGAAACGGGGGTCCTGTGCTACTCTGCATGGCTCGAATGTCGGGGCCCGGCTCACGCATTGGCGCGGTAATAAACGGCAAATGGCAGGTCGACCGCTTGCTCGGACAAGGCGGTATGGCAGAGGTCTACGCCGCCACGCACCGCAACGGTAAGCGCGCCGCGCTGAAGATTTTACACGGCGAGCTCGCGAGCAAACCGGCGACACTGCGGCGGTTTCGGCGCGAAGGTTACGCGGCGAATCGCGTTGGGCATCCGGCGGTCGTGACCGTGGACGACGACGACGTTTGCGAAGATGGCGCGCCCTACCTGGTCATGGAGCTGCTCCAGGGGCACACGCTGGAGGAGCTGCGGATCGCGCACGGTGGCCAGCTGCCCGCCGCGCAGGTCGTGAGCTGGGCGGCCGAGCTGATGGCGGTGATGGCCGTGGCACACCGCAATGGGGTCGTGCACCGAGACATCAAGCCGTCCAATCTGCTGATCACCGCCGATGGTGCTCTGAAAGTACTCGACTTCGGCATCGCGCGCGTGAGCGACGGCCATGACCTGGGCGACAGCACGGCGGAATGCTGTTTGGGAACGCCCTCGTACATGTCGCCCGAACAGGCGCGAGGCCGTTGGGACCTGGTGGATGCCCGTTCCGACATCTATGCGATTGGGGCCACCTTGTTCACACTCCTGAGCGGTCGCGCGGTCCACGAAGCGTCGACCCGCAACGAGCAGCTGGGGCTGGCTATGACTGCGCAAGCACCTGTGCTCTCGGGCTTGGTTCCCGAGCTTCCGGACTCGCTGGCAAAAGTCATCGACGGCGCGTTGCGGTACGACCGAGAAAAACGCTGGGCCAGCGTCGAAGCCATGCGCTGTGCCTGGCTGCGCGCTGCGGGGCGACAAGAGGCAGAAGGGACGATCGGCGATGATGCGGACGCCCAATCGTCGTTGGTGCAGCGTGACGCGGTAGCGGTTCACTCGTTGCCCACTGTCATCACGGAGCATTCCGTGTCCCTGTCGCAGCCGAAGGCGGCGCCGCGTCGCACCCAGTGGCTGCGCTGGGCAGCCGCGTGTGCCGTCCCGGCGTTCGTTCTGGCTGCCTACGCCGGTACGCCAAACGCCGACGTTTCAGCCATGCACGCGCTGAAGCCGGCGTGCGGGATGCTTCGGAGTAGCCTCGACGCGGCGATCCGTGGCGCGCGTATGGCTCCACCGCCGCGGCCGCCGGAGCCACGCACCGCGCCGGCACCGAGCGCGGTGCCTCGAGCTGGCCGGCAGCGCGTCCGCTCGCGGCACCGCGCGGCGCCGGACCCTGCGCCCGCGACGAGCGCGCCCATCCTAGCTGACGGCATCCGCGTGACCAACGAAGCCCAGCCTGCTCCGCGCCCCGACTCGCTCGCGGCGCAGCTCGATCGACGCCGCTGACATTGGAAACGCCGTGTGTGCCGCCGCTAGCCACTTCTGGATGACTCACCGCAGCTTGTTCGCAATCGTGCTGCTCGCTGCGCCGGCGGCGGCAGAGGCCGATCCGGAAGCGGCGGCGGAGGCCTTGTTCCGCTCTGGAAGGGAAGCCGCCGCAGACGGCGATCACGCGCAGGCGTGCCAGCGCTTTCGCGAATCGCAGCGACTGCAGCCCGCCGCAGGTACCGTGCTCAACCTCGCGATCTGCGAAGAGCAGCTCGGCCAGCTCGTCGAAGCCTGGCAGCACTACCACGCCGCGCTAGATAGCTTGCCGGCCGGCGACTCCAGGCGTGAGATCGCGCGCGCGCGACTGGCGAAGCTCGACGCGCGTCTCCCGCGCTTCGTCGTTCAGAAAACGGCCAGCGCTCCTCCGCGCACTCGTGTCCGGCTGGGGCGGGTGGTTTTCAACGAGAACAGCTTCGGTGTCCCCATCCCCGTCAACCCCGGCACGCATGCCTGGGTTGTATCCTCGCCCGGCCGTGCAGGGCGAACGTACACGCGCAAGGTCGAGGAAGGCGAACGGCTCACGCTGCGAGTCGAACCGGGCGCGCCGCTCCCGGAGCCGAACGGCGAGCGCGCGGGCGCGCCGGCACGGTCGGGGTCGAAGTTGCTCGGTTACTCGCTGATTGGTGTGGGAGCCGCGAGTCTCGCGGTATCCGGGGTCACGGCGCTGATGGCTCTGGACCGTGGCAGAACCGTGGATGACGAGTGCAGCGGCCGAGACTGCACGCGGGAGGGGCTGCGCGCCGCCGATCAAGGCGGGACGCTCGTGACGTGGTGCACCGTCTCGTTCGTATTCGGCGTGTTGGGTGCCGGATCTGGCACCTACCTGGTGCTGAGTGGTAGCAGTGCTTCGAGCGCCGGCTATGCGAGCGCTCGCTTCCAGCTTCCCTGATGGCACGCGACCCGAAAGACATCACGACTCTCCAGAGCGCCCGCGAAGGAGCGGCCCCTGCCGGGCGCGAGCCCTTTTACTTGTGGATCGTCTCTTCTCCGGACCTCGAGCGCGTCGGGTGCCGGCTCGAGCTTTCGTACGACGAGGTCGTCGCGTTCGGCAGAGATCCGGGGACGAACGGCGTCGCCCTCAACGATCCGCGATCGTCGCGCCTTCACGGCCGGATCACGTACGACGCCGTGGCGCGCGCCTTTCGCTTCGGTGATGCGCAGAGCTCGAACGGCTCGTACCACAACGGGCAGCCGGTAGAGACGGCGCTGCTCGGGAGCGGCGACGTGCTGCGCCTCGGCGACACGCTGCTCGTGTTCGAGAGCGCTGCGCCCGTCGTCGAGCTGGACGACACCGTTTCGCGCGTCGCGGCCTCGAATCTCACCGTCCTCGTCACGGGCGAGAGCGGCACGGGCAAGGAGCTCATCGCCAAGCGCATTCACGAGCTGAGCGGGCGCAAGGGCCCGTTCGTGGCCGTCAATTGCGCCGCCCTCCCGCGCGATCTGGTGGCGTCGGAGTTGTTCGGGCACACGCGGGGTGCGTTTTCGAACGCGACGCACGCGCGCGCCGGCCTGTTCATGGCGGCACACGACGGCACGCTACTCCTCGACGAGATCGGTGATCTGCCGCCCGAGCAGCAGCCGGCGCTGCTGCGCGTGCTCCAGGAGCACACGGTGCGTGCCGTCGGCGCGGATCGCGAGATCGCCACGAATGCGCGCGTGGTCGTCGCCACGCACGTCGATCTCGCAGAGCGCGTCGGCGAGGGCGCTTTCAGGACCGACCTGTTCGCGCGCATCGCGCAGTGTGTCGTGCGTGCGCCGGCGCTGCGCGAACGGCGCCGGGAGATCCTGCCGCTCGCGCGGCTCTTCGCTGAACGCGCCGGGCGCGAGCTCACCGTCAGCGCCGATGCGGCCGAGCGCCTCGTGCTCTGGCACTGGCCCTTCAATGTCCGCGAGCTCGAAGCCATGATTGACACGATCTGTGTGCTCCAAAGCGATCCGCGCTTGGACATACAGTATCTACGTAACAAGCACCCCGCGTTGCTCGACGCGGCTCCAAGAGCGTCGCCAGGAGCAGGGGATGCCACCCGTTCGTCGCGTCGGGCGGAGCTAGACCGCCTGCTGGCCGAGCACTCCGGTAATATCTCCGCCGTGGCGCGAGCGCTGGGAAAGCCTCGTGCGCAGATTTACAGGTGGCTGCGTCGCTACGGGTTCGAGCTACCCGTCGCCGGCAGGAACAATCCGAAGCCATGAAACGCACGGCGCTGGTCGCTCTTCCGTGGCTGCTCGCAGGCTGCGCCGACGTGCTCGGCCTGGATTTCGACGACAAGCGCCTGGCAGAGCCGACGCTTCAAGTACTGACGGATCCGACGCTCGAACAGGTGACGGATCCCGATGCGCCCTGCGTGTACTTTGGCACAGCCATCGACATCGACGGCGATACCGCGCTCATCGGCTCGCCGCCGGGCTGTGCGTTCGTCGCCGAGCGAGCGCCGAGCGGCGAGTGGCGGCTGGTGCAGACGCTCAAGCGACCCGCGCGTGAGATCACCGGCCCGCGCGTCTGGAACGGCTTCGGCGGCGAGGTCGCGCTCGACGGGGAGTGGGCGCTGATCGCCGACTACGGCAATATGGCGGAAGCGTTCTCCGAACCCGGAGAAGTGTTCGTGTTCCGGCGCGGACCGAATGGCTTCGACTGGACGGAGCGAGTGCTACGGGCAGGCTTGGGCCAAAACCGAGCAGACCGATTCGGGTTGAGTATGGACCTCGAGGGGTCGACGGCAGTGATCGGTGCCTGGGGCGACAACGAGCTGATCGCCGCGCTCGGCGAGGAAGCCGGCACCAAACTGGGCAAAGACCGAGGTGCCGTGTACGTCTACACATTGCAGGACGAAGACTGGGTCACGGACGAGAAGCTCACGCTGCAAGACCCGCGGCTCGGAGACAAGTTCGGCGCTGCGGTCGCGCTCGAGGGCGACACGCTCGTCGCATCCGCCTCGGGGCGCGATGGCATGTACGGCACGAATACGGGGGCCGCTTACGTCTTTACGCGCGGGGCGAGCTTCGGCGATGCCGCGCCGGAGGACCTGTGGCCATCGGGCGAGTTTCTTGGCAACGCTAACCTCGAGTCCGTGAGCGTCTCCGGAAATCAGCTGTTTGCCGGTGCGATGGGGGCGGGCGAAGGACGTGGTGTCGCGTACGCCTTCGAGAGCAGCGGTCAGCGGTGGAACCCCACACCCACTGTGTTTCCGCGCGGAAATGCCGAGCGCGCGACGCTCACCGCGGGCTCTCGCTTTGGAAAGGGCGTCGCCGTCGATGGAGACCTGGCCGTCATAACCACCCGCGAAGAAGAGAACGTCGGCGCCGGCTACCTGTACCGGCGCGATCGCGGCGAGTGGGCGTTCAGTCGCCGGGTCGACTCCGAGCGCGGGGAAAGCTTCGGATTCGACGTCGCAGTGCAACGCTCGACGGTGGCGATAGGCGCGCCCTTGAGACGCCCCATAGGCGTCGTCTACTTCCACGAGTTTCCCGATCAGTAGCGGCGGTCGAACGGATTTTCATCCGGTACGACTGGCACTTTGGGCCGCAGCGACTTTCGATCCAGACCGGCCGGCGGCGTTTTTCTGGTCGCGCGGACCCTAGGTTTCCTCGTCTTCGTCGGCGTGCCCGCGTCCGTGGGCACGGCCAGGTCGCGATCGACGACGGGCTCGGGGCTGCGCGGCACGAGCGACGCGGCATGCTCTGCGGCCTGCCGAACTAGCAAGCCGCCGCTGAACACCAGGGGTGCAGCGGGCTGGGCCCTGCTCTGGCGGAACACGAGGACCAGCGCCACGGCGGCGGCGAAGACGGCCGCGGCGAGCAGCGCGCGCCGCTTGCGATTCGGATCCAGAGTGCCGGTGATCGCGCGCGCGACGCCGCTCGATCCGGACGTACGTCCCGTCTCCGAAATCTCCGATACATCCAGGAGCGTCGGTTTTTCGCTCTCCACCTTCACCGACTGAAGCGACGGCCGCGGTGCGGTCAAGCTCACCGGCGCGTCGACGAGGGAAATCGCTTCGCGCACCTTGCCGAGCATGGACTCGGCGCTCGGCCAGCGATCTTCCTTGCGAAATGCCAGCGCGATATCGACGATCTCGCAGACCTCCGCCGGCAGCTCGGGCACGCGCGTGGCGAGCGGCGGAGCGGGCGCAGTGGCGGCCAGGATCAACTGTTCGCCGACCGTCTCGGCTTCTTGAACGTTGCGGCCCGAGAGCAGCGTGAACATCGTCGCGCCGAGCGCCCAGACATCCGAGCGCACGTCGACTTCGTCCCAGCGGCCGCGCGCTTGCTCGGGCGCCATGAACGCCGGAGTGCCCATGAAGGTGCCCATCCCCGTGGCGTCTTCGTCGCGAGGCATCTCGCGCAGACGCGCGATGCCGAAGTCGAGCACCTTGAGCTGCCCGGCCGTGGTCAGGAACAAATTGTCGGGTTTCAAGTCGCGGTGCACGACGCCACGTGCGTGAGCCGCGACCAAAACCTCCAGCAGCTGATCGACCGCCAGCAGGACCTCACCGGGCGAGAGCTTGCCGCCCTTACGCGTGGCGCGATCATCCAGCGTCTCCCCCTCGAGCAGCTCCATCACGAGGAACGCCGCGCCGTCTTCACTCAGGTCGTCGTCGAAGATCGTGACGGCGCCGGGGTGTCCGACCGTGTTGGCCACGTAGCCCTCGCGCATGAAGCGGGTGCGCACGTTGGCGTCTATCGAGAGCTCGGGATGGAGCATCTTGATGGCGACGCGGTTTTGATTGCGATGGATGGCCGAATACACCGCCGCCATCCCCCCGATCCCGAGCACGCTGGTGAGGCGCCACTTGCCGTTCAGCTGGCTACCGACACGCGCCTGAACGCGCTGAACCAATTCGGCGGAGAGGGCCATTAGCGACGTCGCGTCAGGGACAACGGTAGCGGGCGGGGCTCGCGGCGTCGAGAGCAGGCAGAAAGCCTGGGTACTCGCCGGGTCGCGGCCTGTACTACAGTGGCTCGTGCGATGACCCCGAACTTCCGTCGGCGCTGGGCAGTTCCTGTCTTGATGCTGACGTCGGTAGCCCTGGTAGTCTTCTGGGGTTTTTACAGCGTCGATCACTTCCTGAGCAGGGAGGAGGGGTCGGGAGGCCCCCTGGCGCGCTATCTGCGCTTCGACCCCACGTCGATTACCGACGCGGTCAGCTCCCTGGCCGGGATGATCGCGGCCATTTTCGGCATCGTCATCACCGTGGTGAGCATCATCGTGCAGCTGTCCGCCGAGCGCTACGCCGGCGTGGCGCGCATGTTCCTGCGCGACAGAACCAACCTTGGCGTGATGGCGTATTATGTCGTCGCGTGTGTGTGTGGCGTGTGGCTGAGCGTGTCGCTGCAGCACGACTACGTGCCCCGCGCGGCGCTGCTCGGCATGCTGGGCATGACCACCGGCGGCATCGTGCTGATGGCGCCCTATTTCGGCTATGTGTTCTGGTTTCTCGAGCCCATGAACATCATCAACCGCATTCGTAGCGATGCGGTGAACGTGGCGCGCGACGGCTCGCGCGGGGACGACGCGGCCCGGACGGGGCAGCATCAGGCGGCTACGCTCGCGGCCATGGAGGAGCTTACGGACATCACCTCCCATTCGATCTCCGCAAAAGACAAAATCATCGCGAGCGGCGCCGTCGATTCGCTGAAGGATTTCACCCTGGCTTATCTGTCCCACAAGCGGGACGCGGCTCCGGGGTGGTTCGCGATCGGGCCCGGGATTCGCGGAAACCCGGATTTCGTGGCGATGGCCCCCGAGAGCCTGCTCGACCTCGAGCAGCGCCGAACCTGGGTCGAATGGAAAGTCATGCGCCAGTACCTCGGCATTTACAACGAGGCGCTGTCGAGCATGCGAGACATCAATTACCTGATCGCCATCGATACTCGCTACATTGGCGAGGCAGCCGGCGAGGCGTCCGACCAGGAGCTCACGGGGCTCGTGTTTCGTTTCATGAACTCGTACCTGCGTTCGACGCTCAACGCCCGCGAGGTGCGCACCGCCTACAACGTGCTCAATCAGTACCGGTTGCTCGTGGAAGCCATGCTGCGGCAGGGGCACGGCGCCGCCGCGCTCGAAGGCGTCCGGCACATGAACTACTATGGCCACGTCAGCTTCGACATGAAGCTCACGTTCGTCACGGAGACGGTCGCTTACGACGTTTCGGCCCTGTGCCAGCACGCCAACGAGGTCGGGGCTCCGGAAGAGGGGGCCATGCTCGACCTGTTCCTGGATCTCGATCGACCTCTCCGCGCCCGCAGCCAGGAGAGCGCGCTGCTCGGCGTGCGCAAAGCGCAGGTCAAGCTGGCGGCCTACTACCTCGCGCTCGGCGAGGAAGAGAAGGCTCGTCGCATCTCGCAGGATATGCAGCATGAACCGCTCGACCGATTGGTTGCGATCCGGCAATCCCTGGAGCGCGTGACCAGCAAAGACTTCTGGGAGATCATCGATCGCGGCCGGAATTTCGAGTACATGCCCGAAAAACAACGCGCCACGCTGGCCACGTTCTTCTCGTGGTTGGACGTGAGGGCGGAGCCAAAGAGATGAGGATGTACGGCCAGATGGCCTGAAATGGCGTTGAGCGTGGCCCTCGCCGATGGTACCGCAATTGAACACCGTTCAATTCATCAGGTGGTCATGACGACACGCGGCAAACAGAGCTCCCATCCGCCTCCTCCCGCCGAGACGCCGACACCTGCGCCGGCGCCCGACGAAGGCGACGCGGCGCCGCGCAGCTTCTTGAGCGACATCCCGCCGGCCAGTCGCAATCGGCTGCACGTCGATGAGCGACGCGCCCAGCTGCTGAAGCTCGGCCAGGACATGTTCAGCGCACGGAGCTACGACGAGCTCAGCATCGACGAAATTGCGCGGGCGGCGAACATTTCCAAGGGGCTCCTCTATCACTACTTTTCGAGCAAGCGGAATTTCTACGTCGAGGTCATCCGTTCCGCCGCCATCGACCTGATGGGCGCGACCAATCCCAGCGAAGGAGGCGATCTCGCCGAGCGGCTCGCTCACGGCGTGGATTCGTACCTCGACTACGTTCAGGATCACGCGCGGCCCTTCGCGTGTCTGCTGCGCTCCGCCATCGGTTTCGATCCGGAGGTACGCAACATCGTCGAAGGGACGCGGCAGGCTTTCTTGAGTCGCTTGCTCGGCGCCGTTCCCGACCCCACGCCGTCGATGCGCACGGCGCTGCGCGGCTGGATCGGTTTTGCGGAGGGCGCTTCGCTCGACTGGATCGACAACAAGGACATCCCGCGCGCGGAGCTGCGCTCGCTGCTCATTCAAATGGCATTTCAGGTGATCGGCGTCGTGAGTGGGGGAGGGACGGGGACCACCCCGACTCTGGGTGAAGGCGGCAGCAAGGCCGAGCCCAGCAGAACGCGGCAGTCGAGGGCCGCGTTGCGGTCGCCGCAGTCGCTCCGCGCCGAGCCGGCCTCCGCTTGAGGCAAGTTTTTCAACGCGACGCGGGCTCTCTCCGAAAGAAGTAAATCGGCGGAGAGCGGCCTTCGCTCGTCGTTAGATACCCGGTGCCGTCCGGGGCGAACGTCAGTGCTTCGCCTTGCTCTTCGCGCACGAGCGGAAGTCGGCACGCCGCCGTGCGCAGCGTGTCCGCGATGCTCGCGCCTTCGAGCCGCACCCAGAGATAGAGCATGGTGTACGTCTTGATCAAAACGTACTCGCCCGATGGCGAGATCGCGCCCGACGTAACTTGATCACTGCCGCGCTCACCCGTCCGCGGAAAGTGCAGCGACGCCACGAGCGTGAGCGGCCTGCTGCTGCCGTCGGCGATGGGGCCTGTGGCGCGGTAGACGTGCGAGGCGCCGTGGAGATCTTTGGTGACGACGTAGAGATCCCCGTCGCTCTTCGGATCGAAGAAGAGCGTTTCGGCGTCGTGATGACCGTCGGGATACGTGAAATGCAGCGCGGAAGCCGGCAGCGAGCCGTGCACCATGGGGTTCTCGCCGCTGGCTACCTCGGGTTCGCGCACCCGATACACCACGAACTCGAGGCGCGCCCGGCGGTTTCCCCCGATATCCCCGACGTGCAGATAAGATTCACCGCGTTCGGGTCCTGGCCCGAGCGCGAGATCTTCCCAGTCCGCGTTGCGCGCGCCGTCGATCACGAACTGAGCGAGCGTGCGTCCGTCGCGAGCGATCGCGAACAGCTCCGCCGCGTGACCGGAGTCGTTGTGAACCCAGAGCACGCCGGGGTTCTTCTTGCTCATCGCGACCCCCGAGATCTCGGTCAAGTTGGGGGCCTGGACGCGGCCGACGGTCTCCGCTCTGGCAAATGTCGGACAAGGGTTGTCGGGCTGGGTCGAGCTCCGCACCGCGACTGGGCTCGGCGGACCCGACCCCGCCGTGTTTCTTCCGCAGCCGCGTGCACACGCGACGCAAGTTGCCGCAGCGCACCACACCAGCATGACGCGCGCGACGCCGGCGCTCATTGCCCGGGCTCCGAGGATTGGATAGGTTGCCAACCGTGATGCAGGGTACAGCACGCTCCGGTGACGTCTCCATCGCATACTCGTCCCAGGGCGAGGGACCAGAGACGATTTTACTCATCGCCGGGCTCGGCTGCCGCGCGGCCGATTGGGGCCAAGCGTTTCCCGGGTACCTCACCGAGCGCTATCGGGTGGTGCGCTTCGATAATCGTGGAGCCGGTGCTTCATCGAAGCCCGACGACCCCTTCACTCTGGAAGACATGGCGGCGGACGCGATCGCGGTTCTGGACGCGGTGCAAGCCGCCCGGACGCACGTCGTCGGCGTGTCCATGGGCGGGATGATCGCGCAGCTGCTGGCGCTCGATCACCCGGAGCGCTGCGCGAGCCTGACGCTGGTGAGCACGAACTTTGGCGGGCGCGACGTGATCGCACCCACCGCGGAAGCGCTGGCACTGTTTCGCCCGCCCCGGGGCACCACAGCCGAGGAGATCACGCGGCTGTCCATGCACGTGCTCACGGCTCCTGGCTTCGCGCAGCAGCACCCGGAGGCGGTGGAGACGATGGTGCGCATCGCCATGGCAGCGCCTACGCCGCGGCGCGCCTTCGGCGCTCAGCTCCAGGCCATCCTCGAGAGCGACCGCTCGGAGCGCGTGCGGCACATCACCGTGCCGACTTTGGTCATACACGGTGACAGTGACACGTTGATTCCGGCAGGCAATGGCCGCGCGCTGGCCGAGCGCATTCCGGGAGCGCGCTTCGAGCTGGTCGAGAGCTGCGGCCACATGCCGATGTGGGAGAGGCCCGAGCGCCTGGGCGGGCTAGTGCTCGACTTTCTTGCGCAACACGCATCGTTCCATCGGGGCGGCACGCGCCGCCCCGCCCCGCTGAAGTGAATTCAGCGGGGCCCCACCCCACGCGGCGACTGTGAAACGGCGCACCACGGCTTGACGTGACGCTTCCTCAGCCCGGTTTGCCGCCGGTCAGACGCGCCAGATTGATGAACTCGCGGCGCGTGCGCGGGCCGCCCATTTGCTGGAACGCCCAGCGACGCGAGCCGAGCTCGCCGTCCGCTTCTTCCTTCAAACGCGACAGCTCCGTCTGCTTCACTTTGCAGCGGGTAGCCTCGGGATCGATGCCGTAAATCTTGGCGGCGCTGAGGCCGAAGATCTTCTTCTTGAGCTCCGGCGTCAGCGCCGGATAGCCGAACCGCTGCTGGAACTCGGTCGAGATCTCGAAGCGTCGAAATGTGTCGATCTGCCACTGTGGCGAGCCGAGCCAGATGCTCTCCGAGCCCCACAGCACGTTGTCCGGCCCCAGGTACTTCAGCAACTTGCCGATCACGTGCTGGGCCATATCTGGGTTCAGGATGAGCTGCGCCCAGACGCTGCCGAGCTCGGCGTACACGTTCTTGCCGGTCAGGTTGTTGCTCACCACGGCGCGCACCAGGCGATCGGTCCCCGCGGTGTTGTTCGGGTTGTATTCGCCCTCTTGCTCGGGGGTCGGGTTGAACTCGATCGCCGAGTGGTAAACGATGAAATGCGTGTCGGGGTAGCGCTTGGCGACTATGCCCACGTCTGCCGGATCACTGGCAGCCTGGTCCCAGCCTGGAAATACGATGCCCTTGTGCATGCAGATGACTTTGACGCCGAGCTCGCGCGCCTTCTCGATCATGGGAATTCCGGAGTCCTCGTCCGTCATCAGCCAGCCTTTGCCGTCCGGGCCCCACTCCGGATAAGTCTTCCAGCCGGCCACGCCGTACTCGCACTTCACACGCTCCATGATGGCGAGCTGGCGATCGAGATTGTCCGTGGGATTGACCTGGCAATGATTGATGACGCGCTGGCTGCGCGCGATGCGGTTGAAGCGCTCCATCGAGCGCGCCATCGCGTCGTTGTCGATGGGGTTGCCGCAGCCCGTGGTGCGCTCCGGGGTGCACAGCGCCGTCGGGAACCCGGAGAGCACGGCGATCGTCGTCTCGCTCTCCAGAAAGATGCGATTCAGGTAGGCGTCCGCGTCGATGCAGATCGTCTTGTCGGCTTCGTTGGCGCAGCCGTTGAACCGCGCGAAAAATAGCGCGAGCGATTCGCCAGCGAGCGGATTGGTCTCGCGCCAGTCGCCTTCGCGCTCGATGTGATGGGTCTGAATGTCGAAGATGAAGTCGCCCTTGCCGTTCAGGATGTCCTCGGCAAGCTCGCAGTTGGTCGTGGCCTCCTCCGGGACGTTGAAGCAGCCGCCGCCGCTGCCCGGCGGATTCGAAGAGCACGATGTCGCGAAGTTGATCACGGAGAGTGATGTGGCCATGCCCATCGCGCTGGCCAAAAAGTCACGCCGGTCGATGCCGAGCTTGCGCGCCTTCTCGTCGGCCTGAACCAGGATCTCGCGTTGAATCTTGCGTTCGAGCGGCGTCTGTTCGTGAAAATACTCACCGTTCGAGTAGTTGCCGAGACGGATCGGAGGCGTCAGGGGCAGCTCAGGGTCGGTCTTCTTGCGCATCCTGAGCCAGGGCAGACGAGGCATCGGCAAACTCCTTGCAATGAGCCGCGAACGCGAGCGGCGGGAGCGCGAATCTTTACGTCAGAAAGATCGTGCTGACCAGCACGCTCGCGTCCTGATGACCTCGAACTTATCAGCGACTTTTCCAGATCAGGTGTGCTGAAGCCGCTGCCGGTCCCCAGCGGTCACTCGCTCCGCGGCTCCGGCTGTGCGCCGGACCAGCCGTCTGCCGCGTTCGGGCAGGGTTCGGCGGGTGCCCGGGCGCAGCGCCAGCCACACCAACGCGGCGGCTCCGAGCCCTCCGAGCAGCCACGCGGTACGCGGCACGTTGTGCTCGAGCGCGTCCACGCGATCGGCCAGCATCAGCATCAGCCAGCGTCGCGGCTTGTACTCGGGGTAATGGTACGCCGCACGGCGGATCATGCCGCTGAGCCCCCGCGGCGGGTTCGCCGACGAGTACACGGGCGTCAGCGGCCGCGATGGGCTGACGAGCGAGCCGCGTTCGGTGTGCTGTCGTTCGGGCACGCTCCAGTGCGCATTGCCCACGACCCGCGGCGGGTCGGCCTCTTTCGGTACTCCGGGCCGATCCTGGAGGCGCCGGTCGACTCCCCAGGCGTTTCCTTTTTGCATGGTTGCCATTCTGTGACCTCGTCTCTTGGTTGTTCCGGGCTCACGCGGCTTGGGGGACCAGCACGCACTTGATGCACTCGTCCTGTTTGCGCGCGAAGATTCGATAAGCGTCGGGGCCGTCTTCGAGCGGGACGCGGTGAGAAATGATGGCTTTCGGATTGAGGCGCCCATTCCGAATGTGTTCGAGCAAGTGCGGCATGTAGCGTTTCACGTTGCACTGACCCGCGCGAATCGTGAGGCCCTTGTTCATCGCCGTACCCATCGGCACGAGGTTCCACGGTGGCCCGTACACGCCGATCAGCACCACCGTTCCTCCTTTACGGACGGCGTTGATGGACCAATCGATCACGGTGGCGGCGCCGGCCTGGAGCATGGCGAGCCCGAGCGCTTTCTGCATGAACGAACCGGATGCCTCGCAGCCCACGGCGTCGATACAGATGTCCGCTCCGCGCCCGTCGGTGATCGCCTTGATACGACCCACGACGTCTACTCCACCCTCTTCGTCGAAGTCGAGCGTCTCGACGTTCGCGAAGCGTCGCGCAAATTCGAGCCGATATTCGAGGTGATCCACGGCAATCACGCGGCCCGCGCCCATCAACCATGCCGATTGCATGGCCATCAGGCCGACGGGACCGGCTCCGAACACGCACACCGTGTCGCCCTCCTGGATGCCGCCCATTTCAGCAGCCTGATAGCCGGTGGGCAGAATGTCCGAGAGGAACAGCACGTCTTCCTCGTGCATGTCGTCCGGAACTTTCATCGGACCGACGTCTGCGTACGGCACGCGCACGTACTCCGCTTGCCCGCCGTCGAAGCCGCCGGTGGTGTGCGAGTAGCCGAACACTCCGCCGAGCATGTCGGAAGAGGGGTTCGAATTGTCACAGAGGCTCGTCAACTCGCGCTGGCAGAAGAAGCACGTTCCGCACGCGATGTTGAAAGGCACCACGACGCGATCGCCACGCTGCAGCGAAGTGACGCCCGAGCCGAGCTCTTCGACGACACCCGCAAACTCGTGGCCGAATGTGGAACCCACACGCGTGTCGGGCACGAGCCCGTGATAAAGGTGCAAATCCGAGCCGCAGATCGCAGATCGGGTGACGCGCAACACGACATCGTTCGGATGCTCGATGCGCGGATCTGGCTTGGTCGCCACCTTCATCTTCGAAGGGGCGCGGTAGGTGAGGGCTTTCATGACTTGCTGTGCTGCAATACCTGCGCCCACGCTGCCTGCTCACGCGCGCCACGCGTGGCAAAGTGCCCAAGCCCCTTCGTGTCGCCCGCCACAAAGCAGGCCAGGCCGCGCGGACACCGACTGACGCGAAGAGCGCTCGGTGGAACATGCTGCGCTGCGTCGGCCCGGCGGCTGGTCGCCGCATCAACCAGGGTGACGTGCGCGCGCTGCTTCCACCATGATCGCGACCAGCGCGCCCGTCTCGATCGGTTTGGCAACGTAGAACTGGAAGCCGGCATCGAACGCCAGTTGCCGATCCTCCGGTCTCGCGTACGCGGTGAGCGCGATGGCCGGCAAGCGCTCGGCGAGGTGTCCACGCGCGCGGACCGCTCGCATCAACGCGTGCCCGTCCCGATCGGGCAGACCGATGTCGCTGAGCACGAGCTCGGGTTCGGTCTCTTCGAGACACGCGAGCGCTTCCTGGTAGCTGCCCGCCTGGCAGATCTCGGCGCCTTGTTGCGTCAGTATCGTGATCAGCAGGTCCCGGGCGTCGACGTCATCCTCGACTACCAGGACGCGCAGGCCCGTGAGCTGACCGACGGGGAGGGCGTAGTTCTGAGGCGTCGGGCGGTCGCTCGCGATGTCCGTCGATTGCGGCGCGTCGTCACGCGGCAGGGTGAGAACGAACGTTGCCCCGCGACCCTCACCTTCGCTGTTCGCGACCACCGAACCGCCGTGTGCGAGCGCGATGTGCTGCACCAGTGCCAGCCCCAAGCCGAGCCCCGCATGGCGCTGCGAAGAGGCTTCATCCTGCTGGCGAAAGCGATCGAACACGTGAGGCAGGAAGCTCTGGCCGATGCCCTTGCCGGAATCGATGACGGCAATCTGGAGCTCTTTCTGCGACTCGCGAAGCTCGACGCGAATCTGGCCGCCCGCAGGCGTGAACTTGACGGCGTTCGTCAGCAGATTGCTCACCGCCTGCTGCAGGCGGTCCCGATCACCGTGTACGCGAAAATGGTCCCCGATGCATACCAACTCCGTGCGGAGCCGCTTCGCGTCGCTAGCGGGCTTCACGGCATCGAACGCGGCGCGCACCACGCTCGCCAAGTTCACGGAAGCGAGCTCGAGGTGGAGCTTGCCGGAGACGACGCGTGTGGTGTCGAGAATATCGTCGATGAGCTGGACCTGGAGCAGGGCATTCCGCTGGATCGTATCGAGCCCGCGCTTCAGCGTCGCCGGCTCGACCTCGCCTTCACAGAGCAGCTGCGCCCAGCCCAAGATCGAGTTGAGCGGCGTGCGGAGCTCGTGAGACACCGTGGCCAGAAACGTGTCCTTGGCGCTGTTGGCTTCCTCGGCCGCCTCGCGCGCGCGTCGCGTCGCGAGCTCCGTGTGTTTCAGGCGGTCGTAGAGCAGCTTGGAGCGAGCCAAGGTGGCCACGCGCGCCAGGAGCTCCGCGGGGCCGAACGCTTTGGTCACGAAGTCGTTGGCTCCCGCGGCGAGTCCTTCCACGAGGTCGTCTTGCCCGCCCGTTGCCGTGAGAATGAGGATCGGTAAGCTCACTTCATCGAGGCTTTGTCGCAGGAAGCGACAGACCTCGAGACCGGACATATCCGGCATGTGCCAGTCGAGCACGAGGACGTCGGGACGTACGCCTGCCGCGACCTGCTCGAGGACACTCGGTCCGTCCGAAAACACCCTGACTTCGTGCTGGGCGCTCAGTAAGCGTCCGGCCATCTCGCTCTCGAGTGGACTATCGTCGACGACCCACACGACCGCTCTCAGCTCGTCATTTCGCGACGACGGATTGTTGGTGAGGTTCATTGGATCGGGCTGTGGCGCTGAGATCGCTCAACCTAACCGCCAAAACGTATTTCACAACGGCAAATGGGACCGAGCATTGCTCTGCGCAAGAGGTCTACTCTGCGCCGGAGACCGTGGCGTTCTAGCAACGCTCTGGAGCTTGCAATGAGCCAAGCTGTGGCGAATCGCTACTGTGCGCGCCTTGACCGTGTGTGTTTCGCGACATAGCGTGATCGGACGCCGCCATGGCTGCGATCCTCGTTGTCGACGATAGTAAGGTCATGCGCGATATGGTCGTAGCCTGCCTGCGTGCCATCGCCGGCACGCAGTTCGTGCACGCTTCGAGCGGTCTGGAAGCGATCGAGCAGCTCTCGCTGTCTCCTTTCGATCTAATGGTGCTCGATCTAAACATGCCTGACATCACCGGCATCGAAGTGCTCGAGTTCCTGCGCGGCCAAGACACGCTGCGGGCGCTGCCGGTGTTGATCGTGACGACCCGCGGCGACGATCAGTCCCGCGAGCAAGTGCTGAGGGCCGGCGCGAGCAGCTTTCTCGCCAAGCCCTTCACGCCCGACGCGATCATCGCCGAAGTCCGCGCACTCCTTCCGCAGGGCGCGGAGTCGCACGCGTGACTGGCGCCGGCGAGCTCAAGGAATTTCTCGCCGCCTACCTCGTCGAGGCCGAGGAGCACCTGAGCTTCGCGAACACCCAGCTCCTGGCCGTCGAAAGCGCCCAACGCGCGGGCGAGACGAACCCTCGAGCAGTCCGCCAGACGTTTCGCGCGCTGCATACGATCAAGGGGCTTTCCGCGATGGTCGGAGTCGAACCGGTCGTCGCCATCGCGCACCGCATGGAGTCGTTTCTGCGCGACTTCGATCGCTCGGGCGGGATGCTGCCGATGAAAGCCATCGACGCCCTGCTGAAGGGCGTGCGGGCCATCGAGCAGCGCGTCGCGGCCATGGGTCGAAAAGAAGCGGTGCTCCCCCCGTCGGACGAGCTCTTGGCGGATCTGGATTCGCTCGGCCTCGCGCCGGCCAGCGCGAGCGACACGCCTCCTCCTGCGTTGACTCTGGACGCCGAGCTGCTGGCCAAGCTCGCGCCTTTCGAAGTCGATCAGCTGTTTCGCGGGATCGCCGCGGGGGCGCGCGCGTTGCGGGGCGACTTTTGCCCTTCCCCGGCGCGCGCCGCTCAGGGCCTGTCGATCAATTCTGTCCGAGAGCGTCTGGCCAAGGTCGCGGAGCTGGTGCGCGTGCTCCCGCGCGCGGTGCCGGTGAGCGCGGACGCGCCGGGCGGCTTGTCCTTCGTGCTGATCTTCTTGACGACGACGTCGGACGAGCAGGTGACGCAGGCCGTCGGCATCGAAGGCTGGGAGCTCGAGTCCATTCAGTCCGAGGCGAGTGCGCTCCGCGCCATCGCCCCGCTGGACGGCGGATCGATCGAATCTCTGGTGCCGCTCGCGGACGACGACGCGCTCTCGCCCGGAGAAACGCGCAGGGGGCTCGTGCGCGTCGACGTGAGCCGCCTGGACGACGCGATGGAGGGACTGTCGGCCCTCATCGTCACGCGCTTTCGGCTCGCGCGCGCGGTCGCCGCGCTCAAGGAACAGGGCGTCAACATCCGCGAGATTTCCGAAGTCCTGGCCGACAATGGGCGCCAGCTGCGTGACCTGCGCGCCGCGATCGTGCGCCTGCGCATGGTCCCCGTGAGCGAGATCCTGGACCGCGTGCCGCTGCTCGTGCGCGGCTTGCGTCTGGCGACGAATCGAGTCGTGCGTCTCGAGCTCGACGGCGGTAACGCCGAGCTCGACAAGTCCGTTTCGGAGCGGTTGTTTCCGGCCATCGTCCACCTGGTCAGGAACGCCGTCGATCACGCCATCGAAACTCCGGATGAGCGTGTGCGGCGCGGCAAGCCCCAGGAAGGCCTGCTCCGTATCAGCTGCAGCGCGCACTCGAGCACGCGACTCGAGCTCACCATCAGCGACGACGGGCGGGGGATCGATCGCGCTGCGGTGGCGCGGAAAGCGGGCCGGACGAGCTCGGGTGACGCCGCCGGCTTGCTCGATATGTTGTGCCTGCCCGGCCTCTCGACGCGCGACGTCGTGACCACCACCAGCGGCCGCGGGATGGGGATGGAAATCGTCAAGCGCACGGTCGTGGACGAGCTCGGCGGAGAGCTGGAAGTGGCCACCGAGCTGGGCAAAGGCACGACGTTCACGCTGCGCGTGCCGCTCACGATATCCATCGTGGACGCGTTCTCGTTCGAGTGCGGTAAGCAGCGCTTCGTGGTGCCCGTGGCGATGGTCGACGAGATCGTCGAGGTCGACCCCTCACGTGTCGTCCACGTCCCGGCCAACGACGACGGAAGTCCCTCGGTCGACATCATCTCGCGACGCGGCATGGCGATCCCCATGATCACGCTATCCGAGGTGTTCCACTTGAAGCACGCGGCCGAACGGGCCGGCAAGGCGATCGTCGTGCGCCGCGCAGGGGCGCCGGTTGCGTTCGCTGTCGACCGCATGCTGGGGCAGCAGGAGGTCGTGATAAGGCCCGTTGACGACGTACTGATTCGCGCGCCCGGGATTTCTGGCGCGACCGACCTCGGTGACGGTCAGCCCACGCTCGTGCTCGACTTGGTCGCGCTGTCCGTCAGCTTGAGCGCAGCCTCGGCGGCGCTGGAGATCCGTCGATGAAGCTGCACGTGGTGTTCTGCCTGGGCCAGACGGAGTACGCGCTGCCGGTCGACGTGGTCCTGCAGATGGAGAGCTTTTCGAACGCGACCGTCGTGCCCGGCGCACCACCCTACGTGGCGGGGATCGTCAGCGTTCGCGGGCTGGTGATGCCCGTCATCGATCTGCGTATCCGCTTCGGACTGCCGGCGGCGGCTGTAACTCCCGACACACGCATCATCGTGACGTGTTCGCAAGAGCGCAGGGTCGCCCTGCTCGTCGACAAGGCCCGCGAAGTATTGAAGCTGAACGAGCGAGAGCATCAGCCTGCCGCGGGCGCGATCAGCGAGCGTTCGTCGGGTTTCGTGGCGTTCGTACACCCGCTCGGATCACGCCTCTTCTTGCTCGTCGATCTCCCCAAAATCCTAGGTGAAGTGAGTCATGACCAACAACCTCGTGCCCTCACGGGCGATCAGGCCACCAGGCAGCAGCCTGCGCTCCCAGGTTGAATCGGCGGCAGAGGCGCTCCGCGCGACCGCCAGTGAGGCGAAGGGTCTCGAAGAGATGGCCATGCGCCTCGCTGCGGCCGGCAACGAACGTGCGGCTGCCGGCGAACAGGCGAGCGCCGCCATCGAGGCGATCGCGGCGTCCGTCGAACAAACTGGCGCCATGGCGCTCAAGATGGCCAAGGCGCAGCGGAACCTGGACGAGCTCGCGCAGTCGCTCTTGGCGGGGATCGAGGAGTCCTCGGCGGCGCTCGTGGAAGTCTCGACGTCGATTGCTTCAGTCAGGCAGGATACGCAGGGGCTCGCAGAGAGCGCCGACAGCACGGCCGCCGCCGTCGAAGAGTCAGCGCGCTCGATTCGCGGCGTGACTACGAACGCACAGGACATGGCCGCAGCCAGCGAAGAGCTGCTGGCCACGAGCAGCGAAATGTCGGCCGGGCTCTCCGCGATCTCCGCGCGCGCCGAGAGCTCCGCCGCGACGATCACGGAGGTTGCGGCGACGTCCGAGGAGATGGCCAAGGGCATCGAGCGACTGTTGACCGATACCCGTGACGTGACCTCGCGCATGCTCTCGGTCGCGAACAGCGCTGCGGGTATCGCGAAGGGAATCACCGATGTCGTCGAGAGAGGCCAGGATCTCGCCACGGCCGTGGTCGAAACCGCGGCTACGACGGAGGAGGTCGCGCGCACCGCGGCTTCGTCCGCGGGCAACGCCAAGGCGCTCGAGGCCGCGAGCGCCGAAAACGCCGCGACCACCGCCGAAATCGCGGCCTCCGTGGAAGAAGTCGCGGCAACCTCCGAGAAGAACTCCAGGGTCGTCGAGGCCAACGTGGCGACCATCGAGGAGCTCGCGCGTTCTGCGCAGGCCGTCTCACGCAGCGTCGAAGACATCGCGCGGCTGGGTGAGTCGAGCGCGATCGCGGCGGCACAGGTCGAAGCCTCGACGACCCGCATCGGGCGCGTTTCCGAAGGGGCGCGTGCCGTCGCCGAGCGCGTCACCTCCCTGGCGCGCGAAGGCGGGGCGACCGTCGGAAAATCCATCGAGGGGCTCGGGAGAATCCGCGTATCGATCACCTCGTCGGCCTCGGTCATGAAGGAAATGGGACAGCGCGTGGACGAGATCGGCGACTTCGTGCAAACCATCAATCTGATCGCCGATCGCACGAATCTCCTGTCTCTGAATGCCAGCATCGAAGCGGCTCGAGCGGGCGAACACGGACGCGGCTTCGCGGTGGTCGCCGAGGAGATTCGCGCGCTCGCCGACCGCGCCGCGACAGCCAGCTCCGATATCGCGAAGATCATCCGCTCCCTCCAGAGCACCGCGCGCGACGCCCTGACCGCCACGCACGACGGCGAGCGGGTTGCCACGGAGGGCGCGTCGCTCGCGACGGACGCGGAGCGCGCGCTGGCGGCGATCTTGGGGGGTATTCAGGAGCTGGGTCAGTCGGTGCGCGAGGTGTCGGACAGCGCTGGTGAGCAGGTGGTGGTCGTCAAGTCGATGACGGAATCGGCTGGGAAGATCCGCGAACAATCGCGCGTGATCGCGAGCGCCGCCGGCGAGCAGGCCAGCGCGACCCAGGATCTGGCAAAGGGCGCCGGCGAGATGCGGCAAATGGCCAAACAAACCAACCTGGCCACGTCCGATCAAGCCCGAGCTCTTCGGGACGTCGTACGCGCCAACGAGCAGCTGGCGCTCAACGCCAAACAGGTGTCAATCGGAGCAGCGGAACAGGCCGGCGCTGCCACGGAATTGGCGAAAGTCACGCTGCAGATGCGCGCCCAAACGGACGCGACCATGGTGGCGCTGGCCGAGCAGAGCAATCTGGTCAAGAGCATCGCCAGCCAGGCCGAGGACGTCCGATCGTCGAGTGAACGCAGCTTGGCGGGTCTCGGAGAACAGGCCAAAGGCGCCAGCGAAATTGCGCGCGCGATGGACGCGGCTCGCAAGGACGCTCAGCAGACGGCGCGGGGCCTGCTCGAGCAGTCACAGGCGGGCAAAGAGCTGGACGCGGCCGCTCGTCAAGTGGCGACGCTCGCGGCGGGTGTGACGCGCGCGATGGACGAGCAGGCCAAGGCGGCGGCCTCGATTGCAAAGAACGCCGAGGACACGCGGCGCATCGCCCGCCAGACCGCGCGTGTCCTCGAGCAGCAGAGCGAGACAGTTTCTGCGCTCGCCGGTACGGCGAGCAAGCAAGCGACGACCATCGCCTCGGTGCGTCGAGGGAACGGCGAACAGACCAACGCGAGCGAACAGGTCGCGAGCGCGGTCGGTGAGATGCGTGGGCGTGTTCGCGAAAGCGTCGCGGCGTCCGCTGCGCAGGCCAAGGACGTGGCCGCGTTCGGGCGCGAGATGGAGGCTCTCTCGACGCAAATCAGCCGCATTCGCGCGACCAACACAGACCTCGCGGAGAGGATAGCTGCCGTGTCGACTTCAATGGCTACCGAGGTCGCAGCCATCTCAGAGCCGGCATGAGCGACGCTGCCTCGCTCCTTCCGGGCCCGGAAGGCCAGGCGGAAGCCATGGCCCGCGTCGCCGAGCTTCGCGCTCGCGGCGTCGCTGGCGTGCAGGGGCTCGTTGCTTTACTCGCTCAGCCCGCGTGGACGGTCCGCCGCGCCGTGGTCGCCGCGCTCGCGGAAGCCGAACCCGCGGCGGTGGCGCTGCTGTGTGAAGCGCTGCGCACGTCTCGCGACAACGAAAGCAAGCTCGCCGGCATCGTGGATGCTCTGTCCCAGACGAAAAACGAGGTCTCCGACCCGCTGCTGGCGCTCATGTTCGATGCGAATGTCGCTGTCGTCTGCGACGCCGTGCAGATTCTCGGCCGGCGCGAGTGCGCAGTTGCCGTGCCGCGACTGATCGAGCTCACGTCGCACGCCGACGACAACGTGGCGCTGGCCGCAGTGGAGGCGCTCGGGCGCATTGGGGGCTCGGAGGCGCTGGAGTCGCTGCTCGCCTTGGCCACCAGCGGCAATTTTTTCAGGACCTTCCCGGTGATCGACGTGCTCGGCCGTTCGCGGGATCCACGCGTCCTGCCCACCCTGTTGAAGCTGGCCGCTGACCCCGTGTACGGCACGGAGGCAGTGCGCGCGCTCGGCCGACTCGGCGATCCAGCCGCGGTATCGGCGCTGGTCGATCAGCTGAGCCGCGCGGGAGAGAACGTCGTGCGAGCGATCGCGCTCGCGCTGGTGACGATCCGCGACGGCATGGAGCAACGTTTCGGCACTGCCGTGGCGCTCGAGCGAGCGCTGCTCGCTTCTCCACGGCTCTCGGAGGTCAGGCGGCAGCTGACTCTCGGCTTGAAGCGCGCAGATCCCAGCGAGCGTGTGGCGCTGAGCAAGCTGCTCGGCTGCCTGAGTGAAGAAAACACGGTGCCGACGTTGCTCGCGCTGCTCGATGGACCCGCAGACACGGCCCAAGTCGCGGCCAGTGCGCTCAGGAAGCTCGGCGCGCTGGCTGAGCCGATGCTGGTCGAGGCGCTGCGCAGCGGCAGCAGCGTCCAGCGGCGTCTGCTCGTTCCCATCCTGAGTGGACGACTCGCAGCCCGGGACGAGCTGATCGCGGCGCTTCATGACGACGATCCGGAGGTGCGGGCGCTCGCCTGTGACGCGCTCGCCAAGACCTCCGACGCCAGCGCGTCTCCGGCCATATTTCCTCTGCTCGGGGATGCCGATGCCCGCGTGGGACAGGCCGCGCTCGGCGCGATACAGTCGCTCGGAAGCGACGAGACCACGAGGCTGGCTCTCGAGGCAGCCGAGTCGAGCGATGTCCGGGTACGGCGTGCTGGTCTGCGCATCATCGGCTACTTCGGCCTCAAGCAGGGCCTCGAGGCGCTGATCGCGGGCACGAAAGCGGACGATGAACGCGTGCGCGAGGCGGCGCTCGCCGGGCTGCCCTTCATGGACGACGCGCGCGCCCTTGCGTTGCTCGTGGCGGCCGCGCAGAGTCCGTCGACGCGCACGCGCGTCTCGGCGCTGCGTGCGCTCGCCCATTGCACCGCCGAGGACGGCGTGCGCGCTCAGCTCCGGGCCTCTCTCGGCGATTCGGACGCCTGGGCTCGTTACTATGCGTGCCGCGCTCTGGGAAAGCTCGGCGACGACGAAGCCACCGACGCGGTCGCGGCGCTCCTCGCGGACGGCTCGGGGCAAGTGCGTGTCGCCGCCGTCGACGCTCTGGCGCACCTGCGCGGTCCGCGCGCGTTCGAGATCTTGCGCGGCGTGCTCGGCTCGAAGGACTCGGACCTGCACCGCGCCGCCGTGCTGGCTCTCGGCATCTCCAGGCGCCGAGAAGCGCTGGCACCGCTGCTCTCGGCGCTCTCCGCGGGTGATGCTTCGACGCGGTTGGTGGCGGTCTCGGCGCTGTCGGAGCTCGGCCTCGAAGACGCTCTACCAGCCATAGCGCGAGCCGCCCTTGACCCGGACGAGGGCGTTCGCGTCGCCGCCGCGGGCTTTCTGGCGACGCGGACGGACGCCGGCGCTACCGATCAACTCCTGGCGATCCTCGCCAAGGATCCGTCTCGGCAGTCCGTGATTCATGCGCTCGCCCGCCCCGTGGGGGGTCGCGTCGAGGCCATCGCCGCGGCCCTGGAAACCGCGGACGATGCGCTGGCCGGCGCCTTGATCACGAGCCTCGTGCGCACTCAATCCGACGCTGCCGTTCATGCCATTCGTGTTTCCCTAGCTTCGCGCAACGAGGCAGCGCGCCGCGCCGCGGCTTCTGCGCTGATCGCGATACAAGACTCCGCCAGCGCGAGAGACTTGGAACGCGCGGCACTGCACGACCCCGACGCAGAGGTACGCCGCATCTGTGCGGCGTCGAACGTGTCGCCATAGCCATCGATAGACGACCCGATGAGCGTGAGCCTACCGCTTTCACCGCAAGTATTCGCCATCCTGAGCGGGTTGATAGAGGAGCACACCGGTCTGCACTACGACCTCGACGAGCGCGAGCTCCTGGCGGATCGCGTCTCGCCCCGTGCCGTCGAGCACGGCTTCGAGTCACTGCTCGATTACTATTATTTCCTACGCTACGACCCCGGAGCCGACGCGGAGTTCAAGGTGCTCGTCGACGCGCTCGTCGTGAACGAGACCTACTTCTTTCGCGAACTACCGGCGCTCAAGGTGGTCGTCGACGCGTTCGTGCCGAAGATCATTGCAGAGGGGCGGCGGCCACGGATCTGGTGTGCCGCTTGCGCCACCGGCGAAGAGCCACTGACACTCGCCATGCTACTGGACCAGGCGGGGCTGCTCGACGCCGCGACGCTGGTGGCCAGCGACGTCAGCGGGCGAGCGCTCGCGCATGCTCGGGTCGGGACGTACTCGCGCCGTTCACTGCGCGCGCTTCCGGAAGGAGTGATCGGGCGATGGTTGGAACCGAAGGGCGAGGCCGTGCAGGTCGCTCCGCGTATCGCCCGAGCGGTCGAATGGCGGCGCGCCAACCTGACCGCAGAGCAAGAGGCGGCCGAGCTGGGTCAGTTCGACGTGATCCTGTGCCGGAATGTGCTGATATACTTCCGTGACCCCACGATCGAGCGGGTTATCGCCCGCCTACGCGACAGTTTGCTGCCGGATGGTTACCTCGTGGTAGGCGTCTCCGAGTCGTTGCTGCGCTTCGATGCAGGGTTGGTGTGTGAGGAGCAGCGCGGCGCATTCTTTTATCGAAGAGTTGGAGCATGAAGCCGGTTCGCGTGTTGGTCGTCGACGATTCCGCGTTCGCGCGCAAACTGCTGCGCGAATGCTTGACGAGCCCCGCGATCGAAGTCGTCGCCACGGCGCGCGATGGTATCGATGGGCTGGAGAAAATCGCAGCGCTCAACCCGGACGTGATCACGCTCGACTTGGTGATGCCCGGTCTGGACGGCCTGGGGCTGTTGGCGCTCCTCACCCCCGAACAGCGCGCGCGGGTAGTCGTCGTGAGCATGGCGGACGGCCAGAGCGATATCGGCGTGGCGGCGCTGCAAACGGGTGTTTTCGGGCTGGTTCACAAGCCCACCGCGCTCGCCGTCGCCGGTCTGAAGGACCTCGCCGAGGAGCTCGTGGCCCAGGTCCTGCTGGCGGCACGAGCTCGGCCGCTGAGCGAGAGCGAGGTCGTGATTCCCAGCGCTGCCGCCCTGCGCAAGGCCTCGAGGCGCGTCGTGTTGATCGGCACCTCGACGGGTGGCCCGCAAGCGCTGACCCGCCTGCTCAAGGCGCTTCCGGCCGATTTCCCCGCACCCATCGCGATCGTGCTGCACATTCCGCCGGGCTACACGGCGCCCCTCGCGGAGCGTTTGAACGCCGATTGCGCGATTGCAGTCGCCGAAGCCAGCGATGGCCTGTCGCTCCGTCCCGGCCTCGCCGTCCTCGCGCGGGCCGGCGTGCACCTCCGGCTCGCGGTGGGCGCGGAAGGCTTGTGTGCTCGGCTGGATAGCGAGCCCAGCGACGTCTTGCACCGACCCGCTGTCGACGTTCTATTCGAAAGCGCGGCGCTGAGCGCCGGAAGCCGCGTCCTCGGGGTGGTTCTGACGGGCATGGGTGATGACGGCCTGAGAGGCTCACGCGCCGTCACCCGGGCAGGCGGTCAGGTGCTGACGGAGGCCGAGTCGTCCTGCGTCGTTTACGGTATGCCGCGCGTCGTGAAAGAGGCCGGCTTGTCCACCGCCGAGGTTCCGCTCGACCGCATGGCGGAAGAAATTGTCGCGCGCCTCTGAAACGACCGTGAGCGCGCCTCAGCTTACGTTCCGATGAAGAACGGAGAAGCTCAATGGCACCGTCCGGCACTCACTTCGCGATCATCGAAGCCCCCTCGATCCTGGGATTGAAACCGACGGGAGTCGAGCGGCTGCCGGACGTGCTGCTCGGCAATGGTTTGGCCGAGCGACTTCGCGCTCGCCGCGCCGGGCGTGTCCAGACACCGCTGTACTCGTACGAGCGCGATCCCGAGACGCGCACGCTGAATGCTCGGTCGATAGCCGAATGGTCGCCGCGCCTGGCTGACACGACAGAGGCAGTGCTCGATGCGCGAGAGTTCCCGATCGTGCTGGGGGGCGACTGCTCGATTCTGCTCGGTACCATGCTCGCGCTCAAGCGACGCGGGCGATACGGGCTCCTGTTCATCGACGGCCACGCCGATTTTTATCAGGTGGAAGTGAATCCGAACGGTGAGGCGGCGTCCATGGAGCTCGGGTTCGCCACGGGACGAGGACCGGCCCTGCTCTCGAACCTCGAAGGGCGTGGCCCGCTGGTACGCGACGAAGACGTGGTCGCCTTCGGCTTTCGCGACGCCGAACAGCAGGCGGAATTTCGCAGCCAGCCACTCGCGCCAGCGATCCGTGCCATCGACCTCGCCAGCGTCCGCCGGAGCGGCGTCGAGGTGGCGGCGCGCGACGCTGCCCGTCAGCTGTCGCGCCCGGAGTTGGACGGTTTTTTCATCCACATCGACGCCGATTGCCTGTCCGACGACGTCATGCCGGCAGTGGACTACCGCCTCGCGGACGGGCTCTCGCCCGAGGAGCTGACGACGGTGCTGAAGTTCGCGATCGCGAGCCAGCGAGTCGTGGGCCTCGAGGTGACCATTTACAATCCCGCGCTCGATGCCGACGGCTCGGCGGGCCGCGTGCTAACTGATGTGATCGTGAACGGCTTGGGCGGCGATTAGAGCTCGCTCCTGTCCGCTCTCGAGCAGGAGCTGAAGCGATGCTATCGCCGACAATCATGGTTCAGGGGACGGCGTCTTCCGTCGGCAAGAGCCTGCTGGTGACGGCGCTGTGTCGGTTCTTTCGCCGCGAAGGCGTGCGCGTTGCACCCTTCAAGTCGCAGAACATGGCGCTCAATTCGGCCGTCACGCCGGATGGCTTCGAAATCGGCCGCGCGCAAGCCGTGCAAGCGGAAGCGGCAGGGCTCCGGGCCGCGGTCGAAATGAACCCGATTCTGATCAAGCCCGAGGGCGCGAGCCGAGCTCAAGTGGTGGTGATGGGAAAGCCCATCGGGAGCATGCCCGCGCTCGACTACCACGCGCACGCACCCCAGCTCAAAGCCATCATCGCCGAGTGTCTGGACACACTGCGCCGTCAGTACGAGCTCGTCATCATCGAAGGCGCGGGCAGCCCCGCCGAGGTCAACCTCAAGGATCGCGACATCGTGAACATGCACGTGGCGCGCGTGGCGGACGCGCCGGTCCTGCTCGTCGGGGACATCGATCGCGGAGGAGTATTCGCGGCGTTCGTCGGAACGCTGGAGCTCTTGGAACCCGACGAGCGTGCACGGGTCGCGGCGTTCATCGTGAACAAGTTCCGCGGTGACGTCGCGCTCTTGCAGCCGGGCCTCGACTTTCTCACGCAGCGCACCGGTAAGCCCGTGCTCGGCGTCGTGCCCTACGTCACGAAGCTGCGCATCGCCGACGAAGACTCGGTCTCGCTGGAAGACAGGGCAGGGCGCAAGAGACCCGGCCGCGAGCAGCTCGACATCGCCGTGGTGCGGCTGCCCCGCATCTCGAACTACGACGACGTCGAAGCGCTCGAGCACGAGCCCGGCGTCGTGGTCCGCTTCGTGGAGCGCCCCGAGGAAGTGCGCGGCGCGGACCTGGTGATTCTTCCCGGATCGAAGGGCACCGCTTCCGATCTGTCCTGGCTGCGCGCAACCGGCATCGCCCGCGTCATCGAAGAGCGGGCAGAGAGCTCCGAACCGGTGCTGGGCATCTGCGGCGGCTGCCAGATGCTCGGCGAAGTCATCGAAGATCCGGAGCGCGTCGAATCCGCCGAGCCGCACACCCGGGGTCTCGGCTTGCTACCGCTCAGGGCGCGCTTCGGCTCCACGAAGAACACCGCGCAAGTGCGGATGCGCGCTCGGAATCCGTCGTTTCTCGCGAGCGGCGGCGCCGAGCAGCAGGAGCTCTCCGGCTATGAGATCCACATGGGCGTCGTGGAGCAGACCCGAGCGGCTCCAGCGCCGTTCGCGATCGTGGCGCGCAATGGCGAGCCGGTGCAGCTCACCGACGGTGCCATCGATGCCTCCGGAGCTGTCGTGGGCAGCATGATTCACGGCCTGTTCGAGAACACGGCGGTGAGAGCGAGCCTCTTGACCCGGCTTCGTACGCAAAAGGGCATCCTCAGTGAGGCGACTCGCGACGCTGGCATTGCGTCGAAGGAAGCGGAGTACGATCGGCTCGAGGCCACGCTCCGCGCGCACGTCGATCGCGATCTGCTGCGCCGCATTGCGAAAGTCTAACTACGGCAGCTGAAAGCGGCGCAGCGTCTGCCAACCGAGCGCAGCGTCACCCGGCACATGGCCTCCCAGCGTCGCCGTACAAAGTGTCGTCTCGACTCCGCCACTACACGCCGAGTACGTGGAGCAGCCGTTCGCCCCCTGCACGGGTTGTCCCGTGCATTGGTTCAACGTCGCCCACTTCTGGAAGGTGCCTTGAGCGCCCAGGAAGTGAATCGTCGTGTTCAAACCGTTCGGGGGGCGCGACGGACCGCCCGTGTACGGCACGACCGCGTCCGAGGTTCCGCGGAATGAAATCACGCTGACGGGACGCGCTGGCGTACACGGCATCTCCTCGAGCATGTCGAACGCCGCCGGCGCGACAGCTGCGATCAGATCGCCGGCCTGGCACGCGAGGTGGTACGACATGCCGCCGCCCATCGAGAAGCCGGCCGCGTAAATACGCTTCGCATCGATGCAACCGTCGCCTTGTAGCTTCGCGACGAGGGCGCGCACGAAGCCGACGTCATCAACCGTGCGCGAGAACGTGCAACAGGGGCCGATGTTCCAGGCGTTGTCGATACCGTCCGGAAACGCCACGATGAACCCTTCCCGCTCCGCGAGCTCGGCGTAGCCCGAAAGCGCGCGCTCTTGCGCGCCGCTCATGAATAGACCGTGGAAGTCGACCACGAGCGGCACTCGCGCTTGCCCGGTGTACGAGGCCGGGACGTACAGCACGTAGCGGCGCGTGGCGGCGCCCACCTGGATCGTGCTCGTGGTCTCGCCCGGCGTGAGCGCCGACGCTTCGCAGCTGCCGCCGCCCGCGCTGCCTCCGCCGCCCGTACCGCCAACGCCCGTGGGCGGTGTGGTTCCACAGCCGAGCATGAGAGCACCCAAGAGGAGGCCGCACGTCTTCAACGTCATGGTCGATCGATTACTCGAACGGCCGTGCGGAGCTGGTTGTCATTTGCTGCCTCGGCGTTTCCAGAACGCGCCGCAGCATGGCCGGTTTCCTCCGCCAGCGTCCGGGCAGAGTGGGCTGGAACGTGGTAGAACCAGTGGGAAACCGCTGAGAAATCTTCTTCTCAGCGGCTCAAACCGGGCACGCCGCGAGCCGAATCGCCGCGAAAACCGCGAGTCCTACACTCCGGTTTGCTCGCACGGGCCAGGCGAGTATTGTCCCGTCCCCTTTCCACCCGAACGTCAGTTCGGAGTACGTGAGAACAAGGAGTTCAGGCTGATGAGCAAGGCCAAGACGAATCACGCGGCCCTTCAAAATTGGGTCCGCCAGATGCAGGAGCTCTGCAAACCCGAAAGCGTCTACTGGTGTGACGGTTCGGATGAGGAATACCAGAGGCTGTGCAACGAGCTCGTCGAGTCAGGCGCGTTCATTCGCCTGAACCCCGAAAAGCGCCCGAACAGCTTCCTGGCTCGCTCTGACCCGCGCGACGTGGCGCGCGTGGAAGATCGCACGTTCATCTGCTCGGTCGCCAAGCAGGACACGGGCCCCACCAACAACTGGATGGACCCGAAGGAGATGAAGGCGAAGCTCCGGCAGGACTTCGACGGCTGCATGCGCGGCCGCACCATGTACGTGGTGCCGTTCTCCATGGGCCCGCTCGGATCCCCCATCGCTCACATCGGCGTGCAGATCACGGATAGCGCTTATGCGGCCGTCAACATGCGCATCATGACGCGCATGGGGCAAAAGGCCCTCGACGTGCTCGGCGACACGGGCGACTTCGTTCCCTGCATGCACTCGGTGGGCAAGCCGCTCGCGCCTGGCGAGAAGGACGTGGCATGGCCCTGCAACCCGGATAACATCGCGATCGCGCACTTCCCGGAGACGCGCGAAATCTGGAGCTACGGGTCCGGTTACGGCGGCAACGCGCTCCTCGGCAAGAAGTGTTTCGCGCTGCGCATCGCCAGCGTCATGGCGCGCGATGAAGGCTGGCTCGCCGAGCACATGCTGATCGTCGGTGTCGAGAGCCCGCAGGGCGAAAAGACGTACGTCGCGGCAGCGTTTCCATCCGCCTGCGGCAAAACGAACTTCGCCATGCTCGTGCCGCCCAAGGGCTTCGAGGGCTGGAAAGTCTGGACCGTCGGTGACGACATCGCGTGGATCAAACCAGGCAAAGATGGACGCCTGCGCGCGATCAACCCGGAAGCCGGGTTCTTCGGCGTTGCACCCGGCACGGGCATGGAGACGAATCCCAACGCCATCGCCACGTTGAAGGCCAACTGCATCTTCACCAACGTCGCGCTGACGGACGACGGAGACGTGTGGTGGGAGGGCTTGACCAAAGAGGTGCCCAAGCACCTCATCGATTGGAAGGGCAACGACTGGACGCCGGACAGCAAGACGCCGTCGGCGCACCCGAACTCACGCTTCACGGCGCCCGTGCATCAGTGCCCGAGCGTCGATCCGAAGTGGGAAGATCCGGCGGGCGTCCCCATTCACGCGTTCATCTTCGGTGGCCGCATGTCGAAGGACATGCCGCTCGTGTACCAGGCGTTCAACTGGAGCCACGGCGTGTACCTGGCCTCGACGATGGGCTCGGAGGCGACCGCCGCAGCCGTTGGGCAGGCAGCGATGCGCCGCGACCCGATGGCGATGCTGCCCTTCTGCGGCTACAACATGGCCGACTACTGGGGGCACTGGCTCGACGTGGGCCGTCACTTGCCGAACCCGCCGCGCATCTTCCGCGTGAACTGGTTCCGCAAGGACGAGAACGGTAAGTTCATGTGGCCCGGCTTCGGCGAGAACATGCGCGTGCTCGCCTGGATCGTGGAACGCTGCAAGGGCCGCCGCGGAGCGGCGGAATCCCCCTTGGGCTGGATGCCCCTCACCGAGGAATTCGAACTGCAGGGCCTGGACGGCGTCACCGCCAAGGAGTTCGAAGAGCTTCAGGCCATCGACATCGAAGCCTGGAAGCGCGAAGTCATTTCCCAGGACGAGGTGTTCATCTCCATGTATGACCAC
>DATDJP010000234.1:0-45041 GCA_036520475.1 Polyangiaceae bacterium | reverse complement strand
CGCGAGACTTCCCTCGCGCTGACGCTCGCTGCTCGAAGAAGCCGTACGCCCCCCAGGGGCGGCGCGGTCGTTACGCTGGGATTTCTCC
The DNA here is from genome assembly GCA_036520475.1 of Polyangiaceae bacterium. GTDB lineage: Bacteria > Myxococcota_A > Polyangia > Polyangiales > Polyangiaceae > DATDJP01. Next base: position 44,953 of record DATDJP010000234.1, on the reverse strand, counting down.
TTTCTGCAACGATCGTCGCTGGCTGTGCAACGGAACCCCGATGTGGTCGCGCTCGCAGGCGTCGGCCACTACCCGCAGCTGGAAGCGCCCGAAGCCGTGCTGGAGGCGGCGCTCGCGTTCTTCGATCGAGCTCGACCGTAAACGGGGAGCGTCCTACCTTGACGCGATGAGCGACGCTTTCGTGTACAAGATTTGCCCTCGTGCGGCCTGGCATGAGGCAGAGCAAGAAGGCGCCTACCGTGGCTCCGCCGATGATCGGCGAGACGGCTTCATCCATCTGTCCACGGCGAGCCAGGTTCCAGGTACCGCCGCCAAGTACTTCCAAGGTCGGACGGATCTGCTACTCGTTGCCGTCGATGTTAGCGCCCTGAGCGCGAGCCTTCGCTACGAGCCAGCGCGCGGCGGCGAGCTGTTTCCTCACCTCTACGCGGATTTAGCGGTGACTGCCGTGCGCTGGGTCAAGGACCTGCCGTGGGACGGTGACGCTCACGTGATTCCGACGCTCGCCCCCGATCCCGCTCGCTGAACGACGCCTTGTGGTGTCGAGTAGAACGTGTTTCACTCGACGCTACGAGGCGCCATCATGGATAAACTCGACCGCCCGCCCAGTCCGCGCGCGCATTGGCTCTTGGGGAGCACGCTCGACTTCCAGAAGGCGCCGATCGACTTCTGCACGAAAGTGGCGCGCGAGTGCGGAGACGTCGCGCGCTTCCGAGTCGGCTACGAGAGCTGGTATCTCCTGACACGACCCGAGCACGTCTACGAGGTGCTCGTGAACAAGGCCTCGCTGTTCAACAAGCCCAAGCTCGCGAAGCGCTTGTGGAAGCTCTTCCTCGGCAATGGGCTCCTCGCCAGCGACGGCGACTTCTGGAGACGCCAGCACAAGCTCGTCTTGCCGGGTTTCCACAAGCAGCGCATCGAGGCGTACGCGGACGTCATGGTCCGCTACACCGAGGACATGCTCGCGGGCTTCAAGGACGGCGAGCGGCGCGACGTGTGCGAGGACATGACGGATCTCACGCTCGCGATCGTTGCGAAGACGCTCTTCGACGCGGACGTGACGCGCTCGGCGCGCAAGGTGGGCGCGGCCATCAAGCTCCTGAACGAAATCATGGTTGACCACGTCAACAACCCGATTCCGGTGCCGAAGTGGTGGCCGAGCGATCGCAATCGCAGAAAGATGAGCGCGATCCGCGACATCGAGACAATCGTACGCGACTTGATCGCCGAGCGCCGGCGCTCGAAGGCAGACCGCGGCGACCTCTTGTCGATGCTGGTCCACGCCGAGGACGAGGGCGGCGCAAAGATGAGCGACGAGGAGCTGCGCGACGAGGCGATGACCCTGCTGTTCGCCGGCCATGAGACGACGGCGAACTCGCTGACGTGGACGTTCTACGAGCTCGCGCGAAACCCCGAGGTGGAAGCGCGCCTCTACGACGAGGTGAGCTCGGTGCTGCGCGGGCGCTCACCCACGATCGAAGACTTGAAGCAGCTGCCGTACGTCGACATGGTCGTCAAGGAGTCGATGCGGATCCTGCCTTCCGTGTGGGCCTACATGCGCGAGCCGCAAGAGGACGTCCGGCTCGGCGAGCACGTGCTACCGAAGGGCTGCATTGCGTTCATCAGCCCGTACGTCCTCCACCACGATGCCCGCTACTTTCCGGAGCCCGAGCGCTTCATGCCCGAGCGCTTTTCGCGTGAGAACGAGAAGGCGATCCCGCGCGGCGCGTACGTGCCCTTCGCGGCGGGGCCGCGCGTTTGCCTCGGCAAATCGTTCGCGATGATGGAGGCGCGGCTGATTCTGGCCACGGTCATCCAGCGCGTTCGCGTGGAGCTGGACCCTGGGCAAAAGGTGACACTTTCACCAAAAATTTCGCTGCGTCCCGCCGACGGCTTGCCGGCGACGGTGCGGGTGAGAGCCCCGGCGCCCACCACGCAGCACGCCACGGCGTAGAGCGTTGAACGAGCCACGATCGGAGGACCCATGACGAGCCAAACCGCGAGCCTTGCCAACCCGTACAACCCGGCCAAGGCGTACTTCGAGTGCCGTCCCTTCGGCATGGCCGAGTTCGATACCGCTCCGTACCGCTACGTCACGAACGTGGAGCTACCTTGCACCCCGGACGCGCTGTTCGATGTATTCGAAGACCCGGAGAGCTGGCCGTACTGGGCAGTGGGAATCAAGAAAGTGGAGTGGACCAGCCCGAAGCCGTTCCGGGCGGGCACCGCGCGCACTGTCACGTTCGCCGACGGCACGGAGGTGTACGAACGCTTCATCGCGTGGGACCGCGGACGTGAGCTAGCGTTCGTGCTCGACGGCCACAGCAACGAGATCTGGCACTCGTTCGGCGAGCGCTATCGAGTCCGGGACCGGGGCCGCGGGCGCTGCCATTTCGAGTGGACGGTGTGCTACGAGCCGCGCGGCGGATTTGCCAAGGCCCATCCGTGGGTGAAGCCGGCGATGGCGCTTGCGTTCAAATTCTACCTGTTCCGGCTCAAGCTCTGGTGCAAGAAACACGCACATTGACGAGCCAGCTCGCGAAGCTCGGTGAATCTTGGCGCGACCGTGGGAGCTGCCGGCGCTCAGCCAGGCGTCGCGTCAGAGTTGCTGACACGTCGGCTGACCTCGGATGGGCTCTCCGCGCCGGCTCCCCGCGCTTTGAGTGACGCTTCGGCCTGGAAGATCACGCTGCGTCGTTCGGCGAACCAGCCCGCCACTTCGGGTTCGTAGTGCCGTTCGAGCACCGTGCGCCGGATCTTCAAAGTCGGAGTGAGCAAGCCGCTGTCCACCGTCCACGACTCTGCCGCAACGACGGCGAAGGCGAGGTGCTCGTGCGGATCCGCCGGCTCGTTCACGCGAGCGACCAAGGCTTCGAGCTCGGCGGTCACGGCTTCGCGCGAGCTCCCGGACGCGAGTGCTTTCCGTGTCTCGTCCGACAAGACGAGCACCGCGAAAGGCGCAGTCTGGTTCGCCCCCGCCACCAGCGCGGACTCGACCAACGGATGAGCACCAAGCCGGTTCTCGATGGGCACTGGCGCAACGTATTTACCCTTGCTCGTCTTGAACAGATCCTTGACGCGCCCCGTGATCCGCAAGCGCCCCTGCTCGTCGAGCTCGCCCATGTCACCCGTCTTGAAGAAGCCGTCCTCCGTGTAGCAGCCGCCGGTGAGCTCGGGCTGCTTGTAGTAGCCCATCATCTGCGCGGGACTCTTCACCAGCACTTCCCCACCCTCGCCGATCTTGCATTCCACGCCGTCGTTGGCGTGACCTACGTAACCCGCGCGCGCCTCACCCAGTTTCGTCAGGTGCGAATACGCCATGTTCTCGCTCATCCCGTAACCTTCCAGGAGCTCCAGGCCGAGCTCGCGATACCAGGTCAGGATCTCCGGCGGTAGCGGAGCCGCACCGGTGAGCGCGAGGCGCACGTCGGCGAGGCCGAGCTGCGCCAGGATCTTTTTCTTGATGAGACGGCCGACGAGCGGAATGCGAAACAGCACGGCCTCTTTTCGCTCCGAGAGCTTCGCGCGCACACCGAGCTGAAATTTGGTCCACAGCCGCGGTACGGAGAAGAAGATCGTGGGACGCGCGCGCCGCAGATCATCGAGAAACGTGTCCAGCGAGTCGGCGAAGAAGACCTGAAATCCGTAGTACGTGGACTGCGTCTGGACCGCGACTCGCTCGGCCACGTGCGCGAGCGGAAGGTAGGACAGCATGCGATCGTCGGGACTCAGGCCCATCGTGTTGGGCATGCGCGCACCGATGACGTTGAACGCCCGGAAACTCTGCATCACACCCTTTGGCTGCCCCGTGCTGCCGGACGTGTAAACGATCGTGGCGAGCTCGTCGAGCGCGCGATCGGGCTCACCCTGAAGCGGCAGCGTGCGGCCGATGATCGCGTCCCAGCGTTCCCCGTCGGTCGTCGGCGCGAGCGGCAGGCGGATCACCGGCAGCGCGCTCGGCACGCCAGCGCGCATCGTCTCCCAATCGTCGAGCTTGCCGACGAACAAGAGGCGCGACTCGCTATGCTCGAGCACGTAGCGCACCGTTTCGGCGCTGGAGGTCGGATAGAGCGGCACGCTGACGTGCCCGGCCATCCAGATCGCCCAGTCTGCCATGATCCAGTGGGCGGAGTTCTTGCCGAGCAGCGCGATGTTACTGCGCGGCGGCAAATGGAGCGCCTCGAGGTGGGCCGCCATGCGCCTCACCTCGTCGAGGATTCGTTGCCAGGTGTACTCGAGCACGACTCCACTTGGAGTGGGCTGCGTGAAGTGGACGGCGTCCGGTCGCGTCTTCTCCCAGTGATAGAGGCAAGCGAGCACACTGCGGTCGCGATTCGCGTCTTCCATCTCTTCTCCTCGAAGGGCCATGCGTCAGGCAGTCACGTCGCTGATCTCGCCAGCCCCTGGAGCTTGCGGCGCGCGCGCTCCACACGCCACCACTTTTCCGAGTTGTCATTTGACGCGTTGCGCGGCTTCGTCGATGCTCCGTCGTCCCGACGACCCCCTCCCCCAGATGAAGCGCACGATTGTCGTTTCCATGCTGCAAGAGACGGGGCATCTCAACCCCACGTTCAAGCTCATGCGGGAGCTTGCGGCGCGGGGACACGCCGTGCGTTATTTCGCGTTGCCGGACCTCGCGTCGCGCATCGAAGAGCAGGGGTTCTTCGTCGAGCCGTGGTTTCCGGATCTGTTCCCCAAGGGCTTCGCCGAGCACGACCGTGAGCTCGGCCGGCTCGCGTTCCGCCGTCGCGTCACAGCGCGGTTCCTCGAGGTTTCCGAGCGCCTGCTTGCGGGGCGCGACGTGGCCGCGTGGCTCGCCGCCAATCGCCCGGACCTGCTCCTGGTGGACGTCAACGAACCGCGCATGTCGCTACTCGCCGCGAAGCTCGCCCTCCCGAGCGTGCTCGTGAACACGTCGTTGCCACAGACCTGGGACCCGGGAGTTCCGCCAATCCGGAGCGGCCGCAAGTTCGAGCCGGGCGCGCTGGGACGCCTGAAGGCAGGCACAGAGTGGGTGGCGTTCACAGCGAAGCGCCGGGCCAGCGCAGAGCTCGCGAGTCTAGTCGGTGCACGGCCACCCTACGACGCCGTGCGGCGCCTGGCTCCGCGGTTCGGCGTCACGGCAAGCGACCTCGACACACGCACCACGTACATGCCGCAACCGCGCGGTCGCACTGAGCTCGTGCTCTGCCCCGAGGCGTTCGATTTTCCGCGGCCGGCCACGACGTCGCGTTACTACGTCGCGTCCGTCGATCTCGAGCGCCGTGAAGGGCCGCTCGATTTCGTGCCGGACGAGCGCCCGCTCGTCTTCTGCTCGCTCGGAACGCAAGTGTATCGCCCGGAGGACACTCCGCGCTTCTTGCGAACTTTGGTCGAGGTCTTCGCGGCTCACCTCGAGTGGCGGCTGCTCCTGTCGATCGTGCGGCATCCAGCGCCCGACGTGCTCGGCCCCCTGCCACCCAACGTGACGCTGGTGCGCGGAGCGCCGCAGCTCGCCGTCTTGCGCAAGGCGCGCGCCATGATCACGCACGGCGGCCTGGGCAGCATCAAAGAATGCGTGCTCCTCGGCGTGCCCATGCTCGTCGTGCCACTCGACATCGACCAGCCCGGTAATGCGGCGCGCGTCGAGTACCACGGCGTGGGCATCCGCGCCGACGTGCGGCGCTCGACACACCAGAGCCTCGCCGACGCGCTCGGCCGGCTCTTGACCGGAGCCTGTGACGAGCCAATTCGTAAGCTGCGGACTGCTTTTCAGTCCGTCGAAAACAGCGCGCGCGGCGCCGATCTGGTGGAACGCATCCTCGAGCAAGGGACGGGACCCTGAGATGCTGGGTCAGCCCAAGCAGGTGGACTGCGTGGTAAAGGAGCCAGGCGAGCGCCAGTTTCGGGTGATGCTCGAAGTGCACCACGGCGAATGGCTGCGCTCACGCGTGCTGTCGCTCCTGGAAGAGAAGCTGAACGCCTACGCCGGCTTCGTCCTGGACGGGCACATGCAGTCCCTCTACCCGGCGAGCAGCAAGGAGAACACGGTCATCATCGTGGCCTCGGTGGAACCCATCCCCGAGATGGCAAAGCCCATGCTGGAGCAAGCGGTTCGAGCGTTCGAGCGGCACGGGCTGCGTCTCACCTGGAACCCCGAGGGCGGCATGCCGTGCGGGGGCACGCCGCCACCGAGCGGCTTCGACGCGGACACGTCGGGCAAAGCAACGGAATGAGTCGCGACGTGCCAGCAGCAAAGCCGGGCGCGCTTTCTCTGACCCTGGCGCCGACGGCCGATCCGCGTGTGTTCCTGGCACCAGACGGCAGGCGTCTCTCGCCGCCGGAGGGCTGGATCTGTTTGCCACCGGGGGACGCGGCGGTGACTCGTCGCGTGAAGCAGGCGGGGCCGTCCTGGGCGGTGCTCGAGAAGCGGGGACGAAAGACGTTTTCTCGAGGATTGTGGGCGCCTCGAGAAAACATCGAGTCCGTACGAGCGGCGATCGAGGCCGAGCGCGGAACCGAGAGCTACGCGAAGAAGCGCACGGCCGAAGTGGCCCGCCGCACACGAACGCAGTCGGAGTACGTCGTCACCTTCGAGCAAGAGGTGCGGCGGTTCCTGCGCTTTTCACCGCTCTTCGACCAGCTGGGACAAACGCTGGCCAAGCGCGTCGCCGAGCACGCCACGCCCGTCGGTAGCGGGACGGTCGCGCGCACGAAGCGCATTTCCGTCGGCGAGCGCGCAGAGGCAGCCGTGATCGCCTGGATGCGTCATCAAACGACCGCTTACGACAACCTGAAGATCCCGCGCGTCGCGGGAAAGCGGCGCGAGGTTCGGCGCGGACTCGCCGAGGTGTCGCGCGCCGTCCTCGAGCTCCACCGCAAGGACACACCGCATGCTGCGCGCGCCTGTCCACTGTGCACGGCTCTCGCCCCAGCACCCGCCGGAGCAGAGTGAGGACGGGCTGCGATCCGAACGGTACCGGCAGCGCGATGGCGCAACGTCTGGAACGGGAGGCGGCGCACACCCTGGCGACCGCGCTCGCCCTGACCGCCACGCTGCACGAGCCCGGGCAGCGTGAGCGATACCGGCGTCTGCTCGGAGACGCCATCGAGCACGCCAATCGCGCGCTCGCCGTGGTCCAGGCGACGGCCGCGGATGAGCGTGGAGCTCGTTCGACACTCGCGAAGGCTCACGCCGCCAGAGCAGAAGACGCCCTCCACGGAGCCGGACAACTCTCGCTGAGCGCGCAGCGCGCCCCGACGCGCGAAGCGTGCGACGCTGGCTGGCGGCGCGTGGAAGAAATCGTCGCCGGCGCAGCCGCATCAGCGGCCGCGGCGACGCTGCACGCCTCCGAGCTCGATGAGCTCGCGCCGCAGTCACGCGTCGCTCGGACGGCTGACTCGGCCGCTCGCAAAGCCCGGGTTGCGGCCGAGAGCGCCCACCGGATCGTCGCGGAGAGAAACCACGCCTATACGTTTCACACGGACAACGGCTTCTCGTTCGGCGAGGGCTGGTACCTGGCCGCGGCCGCCGTGCTGGCTAGCGTGACCATTCAGATTGAACCCGGCAAGGACGGAACCGCGCAGGCCGAACGGTTTCTTCGCGACGCCGGCGTGCATGGCCAGTGTCAGCCCTATCGCTCGCGGCCGCGCGCGATGAAGCACACGACGGAGATCGTCGGCCGCGCGTTCCGGGCTGATCCGGCCTCTGCCCAGCAGAAGCTCCGCGCGGCGTTCCTGGGCGAGGAGCCGATCCAAGCGTCCGTCATGGATTGGGTGGATCGCCGCCTCTCGGCAGCGCCGCGCGGTACGCCGCGCCTCAAGATGGTGCTGCTCTGGGTTCGCGACGGGGCCCACCACGCGGGGCGAAACACCTCGGTCGCGGAGCTTCTCGAGTTAACGAGCTGCGTGGAGCGAGCTGGGCTCGTCCCTGTCTGGATTGGCGACGCGCTACGCGGGGGACAAGTCCCTGCGAACGCGGTCGACCTGGTTCTATTCTGGAAGGACCCGGTGTTCCGACAGAGCGACATGCGTCGGGCGCAGCTGCAGTTCTTCGAGCATCTGAAGGCCCAGTACGGCCTCGTCGGTCAGCTCGGCGTGACGACCGCAGGCATGGATGGTCCCGCGCTCATGGGACTACCCACGCTGTATCTCACCGATGCACCGAACGTGCGGATGCGTGAGTGGGTCGGCGCGGTGCCGGGGTATCAGGAGATCGTTCGCGAGCATGACTATCTCGAGCGCGTCACCGGTGTGCTCGACGAATGGGCCGCCGCTGCAGGCAGCTCATCGGCGGCGCAGCCCGGACACCAGGGAGTCGTCGCCGCCACGCGGGCTTCACGCTCTGGACTCGTCGGCTCGAATCGAGGAGGATAGGCCGTGATGCGAACTCACGACCGTGTCACGCGCTCACTCTTCGCTGCCGTCTTCTTTACGGCGGTCGCGTCCGGTTGCAGGTCGAACGAACCGCCCGCGAAGACCGCTGCCGATTGCACCAAGAAGGGCGTCCGCACCGGTGTAGCCGGCGCCAAGACGGGGGTAACCACGGGTGTCGAGGGCGTAAAGGCCGCAGGCACGGCTGTCGGAGGGCTGTTCGAAGGCGGCTCCGCAGAAGCGCGTCGGAAATGGCAGGAGGGCAAAGTAAAAACCAAGCGCAAAGCTCACCAGGGTGCCGGCGAAACCCGCCGTGAGGCAGGGGCGAGCGACTGCGATTGAGGGTTGAAGCCGGGCTGCGCCGCCCAGAGCAGCCCGGCACCGCAGCGGCGGCAGACGCGGCTGAGAGGGTGGCTCGGCTTCAGACGTGAGGGACCAAGTTCAAATCGATTTCCTCGAATAGTGAGCGTCCCTCGGTCGCCTCTTCGGCTTGCGCGCGGTCGCGTTGCGCTTCGTTCTTCCGGTCTCGCTCTTCGGTGGACTTGGTGGTGTTTGATTTCGGCATGGTACTTGGACCCCACTGCAGAAATCGAGCCACAGCCAAATTGGGCGACGTGCGCGAACGCTGACAACGCGTGCAAACCTGAGCGAACACCACGCGCGGCACGTTTGGCCACGCGTGGTGCGTTCCCGCCTCAGATGGCCAACTCGACGGGGATGAAGTCCGTTCGGCGCTCAGTCGAACGCGAAGTGTTCGTTCTTCATCCGCATCACGACTTTCGTCGGCGCGAGCATGGACTCGGCGTGAGCCTGCGCACGGGGCAGGAGCTTGTAGTAGTAGAAGTCCGCGGTCTGGATCTTCGCCTTGTAGAACTCGGGGGTCTCGGCGCCGCCCTTGGCGAGCTTCTCGCGAGCGACCGCGGCCATCTGCGCCCACGCGTAGGCCATCATCACCCAGCCCGAGTAGTAGAGGAAGTCGACCGACGCGGCGCCGACGATGTCGCGATCTTTGCTCGCCATGAGCATCAGGCGCGTGGCCAGGTAGTTCCACTGGGCGCAGAGCTTGCTCAGCCTCCAGACGTAGCGCCGCATCCTGGGATTCTTCGCGTGCTTGGCGCAGAACTTCAGGATCTCCGCGGTGTACTCGCGAACCGCCGCACCCCTCGTCAAGAGCAGCACCTTGCGACCGAGCAGATCGAGGGCCTGAATTCCCGTGGTGCCCTCGTAGAGCGTCGCGATGCGCGCGTCGCGGGCAATCTGTTCCATGCCGTGCTCGCGGATGTACCCGTGTCCCCCGTACACCTGCATTCCCAGGTTCGCGCACTCGAGCCCCATCTCCGTGAGGAAGCCCTTCAGCACGGGGGTGAAGAAGCCGAGCTTGTCGTCCCAGAACTGCCGCTGCTTCTCGTTGTTCTCGAGGCTGGCGACGGTCATCTTGTCGGCGAGCTTTGCGGCTGAATACAGCATGAAGCGTCCGCCCTCGGCGATCGCCTTCTGGGTCAGCAGCATGCGGCGCACGTCGGCGTGCCAGATGATGGCGTCCGCGACGTGATCGGGGTCCTTCTTGCCGCTCAGAGCCCGCATCGAGCGGCGCTCCTTGGCGTAGGCGAGCGCGCCCTGGAACGAGTGCTCCGTATGACACACGCCCTGAATGGCGGTGCCGATGCGCGCCGTGTTCATGAACGTGAACATGCACTCCAGGCCCTTGTTCAGCGGCCCGAGCAGGTAGCCCTTGGAGCCCTCGAATTCGATCACGCAGGTGGCAGACGCCTTGATGCCCATCTTGTGTTCGAGCGCGCTGCACGCGACGTTGTTGTACGCGCCGACCTGCAGGTCTTCGGTCGGCAAGTGCTTGGGGACGATGAACAGGGAGATGCCCTTGGTCCCCTTCGGCGCACCCGGCACACGCGCGAGCGTGATGTGCACGATGTTTTCCGTCAGATCGTGATCGCCGGACGAGATGAAAATCTTGGAGCCCGTGACCTTGTAGCTGCCGTCGGGCTGGGGCTCGGCGAGCGTCGCCATCTGGCCGAGGTCCGTGCCGCACTGCGCTTCGGTCAGGCACATCGTGCCCATCCAGCGCCCCTCGACCAGAGGAGCCAGGTAGGTCTTCTTCTGCTCATCGGTGGCATGAAGCATGAGCGTGTTCATCGCGCCGATGCTCAGGCCGGGGTACATCGAGAACGACCAGTTCGCGCCGCCGAGCATCTCCTGTTTGAACAGACCCATCGACATGGGCATGCCCTGACCGCCGTACTCTTCGGGGTGGGATAGACCCTGCCACGCGCCAGCGGCGAACTGCTCGTATGCCTCCTTGAACCCCTTCGGCGTGGAGACCTTGCCGTTCTCGAGGCGACACCCTTGCTCGTCACCCGAGCGGTTGAGCGGCGCGATGACGTCCTCGGCAAGCTTCGCCATCTCGTCGAGCACGGCGTTGATCGTATCCGCGTCGATCTGGTCTGCGCCGGGAAGCCCGACGGTCTTGTAGTGGCCGGGATAGTCGAGCGCTTCGTGGATGAGGAACTTGATGTCGCGGAGAGGGACTTTGAAGTCGGGCATGCGAGGCGAATCCTTCGTATGGAAAAATCGCAGGTGCGATAGCGCAAAATTCAGAGGCGGCGGCGAAAATTCGCGTAGTGCATCGCCATTAACACGGCGTTGTCCAGTTTCGACCGGACTTCAGTTTCCCTGACGTCCGCCGGGACGGGCACCCAGGCGGCGGTACGCCATCAGGTTAAACCAGCGCCGTCAAACTCTGCGGGGCTCTCCCCGCCGCTCGTCACGCTACGTGGACGCCCCCAGAGGCTGCGCGACGCGTGGCGTCCGCAGCTTCCAGATCCAGCCGTCGTACAGGTAGTGCAGGATCGACGTCGTCGTGTAGTACGTGGCAAACGCGAGCGCGTAGCGGTGCTCGTACAACAATACGTACGCCAGAAGGAGCGGGAACAGCACGATCGGAGCGCGTCGCATGCTCCCCAGGAGCAGCGCGGCCGCGCTACCCGTCCCGCGCTGATACTTCTTTTCGCTAAATGCGTAGACGAAGGCGAGGTACTCGAGCGAGTGCGCAACGCCCAGCACGAGGTACCCAACCACGGGTCCGTGCACGACGAAAATTGCGAACAGCGCCAGCGTCGATAGCCCGAAGATCCACCGCGGCCAGCGCACTAGCGGAGTCGAACGCCTTTCGATGCGCAACCATCGCCAGAACACTGCGCCCCAGAGGAGCAGTGCTGCGGCCAGCGCGGAGATCACGACAGGGGTTGCCAGGAGCGGGCCAATTATGGAGAGCAGGAGCCCTGCTGCCGGCACGCCTTCGAGCATTCCCGCATGCCCCAGCGCCGTCGCGCAGGTCATCACCAGCACCGAGCTCCAGAGCAGCGCCCGGTCCGCTCGTCCCGCTTCGCGCGACTCGAGTCCTCCACGAGCACGCCCGGCATACACGCGCAGGAGACCGTAGCGCTGCTGAATCACGTGCCACACGTTCCATACGCCGAGCACACCGAGCACACCGGTCTCGAGCGCGACATTCCCGGACCAGAACGCGCCGCACACGACGACCAGCGCCACGAGCGGCGCGATGACGTAGGCGCGCGGCCGCTCCGCCACCGCCTCCCGATCCCCGTAGACGAGGATGAAGACGTAATGGCGATGTGCGAAATTAACTGCCAACGCCACAGCTACCGCCGCGGTGAAGCCGCTGCTCGCGTCGCCAAACCAGAAACTCTCTCCGGCGGACTTGATGGCCACCCACACGTAGAAGGGTAGCCAGCCGAGCGCCACTAGCCCGATGTCCCAGAGCGGGTTCCGCATCCAGCCGACCTGCGTCGCCGGTTTCATGGGTCCTTCGTAGCATTGTCCTGCCGCGCTCGGCATCGACCATGCGCCAGAAACACGGAAGCGGCGTGTATCGATGCGGTTCTTTTCCGTCGACGGTGGCACACGCGCTGCGTGGCCACCCTTCGAAGCAGAGGGCCGGGTCAAACGGCGCGGCGGGCGCGGCGCATCACCCCGAACCCGAGCAGCGCCGCCAATCCGAGTAGTACCTGCCTCTGCGGGACGCGCGCGTTGGCACTCTCCGCCATGCTGCACCCGGGGTCCGTCCCGAGCGGGGGACCGAGAGCCTCGAAATCTGCCGCCGCGTGCTCGCTCGGCTTGGCGCCGTGGCAATACCCCGTAATGAGCTGCCCCTGCCATTCTCTCGCGTAGACCAGGATCGAATCACCGGCTTTCCAGGGTTCGGCGCACGACGACAAGCGGTTGGCTGTTTTGACCGTGACGCGTGCGCCGGCTCGGGTCCCTTTCCATGCCCGGATCACTTCGAACTGATTGTCGGTAGTGAAAAAGTTAGACGCCTGAGGCATCCCTCCGTCGGCGGTGTCCGTGACGGAAAGGATGCGCCCCTCGAAGACGAGCGCCGACTCGGCCAGCAGCTGCTCGGGCGTACCCGGCACCACGCACGAGCACGCGTCCGCGTTCCGTGGGACGAGACACAGCAAGACGGCGGCAACGATGGCGATGATGAACGATGCTTTTTTAGTCATGACAGTAAAATTCCTGCACTTGGAAACCAGATCCGGAAACGCGTCAGCAGCTGGGCACGCAGCCGCAGCCGCAAGCGTCGTTGAAGAGCTCTTCGTTCTCCGCGCACGCGAAGTCGATGACCGCGCAGCGCGCCGGTTCGCGGCTGATGTAGCGGCGTTCTGCTTCATCGGCCGCCGAGCATTCCGGAGGGCGTCCCGTGCAGCCGCAGCCGCACGCTGGATCCATGCGCGCAAAGCCGTACTCACAAACGTAGTCAGCGAGCATGCAAAACCCGGGGTCGCGGCTGACGTAGTGGCCACCGGTCGCCTTCAAATCGGGGCATGCCGTGTCACCGCGGCTAAACTCGTGCTCTTCCGGTGGTTGGGGCTGTGGGTGCAGCTCTGGGCCACCCTCTTGCAAGCAAGCGCCCAGCATGAGCGGACAGAGAGGAGGAGCGAGTAATCGCACGATGCATCCAAGAATTTTCATGCCATTCCTTTCGCCAGCTTGCACACGCGACCAACGCGCTCGGTGATTCATTCGCGACCTCGGCCAAACAGCGTGATCGCGCCGCGGTCGGGTGCAGGACCCGCAATTGAGCAATGAGTGCGCCAAATACCGGTCAGCGATTTCCGCTACTTACAGCAGACGATGTGTTCCACATTGTGCCAATCGGTTCCACTGGTACATACGCGCGAGTCGAGCCACTCATGGGCGGCGTCGCTCGAGCTCGCGCTTCAGTGCCGCGAGGGGCTCAGACCGACCGCTTCATGAACCAAAATCGCACGCCCGACGCGGGCAGCGTTTCTTCTGTTTCCACGCGATAACCGTGACGTTCGTAGAGGCGCACGTTCCGCAATATGTCCGCTTCGAGATAGCAGGGCGCGCCGTCTGCCTCCGCTTTGCTGCTCAGAGACCGGAGGAGCAGCGAGCCGATTCCCTGTCCCTGACGCGCCGGATCGACGCCCAAGAACCATAGATACCAGTGCGGATAGCGCGCGTGACGCGCGTGCATTTCGCGGTCCAGACGCGCGAAGCGGAGTGCCGTCCGCGGCCCGGCCCGCAGCGGGCCTTTGGCTTGAATGAGGGTGGCCAAAAACGGCGGCGGGAAGGAACCGGGGCGGAACGACAGCGACACCGCCGCGACCCGCCCGCCGTCTTTGACACCTTCGGCGACACCGTAGCGCAGCACCGAAGCGACGAACCCGTCCATACAGGTGCCAAGCGCGCGCAGACGCTCGTCCTCGCTCGTACCGGGGAACATCGCGACCATCGCCGGGTTGTCGCGAAATGCGCGCGCGAGCACACAGGCGGAGTCCGGCAGGTCGCGCCGCGTAAGAGGCTCGATCGTTGGCACCGCGGAAGTATGCCCGAGCTCGAAAAGCCCACGCTCACTTTTCGTTTCGCGCGCGATCGCTTCGACACACGCACGGTGGCGCGACCGGGGTTCGCTCTCCACTCAGATGGGCGGGCCGCACTTCTGCTTCGCGGCAGCATACGGATACGCAGTCACGAAATTGTAACACATCTCGTCGGTCGTGGCGGCGCCGAACCGGACGGTCGCAGACGTAGTGTTGGCGTAGCTACACGTCGTGCGCAGGATCTCTCCGGGCAGCACCTGTCGTCTTGGGCGGATTTGATACGTCTTCTGCGTATCGAAATCCCAGGTCCCTACGGGAATGTTCGACAGATCCGGATGGCCCAGGTGCTCCGTTCGAAAGCCGGAACCAATCACGTGCATGTGGGGGAGCGCACTCACGATGGTGATCGGCGTGACGCCATCTGCGGAGAGGTTGTCGCATTGCCCCACGGCTTGGGCTTGAGCCATGGGCTGGACGAGAATGCTCGTCGAGCCGAGCACCAGTATGCCGGCCGTGTTCTCCCGGGGTGCGCCGGTGCAGAAGCCGAACCCAGTTTCGTCGGTCGCGTCGCTGCCCGTATTGTTCGAATGGTGTATTTGCAGCGTAACGTACGGGAAATCGAGCGCCAGGCTCACGTCCGGATCCATGACGTAGTTCGTCGAGCCCGGAGCCCAGGCAGCCAGATTCTTACCCGTGGCGGTCGCGATGTAGCAGTCCCTGTCCGCGGACACTGCTCCATCCGTTCCGGTTTGCATGCCGTACAGCATCGCATGATGAACGACTTGTTCGTTGTCGACGGCAGGCGCCCAGGCCAGCCCCTGCTCACCGGGCGGGAATGGGTTTTTGAAGGTGAAGCAGCTGTACGTATTCTTGAACGTCGTCGGGACGGTGTACTTGCCCGTCGAGCCCGGCGCGTGCGCCCGCATGTAAACGTTCGGTGTGCAAGGCAAGTACGCAGGCCCCGCGAGAGCGCTCAAATCGCCAGGTGGTTCCAAGTTCGTGCAGGCCCCGCTGCCGCTGGATGCGCCGCCAGCGAACCAGGCATCGAGAGCCTGGAGCTCCGCGCTGGATAGCGGCGTTTGTCCTTTGGGCGGCATTGGCGCGCTGGAGTCGTGCACGCGCTGCTGCATCTTCTGCCAAACCGCGCGTGAACTGTCCGTCACAGCGAGCTTCCGAATGTCTTCGATGCTCGTTAGCGGCATCGGGGCACCGAACTTTGGCGAGGCGCCGTGACAGGCCTGACACTTGGTGCGCAGGATGTTGTCTATGTTGCACGGCAGCGGGCCGTTCGGGTTGCTTCCGGTGCCGCCTGCCCCGCCGCTTCCAACCGGGTTCGGGGGGCCGCAGCCGAGCGACGAGAGCAGCGCGAACACCGCCAATGAGCACGGTGCCAGGAGCGGCGCTGCGCGCGCCTTGTCGAGACGAGTCCGACCGCCATCTCCACTGCGTTGTTTCATCGCGCTCCCTTTGGCGAGAGCACTAGCCAAGATGCAGCCCCGCCGTAACTGATTCTGACCGTTGGCCCGAAGTGGACGCCAGCTGGCCCATGCGGAGACGCGGAGACGGGCCCAGCGCGGTCATGGCCACGCCTGACCTTCGAGTCACCAGAGTGGGCACGAGCAGTGTGGCTTTCCATTTCTCGTGTCGCTGCCCCTCGCTGTGAATCTTCGTCGACTGACGTGTCGCGCTTTCCGAGCTACGATTGGCCATGCGGCACGGCGATGGCTCTCCGCCGCCAAGCGGTGTCGCCGACGTTTTGCTCGCGGGAGCCGATTCGGCAGAAGGCGATCAGATACGCTTCTTGCCCGCTGCCAAAGCGCTCGCGATCGTTCGGCTCGTCCAGCGCTGGAACATCCGCCCGGAGCAGTTGCTCGGGCCGCTGAACCTCTGCGAGGAGACGCTCGAAGAGCCGCTCGCCCGCCTCGCTCACCACGAGATGAGCGCGCTCGTCGAACGCGCTCGCGAGCTCACCGGTGAACCGGGACTGGGTTTCTACATGGGCCTCGAACAGCGCATCTCGAGCTACGGATACCTCGGCTTCGCTGCGATGAGCGCGGCGACGGTACGAGAAGCCCTCGAGCTCACGGTTCGGTTCGCGCCCGCACTGACGAACGCCTTCGATGTTCGCATGTATCCGGAGGGCAACCACACGGCGCTGGTCATCGACTTGCATGTGGATTTCGGCGGCGCCCAGGACGTCATGCTCCTCAGCATGCTCGTCGGACTTTGGCAGCTCGGCAGCGCCCTGACGGGCAGGGAGCTGACCGGTCACACCGATCTCACCATTCCCGTGCCGCACTACTACCGCCGCTTCGCGCATCTGTTGCCGGAGGCTCGCTTCGGCCAACCCGTGAATCGCGTGCTGTGCGAGGAGTGGATGCTCGACCTTCCACTCCTCAACTCGGATCGCGCCGCGCTCCGGCTTGCCCGCGAGCAGTGCCAAGCGATGCTCGACGCAATGGTCGCGGAAAGGGGGCTCGTGGAGCGCGTTCGCGGACTCGTCACTCGCTCGAGCAGCCGGCCCGCTTCGATCGCAGACGTCGCCGCGGCCGAGGGTGTTTCGCCGCGAACCCTCAAGCGAAAGCTTGCCGCACAAGGCGCCTCGTTCTCGGCGCTCCTGGCTGATGCGCGGCGCGAGACGGCGCTCCACCTGTTGACCACGTCGTCGCTCTCGGTCGACGCCATTGCGAAACGGCTAGGCTACTCGACATCGCCCAATTTCATCCGGGCATTCCGGCGCTGGACCGGAGAGACCCCCGTCACGTATCGACAGTTTCCAGAAGCGCCACGATCCGAAGAGTGACGTTCAGCCCAGTCGTGCGCGCAGCTCGACCGTGATCGTCGCGCCAGGTTGCTTGTTGATCTTGGCGCGGATGTCCTCCTTGACCGGAAGCTTGTGGCGGCCGTCTCCGAGCGCCATGAACGAGCTCCGAAACGGCACGCCATCGATCAAGCCGTTGACCTTGACGAGGCCGCGCGTCCCAAAGAACTCGGCGGACTTGGGCCAGACCACGTACACCCAGCCGCCCGGTTTCGGGCTCCGTTCGAGCTTGGCTGTGAAGGAGACGGCGAGGCGCTGGGCCTTCTTCGATTTCGCAGCAGAAGCAGAGGGCATGGCTACTCCACTGGGGTTTTGCCTGACACGGCGCAGAAGCGCGCCACCACCGGCGCCACGACGTGTGCAGGGGCGCCGTGATCCTGATCCTCGAGCACGCTGAGTGTGCCGTTCGGCACGAGCTCGGCAATCCGGTCAGCGATGCTCCGAAAAAACTCCGGGCTGGCGCCGCCTGCCAGCGCCAGCGTCGGCACGCGGATGCTCCGGACGAGGTCCTCCGGAATCGTGCCGCCACGGCTCTCACCGCCGACCATGGCGTACGACTTCGACGTCATGGATCGCAGAGCAGGCCGCTCACCAGCACGAGCGGTAGTCCGTCTCCGAGCCGCTCGAACGCGATGCGTGTCCCATCCTTGGAAGCGACATGGCGCGTGCGCAGATCGACGTAGCCGAGCAGGCGATCGAGCGGATCGTCGCACTCCTGATACGCCGCAGAGGGAGCGATCGCAAAACTCAGCGCGGCGTTGATGCGCGCGCTCGACCGGCGCGGCGCGTGCTGCCGAGCAGCGCCAGAACGAGCAGGGCGAGGAGCGACGTCGGTCTGGAGGCTTGTCCCGGCACGGCGCACCCACAGCCGGAGTCCGACTCCTTCGGGCGGGCCCCGCCAGCGCCTCCATTCGAGTTCGCGCCACCGCTACCGCCGACCCCAGCAGCGCCCGCATTCGAGGTCCCGCCGGCTCCGCCACTCGCAGCGGTTCCGCCCGCGCCCGACACTCCACCGTCGCCAGGGTTCCAGCCCGACGGGTCCATGCAGAACCCGGTCTCCTGATTACAGATCATCGTGGGACCCTGGACCTTGCAGTCCTCGTCCGCGTCGCAGTTCTCCGGTTCGTCTCCCAGGTCGACGATGGCCGGGATGCCGTCATGGTCGAAGTCGCCGCGCCCCTCGACCCTGTCCGGACGGTTGTCGTTGTCTGAGTCGACATCGAGCCACGCAGGCTTTTTGTCTTCGTCGGCGTCGGGCTTCGCGAGCTCGGCCGTCACCTCGAAGGTCGTGGGAAGCGTGTCGTTGTCGTCGTCGGTGTCCTTCGGATCGATGAGCCCGTCTGCGTCGGAATCGACATGCACACTCTCGCCGGGGATGCACGTCCCCGCGACCCTGCCGTAGCCGTCGCACAGGCCGTCATCATCGGAGTCTGGATCATCGGGGTTCGTGCCGGCCGTCGTTTCACCGGCGTCAGAGGCTCCGTCACGATCGCGATCGTTGCAAGTCATCAGAAAGCGTTGAAGGTTCTGGGACAGCTTTCCCTTGTCCTGCTCCGTGTGGACGTCGTCGAACCAGAACGACAGATCCATGTTGATGATCAGGCAACCGCCGGCGTTCTTCAGATCTTCGCCGACCCAGGCGCCCATCACGAAGGTGTCGCCGACGGCCTTCTTGTAGACCTGGTTTCGCACCGGCAAGTTGCTCCCGATCGTGCCCGCCGCGCCGCCGAGAAAGATCGGGATGTCGTTGGGCGTGGTGGTGATGCCGAACGTATCCGTCGCCCGGACGAAGTCGTCCCCGCTCTCCGGCTGCGTCGTGAAGTTGGTGATCGTCGGGGCCAGCCGGTTGTGGATGCTCTGAACGGACCTGTTCACGCCTTCACAACAGGGTGCGCGCTCGCCCGAGATGTACAGGCCACCACCCTGAGTCACGTAGTTGACGAGCGCGGTCTCGGCCACTCCGGGAAACGGATTTATTTGAATCGCCCAGATCGTGTCGAATACGCTCAAATCAGCCGGCAGTGTGGCGCCGATTGAAGCGACGAGCGTTACTTCATGACCGAGCCCCCGCAGGAAGCCGGCGGCATTCGGGCCGGCGAGATCGCCACCCAGGTTGGTCGTGTCGCCGACCTGTTGTTGAAAGACGAGCACCTTGTCCGCCCTGGCGAACGAGGGGCTGAGAGCCAGACCCAGAACCACTGCAATCCCGCTGCCGACCTGCTGACACGCTCGAAGTCCCATTCTGCCAATTCGCTCAGTTCGGCGCGGGATGTCCAGCTCGCTGTTCGAGATGCCGCGTTCCCGCAGGGAAACAACCCCGCACGCACACACGCTGCGCGCGCTCACTCATGCTCGTCTCCACATTTCGCGGTTGAGACTGGAGCGCGCGTCTCGATGTCAGCAACATTGAACCGAACATCTCCTCAGGCCCGCGCCGACCACTGGGCGAGCGCCCGAGCCGCATGAGCTCGACGCGACGACCGCGCCAACGCGCCATGGGCGTGTTCATGACGACCAGCCCGGCGAGCCTCTCCGGGTAGCGACGCGCCATAGAAATGCCGACAGCTCCACCCCACGCAGCGCCGATCCACGTCACGCGAGCGGCTCCCATGGCAGCGAGGATCTCGATGGCAGCGTCCGCGGCGTCATCGAACGAAAAACGCCCGGGACTTGCGCCACTCTTGCCGTGACCGGGACCATCGACGACGAGGACCCGGTGGTCACGCGCGAGATCATAGGCGATCGAGTCCAGTGTCCGCGCGTCACAGTACAGGCTCGGCCAGCACAGCACGCTCGGTCCCTGCCCGCGCAGCTCCACGTGTAGCTGCCCGAGCCTCGTCGGGACGGTCTTCGTCTCCACTGCCTGGCTCATGAGTGCACCTCGAATGTTGACAGATGCCAACATATTGCGCCCAATGTTGGCGCATGTCAACATTGGCCCGTGAGTCAGAAAGGCGGCTATCACCACGGCGACCTCCGGCGGGCCCTCCTCGATACGGTGCTCGCGATGGTGGTCGAGCGCGGGGACGCGGGTGACGTCACGCTACGAGAGGTGGCGCGACGCGCCGGCGTCAGTCACAACGCTCCCTATCGCCACTTCGACGGAAAAGAGACGCTGCTGGCGGCCGTTGCTACCGAGGGCTTTGCGCAGCTGTCCTGTGCTCTGCGGGCAGCGCGGTCCGGAGTCGACGATGCCGAGGAGCGATTCGTCCGCACCGGCGTCGCGTATCTGCGGTTCGCGCTCGACCATTGGGGGCACGTGGCCGTGATGCATGGGCCGGGCATCACCAAGAGCCAGACACGCGAGCTGCAGCAGGCAGCCAACGACACCTTCCAGGTGCTCAAGGAGCTGGCGGAGGACGCCGGCGTGGTCGAAGTCGCAGACGCGCGTCGATGTGGCGTCGTGGTGTGGTCGTTCGTGCACGGTCTGGCAGTTTTGACCACTCACCGCCAGGTGCCTCCGTCCGTCGGCGGGAGTCCCGAGAGCACCGCCGAGCTCGGCTTGCGCAGCTTGTATCGGTCGTTCAGCGCCGGCACGGCGAAGCCCGCGAAGCGCGGGCGGGCACCGCGGGCATGACGATGGGAACACGCTGCGCTGGTCTGTTCGTTGGGCTCTCGACCGTCGATATCATCTACGGCGTGGACTCCTTTCCAATCGAGGACACCAAGACCACTGCGACGGGATACTGCATCGCCGCTGGCGGCCCGGCGTCGAACGCCGCGGTCGCGTTTGCGTACCTCGGAGGCGACGCCCGGCTCGTGTCCGCGCTCGGGACAGGTGTCGTGGCCGAGCTGGCGCGCCGAGACCTGAGCGCGTGCGGAGTAGCGCACCTTGAAATCGACGAGAAACGCCGAGGCGACCCGGCGCTATCCGCGATTGTCGTCTCGACGGCCGTGGGCTCACGCACGATCCTGAACAGCCCAGCCATCGACGACGATTCGGACGCGATGGCTGCGAATGCGCGAGTGGAGCACGCGCTTGGCGGCGCAAACATCGTGCTCGTCGATGGCCATCAGCCGAGCGTGGCAGAGCAGACGGCGCGGCTCGCGAAATCTCGAGGCGTCCCGGTGGTGATGGACGGGGATCTGTACAACCCCAAGGTCGAGCGACTCCTCGCGTTCGTGGATATCGTCATCTTTGGCAAGAGCTTCCGGATTCCGAACCAGCACACGAGCGACGAGGCGGCCGGGTACTTCCGCGATCTCGGCGTACAGCACGTGATCGCGACGCACGGCGCGAACGCGATCGAATACCTGTCTCCCGCTGGAACCGTCACCACTCCCGTCCCTCTCGTACCGGTCATCGATACACTCGCCGCGGGCGACTTCTTTCACGGCGCCTTCTGCTACTTCTATCTCCGGCATGGGGATGTTGCTCGAGCGCTCCATGCCGCGAGCCAGGTCGCCGCTGCATCCGTATCCAGCTTTGGCACTCGGGAATGGATGAGGCGCCAAGCGGCGGCTTCCTTCGACGGGCTTTGAGTTGCAGACAAGGTGACGCTCGTGATGAGTCGCATAATCTGTGTAACAGCGAACCCTGCGATCGACGTCGTCTACCGTCTGCCCGGACTCCACGTCGGTGAGCAGAACACCGCGGAGACATGTCGCGCTGTGCCCTCGGGAAAAGGCTTCAACGTCGCACGCGCGCTGACGGCGCTGGGCGTGCGAACGCTCGCGCTCGGCGTCGTCGGAGAAATGGACGTCTCGACGTTTCTTCAAATGAGAAACGAGACCTGTGAGATCGAGCTGGTGCAGCGTAGCGGTGCCACACGGAAATGCGTCACGCTGATTGATTCTGCCAATGGACGAATCACGCACGTGCGAGCTCCCGGTGAGCCGGTGGACCCGGCCGACTTGCAGCGGCTAGCGGCGCTCGCCCTGCGCTCGGCTTCAGCGGGAGACGTCATGGTGCTCTCCGGCAGCTTGCCACCCGCTGCCAGGCCGACGTACTACGCGGAAATCGTGGAACAATGTCGCAAGTTTGGCGTCAAAGCCTTGCTCGACACCTCGGGCCCCGCGCTCGAGCATGGTTCGAGTGCCGGCGCAGACGTCCTGAAGCCAAATTTGCACGAGCTCGAACAGCTCGCAGGCCCGCTCAGTGGCGCTTCTGCCATCGCGGCGGCGGTGCGCGAACGGTTCTCGTCACGTTCAGTCGTCGTGGTGTCGATGGGCGGCGAGGGAGCGCTGTTACTGCGCCATGGGCAGGCACCCCTGCTCGCCAACTTGGCGGTTCGAGACGGCGGATACCCAGCTTCCCGACCCGGCACCGGGGATGCGATGGTGGCGGGTCTGGCGCTGGCGCTTCTCCAGGGTAGCGCCGTCGATGAAATGCTCCGCTGCGGAGTCGCGTGCGGATCAGCAAGTCTGTTCGAGTCAGTGCCGGGGGCGCTAGACGTGTCTCGCGTCGCCGAGCTCCGCCGACAAGTCATCATCCAGGAGCGACCCGCACCCAGCGGAGGCGACGAGATTCTCGACGAGAAGCTTTTGCAGAAGCCGAAGTAGGGCGCTACCTCGACCAGAGTGCGGCGAGCTCGATCTCGTCGAATCCCGATCGATCCGCGATCAACGCAGAAACACCTCACCGCTCACTTTGGACAACAGACGGAGCCCTCGACGCCCATCGGGCCGCCGGCGGGCGCGCGGATGGTGCCGGTCGGCGCGGCGCCGCCCTCGCAGCGGTAGTCCGGCCGATGGATCGCGCCATCGCCGATGTCGCCGACGACCTTGCCGCCGCCCGCCTCGCACGCTTCCGCCGTTAGCTCGGGGCGTGCAGGTGAAGGCGCGCCGTCACTGGGGACGGGCGCCGACTCCACTGCGGGAACTTGCGCGGGCGCGACCTCGTTCGGGGTTTCCGCCGGTGTCTGCGAGCCGCCGCACCCCACGAATGGAGCGCACGCGCACAAGGCAATCAGCACTTCTCGAGCTCTCGGCATGGTCCGCCGGTTGTAGCACGCCAACCGGCGGGTGCCCGATGTCTCTACGCCAGGTCGAAGAGCAAAACTTCGGCGTCATCCACGCCTTCGAACGCGACCGCACCCACGTCGCTGAGCGCGGCGCCATCTCCGGCGCTGAGCTCCTTGCCGTTGACGTTCACGCGGCCGCGTACCACCTGCACCCAGGAGTGACGGCCCGGGCCGAGCTCGTGTTGCGCGCGCTCTCCGGATGCAAACGTGCCCGCGTAGAGCCGAGCGTCGGTATGGATCGTGACGCTGCCGTCGTCACCCTTCGGCGACGCCACCAGGCGGAGCAAGCCCCGCTTCTCCTGCTCGGAAAAGTGCTTCTGCTCGTAGCTCGGCTCGATACCGCGCGCGGCAGGGACGAGCCAGATCTGCAGAAGGTGAACCGGCTCGCTCTTCGATCCGTTGAACTCACTATGCGTGACGCCGGTGCCGGCGCTCATGCGCTGCACGTCCCCGGGCCGCATGACGGAACCGTTGCCCATGGAGTCCTGATGTTCGAGCGCGCCCTCGACGACATAGGAGATGATCTCCATATCGCGGTGGGGGTGCCTACCAAACCCCTTCCCCGGCGCGATCCAATCTTCGTTGATCACGCGCAGACCACGAAATCCCATGTGCTTCGGGTCGTGGTAGTCGGCGAACGAGAACGAGTGGTAGCTGTCGAGCCAGCCGTGCTCGGCGTGACCGCGCTCCGTGGCGCGTCGAATGGTCATCATTGCGTCGTCTCCTCGTGACGGCGGAACCTCCGCCGGTCCAGTAAAGTGCGCACGACTACCCATCTTGGGAATCGGCCGAAAACTGATGTCGTCCATCACTAACATTGATAGATCGGAGGCGCCAATGTCAGACCCGTTCACGCTCGAGCAGCTGCGTACCTTGCTCTTGGTCGCCGAGCACGGGAGTTTCTCGGCGGCGGCGCGCACGCTGCGGCGAGTTCAATCGGCGGTGAGCCAGTCCATGGCGAACCTCGAGACCGATCTCGGAGTTTCGCTCTGGAACCGTGAAACCCGGACGCCGACCCTGACCGAGCAGGGCCGCGCTGTGCTCGGCGCTGCGCGGCGTGTGTGCGCCGAGGCCGACGCGCTGCAGCGGCTCGTCCAAGGCATGGCCTTTGGTCTCGAAGCCTCCGTCCACCTGTGCGTGGACTCGCTGTTCCCGCTCCCCGCTCTCGCGGAGCTGTGCAGCGCATTCGCGCGTGAGTTCCCTGCGGTCGATCTGCGGGTCGACACGCAGACGCTATCCGCGGTGTCCGAGCGCGTCCTCGACGGCAGCGCCACTCTCGGCGTCGTCACGCCCAAAGGTCTCGCGCGCGGGCTCGAGAGTCATGCGCTCGCCCCAGTGCGGATGGTCGCCGTTGTCGCGCGGGATCATCCGCTCGCGGGCGCGCGCGGCACGATCCCACTGAGACGCTTCGCGGACGTCGTGCAGGTCGTCCTCACCGAGCGCAACGGACACGGAACCGAGGACCAAGGGGTGCTTTCGCACCGGACCTGGCGCATCGCCGATATCCACACGAAGCAGGCGCTCCTGCGCGCCGGGCTCGGGTGGGGCAACCTGCCAGAGCACTTGGTCCGGGACGATTTGCGCAGCGGAGCGCTCGTCCGGATTCGTCCCGACGGCTGGAGCGACGACGAGCACACGTTGATGCTGTCGGCCGTCCATCGCCCGGATGCGCCGTTCGGTCCCGCTCACCGTTGGCTCGTCGCCAATCTCGCGACGCTGTGCAAACTGGCAGTGTCTCCCGCGACGACCGCGAAAGCACGCTCGGCGTCGAAGCGGAAGCACCCATGACCTCCGCTCGAACCGCGCGCCGGACAGTCCGTAAAAAAAGGTTATGCTCGAGCGTGATGGACGGCGCGGCAACACAATCGCTATTTTCCGGGGGCGGAGCCGCCGGCGCACTCGTCCGCACGCTGGACTGGAAGCGCACGAGCCTCGGGCCCCCGCACACCTGGCCCATGGCGCTGCTCGCCCAGGTCCGCACCATGCTCGCGACGCGCCAACCGATCTGCATTTTTTGGGGTCCGGACCTCATCAACCTCTACAACGACGGGTTTCTGCCGATCTTGGGAGAGAAGCACCCCGCCGCGATGGGCCAGCGCGCCGACGAATGCTGGCGCGACGCTTGGCCGATCGTCGGCGCGCAGCTCCTGCGGGCCAGGCAGGGGGAATGCGTCTTCAACGAGGAAGTGCTGGTGCCGATCGTGCGCGGCGGACGCGTGGACGATGCCTGGTTCAACTACAGCTACTCGCCACTGTACGACGACTATGGCGGCGCGAACGGTGTGCTCGTGATCTGCACCGAGGTCACGAACGAGGTCCTGGGTCGACGCCGCGTGGAAGAGGCCCGACGCGAGGCGGAGCGAGCCCGCGAGGATGACGTGACGGCGCAGGTCTCGGCTCGAAAACAGATCGAGGCGCTGGCGGTGCAGCAATCCGCCGCGCGCAAGCAGGCGGATCTCTTACGCCAGCAAGCGGAGGCGGCGAGCCGCGCCAAGGACGATTTCCTCGCGACGGTGTCGCACGAGCTGCGCACGCCGCTCAACGCCATCCTCGGCTGGTCGGCCCTGGTCATGGAGCCGGGCGGGCGCGATCGCGTCGACCGCGCGCTTCCGATCATCGAGCGCAACGCGCGCGCGCAGGCCAAGATCATCGACGACATGCTGGACGTGTCGCGTATCATCTCCGGCAAGCTGCTGCTCAGCCCCAAACCGGTCGAGGTGTCGGGCGTCATCGCCGCCGCCGCCGATTCGGTGCGCCCGGCGGCCATCGCAAAGGGGGTGCGGCTACAGGTCGAGACGAACGTCCGGACCCCGTGGATCGCGGACGAGGATCGGATCCAGCAGATCGTGTGGAACCTGCTGTCGAACGCCGTCAAGTTCACGCCAGCGGGTGGCTCGGTGTCCGTGCGCGCTACAGACGACGAGAACGAGCTCCGCATCGTCGTCACGGATACCGGCGCGGGGATACCGCAGGGCTTCTTACCCTACGTGTTCGATCGGTTTCGGCAAGTCGACGCCTCGACGACGCGCCAGCACGGCGGCCTGGGCCTCGGCCTCGCCATCGTGAGGCATCTCGTCGAGCTGCACGGCGGCGGCGTCAGCGCGCGCAGCGAGGGCGAAGGGCACGGCGCGACCTTCGAAATCGTCCTGCCGCGGCGCGCGCTAGAGACGTTCACGTCTCCTGCCGTCGGCGATGCCGAGCCCATCGAAATCGCCGAGCTCGTGTCCGACGCGCGACCGTCGTTGCGCGGTCTCACGGTGCTCATCCTCGACGACGAGCGCGACGCGCGCGAGCTCGCCGCCATCGTGCTCGAGGACGCGGGAGCGAGCGTCGTGCAGGCGGAGGACGTCGCGACCGCGCTCCGTGTGCTGACCGAAACGCAGGTCTCGGCGATCATCTCGGACATCGGGATTCCGGGCGAGGACGGCTACTCGTTCTTGCATCGTGTACGCGCCGAGACGAGCACGCGCTCCATTCCCGCCATCGCCCTCACGGCGTTTGCGCGCGCCGAAGACCGTCAACGTGCTCTCACGAGTGGTTTTCAGGGGCACCTTGCGAAGCCCATCGATCCCGCGAAGCTCGTGGCGACCCTGGCCGCGCTCGTCCCCCGCTGACGGAGCTACGACTTCTTCTGCCGCTCGATCTCGTCGCGGAGGCGCTCGTCGCGCGCGCGCAGCTCCGGCGTGTACTCCTTGCCAAAGTCCTCGGCTTCGAAGATGGGGCGAATCTCGAGCTCGCCTTCTTCGTCGGGCATGGGATCCGGGCAGCGGCGCGCCCATTCGACGGCTTCCTCAAGCGATCGGACCTGCCAGATCCAGTAACCCGCGACGAGCTGCTTGGCCTCGGGAAACGGGCCGTCCACGACGGTGCGCTTGCTGCCCGAGAACTGGATGCGCTTGCCTTTCACGCTTGGGTGAAGACCGTCGCCCGCGAGCAGGATGCCGGCCTTCACGAGCTCTTCGTTGTACTTGCCCATCTCACTGAGCAGCTTCTCGCTCGGCATGACGCCCGCTTCGCTGTTCCTGGTTGCCTTCACGATGACCATCACCCTCATGCTCGTGTCCTTTCGTAGGGGCGCCGTGAGCGCCCAAATGGGTGCTCGTATGGGCGACAACCGAGGTCGGGCTGGATCGACACGGCGGCACCGAGTTTTTTCAGCCAGCTGCACTCCGGCCGGCCGCAGAGTATTAACTTTTAAAACCCGTCACTTGGGCGAACGACCTGCTCGATCACGGCCGCAATCCCAGCAGCGAGAGGTTTCGCAGCTCTGATACTCTCACGCAATGTGCCGCATTGCGCGATTCGCCCGGCGCATGCCCGCGCAACCCGCGCGCTCGTGCGGCGTACGGGTCAGCATGCTGCTGTGGGTGGCGTTGCTGACGGCGTCGATTGCGGGTTGCAGCGGATCCGAAGGGCAGGTCATCGAGCGCTGGACGCTGCACACCGAGCGCGCCGGGAGGCCGATCGAAATGCCCGTGCACCTGCGCGAGCTGCCCAAACGAGCCGGCCAGTATCGACTCTCGACGGAGCTTGCCATCGACCCGCAGCTGCGCGGTCGCGATCTCGATCTCGTCATTCCGTACCTGCCCGCTCGTTCGTCGCTCTGGGTCGAGGGGCAGCCCGTGCGTTCCACGCTACCCGGCGACGCGCCGAGCGCCCCGCGTCACGTCGGTCCGCACCGCTGGGAAATCCCACACGCCGCAGTGCTCGACGATCGGCTGTCACTCGAGCTGCATGTGACTCACACCTGGACCCAGAGCGCGTGGCTCGACGTCCCACCGCGCCTCGTGCCTTCGGGAGCCGTGACGCCCGTCCTGGAGCGCAATCGACTCTTGAATGATCGCGGCGGCTGGTTCGGGTTGATCGGCCTCTCCCAGATGGGTCTCACGTTTCTTGCGGTCTTCTTCTGGGACCAGCGCCGGCGCGCGTACCTCTGGTTTGCGATCCAGGCGCTCAGCGCGTCGTATTATCCCGCGTACGTGCTCGGTCTGACGTCGGGCCTCGGACAAAAGCTCGAGACCGTGCTGCTAGCCGAGAGCCTGTGCGTCGCGACCATCATCTCGGTCTATTTCACGAGCGAATTCTTCGGACGCAGCAGGCCGCACCGGGCGTGGCTCGTGCTCCTGGCAGCCTCCATGCTCGTGCCAACACCCGCCCTCTTTTCCGAGTTCCTCGACTCGAGCTACGGCACTCCGGGCGTCATCGCTTGTGTCGGCGCCACCATCCTCTATCAGATCGTCACGGGCACGAAGCTCGTCTTCAGCTACGCCGATCGGCGCATCGGCATCTTCTTTCTGTGTTGCTGGGTCGCGCTCGGCAGCTTGGCGTGGGTGGATCTGTGGGCCTGGAGCGGAGGCGGCGAGGTCCTCGCCGGAGCGCGTCCCGCGTGCATCGGCCTCGGCCTGTTCGGCATCTTCCAGTCGATGCTGCTGAGCCGCAGTCATTTTCGTTCACTCGAGGAAGCGGATCACCTGAACCTCACCTTGCGCGGCCGCCTGAGCGACCTCGAAGAACGGAAGAAGGAAGTGGAAGCGTTGAACGAGGAGCTGCGCCAGCAGGTCGGCCGGCGTTCGGCGCACATCCTCGCGGCGCTGACCCAGAGCGACCTCCCCGGTAGAGCTCCGCGCCTCGAAGCCGGCAGCGTGGTCGAGGGGCGCTATCGAGTGTTGAAGCTCCTGGGCGCGGGCGGCATGGGCACCGTCTACGAAGTGGAGCGCCTGCACGATGGGCGCCGGCTGGCGCTGAAGATGACTCACGAGCTGCGGGGCGTGGGCCTGGCCCGCCTGGCGCGCGAAGCGCAGATCGCCACGCGCGTGCGTCACCCCAACGTGGTCGCCGTGGTCGATACGGACGTGGCCACCGCCGGCTACGTGTACCTCGTGATGGAGCTCGTACAGGGCTGCTCCCTTGCCGAGATCGAAGGCCGGCGCGACCTGCAATGGTGCCTCGCGGTGCTGGTGCAAATGTTGGAAGGCATCCGCGCCCTGCACACTCTGGGCATCATCCACCGCGACTTGAAGCCGGCCAACGTGCTGCTGTCTGGTGACATCGACCAGGAGCCGCACGTCAAGGTCACCGACTTCGGGATCAGCCGCGGCGCGGGCGACGCGGATGGCAGCGCTTCGGCAGCGCCGTTGCTGGCGACACACGAGCCTGCCACGGTGCGCATTTCGCTGCCGTCCGCGGCGCACCCGAGCGTGCGAGACGTGGAGCACACGCCGAGCGCCAATACCCCACAGCTCACGCGCACGGGGGCCATCGTGGGCACGCCCTCGTACATCGCTCCGGAGCTCGCCGCCGCGGGCGCCGAAATCACGCCTGCCAGTGACATCTTTTCGTTCGGTGTGGTCGCGTACCGCTTGCTCACGGGTGCGTCGCCCCACACCGAAGCCCCCTTTTTGACACGGCTCGACGGGCGCGAGCCGGTGCCGCACGCTCCGTTGGTCGTGACGGGACTGACCCGGGGGGCAGCGCGGCTGCTGGACGCATGCCTCGCTTTCTCCTCGAACCAACGCCCCACGGCCAGCGAGCTGATCGCCGCGCTCGGTGAAGCGCTCGAAAGCACCGCGTCCAGAGCCGGCGCCTCTTGACTCGCGGTCTCAGCCCGTGGATCCCCGGAGACGAGGTCTCATGTTGAAGAAGCTCCATCACACTGCGTATCGCTGCCGCGACTCGGAGGAGACGCGCCGCTTCTACGAAGACTTCCTCGGGCTGCCGCTCGCGGCGTCGCTGCACATTCAGCAGTCGAAGAGCGGGCGAAAGACGAGCACGCTGCACATCTTCTTTGCCCTCGACGACGGCTCTTACATCGCCTTCTTCGAGGCCCCGGACATGCCGTTCACGTACAAGGACCAGCACGACTACGACCTGCACCTCGCGCTCGAAGTCGAGCCGGGTGATCTCGAGCCGATGATGGCCAAGGGCAAGGCCGCCGGCATCGAAACGCGCGGCATTGCCGATCACCACTTCATCCATTCGATCTACTTTCGCGACCCGAACGGCTACGTCGTCGAGCTCACTGCCAAGCAGCCGAACCACGCACGAGAGACGGATCCGAAAACAAACCGCGCGCGCGCCATCCTCGACGAGTGGCAAGCAGCGAAAGGCGGATCGAGCTCCGCGTGATACGCCGCGTCCTGCCCGAGGGCACTGCCGTCGTCCTGCTCGGCGAGGGGGCGGCCGAGCTCGTCCGCGCGCAGGCGGAACGTCTCGGTGTCGAGCGCGCCCTGATTCTGGCGACGAGCCGGCGCACCGCCGCCGCCGAACGAGTTTCGACGCAGCTTGGAGCACGCTCGGCGGGAGTGCTCGGGATCGCTCGCGAGCACGTGCCCATAGAGCTCGTCACACAGGGTCGAAGTGAAGCGTCTCGGCGCAGCGCCGATGCGCTCGTCGCCGTCGGTGGGGGTTCCACCATCGGCCTCGCCAAGGCGATCGCGCTCGAGCTCGCGCTGCCCATCATCGCCATCCCAACGACGTTCTCGGGCTCCGAGATGACTCCCGTGTGGGGCATCACCGAGGGCGGCTTGAAACGAACCGGCCGCGACGAACGCGCGCGCGCCGCCTGCGTGCTCTACGATCCGCAGCTATCACTGGCATTGCCGGCGTCCGTCGCGGTCCCGAGCGCATTCAATGCCATCGCGCACGCCGTGGAAGCGCTGTACGCACCGGAGGCGAACGCGGAGATTCTGACGCTCGCCGAAGATGCGGTAAAATCCCTGGTTCAAAGCCTGAGCGCGCTGGCGACGGGCTCTTCGGAGATCGGCCGGCGCGAGCAGGGATTCTACGGTGCGTGTCTCGCCGGCGCGTGCCTCGGCCGCGCGAGCATGGGGCTGCATCACAAGCTCTGCCACGTGCTCGGCGGCAGCTTCGACTTGCCCCACGCGCTGACGCACGCAGTGCTCTTGCCCTACGTCGCACGCTTCAACCTCGAGGTAGCGCCAGACGCGCGCGCCCGCCTTGGTCGCGCGCTCAGCGCTGGCGACGCAGTCGAAGCGCTGTTCGAGCTCACCGCCCAGCACGGCGTGCCCAAGAGCCTCGCGAGCCTCGGCCTCGCGGCCAACGCACTGGATCGAGCCGCCGAGCTCGCCACGGCCAGTCCCTATCCGAATCCGCGGCCCGTCTCGACGGCCGACGTTCGTGAGCTGCTGGAGCTCGCCTATCTGGGCCGCTGAGTCAGATCCAGCGTCAAAGTACGCGCGCGCTCGGCGCGTTTCTTCGAGAGCTCCACGCCAATGGCGTCGAAGCCGTGCGCCTCCGCGACGGCGAGCATCGTGCCGATCCCGCAAAACGGGTCCACGACCGTGCGACACGGCGTGTGCGCGCGCAAAAAACGACACACGGCAGCGCACGCTTCGACGCCCATCGCGCGTGGCCAGGTCATGGTCCCGAGCTCCGGCAAGACGTCTGCCGTGGACTGCGACGGCTCGAGACGCAGCGCTCTCGAGAAACACAGCAGATGGGCGTAAGCGGGTCGCCCGAACGTCGTCACGCCTGCCGGCGCGCGGCACACGATCTTGTGCCAAAGCAGCGCCGAACCGGCGCGCTCCGCGCCGAGCTGCACGAGAAACGCTTTGTCGATCCAGACGCCCTGGCGCTTCACGTCCGTCTGAAAAAATATTGCGACCGCGTCGTCACTCAGCTTGCTGCAAGCGAGCGCCACCGTGTCCACGAACCACGCTCGCCAGCCCTCGAACTCCAGGCGCCGGATTTCCGAGGCATCCGGGAGTGAGGTCACGAGCGCGTGCTGCGCCTCGAACGACGCCTCACGCAGCCACGCCACGCCGTCTCCCTGATAGACGACTCGTGACGTCAACCGAGCCAACCGCGATTTTTGGGCGAAGTCAGGGTCATGGGCAGCTCGAAGTCAGCTCCGACTTATCACACACCCGGAGGCGGGCTACGCTCCAGGCCAAGACGGCATGAAGACCCCACCACCTCGACCTCCGGGACTCGATCACCCGATCGTGCCCAAGGTAATGCGCCTGTTCTCACAAGCGAACGTCTGGGTTTATCGGAAAACCGGCGGCCGGGTCGGCGGCAAGTGGCGCGTCGGCAGCGCGTTTCCGCGCGGAGTGCCGGTGCTTTTGCTCACCACGATCGGCCGCAAGACCGGCGCGCGGCGCACCACGCCGCTCCTGTACCTCGAAGACGGCGCGCGCGTGATCGTGGTCGCCTCACAGGGTGGCATGCCGAAACACCCGGCCTGGTACCTGAACCTGTCGAGCAATCCCGAGGTCGAGGTGCAGATCCGCAGTAACGAGCGCCGGATGCGAGCACGCGACGCCACACCGCAAGAGCGCGACGTCTACTGGCCCCGCCTGGTCGACCTCTATAGCGATTTCGCGAGCTACCAGTCCTGGACCGACCGCGTAATCCCGGTGGTCGTGCTCGAGCCGTAGGACGCGCTACGAAACGACTCTCAGCGAGCCTCGAACGACGCCATAGCCGCCATCGGTTCGGAGCTCGCGCCAGATCTCGCGCACGGACGCGGGGGCGGCGAGCGCCCGTTGGTACGTGCCGACCAGGCGGCGCACGTCACTGGCCGATTCGCGCACGAGCTCGATGCGGTAGCGCGTGACGCCCGCGCGCACGAGCTCTGGCAGAAGCTGAACGGCGCTCTGCGGCCGCGCGTGAAAGACGGTGTTGCGACAGCCCACGTCGGCCTCGACGGGATGGTCCATGCCGGCGCGATCCCGGAGCTCGATCTGGTGCGCCTCGCAGGGTCTCCCGCACGTCAGATGGTCGCGACCGTCCGAGAGCAGCGCCGCGAACACGCAGTGCTCCATGTGAAAGAGCGCCATCGGGTGATGCAAGACGACTTCGGCCCAATTTGCGAAGGGCGAGCGCATCAGCGCGAGGAGCTGGGCCGCGTCCAGATCGAACGAGGGTGTGAACGCGTCCAGGCCCAGGCCGAGCACCTCGGCGGCTGATAGCCGATTCGCGACGTTGAGCGAAAAATCGCCGACCGCGAGCGGGTGCTGGGCTCGTGACAGCTCGCGCAGCGCGCCGAGACCGCGGACGAGGATCGCGTCGGGTTCGAGCGACGCCATGTACTTTTCGATTTTCTCCTCCCCCGGCTTGCGAATGCGCGGCGGCGCGACGCCGACGAATGCTCCCAGCTCGCGCAGCGCGCGGAGGGCTTTGCCGGTTCCGGTGAGCTCGAGGAAATCGAGATAGACGCCGCGCGCGCCGCTCTCGACGGCCGCTTGCGCTTGCTCGAGGGTGCGGCAGAGCACGAACAACCCCGGCGCCGGCGGGGCTCGATCGGGTGGCACAGCGCCGCGGAGGAGCTCTACATGGGAGGCGCCGGTCACCGGGTGCGGCGCCGCGAACGCAGCGTTCAAAGCCGCGACCAGCGCGCGTCGCGCGCGGTTCAATGACGAAACCGCGACGATCGACGCGGGAGGCAGCGACACGTCGAGCTGGCCGAGAATGAACGGGCTGTCGCCCAGCCGGCCGAGCTTCTCGCGCAAGCTGGCCGCGTCGAGCGGCGCGGAGCGGGCCACCTCGATGGTCGCGTCGCCCGTAACTCGAGCGAACGCGCCGCTGCTGCTGCGCCCCTCCAGCACGAACGGCTCACCGATCGCGCCGGCGATTCGTAGGTCGAGCGTGACTCGCTTGGCGTCCCGACCGAGCTCCGCCATGAGCTTCTTTCCGATACCCGGATCGCTGGTCTTGAACACACGCCTCGCGACGCCGAGCTCCGGGACGCGCAGATCCGGGCCGAGCCACACGCTTGCGACGTCGCCGCGGCCAGCGTGGAGCGCGTCTTTGCCCGCCACTTCGAGGTCCCAGACACGGCCGCCCAGCTCGCCCTGACCGGCGAAACCGCCCTCGACGAGGATACCGTCCCCGCGCGACAGGTCCGCCGCGAGCGCGACCACGAGCCGCGTGCGGCCTTTTCGCCGCTCGATCCGCTGCAAGCTGCCGAGCTCGAGCCCGCGGTGGTCCGAGGAGCGACCCTCGACGAGGCGCTGGTGGTCGACGCCCGTAAAGAAGCCCGTCCCCGAGCCGCGCGTGAACGTCTGAAGCGCAGCGCGCCGCTCGTCCGCGCTCGGCGGCAGTCCATTCCCGCACGCGGCGTCAACGGCCTTGCGGTAGAGCTGCGTCGTGGCGGCGACGTACTCCGCGCCCTTGAGACGTCCTTCGATCTTGAGCGACGACACCCCGAGACGAACGAGCTCCGGTACGATCTGAGCGGCTGCTAGATCCTCGGGCGACAGCAGGTAGGCGCGATCGGCAAGGTCCAGGGGCTGACCGTCGACGATGAGCGTGTACGGCAAGCGGCAGGCCTGAGCACACGCTCCGCGGTTCGCGCTGCGCCCGCCGATGGCCTCGCTCGTCAAACATTGACCCGAGTACGCGACGCACAGGGCGCCGTGCACGAATACTTCGACCTCGGCGTCCGTTTGCGCGACGATCTGGGCGATGTCCACCGTGGACAGCTCGCGCGCCAGGACGATGCGCTCTGCGCCGAGCTCCCGCGCCAGCTCGACGGAGCTCGCGTCGGTGCAGGTCATCTGCGTCGAGGCGTGAATGCGCAGACTGGGCGCGAGGAGCCGGGTGAGCTTCGCGACGCCCAAATCTTGCACGATGATCGCGTCCACCGCGGCCGCCGCACAGGCGCGAATCGCCGCCTCGACGCCCGCCAGCTCCGCGTCGAACACCAGCGTGTTCAACGTGACGTAACCGCGCACACCGTGTTCGTGCAGGTAGCGCACTGTCTCCGCGAGCTCCTCCGCGTCGAAATTCGCCGCGCGGGCGCGTGCGTTGAAGCCCCGCAGCCCGAAGTACACCGCGTCAGCCCCCGCGCGCACCGCCGCCTCGAGCGCCGCGCGATCGCCGGCCGGCGCGAGGATTTCGGGCTTACGCATGGGCCCTGTTCTAGCCGCAAAACGGCGCGCGAGCACCTGGCGAGTACGCGCTCGACCCGGTTCGAACGGCCCAGCCGCTCGATCTGGCGAGTAGCGTCATCAGCGTACCCCGTGCTCGACAAGGGAATGTTCACTGAACGCCGCTCTTGCGCAGCCGCAGAGGCGACGACTACGTACTTCCTCGCTTGCCCCACGAGCGTGCTGCATCGCGACAATCGGTCGGGATTTCTTCCAAGCTTCGCGGCTCGCATTCCACGACGCGTCCCCGGCAGTCCACCGAAATTCGGCAGCACTCGTCGAACATCTCGCGGATCCTGGCGCGGCCGCGTTGCACGCGAGACTTCATGCCGGACAGTGAAATTCCCAGCATGTCCGCCGCGTCGCTCTGCGTGAGACCCTGGAGCTCCGTGAGCGTGATGGCTTCTCGATACGGTGAGGGCAAACGGGCGACGAAGAGCGCGACGCACTCGCCGAGCGCAGCTTGCAGCGCCTCCGAGTCGTCGCGCACATCGGGCTCGGTGCGCTCCGGAACCTCCTCGACCGAGACGAGCGGTTCGCGGGCGCGGGCACGCGCCGAATCGATGATGACGTGCTCGGCGATCCTGTAGACCCATCCGCCGAAACGCTCGCCGTCCTTCAAGCCCGAGAGCCCTTGGTGCATGCGCACGAAGATGGTTTGCAGAATGTCGTCCACCTCGGCCGCAGAAGCCACGCGGCGCGCGACATACGGTCTGAGCCGAGCTTCGAGCTCGTTCCAGGCGCCGCGGGCTTCAGGAAGAATCATGAGCTGTCCCTATTTGCAGCAAGAAGGGGCGCAGCAGCTCGCGCCACCGGGTTTCTGCGCCTCGACCGTCGCGGAAGACACGTAGTCCTCGGCGCCCGGCATACATTGACCGATAATGGCGCGGCTCTCCGGTCGCGGCTCGATCTTCACGTTCACGAAGCCGGCTTCGGCGAGCAGTCCCTGCAATGCCTCGATTTTTGCGGCGCCGGAGACGCAGCCGGTCAGCGCTTCGACGCTTTCTGCCAGCGCGCTCGGCATCTCTGCCGTCGCCACCACGTCGGAGATCGCCAGGCGTCCGCCGGGTTTGAGCACACGGAATGCTTCGCGAAATACCGTGGCTTTGTCGGGCGAAAGGTTGATCACGCAATTGGAGAGAATGACGTCGATCGACGCATCCGCCACGGGCAGGTGCTCGATCTCACCCAGCCGGAACTCCACGTTCGTGGCGGCCACGCGCCGCGCGTTGTCCCGCGCTTTGGCGACCATTTCGGGAGTCATGTCCACACCGATCACACGTCCCGTCGCGCCGACGCGCTTGGCGGCCAAGAAGCAGTCGAACCCAGCTCCGCTACCGAGGTCGACGACCGCATCGCCCGCACGAAGTGCCGCAATCGCTTGTGGGTTTCCGCACCCGAGGCCGAGATCCGCGCCGTCCGGCACGGCGTCCCGATCTTCCTGGGTGTAGCCCATCGCGAGACTTCCTGCGCCCTCTGTGCCGCAGCAACCGACGCTGCAGCCGTCCGCACCCCGGGCCACCTTCGCGTAGGCAGTCCGCACCTGATTTCGGATCCGATCGTTGTCTTGAGTTTCCATCGTGACCTCCACACTCAAGGACGGGAGACCCGGACAAAGGACGCAGACTATTTGGGCGCCACAGCGCTTATTCGATAATAGTCGAATTAGTGGTTGCGAGCCTAGTTCGTGCTCATTAGAATAAGCCAGTGCCGTCAGCGCGCGTGACTATTTTGCACGTCTTGGGTTCACGGCCGCCGCGCGCGAAGACGCACCGAAAGACGTGCAGGGCTCCTGGGAGTTTCGGACCGGTTGTCCGGCGACGTGCTCATGCGTCGCAGCCTCCCTGCGAAGACGGGGCAGGATAGCTGTTCATTCTCGCGGAAAGGCTCAGCGCTCCTGATGATACAGGCGCATGGCCACGGGAGCGCTGACCGCGATGATGAGCGCGGAGGCTACGACGACCCAGATGACCTCGCCCGTCACGTCCGTGCCGTGCATCAGCCCGCGTGAGGCGTTGGTCAGGTGGGTGACCGGATTGTGGCGGACTACGGCCTGGAGCCAGCCGGGCATCGTCTTCAGATCGACGAAGACGTTGCTGGCAAACGTGAGCGGCATGAGAAAGATGAAGCTCGCCGTCATCACGGACTCGGGCGTCTTCATCTTCATGCCGAAGATGATCCAGATCCAAGAGACGGCGAATGAGAACAGCAGCACCAGGAGGAACGCGAGCAGCACTCCCAGAACTCCCGCCCCGGGACGAAAACCGAGGATGTAGCCGAGCCCGATGATCAAGAGCGACGCCACGGAGTAACGAAACACGTCTCCTGCGAGCGCGCCGAGCACGGGTGCCGGCTGCCACATCGGCAGCGAGCGGAAGCGATCGAAGAGCCCCTTCTGGATGTCGCTGTTGATCCCCATGCCCGTGTAGACAGTGATGAAGATGATGGTTTGCACCAAAATGCCCGGCAGCAAAAACTGGATGTAGGCGTCCGTCGAGCCTGCCAGCGCACCGCCGAACACGTACGTGAACAGCAGCGTGAACATGATCGGCGTGATGGTGACGTCGAACAACTGGAACGGCAGGTGCTTGATCTTGAGCATCGCGCGCCAGGCCAGCGTGACGACCGCGGACAGCGCGGACGCTGGTCGCGCTCGGTCACGCAAGGCGAGCGCGGTCCGCTGCCTGGGAATGGCGTCGCTGTTCACGGCAGCACCTCCTGCTTGCCTGCTGCGGGCTGCTCCGCGGGGTGCCCGGTCAATGTGAAGAAGACGTCGTCGAGGCTCGGCGCACCGAGCGAGAACTCGGTGAGCTGGATATTGGCGCGGCACAGCGCGCTGAGCACGTCGCTGGCGGCGGTTGCGTCGCGCACCTTGGCCGTGATCGTCGCGGGCTCGCTGCCCGGCAACACGCCGTCCCCGAGAACACTCGCGACGAGCGCGCTCGCTTCGGCGTGTTGCTCCGGGCGCGCCAGCTGGAAACGCAGCGCGTTGCCGCCGATCGATGACTTGAGCTCGTGGCTCGTCCCTTCGGCAATGACGCGCCCGTGGTCGATGACTGCCATGCGTTCCGCGAGCCGGTCCGCCTCTTCCAGGTACTGAGTGGTCAGCAGCACGGTCGTGCCCTCCGCGGCGATTTGTCGCACCAGCTCCCAGACCTGGTTGCGGCTGCGTGGATCGAGTCCGGTGGTCGGCTCGTCGAGGAACAGGATTTCAGGTCGCGTGACCAGGCTCGCGGCGATGTCGATGCGGCGCCGCATGCCTCCGGAGAACGTGCGGACCTGGCGGCTGGCAGCTTCCGTGAGACCGAAGACCCCGAGCAACTCGCTCGCCCGACGACGCGCCTCCGCCCAGCCCATCCCGAGTAGCCGGCTGATCAGCACCAGGTTTTCGTGCCCGGTCAGATCTTCGTCAACGGACGCATACTGGCCCGTGAGACTCACCTTCTGCCGGACCAAAGCCGCGTCGCGCACCACGTCCAGACCCAGCACGCGGGCCAAGCCAGCGCTCGGCTTCAGCAGGGTGGTGAGCACACGGATGGCGGTGGTCTTGCCGGCGCCGTTCGGACCGAGCAGCCCATACACCGAGCCGCCGGGGATCGTCAGGTTCAGGCCGTCGAGCGCGCATGTTTCTCCAAAGGTTTTGCGCAGACCGTCGGCCTCAATCGCGTTCGTCATGCTGCCCTCATGGGGCCGAACGTGGCCGGCGTCCAGCAGCGCAAACGGCCTCGCTACCGCGTGAATATCGCTTCCAGAACCGCGAATGGCGCGGCTTCTTGCACGAACGTGAACGTGCCGTGCTCGCGGATCTCCTGGGCGGCGTGAAGGAGTGCGCCGTAAGCACGACGCGAAAGGGCGCTGCCCAGGCTCACGCGCTTCACACCCGCCGCCGACAGCTGCGCTACAGTCAACGCTGCGCCCGACTGACCTATCACGACATTCACCGGTCGATCGACGGATTGCACGAGGGTGCGGATGTCCTGTTCGAGCGCCACCCCCGGCGCGTACAGGACGTGGGCACCCGCTTCCTGATAGGCCTGCAGTCGGCGGATCACGTCAGCCAGATCCGGACGCCCAACGAGATAGTTCTCTGCGCGCGCTGTCAAAAGAAATGGAAACGGCTGGGCGTTGGCCGCGTCCACCGCTGCCCGCACCAGGTCCTGCGCGTGCTCCAGGGGCAGCAGCGGCGCGTTCGGGTCGTAGCTGACGTCCTCGATCGAACCGCCGACGAGGCCGGCAGCACCAGCGAGCGTGATCGTTTCAGCGACGGCTCTCGGCGTCGTACCGAACGCGTTCTTGAGATCGGCGCTGACGGGAAGTGACGTCGCGCGCACGATCTCGGCGGCATTCGCCAGCACACTGTCGCGATCGGGAACGCGATCCCCAACACCCGTCGAAAAGGCGAACCCGGCGCTGGTCGTGGCAATGGCCTCGAAGCCAGAGTGAGCCAGCAGCCGTGCAGAGCCCGTGTCCCAGGCGTTGGCGAGCACGAACGCGCCCGGTCGCTCGTGCAGTTGCTGGAATTTGAGCGCCTTTTCAGCCTGGTTCATCGCGATCGGCTCCTTCTTGCGGCGAGCACTCAGCTCACCTGCCAGCCACGTATATGCCGATATTCGGGCCTGCCAGTAGCACCGTCACAGAGACGAGAGTTCAACATCATTCCCATCCGGATCACGAACTACAAAGGTTTCAGAACACGCCGCCCTCTGCACACTCACTGGTGCGTCGGAGAGGTGACCCGATGACATAAGTCTCTCCACCGCCGTCCTGGGCGCCGGCACGCGCAACCCGAATCTGCCGCCGCCCGTCATCCTTCGCTTGGTAGGATAGATCTCGACGACAATCCCATTCATGCAGCACGAGTAGTGAAGCGGCCCGTTGTCGTGTTTTTCAGGATTGAGCGTGAGGCCAAGAGTCGAATAGAAAGCCCGTGACCGCTCCAGATCCGACGTCCGGATGACGACGAAGCTCATTCCCGGCGTATTTCTTGTGCTGCGACTCCCCTCGATATGCCCAACTAGATACGCATAGGACCGTTGATCGGGCGTTGGATGCGTGCAGTGCCGAACGCGGCATCCAAGTCGTGACGCGATCGTCGAGCCGAGCATCGCGTCGTCGCCGAAGCGCCCGCCCAGCCAACCAGCCACCGCATCCGCACGCAGCTCTGGATCTTGCAATGAATCAGCAGCGTAGATCGGTGACGCGTTCCAATCCACGAAGTGTCCAACCTCGTGCGCCAGCAACTGGCGTGTCACGGTACGACGTGTGCTACTCAGGGATGCTTTTCCGTTTTGGCAGCCAGACTCCCAAATGCATTTCGAGAATGCCGATATCTTGGAAGAACTGAGATATACGGCTCCTTGCGGTATGTCGCTCGACGCGAGTGATCTCCCCAGTGGCTCACTTTTGAAGATCAGCTTGGAGAGCAACGACCATCTCTCGCTAAGCGCCGCTTCGAACTCTGTCAACCATGAGCGCCACTCCGCATCGACGATACCTGCGGATGCATCACTTCTGGGAAGGTCTTTCGCGACATGAACGCAAGTCGCACGGTTTCTTTTCGGCTCAGCCGTGCCAGTTAACCGCAACTGTTCACCGCTCGCCGTCCGAACCGAGATTTCCAGCTGGGCTCCCACCGCCGTTACGTATCGTCGCAGCGCGCTCAGCGTAATGTCCTCTCGCCGCTCGAAACGTGAGACCGCCGCCTGCTGGACACCTAGTTTTTCGGCAAGCTCCTCTTGAGTGAACCCTGCCAAGCAGCGCAGCTCCTGCAGCAAGATGTTCTTCGGCGGAACGGTGTGCTGCCTGGTTTTGAGTAGCTCAATCACGCGAGCGGTCGCCTCTCGTCCCTCCGCAAAGGTTTCTTCAGGCCCCTCTCCATACCCATCACCAAACGCGCTCGCGCTGATCCCAAAGCCTTGCCGGACCGACCATTGGATCGACACGGTGTGCCCATCTTGCCGGACATCGAGCCACCACTGACCCTGCGGGTTCCGAGGACGTCGGAGCCTGGTCCACACCTTGGGCAAACCATTCCGGACATCCCGTTCCATCGTCTCGATGGCGTTCATGACCAGACTCCGTTTCCATCCGAACCCGGTTTCAGGAACGAACCTTCTTGGGCAGCCTCTGCATTCTTGGGCAGCCTCTGCATTGCCGGATCTAATTACATTAATGGAATATTCTATGCGCGGAATGACGAGGCGCAAGCCTCTCGCGGAAATGGCTGGAAACACCGTCGTTAGGCGGACCGAACCGGGCCAAGGTCGCCAATGCCATGCCTGCTTGGCCTGGAAGGGTCAATCTCCGCACGCAGCGGCTTTCTCTCGACGTACCGCCGCGCTGCGCAGATAGCCACGCCTCAAAGGTAGGGCGCTGCTTTGCCGGGGACGGCGCGGTACTTCGCCGTGCCTTTCACCGTGTAGCCCGACGGCTACGGTTCCGTCGGCGGTAGTGAAGAGCTGAACGGAGTTGTCGGCGCTGCCGAGCGCCCAACTCTGGGCCTGTGAGTCGAACTCGTACGTCGAGAACGGTGGCAGGGTGATCGACTCGAAGTTCGTACCGCCGAGCCACGCGAGCTGAACGTCGAAGCGAACACGCTTCCTTCGCGGCTGCAACGAGATCTCAGCGACGGTTGCCGCGCGCTGGATGGCCTTTCGCTAGTGCTTGCTGGCGTGGCAGCCGACGCACAGGTTGTGCCCCTGCATCCACATCGGCGGATCGTTGGTGCGATCCTCGTCGACGTAGAGCGCCGCTCGCGCGTCAGCGTTCGCGATGCGCTCTTCCAGCTCGACGCCGAACGGCCAGGCGTCGAACGTGGGCGACGCCTTGGCCGTTTCATACAGCTGCCGCGCGCGGCGCGCATCACCCCGTTTGACGAACAGGTCTCCGTAAATCAGAAAAATTCCCTCCCAGACGTGATCGACGACGCCCGCATTCGAGCACGTCGGCTGCGGGGCGCGTGAGGGATACGCGATCGTAAAATCGTCGCCGGGTTCGTGCTCGAAGCCGCAGTCCGCGAGCGTGGCGTACATCGCATCCAGAGCTTCGGGAAAGTACTCGTGCTCGACCGACAATGTCATGAACGCCTGCGTGCGCACGCCGTTGACGTACGGTGGATAGAACCGCACGCCGTCTGCAAGCACCTGTCGCCCCGTGGCAATCCGCTGCGCGTCGCCGAGCCCTACCCCGAGCGAAACCTGCGCGATGCCCAGAAATGCGTTGACGTGCGCATCATTGGGCCTCAGAGCTCGCGCTTGCTCCAGATTGTCGATGGCAGCGGGAACGTCGACCAGCACCTCTTCCAGGCTCCGCGGCGCACCCGTTGCACGCCACAGCCGCATCGTGCCCGCATAGAACGCAATGCGTCCTTGCGCGGGGTTCTGCTCGAATGCGGCATCGAGGCGTTCGATGAGACCGGACACGGCCGCGTAGTCGCCGGCCTCCAGCGCAGCGTA
This sequence comes from Polyangiaceae bacterium, assembly GCA_036520475.1. Taxonomy (GTDB): domain Bacteria; phylum Myxococcota_A; class Polyangia; order Polyangiales; family Polyangiaceae; genus DATDJP01. The sequence continues at coordinate 2,590 of DATDJP010000234.1, read as the reverse complement.
CGCAGACGCCATGGGACTCGAGTCGCGCGGCGTCCCAGACTCCGCGTCGTCGCTCCCGCAGCCTAGTAGGCCCAGCGCACCCGCGGCCGCGAGCGCCGTTCCAACCACCTGACTAGCGCTGAACCTGGACCATTTCGGGGTGTGCATGGCCTCGACTCTGGGATGGGGACGTCGCCGTCACGAGCGCAAAGAATTTGCGGACAGGTGAAATGGTTTCATCCGTCGCGTGGCATAGTCGTGCTCGATGCGCGGATCCGGCCGCTCGCTGCCCTTGCACGTGCTACCCGCCTTCGAAGCGGCGGCGCGGCTCGGAAGCTTTCGACTCGCGGCGGAGGAGCTGCACCTGACGCCTTCTGCGGTCAGCCATCAGATCCGCCTGCTGGAAGAAGCGGTCGGCATCTCGCTGTTCCAGCGGCTAGCCCGTGGCCTACAACTGACCGACGAGGGACGCTCCTTCGCCGCCACCGTGCGCGAGGTGCTCGACCGGCTCGAGACCGAAGCCAAGGGCCTGTCGCCCGCGCCACCGAGCGAGCGGCTGCGGCTCAGCATGCCGGATTTCGTCGCGCACCTGTTCGTCCTGCCTGCGCTATCGCAGTTTCGCACACGCCACCCTCACCTCGAGCTCGATATCCGCGCGACCATGTCTCTGGCTGACGTGGAAGCGGGCGACGTGGACGCCGCCGTGCGCATTGGACCCGGACAGTGGGGCAAGCTCGCGAGCCAGCACATCACGGACGTGATCGGCACCGTCGTCGCCGCGCCGGAGCTTGCCGTCCGTGCGCGGGGTTCGAATACGCAAGACGAGCTGCCCATGGTCTGTCTCGACCGGCTCGAGCAGCACACGCGTCAGACGCTCAACGCTGCGGGTTTTCGCACGCACCCGACGCGCGCTCTGCGCGTGGACAGCTCCATGGCGCTGGTGCAAGCGGCAGAAGAAGGGCTCGGCGTGACCGTCATTTACACGCCGCCGAACAAACCCTTCCAGGCCAACCCTCGCCTCGTCGCGCTATCGGACGAGCCGATCATCGTGCCGTTTGCGATGTTCTTCGTCTGCCGCCAGAAAGACGTGCAGCGACCGGAGCTGACGGCGCTGCGCGCGTGGCTGATCGAGTGTATCGCCACGTAGCGGTAAGGGCCGGTTCATCGGGCTCTCGAGCCTGGTCTGGGCTCGAACTTCGAGAACTCTTCGACCAGGAACGCCCATACCGCGGCGACGCGCGGCACCGTTCGGAGCGCGCGGTGGCCGATGAGCCACGTCTCGTTGATCGGCAGCTCGCTCACGCTGGGTCCGAGCGCTTCTCGATAGCGGGCAGGCGCGACGGCTGCAAAGCGAGCAAAGACCGGAGGAAGCAACGCGACACCCAGTCCCGCCGCGACGGCAGCTACCTGCGTCGTGAAATGGTTGGTGCACAGGGCCACCGAAGAACGCGGCACGTGTTTGGCGAGCCAGCGAGCCGGCGGGAAATCTCTCATTTCCTCGCCCCAGACGATCCACGGAAGGTCGCCCCAGCTTCGGACTGCCTTCCGGGCGCTCGCGTGTCCAGCAGCGACCATCGGGGTCCAGCGGCGTTCACCGAGCTTCACGCTCACGAGATCGCCCGATTGCGGCAACCGTGTGCGCACGGCGAGCTCCGCTTCACGACGCGTGAGATCCGCAAATCGCAGCGACACGTCGAGCTCGATCTGGATGCGCGGGTGCCGCTCGCGGAGGCGCACGAGCGCGGGTCCCACGAACGACTCGGCGAGCCCGGGCGGCACGCTCAGCCGCACTGTCCCTTCGGCGGCGCGTTCGAACCCTGAAGCGTCTGTCAGAAACCGCGCATGCGCCGCCGCCATTTCCTCCGCCGCCGGCAGCAGCAACTCGGCACCTTCGGTTGGCACGAGGCCCTCGCGCGTGCGTTCGAACAGCCGCGTGGCGAGCGACTCCTCGAGCGCGGCCAGACGCCGGCTCAAAGTGGATGCATCGAGCCCAACCTGGGCGCCTGCGCCTGCCAGAGTTCTTTCGCGATACAGCGCGAGAAACAGGCGGACTTCTTCCCAACGGACGGCCAATCGGGCTTGCGCCAGCGCAACCATGACTTGATATTTTACGCCTGGCATTGCACAGACGCAATCTTCATGCTGGGCGTATGACGACGACGCTGAAGATCGAGCACGCCATCATCGATTTCGAGACCTGGAAAGCCGCGTTCGAACGCGACCCCATCGGCCGGCAGCAGGCGGGCGTAAGGCGCTACCGAATTTACCGACCGCTCGACGACCCGAAGTACGTGATGCTCGATCTGGACTTCGACAGCTCCGGCGAGGCGGAGGCGTTCCTACGCGGCTTGCAGCGCGTGTGGAGCCGTGTCGATCTCTCCCCGGGTCTCGCCCGCACGACGGGCGCTGGCAGCGTGACTCCGCGAGCGCGCATCGTGCAGGAATTGGAAACCCACAGCTACTCCGGAACCTAGTGTCTGTCCCTGAATTCCTTTCCGAAACGTGCCCGTGAACGTGCCCGTGAACGTGCCCGAAAGGCGCAACTTCGAGCACGGCAGAGCCGAAGAAGGCACATGGCGCTCGATCATGACCGACTGGATGTCTAGCAGCT
>DATDJP010000233.1:0-11044 GCA_036520475.1 Polyangiaceae bacterium | reverse complement strand
TGAGCGCCAAAAGAAAGCTCTTGAGCGAGTCGGGGCCGTAGATGCGCTCGGCCGTGCGTACGAGCTCGAGGAAGACGTGCTGGACCACGTCCTCGACCTCGTCTTCCGAGCCGAGCATGCGGTACGCGACATTGGCGACGTGGCGCGCATAGCGGCGGTAGGTGAGCGTGACGGCGCGTTCATCGCGCACGCACAGGCCGTCGAGCAGCTCCGCATCGCTCGGCGGGGCCTCGGCTTTCTCGGCTTTGAGGAGTTTCAGGGCCATGCGCGGTTCAGCTCTCCAATGCCATGCACCGATCGGCCCTGAAGCGGCTCACGATGCGGCAATTGGATGCACGATTGTAGCGTACCTAGAATCTCTGCTGCGTATTCGGGTTTGTGAGCCGGACCCCGCCGCTCGCCGGCATGAGCGTTTGAATGGCGCGAACAGGGCGTGAGCGAAAGCCGCGGGCGCGGCGGTGTGTGATCGAGATGGGCCTCGCCGTCGGTATCGCCCTGACGGGCTGCACGGCCATGATCGAGGACGGCTCCGGCACGGGCCCGGGATCCCCCGCAGGCGGCGGTTCGGGGGGCGGACGACCGGCCGAGGTGCCGCTCGATCCGCAGACGGGACTGCCCTCGAACTGCGGCGAGCAGACAGACCTGCCCGCGGCGGCCCCGCTGCTTCGACTCACGAACCGCGAATATCAAAACACCGTCCGCGATCTATTTCCTGAGCTCACGGTCCCGGCGCCGGTGCTCCCCGCCGACAACCACGACGAGGGTTTCGATACGCTCTCATCGGCGCAGGCCGTATCGCCGACGCTCATCGAAGCGCTCGATGAGCACGCGGCCAAGGTTGCGGCGGCAGTGGTCGCGGCGCTGCCGCGCATCGTCCCGTGCAGTCAGAATGGTGCGGCGCAAGAGGCGCGCTGCGGTACGGAGTTTCTCAGCCAGCTTCTGGCGCGGGCGTACCGCCGGCCTCCGGCGAGCGACGAGCTGTTGCGCGCCCAGCAACTTTTCGATAGCGCGCGCGCGAGCTGGGGCTTTGCCAAAGCCGTCGAGCTGAGCGTGCGCGGCGTGCTCAAGACGCCGCAATTCATTTACAGGCTCGAGCTCGGCACGAAAGAGCCGGAGCAGCCCGGATCGCTGCGCTTGACGGGGCACGAGCTCGCCAGCCGACTCTCTTATCTGTTCTGGGATTCCATGCCCGACGCGGAGCTCACGCGGGCGGCGACCAGCGGCGAGCTCGATACCGAGGCAGGCGTCGAACGACAGGCCGCGCGCATGCTGGACGATCCGCGTACGCGCGCGGCCCTCTCGACCTTCCACTCGCAATGGCTGCGCTTCGAGAAAATGCGCGAGCTGAAGAAGAGCAGCGCGGACTATCCCAAGTTTCGCGACGCGACCGCCGCGGCGCTGCGTGCGTCTGCCGAGCAGTACATCTCGTACCTGTTCTGGCAGCGCGGCGATCTTCGGGGACTCTTCACCGACACCAAGGCCTTCGTCAACGACGAGCTGGCGTGGATCTACGGCGTTCCACCCACCGGATCGTCGACTCTGAGCTTGGTCTCTGTCGACGCGACGCAGCGCGCCGGGATCCTGACTCTGGCGGGTCTTTTGGCAGGGTTCGCGCACGAAACCTCGGACGCGCCCGTGCTGCGCGGGGTCTTCGTCCTCGATCGCCTGCTCTGCGATAGCCCGCCGCCGCCCCCGAAGGGCGTGCCTCCGCTGCAAACCGAGTTCGACGGGGGCGCGGCCATGACCACGCGCGAGATCCTGGAGAAGACGCACGTGAATTCGGGGTGCGTCGGCTGCCATGACGCCATCGACGGCGTCGGCTTCGGCTTCGGTCACTACGATGCCGTCGGCGCGTACCGCACGCACGAGCGCGGCCTGCTCGTCAACGCAGCCTCGGAGCTGAAAGGTACGCTGGATGCGGATGGCAAGTTCGAGGGAGCCGTCGAGCTCGCGGAACGTCTGGCAGAGAGCAAGCAAGCACAGGCGTGCGTCGCGCAGCAACTCCTGCGTTACTCGCTAGGGCTGTCGAAGACCGAGGTGAACGCGTGCGCGCTGTCGAGCACCGTCCAGCGTTTCTCGGCTTCGGGCATGAAGTTCCGCGAGCTGCTCCTGGGCTATGTCACGAGCGCCGCGTTTCGCCGGCGCCAGACCATCGATACGGCGCCGTAACACGAGGAACCCAATGCTACGCCAGCGCATCTCACGTCGTCATGTGCTTCACGCTGCCGGTGCCAGCGCCCTCGGCGCGATGCTCGGCGGGTCGAGCCTGCCCAGCGCGCGCGCTCAAAGTCAGACGCCGCCGCGGCGTCTGGTGATCTTTTACACGCAGCAAGGCACGCTGCGCGACCGCTGGGCGCCCAGCGGTTCGGAATCGGATTTCACGCTGGGCGAGCTGCACGCGGCGGATCTCGACGCGTACAAGTCGCAGCTCTCGTTCCTGCACGGCCTGGACATGCGCTCGAACGACGTCGATCCCACGAGCCCTGCGAACGCGCACTATGCGGGCACGACGCACGCCCTGACCGGCGTCAACCGCAAGAGCCCGACGTTACCGAGCGGGCCGTCCATCGACCAGTTCATCTCGCAGCAGATGAACAAGGACGGGCCGCTCACCAAGTTGCCGTCGCTCGAGCTCGCGTGCCAGGACGTGAGCTTCGGCGAATGGGCCGTCTCGTTCGGCAGCAACGGCGCCGCCATCCCCTTCGAGGTCGATCCGGGCAGGGCCTACGACCGCGTGTTCGCGGGCTTCACGGCGCCGAACCCCGACGACGCGGCGGCCAAAGCCAAGGCCGCCCAGAACGAGCTGGTGCTGAAGTGGGCGGCTGGTGAGTACGACGCTGCGGCCAAGAAGTTCGGCAGCGCCGACCGGCAGAAGCTCGCCGCACACGCCGCCATGGTGCGCGATCTGCAAGCGCGGCTGAGCGTGCTCCCGAAGCCGACGCAAAGCTGCAGTGTGCCGAGTCGGCTCACGGCGAGCGGCTACCAGGCGCGCTTCGAAGCGCACGCGCGCCTCGCCGTTGCCGCGCTGTCCTGCGATCTGACGCGCGTCGTGACCCTGGCGCTGCCGGAGCTCCCGTCCGACATGGTCGGCTATACGAGCGGCCTCGAGGGTACGCTCGATTTGCACGATCTGGTGCACAAGACGGCCGAGAACGGCCAGCTCCGGGGAAGCGCCGCAGCCGTCGCGCCCATCCGGCGTTACCATCAGACGCATGCTCGTCAGTTCGCGTTTCTGCTCAAGTTGATGCAGGACGTCCCGGAGGGCGAAGGGCAATCGCTGCTCGATCACTCGGCCGTGCTCTGGTGCGGCCAGCTCGGATCCGGTAGCCACGATTTGCACCTTTTGCCGTGGATCTTGGCGGGCAAGGGCGGCGGCGCGTTCCGGCCCGGTCGTTTCATCCGATTTTCACGGCCGAACGATCGGGGACCGTCCCACAATAACCTGTTCGTGTCGCTCGCCAACTACATGGGCGTCAACGTCACGAGCTTTGGAAACCGCGACGTCTGCACGGGCCCGCTCTCCGAGCTCGCATAGCGCCCGCCATATTGCCGCGTCCCGGAGCTCGCGCTACGCAACGGCCATGGGCATTCATGAATTTTCGCTCAAGGACATCACCGGCAAGGAACGTTCGCTCGGCGATTTTCGCGGCAAGGCGCTGCTCGTGGTCAACGTGGCCTCGCAGTGCGGCCTGACACCGCAATACACGGAGCTTCAGGCGCTTTACGGCGAGCTCAAGGACCGCGGGCTCGAAGTGCTGGGTGTGCCGTGCAACCAGTTCGCCGGTCAGGAACCGGGCAGCGAAGCCGAGATTCAGCAGTTCTGTTCCACGCGCTACAGTGTGGACTTCCCGCTCTTTTCCAAGATCGACGTGAACGGAGCGAACCGCCATCCGCTGTACGCCTGGCTGACCGAGCAAAATACCGCACCCGAAGGCCCGGGCGACATCCAATGGAACTTCGGCAAGTTCGTCATCGATCGTCAGGGCAACGTGGTGGGCCGCTTTTCGCCCACCACGGCCCCGTCGGATCCCGCCCTGCGCGAAGCCATCGACCGCGCGCTCGGCTGAGCCTAGGCTACTACCTTAAGGCACGCTCTGGCAGGCCATCGTGCCGCTCTTGCAGATGCAGCGCGTCGTGCCGTCACCGCTCACGAATCCGTGGCCGTGCTGGTAAATCGCGCGGCCTACGCGGCAGGATGGGGGCAGGGGGCAGTACGCCTTTGTGCAGCCCATGACGTCGCCGTTATCGCACCCGCACTTGTTGCAGCTCTCGGGATCGGGGACGCGACCCGCACCGCTCGGGTAGACTAGGCCGTTTACGACGCAGGAGGATTCGAGGCACGCGCGCTTGGTGCACGCCAGGAGCCCGTCCTGGCAGCTGCAGGTGTTGCAGCCGTCGGGTGCTGGGATGTCGGTCGTGCCGTCCGGGTAGATGTGTCCGTCAACCGAGCAGCCTCTGCCGGTGCCTCCACACGTTCCCTCGTGCAGGTAGCCGAAGCCGTCACGTGCCGCTTCACAGGCGTTCCCGTACGTCTTGCCGTTGCAGGCGCAAACCGGATCATAGTTCGCGTCGCACGCTCCTGGTCGAACCTTGCAAACCGCGCTGCCGTCGGCAATGCCGCAGTCGCCACCTTCGTACGCACAGTACTCCGATCCCGAACACGTCTCGCCAATGAAACCCCCGCACTGCTTCGGCTGGGGGCACGCCTTCTCGGTGCACACCCCCCGGCCGTCGATGCAGCTGCAGACATTGCAGCCATCGGGGGCGGGGATGTTCGTCGAGCCTTCCGGGTAGACGACATCGCCGACGCGGCAGCCCGGACCCTGTTCACAGGTCCCCGGGTGGAGGTACCCAGTGCCCGCGGCCGCGGCTGCGCACGCAGTGGGATAAGTGGTGCCGTCGCAGCCGCAAACCGGCGCGTACTCTTCGGTGCAGGTCGCAGGGCGACTCTGGCAAAACGCTGTGCCGTCATCGTATCCGCAGCTCCCGACGTAGGCGCAGTATTCGCCGCGTCCACAGGTATTGCCGAGCCGGCCACCGCACTCGTTGTTGCATTCCATCAACGTGCACTCGGTCTGCCCGTCGTCACAGCGGCACCGGTTGCAGCCGTCCAGGCTGAACGTAGCTCCGTCCGCGTAAATCGCGCCATCGACGGTGCACGAACCACCGTCCCCGCCGGGATCCGTGACGCCGCAGCCCCCGGCGGAAGCGAGCAACGCTGCCGCCGAGATCCCATAAGCACCCACCCAGCGAAGATTCCAAGCTCTCATGGTAGCTCCTTCAAGCAAGGCTCGCGCCCGGCCGCGTTGCGGCAGTCTAACCTCCTTCAGCGAAAATAAACCCTGATCGTGGTGCCACACGTGTGCCAGGCGCCGCTCGACACCGAGCGGTCCAGGCGTTCTCGTGCCGCGACACCTACAGCGCGCCAGCCCTTCCGACTACGCGCTGCCGGTCACGCGGGCGACTTGGTCAACCCGACATCTCCCAGATCCGTCAGGCGCTCGCGCGCGGTTTGGGCGGCCGCCTGCCAGGCGCCGCGCTGGAAGCGCCACCACAACACACCCGCGCCCAGCACGATCTCGAGGCACAGCGCGAGCCAGCCGCCCACGGCGCCCAGCTCGAGGCGCACACCCAGCAGGTACGTCAGCGGTGGCGTGCACAGCCAGGCGGTGCATACCCCGATCACGGCGGGAAAGCGCACGTCGCCCGTCCCGCGCAGCACTGCGCGCGCCACGATGCTCGCACCATCGAACACCTGGAAGGCCGCCGCGATGTAGCAAAGCTTGATCGCCAAGGTTGCCACCGCGGGCGTGCTCGTGAACGGCTTGACCAGGTGCGGCGCGAGCGTCGCGAAGATCACGCCGCACGCACCCGTGTACATTATGGTGACCACGAGCGCCGACCGAGCGACGGGCTTTACGAGCCAGTCCCGGTTCGCTCCCACCGCTTGTCCGACCAGAATCGATGCCGCCTCTCCGACAGCGAGCGCCGGCAAGAACGAGGCGTGGACGAACTGCAGCACGATCTGATGGGCGGCCAGATCCACTTCACTGATGCGAGCCAGGAGCGCCACCAGCGTCGCGAACGCGCCGACCTCGAGCAGGTACTGCACCCCGAGCGGCCAGCCCAGGTGCCACGTCTCGAGCAGATGACGGCGCCGCACGGCGGATACCGCACGGCGCAGGCCGGGCGTCACTTTCGCCAGCAAGCCCAGCTCCACGGCTTGCGAGACCAGCGTTGCCCACGCGGCTCCCGCGACACCCCATTCGAGCGAGAAGATGAAATACGCGCCGACGGGGATGTGCACCACGTTCGCGATCAGCGTCGCGACCATGGGCGATCTCGAGTCCGACTCGGCGTAGCGCGCCTCGCGCAAAGCCACGCCGAGCAGCGCGAGTGGGGAGCCGAGGCTGCGGATCAGGAGGTACGTGGCGGCATGCTCGCCCGACGCGGCGCTAGCCGTGAACCCAGGTAAAATTCCGGCAATGGCTGCACCTGCCGCAGCAGCCGCGACGCCGAGCGCCGCACCCGCGAGCAGCCCCGCGCCAAGCATGGCTGGCACTTGCGCCCGATCTCCGGCGCCGCGCGCCTGCGAGATCAGCACCTTGACGCTGCGCAAACAGCCGAATCCAAAGCACACCACGACGAAGGCCAGCACACCGCCGAGACCGACGCCGGCCAGCGCGGACGATCCGAGACGTCCCACGAACAGCGTGTCGACGGTCGTCATGATGCTGTACGAGAGCATCGACACGGTGATCGGCCAGGCGAGGCGCAGCAGCTCGCCGTGCACTCGGTCTTGCCAAGCCAGGTTCGTATTTGGGGGCTGGTCACTGGACATGATGGGCCTCGAAGCAAAGAGTCTCGGACCGCGGACGCACCTCGGCCCGGGCCCGCTGCACCGAGTGTTCGGCGCGAGAGCAAAAAAAAAACCGCGGGACCTGTGGGTGCCGCGGCTTCGAAAGTCGATTTCGCCGAAAATCAGATCATGGCGAAACCCTTCGTGAGCGGCACGCGATGCACGTCACCACTAACCTTCGAACCCGGCGGCATGACCGGACGGTGGTGGAGGGTGGATTCATGCATGCGCATCGACTCGGAGTTTGGGCTCGCCCAATTGGACGAGCAGCGTGCCCCGAAACCTACTCGCAAATGAGCGGTTTCGTCAACGGTTCAGCGATCGCCAGGCGTCCGCCGACCTCGCCGTGCAGCGCTCCTCAGTACAATGACTCGAGAGCCTGTTCGTATTTGGCGAGTACGTTCCGGCGCTTCAACTTCAAGGTCGGCGTGAGCATGCCGTTGTCCGTCGTGAAGTCTTCGCTCGTGATCACGAAGTCCTTCGGACGCTCGAAGCCTTTGAACGCCGCGCCGTACTTCTCGAGCTCCGCGCGCAGGAGCGCCTTCACCTTGTCGTTCTTGGTGACATCGCCGAGCTCGACGCCGTTCTCGCTGGCCCACTGCGAAAGGGCGTCGGAATCCGGCACGACGAGGGCGACGTTGTGCGGATGGTTGGCGCCGTGGAGCATCACATTGGCGATGTAAGGGCTCAGCTTGAGCTCCTCCTCGAGCGGCGACGGTACGACGTATTTGCCGTTCTCGAGCTTGTACTGCTCCTTGATGCGGCCCGTGATGTAGACGTAGCCGTCAGCGTCCATGTGGCCCATGTCACCGGAGCGGAAGCCGCCGTCTCCCATGAGCACCTGCGCGCTCTCCTCGGGGCGGTTGTAATAACCCTGCATGATGTTCGGACCGTAGATGACGATCTCGCCGTTTTTTGGATCGTCCGTGACGGACTTGTCGATCTTGATCGTCACGCGGGGGATGGCTTTGCCGACGCTTCCGATCTTGCGATTGCCGGGGAAGTTCGCGGTCGCGATCGGGCTCGTCTCGGTCAGCCCGTAGCCCTCGAAGACCTCGAGTCCGAGCGCATCGATGAACTCCGCCACCTCTTTGGAGAGGGCGGCGCTGCCGCTCACGACGTAACGCAGACGCCCGCCGAAGCGCTCGCGCACTTTCGAGAAAATCAACTTGTCTGCCAGGGCGAGCCCGACGCGATAGCGTAGCCGCACGGGCTCTCCACGCTCCATGCGCGTGCGCGTGCGAATGGCGCCCTTGAAGAGCGCGCGGATCGGCGCGGGTTTGCTCGCCATCTGCTTGTTCACGCTGTCGTAGATGCGATTGAAGATGCGCGGCACGGCGTACAGGATCGTTGGCTTGACCTCTGCCAGGTTCGCCACGAGGTTGGCGACGTCGTCATTGATCGCCATCGAGCAACCCGAGCTCACGAGTGAATGCAGCTCGCAGGTCTGCCCGAAGGCGTGCGCCCATGGCAAAAATGCGAGTGAGCGGTCCTCGGAGCCGTGCTCGAAAATTTCGTGAATCGCGTTGATGTTGGACGCGATGTTGCCGTGGGTCAGGATCACGCCCTTCGGCTTACCGGTGGTTCCCGACGTGTAGATGAGCGCCGCAGTCTCGCTCGGGTCCGGCTGCGCGACGGGGACCGGGTTCTTCTCGCCGCGCGCGAGCAGCGACCGGTATGAGTCGTCGCCGCCCGATTCGAGCCCAATCACGTGTTCGAGCTTCGGTAGGCTCGACTTCATGGCGCACAGCTGCTCGTAGATCGACGCCGTCGCGCCGATCACCAGCTTGGCGCCGCAATCGTTCAAAATGAATTGCCACTCTTCGGCGTGCTGCTGCTCGTACATGGGCACGTAGGCGGCCCGCAGCCCGTAACTCGCGTAACACGCCGCGGCCCACTCGACGCGGTTGTTCGCGACGATCGCCACGCGATCCCCGGGGCCGACGCCCAAGGCAGCCAGAGCGGCTCGAAATCGATCGACGTCGCGCTTGAATTCGCCGTAGCTCAGCCAGCTCCACGTGCCGGAGGCCGTCTTGTTCCCGAACAGGGGATTGTCGCGGTACGCTTGGGCGCTTCGCTCCCAAAGCTCGGCAAGGTTTCGGATCGGTTCGAACATACGGGCTTGCTCCTTGAGCGCTCCGCTCTGCTGCGTTCCGCGCGTGGCGGAGGCGCGGGCTGAGCCGGGCTTGGACTGAACGGGGGAGGTGGGCGGTGCTGGGTTCAGCATGATTTCCTCCTGCGGCGAGACGCGGCCGGGCGAGAAAGGCCAGGAAAATAGGGGGAAAGACCTGCGCGGGTCAACGAGCTTAAGCGTGCTAAGTTCCGCGCCGAGCGCCTCGCGGAGCCGCGTCGGAAGCGAACCCAATATTATGCCTCGTTATTCCCTGGTCACCTTCGGCTGTCAGATGAACCAGCACGACTCGGAGCGAGTCGAGGAATTGCTCGCGGGCGCCGGTTACACGGCTGCCAGCGATCCCGGGCACGCTGACGTGGTCCTCTTGAATACGTGCAGTGTCCGCGAAAAGGCCGAACAAAAGCTGCGTAGCGAAGTGGGACGGATCGCTCTCATCAAGAAGGCGCGTCCCGGGATGGCTCTGTGCGTGCTCGGATGCGTCGCGCAGCAGGAAGGGGAGCGACTCCTCAAGAAGATGCCGCACGTCGATTTGGTCGTCGGGCCGGATCACATCGGCGCTTTGCCGGAGCTCCTCGCCGAGATCGAGCTCGGCGGACCGCCGCGGGTACGCACGGGGTTCGACCTCGACGAGCCGCGTTTTCTACGCGCGCAGCCGCGCGCCAACACGAGCGCCGTGTCGCGTTTCGTCACCATCATGAAGGGCTGCAACGAGCGCTGCTCATTTTGCATCGTGCCGCACACGCGCGGCGCGGAGCGCTACCGTCCCTCCGGCGAGATCATCGAGGAAATCGCGCAGCTCGTGGCCGCGGGCGCGCGTGAAGTGACGCTCCTGGGGCAGACCGTCAATAGCTACCGCGATCCCAGCCACGCCCTTCCGCCAGCACCTGGAGCAGGTGAGCACCGCTTCCAAAACACGAAGCTCGCACAGGCGCACGCGGACGAGAGTGAGTTCGCGGCGCTGCTCCGCGCCATCGCCGCCAGCGTGCCCGCGCTCGCCCGGCTGCGCTACACGAGTCCTCACCCGCGCCACCTCACGTACAGCCTGATCCGCGCGCACGCGGAGCTGCCGGTCCTCGCCCGACACGTCCACATGCCGGTTCAGTCTGGAAGCGATCGCGTGCTCAAGCGCATGATCCGTCGTTACAGCGTGGCCGAATACTACGAGCGCACACGCGTGCTTCAGGAAGCCGTCCCAGGGCTCACGTTGTCTACGGACGTCATCGTCGGCTTTCCAGGGGAAACCCAGGAAGATTTTCTGGCCACGCTCGATCTCGTCCGGACGGTCGGCTTCGTGGGCTTGTTCGGGTTCAAGTATTCGGTGCGCCCGTATACCCCTGCCCAGAAACTCGCTGACGACGTGACGGAAGAGGACAAGAGCGAGCGCCTTCGCGAGCTATTCGCCGTCGCCGACAGCGTGCGTCAAAAACACCTCGCGAGCCGCGTCGGCCAGGTGGAAGAAGTGCTCGTCGAGGAGTGCGACGCCGAAGGCAACGCCAGCGGTCGCAGTGAGCGCAACGAGATCGTCCACTTTGCCGCGGCGCGCCCGGTGCGCGGTGAAATCGTGAGCGTCCGTATCATCCGCGCCAACAAGAACTCGCTCGGCGGCGAGACGCTCGACAGCGCGCTGCGCGGGGTCATGGCTAGCCGCGTCGCTGGACCACGCGCGCTCCCGGTGCTCGCATGAGCCTCGTGCGCGAGGTGCTCGGCAAAGCGCCGCGCATCGCCGCGAGCGCGTTCATCGCACCCGGCGCCGTGGTCGTGGGCGACGTCGAGCTCGGCGAAGAGGTCAGCATCTGGTACGGCGCGGTCCTGCGCGGCGATGTGGGCCTGATTCGCATCGGTGCGCGCACCAACGTCCAGGATACGGCGTGTATTCACATGACGGGCGGCATGTCGAACAGCGTGATCGGCTCGGAGGTGACCGTCGGCCACGGCGTGATCGTGCACGGCGCGCTCATCGGGGATGGCGCGCTCATCGGCATGGGCTCGGTCCTGCTCGATAACTGCGAGATCGGCGCGGAATCGCTGGTCGCCGCCGGTTCCGTCGTCCC
>DATDJP010000232.1:0-7706 GCA_036520475.1 Polyangiaceae bacterium | reverse complement strand
GCAGATCGGCGCTCGATCGCTCATCGTCAGACGACATGAAACATCTGGCATGAACGCCAAGGTCGAGAAGTGCCAGAGCTCCAAACCATCACCGCTGTCGTTCGCGGCCAGCATCTCGGGCGCAGCTTGCGGATCGCCGTCCGAAAAGTGGAGCACCACGGGCAGCGCGCCGTTCGAGCGCACGATGATCGGGTCCTCGAACTGTAATCCGTGCGGCGCCAGGTCGATCACCTGGCCGAGCTGACCCTCTGGCAAGCCCACGGCTTCGGCGGAGGTGGGCGTCAGAGTTACGGCAGTTCCCGCCGCGCTCGCTGGAAATGCAAACTCCAAAGATTCACCGCTCGATGTCGGCACGCTGATCGCGCCACCACTCTCGGGCACGGTGAAATTCACCGTCTGTTGCCCGGCGCTCCCTCCCTTGCCGCTCGACCCGCTCGATCCGCTCGATCCTCCCGATCCGCCGCTCGCTTCATCGAGCCCTCCCCCGCCGCACGCCGAAAGCGCAACGAACCCTGCGGTCGCAATCAGCCAGCATAGCGCCGTGGCGCTCGGACGGACACCGCGAGAGCGGCTCTTTCGACTAAAGCTCATGGTTTGAAAATCCTCGATCGTACATGAACGGCCGCGCTCTACGTTCCTTGAGTGCTCTTTTTCCGAACTCGCAAGTGCTCGACTCGTCCCATCGCGGCGGCATTCGGCTCGCCCACGAATGCGCCAGCTGTCTTACCTCTTCCTACTCGTCGCCCTCGCGTGCACATCACCGCAAAGCGGGCGCCAGGCGTCCACGCGCACAGCGCCGTCGAGTAGCTCAGCGACGGCCTTCCCCATGGCGCGCGCAGGCGAAGCCGAGCACGACATCACGGAAGGCAGGAGGAGCGCAGCCGCAGGCGAGCACCGCACGGTCGAACGCGGACAAGAACTCGCGAGCCACTTCGCGCGCGCGAGCTTTCGGAGCTCCCGCGAGCATCGGCAGCAGCGCTACGTTGTCTGTACCGTCAAAAAACGGAATCAGGCACGGCGCCTGAAACACGAAGCCAAGCACGCGGGAGCGTGCCCGAGCATAAATCCGATCGGTCGCGGCCGTCGTACTGACAGTTTATGACGGCGGAGTCGAGCGTCGCAGAGCGTCGTGATTGCGCTGTTCGTGCGTGCATGCGGGACGGCGGTCTGGACGAGCGGGAAGCATTTGGCCGCTACGCGCGGCCACGCGTCGCGGAGTTGCTCGCCGCGATCGGCCTCGACGTCGTGTACCACCGGGGCGCGGGCGACTATCTCTACTATCGCGACGAGCAGGGCCGCGACGTCCGCGTCCTCGATATGCTGGGAGGTTATGGTGCCTCGCTCTTCGGGCACAACCACCCCGAGCTGGTGGCGCGTCTGCGCGAGGCGCTGGACTGCGAACGGCCGTTCAACGCGCAAGCCAGCGTACGCGGACACGCGGGCGTGCTCGCGCGGCGACTCTCGAAGCTCGTCTCCGCGTCGACCGGTCGCGCGTACGTGACGACCTTCGCGAGCACCGAAGCCGAGGCGGTGGAGGCCGCGCTCCGCCCGTGGCAGCGCTGGGGCGTGCACGCTTTCTGACGCGCGACGATCCGACCGAGCTGCGGGCCGCGCTCGCGGACGCGCGGCTCGAGTACTTCGCGCTCACGGTCGCGCGCGACGGCATGCTGGCGCTGCAGCGACGCTACGCGAGCGCGATCAGCGCCTGCTTCGTCGAGCCGCTTCAGGGCGAAGGCGGCATTCGCCAGCTCACCGGTGACTATCTGCACGCGCTGCGAGCCGCCGCGGACGAGGAGCGTTTTCCGCTCGTGTTCGACGAAATCCAGTCCGGGATGGGGCGGACGGGCACCTTTCTGGCGTCGGAAGCTGCGGGCGTGCGCGGCGATTACTACTTGCTCTCCAAGTCGCTCGGTGGAGGGCTGTGCAACGATCCTGCGCCTCTGCGCGCGCGAGCTCGCGATCGACGAGGCACGGCTCGACTGCGACCTGCTGCTGTTCGAGGACCTCGCCATCGACTCCATGGCACTGGTGGAGCTGCTGGTGGTGATCGAAGGCGAGTTCGGGATCGCGCTGCCGTCGCTCGAGCAAGGCGCGCCTCGCACACTCGGCGACGTCGTCGCCCTCGTGCTGGAGCGGATCCGATGATGGACAAGGCGCGAAGCTTCGGCGAGGTGGTGCGCCGGCGCTCCGACGCGGACGACGGACGGCCCATGCTGCGCTTTCTTGCCAATGGCGAGCGCGAGTCGGAAGCCTGGTCTTACGCCGAGCTCGATCGCCGCGCGCGCGCGATCGCCGCCCGCCTGCAAGCGAGCTGCGACGCGGGCGATCGCGCGCTGCTGCTGTATCCCCCGGGCCTCGAGTACGTGGCGGCGTTGATCGGCTGCTTCTACGCCGGTGTGATCGCGGTACCGGCGTACCCGCCGGATCCGGCGCGGCTCGGGCGTACGCTGCCACGCCTGCGCGCGATCATCGGAGACGCGCAGGCCACGGTGGCGCTGACCAGCGCGGCCGTACACCAGCTCTTCGCCGCGCTTCCGTGGCAGAGCGAGGCGCTCGGCTCACTTCTTTGGGTCGTGAGCGACGAGGTGCCGGGCGGCGCCGCGGAGGATGCGTATCGGGACCCCAATCTCGGCCGCGATGCGGTCGCGCTGCTGCAGTACACCTCCGGGTCGACCGGTACTCCGCGCGGTGTCGTGATTCGCCACGGCAACCTGCTCTCGAACTCGGCCTTCATTCACCGCGGCTTCGAGCACTCGCGCGAGAGCCACTCCGTCAGCTGGCTGCCGCCGTATCACGACATGGGGCTGGTGGGCGGAATCCTGCAGGCGCTGTACGGCGGGTTTCCGACGACGTTGATGTCTCCGATCAGCTTCCTCGAGCGGCCAATCCGCTGGCTGCAGGCGATCTCGACCTACCGAGCGAACGCGAGCGGCGGTCCCAACTTCGCCTACGAGCTGTGCGTGCGCCGGGTCAAGCCACAGGATCTCGCGAACCTCGATCTCACGTGCTGGAGCATCGCGTTTTGCGGCGCCGAGCCAATCCGGCCGCGCGCGTTGCAGGCGTTCGGCGCAGCGTTCGCGACCGCGGGCTTCGCGCCCGCAGCCCTGTACCCGTGTTACGGGCTGGCGGAGGCCACCCTGGCCGTTACGTTGAGCGACAAAGGCAAAGGCTTCAAGACCTGCGCGGTCGATGCGCATGCGCTCGAGCGCCACGTGGTGCTCGAGCGTGCGCCGGCGGACCTCGGCGAGGACAGCGAAAAAGCCGCGGTCAGTCTGGTGGGCTGCGGGCGAGCCGGCGCAGAGCACGAGATCGCGATCGTCGATCCCGAGACCTGCGAGCGCTGCGAGCCCGACCGGGTCGGCGAGGTCTGGGTGCGCGGTGCGAGCATCGCCCGTGAATACTGGTGCCGTCCCGCCGAAAGCGCGGCCGCGTTCGACGCTCGGCTCGCCGACGGAAGCGGACCATACCTACGCACCGGCGACCTCGGCTTTCTTCGCGGCGAGGAGCTATTCGTGACTGGCAGGCTCAAGGACCTGCTGATCGTGCAGGGCCGCAACTTCTATCCGCACGAGATCGAGGCGATCGCCGAGGCGAGTCATCCCGCGCTGCGCCGCAACTGCTGCGCGGTCTTCCCTGTCGAGGGCGAGGGCAGCGGCCAGCTCGTGGTCGTGTGCGAGGTCGATCCCGCCGCGGCAACGAGCTGGGATGATGTCGCCTGGGCGATCCGAGGACAGGTCGGCAGACAGGTCGATGCGCGAGTGCACGGCGTCGTGCTGATCGCCCCGCGCAGCTTGCGCAAGACCTCGAGCGGCAAGGTCCAACGCTGGGCCTGCAGGCCGAGCTCGTCCGCGGCGAGCTGCCTATCGTCTATCGCTGGAGCGCCGACCGGCTCTAGCGGGAGTCAGAGCCCCGGGATGTGCGTTCCGGAATTCTGAGGCGTCGGTTGTTTGCTGCGCAGTCAGCTCATGCGTAATCATTGCGCCGCATGACCAACAAACGCACTGCGCTCGTCCTCGGAGGCTCCGGGTCAGTCGGAACCGCACTGCTCCGCGAGTTGTTCCACGACGATGGCTTCGACGCCGTCATCACACTATCGCGCCGATCGCTACCCGAGGCCGTCGCTATGGCTCGTACCGCCGGCCGCAGACTGCTCGAAAAGCTCGTTCCCGACATGAA
Source organism: Polyangiaceae bacterium (assembly GCA_036520475.1). GTDB lineage: Bacteria > Myxococcota_A > Polyangia > Polyangiales > Polyangiaceae > DATDJP01. The sequence continues at coordinate 3,530 of DATDJP010000232.1, read as the reverse complement.
GCCCCCGCTCCTCGCCGCAGCGACGATCGATGCAGCGAGAGAGACCGACGGCGACTTGGAAGGATTCAGTGTGCTCGGCGTCGGTGCCGGCACCGCGAAGCTCACGCTCGAGCAACATCGGGCGGTGGACGTTGCGCTGAACGAAGCGTTCGCGCGGGCGCTGCGGGATTCGGGCAGAGTTCGACATCTCGCGTTCATGAGCGCCGCGGGTGCGGACCCGACTGCGAGAGCCAGCGGCAGTGGTGGCGCAGGCATGTCGCGGTACAACCGCGTGAAGGGCGAGTCCGAAGAAGCCGTGCGCGCGAGCGGGCCGGCGGTCGTGAGCGTATTCCGTCCCGCGATGATCATCGGTTCTCAGCACACGCCGTGGTTTCTCGAGAAGACGCTGCCATTGTTCTCGTTCGTGACGCCGGCGAAGTACAAATCGATCCGCGTAGAACAGATCGCGAAGGCGATGATCGCGACCGCGAAGCACCACCCTAAGGCGAGCGCGACCTATCACTACCCTGAGATGATGGCGCTGATCGCGAGCGCGCAGCGATAGTCCGTAACGGCGAGCCCAGCCGTCGGCTACACGGAACGCCCGACGGAGAGCGCATCAGGGAGCTCACCAAGGGCGTCGGCGCGGACTCGGTGCTCGAGTGCGTCGGGCCGGCCGAGTCGATGCAGCAGGCGATCGGCGCGGCACGTCCGGGCGGCGACGTGAGCTACGTCGGCGTCCCGCACGACGTGCAGCTCGATGCACAGAAACTCGCGGCCAGACAGGTGGTTTGGCCGGTACCCCAGGCTCGCCCGTTTCATAATCGAGGTCATCAGGTGCCACAGAACCGAGGCGGACCCTTATGCTGCTTCCCGCACCACAAGCGCGGAGTGCTGTACGGGAGGATTCGAATGAGGATGCTCCCAACAGTGAATCTACGAACTTTCCGTTGGCTCTGGACGACGATTTTCGTGTCGGCCGGTCTCATTGCCTGGGTTGGCGCCTCGGGTTGCAGCAGCGAAGAGAAGAAGCCGGCAGCCAACGCAGCGCAGTGCGATGGCACGCTCGAGTCACTTCGCGCCAAGGTTTTCGTGCCACGTTGTGGGCAATCCGGCTCGTTCCCGCGCGTGCCCGGCGGGCGCCTCGTGCGTGAGCGGTGAATGCGAGTGCGCGGCTGAGCTCGCGGTCTGCGGCGGCGCGTGCGTGGACCTGAAGACTTCGCGCCAACATTGTGGGGAGTGCGGGCGGGCCTGCCCACCAGGTGCGCTTTGCAATGCAAGCAACTGCGCGTGCGCAAGCGGCCTCGAGCTGTGCGAGTCGGGGTGCGTGGACGTGACATCAGATCCAAGAAACTGTGGAGTGTGCGGAAAGGCCTGTGGCGCGAACCAAGTGTGCTTGAGGGGCGCCTGCTCGGCGGGTTGCGGCGGCCTGACCGAGTGTGACAGATCCTGCGTCGATACGTCTTCGAGCCCGTTTCATTGTGGTGCATGTGGGAGGACCTGTCCGACCGGCGGTTCTTGCGCCGCAGGCAACTGTCAGTGTCCGGCAGGGACTTCGGACTGTGGCGGCGTCTGCCTGAACACGCTTTCGGATCCATCGAATTGCGGCAGCTGTGGAAACGTGTGCGGAGCCGGGCTCTCATGCCAGTCGGGCGCTTGTCGATGTCCGGGAGGCGGAACGCCCTGCGGCGCCACGTGCGTCGACACCAGCGCCGACGAGCGGAACTGCGGCGCGTGTGGTCGCACGTGCGGCGGCGGCCAAAGCTGCGTTGACGGAGCGTGTCGGTGCACGTCGGCTCCGGCTTCTTTCGCAGCCGACGTGCAGCCGATTTTCACCGCCAGCTGTACGTCACGCGGCTGCCATTCTGGAACACGACCCCAAGAGGATCTCGACCTCACGGCAGGTAAGGCGTGGGGCGAGCTAGTCGGAGCGCCGACGAAGCAGTGCAACGGCGGACGCGTGCTGGTCGTGTCGGGAGACCCTGGTGCGAGCTATTTGATGCAGAAGCTGCTCGGCACGAACCTGTGTACAGGTTCCCAGATGCCGAAATCCGGACAGTCCTTACCGCAGCACGAGCTCGATACGATTGGCGGCTGGATCTGCGCCGGCGCGCCCAACAACTGAGGGGTTGTAGCAGCGAGCGCGAGCACTGCCATGTTCGATTCCCGTGCAACGAACGGTTTCACGTTCGAGCGCGCGGTGGGCTCCGTTTATCCGTCGCCCGTCGCCGGAACGGTGCCGCTAAAAGTGTACGTGAACGCCGCTGGAAACGAACCCTGACGGCAGCACCGAACGAAGCGGCTCTGAGCGCCATGGGCTACTCCTACGCCAGGACGATCGGCTACGGCTGGCTTCCCTGATAGCGAGCGCGGTAAGCACGGCGGTGCGGTAGCGACGCATTTTGCGCGTGAAGGTGTACGGCTCTTTGCCGCCCGGCGCGTGGTTCGCCAATGAGAAAAGTTGTACGCTCGAGCTCATGCGAACTGCATTCGTCGTAGCGCCGCTTTTCACGACATTGATCGCCGCGGCGGCGCCTGATTCCTGCTCCGGTGTGAATCCGGGCACTGGCGGCGCTGGCGGCACGGCGGGCGTTGGCGGGAGAAGCGCCGGCTGCGGGGCCAGTGCGTGGCCGGCGAGCGGAACGTACACGATCGACGTCAACGGCACGCCGCGCCAGTACATCGTCAAAATCCCGGACCCGTATTCGTCGCAGCAGGCGCACCGTCTGATCTTTGCGTGGCATGGGCTCGGGGGCAGCGCGCAACAGATTGCCAACTCGCGCTACTACGGGCTCGAGAGCCGCGCTGCGGGAACCGCCATCTTCGTAGCAGGTCAGGGCCTCGCGACGAGTCAAGGCGGCGCCGGTTGGCCGAACACCGGCGGCCGTGACATCGCGTTCGTGCGTGCGCTGCTCGACTCGCTGCGCGCGAGCTACTGCATCGACGACGCGCGCATCTTCTCCACCGGCATGAGCTACGGCGGCATCATGTCCAACACCGTAGGCTGTCAGCTCGGCAACGTCTTCCGCGCGATCGCGCCGATCGCCGGTGCGGGGCCGTACGGCGGCACGGCGTGTCAAGGACACGTAGCGGCCTGGCTGGCACACGGCAATCAGGACACCATCGTGCCCTTTTCGGCGGGCGTCGCCAGCCGTGATCATTGGATCGCGGCCAACCACTGCACGGCGCAAAGCGTGCCCGTGAATCCGACAGGCTGCGTCTCCTATCAGGGCTGCGACGCGGGCTATCCGGTAAATTGGTGCGAATTCACGGGCGGGCACACGGTCCCGAGCTTCGCCAGCCAGGCGATTTGGGAATTTTTCGCTCAATTCTGAGCGGAGCGAGCCGGCTGCGCGGGCTCCGCGCCGTTCGTGCCTGCCGCCTCGTTGCGGTTCGTCTCGATGAGCGTCGTGAGCTTCGCATGCGTCCCGCTCGCGTGCGGTGTTAAGAACCCTCCCCATGCAGAGAGCGGGTTGGTTACGGGCTCATTTCATGGTCGCGGCTGCAGCGCTGGCGCACGTCGGCTGCGGCGGCGCGGAAACGGGGACGAC
>DATDJP010000231.1:0-22868 GCA_036520475.1 Polyangiaceae bacterium | reverse complement strand
GAACGTATCAAAAGGACTGAGACAGCAGCGCGGTATGCGCCCCCGCTTCGTCAGCGGGTGATCTCCACTAGCTCGTAGCGCGGCGGCGCTCCGGGTTCGGTGGACTGGCACGTGAGAAGCACGGGCGTCGTATCCCGCGACACGCTTATCGTGACCCGGCACTCCCGGCCGCCTTGCAGTGAAAACACAGCTTGGTGCCGGTCGCCGGCCAGCGCCGCATGCCGAAGGAGATCGAGCGCGTCGATCGCATCCAGGTTGGAATCGCGACGCAGGAACCATTCTGCAGCCTGCACGGCGAAAGGATAGGCAGGCCGGCCGCGGTAGTGTTCGAGGTCGATGCGCCCGGCGCGGTACAGGTCCGCGATGCGGGGCGCGACAACCGGCGTCACGTGCCCGAAGTAGAGCCCGTGCGGAAAGCACAGCAGGTTGGCGGCAAATCGATCCCCGCCGATGTGCGAGCACTCCCAGAGTGACGCGGGATCGAGCGCATGCAGTGCGCTCGCCACCGGACGGCCGAACTGGGCGCAGCATGCGTCGTGTTTGCCGTGCGTGCACACGAGAAAGAACGGCTCCGTGACGCGCTCGCCGCCGAGCGACGCCCCGCGCTTCAGCGGCGAAAAATCGAGAGCGAGCAGGGCTTCTGCCGCCGGAAAGTCGAAGCTTTCGACCCACGTCTGGTTCACGTCCGTCACCGCGACGTAGACGCGGCAGCCAGCCCGCTGGGAGCGGCCTGGCTTGCGGAGCAGGATCGGTCGCGCACCCGCGCTGCGCGCCTTCTCGGCAATCGCGCGGGCCGTGCCCGCGTGGAGCCGGCACTGGGTGAGCGCCGTCGGCCCCCACGGCGCTTCCTGCTCGATCAGCAGCCAGCGCCGAACGTGCGACGCCGTCGCGAACTGGGGCTCGCGGCGAGACAGGCACGCGGGCTGACAGCGGTGTCGTTCACCGGGCACGCTCGCGCTCCAGCACGCCTTCGGCGAGCAAGCGCAGGCAGAGCGTGCGCCGCCCGTCGGCATCCAGGTGCGCCGCGAGCTCCCCGACGGCAAACGACGGCGTTTCGGTGGCGAATCGAACGGCCTCCGCCACGCGTGCTGGAAACCGGAGTGTACGCCCCGCCAGCGCGAGCTCGACGTGCTTCGAATCGTCGCTCGGATGCAGCTCGAGAGCGCGCTCGGTGCGCCGGACGCGGGTCTCGTCTCCCACGTCGGCAAGGGCTGCGATGGCACGAATCGACGCGGGCAGATTCGCGCCAGAAGACGAGCTGGCGAGCCGCATCTCGCGCTCCCCGATCGCGGTCACCGGCTGCCGGCGCAGCCATTCGGCCCATTGCTCGAGCCGGGCCGCGAGCTCCTGCTCGAAGCCATTCGGGTGGTCGGCGTACTTCACCGGCAACGGCTCGCGGAAGGCGCGCTCCTGACTCGCCTCTTTCACGATGCGCTGGAAGACGTCGAGCCAGGTCGGGCTGCGAACGCCGAGCGTGACGTGGATCGACGCATCCGACTCCGTGATTGCCGAGTGCGGAACGCCCCGCGGCAAGTAGAGGCAGCTCCCGGCTGAAAGCCGGCAGCGCCGGACTGGTTCCACAGCGTCGTCGTAGCGCACCGGGACGTCCAGCTGCTCCACCGGCAGCTCGACCACCGGCGCGTACAAGTTCCACGTCTTGTGCCCGTACGTCTGAATTGCGAACACATCGTGGGTGTCGTGATGCGCCGGGAGCCCGCGCGCCTCGCGCGGCGAAACGTAGGCGTTGGCCTGAATCGGATGCCCGATCTGCGCCTCGAGCCGCGCGCTGAGTGCGCGGATCCGCTCGTGATAGCGGTGAACACCCTGGAACACGAGCGTCGCGCCGGCAGCGAACAGGCTGCGTGCGCGCGGGGCATCGAGCGCATCCGTGATCGTGCGCCCTCCGGTGTGGATCGACTTCAGGTAGTCACGGCTAGAGACCGGCGCGCCGGCGCGCACGACGCGGACGGCGGGGGCACGCAGCCCGCCGTCCAGCAGCCGGTCCACCTCGTCGAGCCCGAATAACTCGCTGACAGCCTGCGCTCGTCCGGACTCATGGACGAGCGCCCGGCGCGTCCAGTCTTCGGCAAAGAACCGACACGTGTCGCCCACCAGATCCTCGAGAGCGAGGGTCACGAATCGCGCTCGTCCGCATCTCCCGCGTCGGTCTCATCCGCGTCGCGCGCGTCCTTCTTGTCCGGCGTGTCGGCGTCCTTTTTGTCCGCCTCGTCCCCATCCTTTTTGTCTGCTTCGTCGGCGTCCTTTTCGTCGGCGTCCTTCTGGTCGGCGTCGCGTTCGTCCTGACCAGCGTTGCGCGTGCCAGAACCGGTGAATACAGTCTCGATCTCGCTGTTTTCGAGCGTGGGCGTCTTCATCCTTCTCTTCTGCGTCCTGATTTTCGTCCCCGCAAGCGCCGGCGCCGCAATACGTGGCCGGCCTGGGAAACCGCCGGCGCAGGTCGAGCGCGAAAAGGGACGATCGCCGTTTCTAACGGGCGCGGGACGGGCATGCGCGGTGTCGAGAAGTGCACGACGTCAGCGGTCTGCGCTGGCGTCTAGATACGGCGAGGAGTCGCGCCCGTACCAGGGGTGCCTTCCAACATTCCACCTGCGAGCTGCGAACGGCTGTGAGCTTTCCGTCCTCAGCGTGCGCTCTCGCATCCGCACTCGGCATGCGCGCAAAGCACGTTAAGGCCAGCGTTCGCGCATGCGTAATACCTCGCGAGCCGCTCTGCGGAGCGTACAGTGCACCCGTGGCAGCACGGGCATGCGCGGTGGTGCGACGCGGAGCGTCGTGCAGAATCTGCGCTGGTGACGCTGATTTGCGGCATCACTCGTGAGAACGCGCAGAGCGATGCAGCGCGTAGATGCTCGCGTGTTCGCGATGAGGCAAATAGAGGAACACGCAGCGCCGTCGCTTCACCAGCGGGTCCAAGAGCGGCATGGCGAATGGGGGATCGACGAAGAGCACGAGGAAGTTCTTGAGGGGGCCGATCGGCACACGAAGCCTGCGCACTTCATGTAGGTCGCGCCAGCGATAGCGCTTCGTTCCGAAAGCGAGGCGCACCTGGATGCTTCGTTCGTCCCACGCCACGCGCGTCAAAGCGGACAACATGCGGGCGACGACCGTGACGACGAGGAACAGGATGCACACGAAGGACAGGAGCGAAGCCCAGTCTCCACCGGACAGGGCGGCGAGCACGCGCCTTCGGAGGAGAAAGGCCGCGACGTTGAGCAATGAGAATGCGGTCGTGAACCAGTGGAAGTAAGGATTGGGTGCCCACGCGAACACCAGCCTCTCGGGGAACGTGCGCCGCAGCCACGCGCGGAGCGCGACGGGCTTCGCTCTCGACTTCGCCCGTACCGCCCATGTGACGGTCGCCTCTTCGGCCATCAGCGATCCTCCACGCATGCCCCGAGCACGTACGGGCCGAACCCAGCGCGAATACACACCTCCATGCGGCCGTCTCCGTCGCTGTCTCGCGCGCCATCGTGAAATTCGGCGCCTCCACCCATCGACAAGCCGATAGCGAGCGAATCACCCGAGCGCATCACCCCTAGCTCTCCATCCTGGAAGTCGTGCGCCGCTTCCACTTGAAGGATCGTGGTTTGCGCCGCGATGTTCTCGCCCGTGCTTCCATCGGAGTTGTGGATGCCTGCGTTGACCTTTGAAGAAAGCACCTCGAAGGACACGCTGCTTCGAGGTGTCACCTTCACCTGAACCCTACCCAGGATCGCGGCCGCCTCGTTCTGATTGCCGAGCTGCCCCGAGATGCTGAGGACTTCCGCTTCTCCATCGCCCGCGGCGCCCTTCATGAGAGCCGCTGAGGCGTAGACGGAGTCCCCGGACGACGTCTTTCCGTAGTTGGCGTGCAATCCTTCAGCCGGCATCGCGCTGACGCGCTGAGCGTTGGTATTGGTTGGCTTCGCGGCTGGAAGCCTCAACGGCGCCGTGAACTTCCCGACCAGCGCATCTGTTCCAGCCGACTGCTGCGGCGGGGGCTCCGGCGCGCAAACCGGGTCACGAGACGCGGGTGGCGGCGCACCGCCCGGCGGCAGCTCGCTCTTTCCGTAGTAATCGGAAAGGTCGGAGTAGTTCTTGTTCGAATGAACACGCGACGGTTCGGTCATTGATCCCTCCGCTCGGCTGTAAGCAGCACGCGCCTGAGGGGGTCGGTCGCGCAGGAGCAACGGTTGCGCGCCAACGCGAGCCCGGCTGCGGACGCAAACCACGCGGGTCGAGGTCGATGGCAATGGTGCCGGTCGTGCCCGATCTTGCTGGCTGGCGACGAGACCGAGCTGCCGGACGCGACCTTCTTCACGATCGCACCCGACTTCGCGTGCGAAGTGCCGTCGAAGTCGACCGAGAAGCTCGACCTTGCGGGATCAGCTCTTCCATCGCGTCACGATGCACCGGGCTACTTGTTTAGCAACCGATGCAGCAGAGCTGCCGACCGGGTCGGCATGCAGGCATCGCTGTGTATCGCCGCGCTGGTAGCCGTTTCGCCCACCGTTGTAGGCTGTGCTACGCGGAGCTTGCCGCCTCCGGCCGCACCCGCCAAAGAGAGCTTTACCGAGCCGATTCAGTCTTCGCCGACAGCCGCTGCAATGTCGATCGGCACCGCGCGGGCGTAGGTCGGCGGGGCGAACGTCTCGGACTTCTCGTCGACACGACCTGCAGGCGCTTGTACGCCGGCAGACCGGTACCGGCCGGGATGAGCCGGCCCATGATGACGTTGTGCGGTCTTTTCGTTGGCAGCACGTGCCAGTCTTTCACCAATTGAGCATGGGACCTCGCGCTCACGGCGAGCACGTGCCGCCGGAGCAGATGCCCGACGGACACATGCTCGGAGAATTGCAGAACTGCCCATCCGCCCTCCTCGAAATGCACGCCGCAATGGTCGCTCCCTCCGCGCCGCTGAGCTCTCGGCAAAACCCGATCTCGCAGCTCCCGTCCGTTGAGCAGGGAGGAACACAACGAGGGCCGCAGCTATCGCTTTCGTTCTGGATGCAGGGAACATCGACGCACACGAGTCCCGCTCCGCAGTCCGAAGAGGCCGTGCACGCTTTCGTGCAAACACCCTTGAAGGCGCACCCAGTCCCGCCGCAGCTATCAGCGTAGCTGTGGCACTCTTCCGTTGCACATTCGTGGTCGAATTGACAGCGCTGGCCCAGCTCGCGCTTGGGCTGCAGTGAAGTGCAGTCCGTACATGCGCAGTACGAGATATTCACGCCGTCTGAGCGAGTCGCGTTTCTGCACGTGCCCGGACACGACGGAACATTGGTACTCGCGCATCCGGGCAGACAGAACGATAGGGTTCCGTTCGCCAAGCAGTGTCCGGCTTGATTGCAATCCCATAGAGAAGCGCAATCTCGGCTGCAGTATGACCACGCCCAACCCGTCAGACACAGGTCACAGTTCGTGCCGTCGCACGGACCACCGAGAGGAGCGCGGCACACGCCCGCGAACGTGCTGCAGTTGTTCGTGCTGCAATCTCTGTCGCTGCGACAGGGGCCGCCGATCTCCGAGCGAGGCACGCAACCGACGCCACTTTCGCAACGCTCATCCGGCGGACAGCCGCAGTGGTCACAGTGCTGCTCTCCAGCGGTCTCGCAGGCAACGGGCCTGCCGTTCTCGCAGACGAAACCATCGGGCTTTGGACCGTCGCAACCCTCGATACACCCCTGGCGGCCATCTGCAAGCGCCGCGCACTGGCCGTGCCACAGGTCGCGGCAGTCCGCGTCCTTGCCGCAGTCAACCGTGCACATGCCAGACGTGGTCCCATCGGCGCTGCGCCTCATCAGGCAGAAACTGTTGATGCAATCCTCGTCACGCGAACAGTTGGCGCCCAGTGACGGCGGTTCTCTCGGCTCGTTCTCGGAGCTCGAGCACGCGCCTCCGATGAAAAGCACGATTGCACAACAAATCAGGACATTTGCTCCAACACGAGCATTCATTGACCGCTCCGTGTCGGAGTAATGCCGTCCGGGATCGCTGGGAGTCAAGTGTCTCACGCTTACCCCCGCGCGAGAGCGACGTCCGGCTCTTCGACGGCCTGAACACCTTCGTCGTTTCCTGAAGCGAAGACGCGCTGATGAACCACTCCGGGGAGAGCGACGCCTCGATGATACGGAGCAGCATGGGCTCAGCCACCGCCGGCTGACCGCCGCGCTCGATGACGCGCGCATTCTCGCGTTCGAGATCTACTTCTCCACCCTGCTCCGCCTGACCGCCCGCCGGAGGAATTCGCCAATGCGTGACGGTTCGTCATTTTTGACTTCGCAGCGCGACGGCGTCGCTTACGGGAGGTGGCGCGTAGAATACGGGAACGATCCGCGGACCCAGCGCGCGGTTCAGCCCAGGATCCAACTCGAACGTTCCGAGCTGCGCCGGCGGTGGGCCGTCGAAGGCCATGATGTAGAGGGCGAAATAAAACCCCGATTCTGCCGTGCTCACGTCGAAGATCCCCGCCATGCCGTTTGTCGGGAACGGTGCGTGTTCGATCCGAACCCCGGCCGCTGGATGGAAGATGAGGCGAATCGGGCGGTCAACAGTGCCCACGGCTTGATTGGGGCCCAGGTTGAACAGAGTCATGTAGATCTGGTCATGCGCGCTCACGAGCTCGAGGCGCAGCGTGGCATCGGCGGTGATGGGTGTCGTGACCTCCGCTCGGTCGTCTTCGAGTGGCGGAAGGAGTCCACGGTCTCTCACGCGGGTCTTGAAGATCGGATTCTGCAGGTCATTCGATGGGATGAGTTGCCCAACGAACGTGATCGTTTCGCGGGCTCCTGGAGCAAAAGCCGCATAAGTGCAGTCTACTACGGATGGCCAGTCGCGGCCGACAGTGCACGTGCCACCGCCGGTGGCTGTGGCGGAGATGATCTCGGCCATCCCGTTCGCTTCGGTGAACACGGATGCGACCTGCGTGCTCGGGCCTTTGCTCGAAACCTCCACCTGCCACGTAGCGGTGTTGCCCGCTAGGATCGACGCTGGCGGATTGACGAACGCGACGGAAAGATCCGCCGCACCGTACCCCGGCGGGATATCCACTTCGACGGCTCCGATGTCGCAATTGGCGCCCTGAGGTCTGCTCTTGCCGCGCGCATCTACCTTCACGGAGCAGTCTGCTGCCGGGATCTGGTCGACGAGGTTGCCGGCAAAGCTCGGCAAACGCGTGGGCACGAACCCGCCGTTATCCGCTAGCGGCGCCAGCACGCTGCCGTCGCTGGTCTCGACGATCAACGAATGGCGGCTGTCGAGCGCAATTGCCGTGAAGCTGTTGTCGGCGATCGTCGAGTGTTCGAGCGTGACCGTCCTGCCGAACAGCCCCACGGCTCTTGCAGGCGTAATCACGGGCGAAGGATGCCCATTGTACGGTGAGCAGGGCAGACTGGTGTTGTTCGTTACCGTCGCGTTGGTGAGCGAAATGGTGTTGGCGAAGATCCCGCCTCCCACGCTTTCGTTCGTCACCCTGGGATAGATCGCGATAAAGCTGCATGTATGCAGGTAATTGTTGTCGATGGTGACGCGGTCGCCCTCGACCGTGTCGGCCAAGACGCCGGCGCCCAGCGTCGCGGTTGAATATAGACCGGACCCCGTACCCGGATTGCCCGTGGAACCGCTCGTACGGTTCGCGGTGATGCGCGTATCGGACATTGTCAATTTGCCGTCGACAGCGACCCCGCCTCCCACGGCCCCCTCATTGCTTCCAATCGTCGAGCGCGTCAGCACCGCGTCAGTGATCACGCGTAGCGCGCCACCCTGGCCGGCGGCAGTGTTGCCCGTCGCTGTCAACTCGTTCGCCGTGACGGTTCGCGCGTGAACGGCACCGCCCTCGCGCGCACGATTGGCGTTCAAGGCGACTTTCGACAGCACCAGCCTTTGCGCGCGAATGGCGCCGCCGTCCTCAGTCGTATTGCCACCGGTGAGCGTGATGCCCGTCACCGTGAGAACACCGGCTCCGTGACGATCGAGCACTCGTTCGCCAGCGCAGGTTTGTTTGATGATCACGTCGGGCCCAGTGCCCGCGAGCAAGATGGCACCCGCTGCCGTGATGTCCAGGTCGCCGCCAGCGTTGGCGTCGTCCGCGCTGCAGAGCGAAAGCTCGTACGTTCCCGGGGGCACCTCGATGCGCTGGGACGGAGCGCCGTTGTTGTTGGCGCGAGTGATGACATCGCGCAGCGATCCACTTGCGCCGTCCGTCGTGCTGGTCACCTTGAGGAGAGGCTCCGGCTCGCACGCACACACCACTGCCGTGAGCGCGATGCCGCCGAGCACTGCCAGGTGATTTCCGAACATTCCGCTGCGCGATAGGGGCATGGTTCGACACTAAGCAACACCCGTGCCGGATGATCGATTCGCAGAAATGCGCCTCTCTACGCGCAGAAGTGACGTTCAGGTCCGCCGCGCCGTGTTGCGCCGGTTGCGCCGCAACCTCGGCCGTAACATCGACCGCCGCTCGCGATCGCGGTGCACCGTGTCCGGCGAGAACGCGGGCAAGCGCAGGGCGAAGTCGAGCTCAGGTGCGATGCTGAGGGCGAACCGACTTCATCTACCGTCCCCGATCAGGTTCGCGGCCAGCTCACGGCCCCGCCAGCCGTTGCTCCACACGAACGGCACGATCATGTGGGCCGTGAAACGGCCTGTCTCCAGCGGTTGGAAGGCGACAATCAGCGTACAGCTCCCTCCTTGGGGAACGGTGACGCGGCTCGCGCAGGTGCCGCCCGACAAGGCGTAGTGCGGAGCCAGCCCGAGGCTCTCATTCGTCAACGGGCCCAACGTCAACGACCAAGGACCCAGGTTGTGCAGCGTGAACGTGGTCTCCGTCGAGCTGCCGATCGGGCGCGCGCCAGCGTACCAGCCCGGCACCCACGTGGGTGTCCAGAACTGGTCCCCCTCTCGGCGCAGGAGAACGTCGTTCGGCGCGCCGCCGACCACGGAAGTCTGCACAAGGCGATCCCCGGTGCCGCTCTCGGCCCAAGTGTATAGGATATCGAGTTCTGCTCGCGTTTCACCCGCATCGCCCGGCGCATACGTCACCTCGATCGTGCACGTGCCGCCGTCCGGAGCGACGCGACGCGTGCTCAGGCACGTGCCTCCTGTCATCGCCAGCGCCGGGGTCGTTGTGCCTGAAGGCGACGTGACGCGGAATGCAACATCGCCGATGATCGCTTCGGCAGTGCCGCGATTCGTGACCACGATGCTGCGCGATGCGGATGCACCGAGCGGCAGCGGGATGTAGCCGACGTCGCTCGCGCTAAGCTGCGCGTCCGAACACTGTGGCGCAAGCAACAGCGCCGCTGAAACCGCGATCGTTCCTTTGACAAAGCCCGGCCAATAATTAGCGTGCAAGTCGACCTCCCCGATGTGGGCAAAGCCCGTATGGGCACCCTCGAGACTCACACAGACCTCCCCTCCAGACAACGCCGATAAGCCACGCATGAAGCGACGCGTCAGACGCATCTGCCGCCGCGGCAGATGTCCGAGTTTGATCAGCCTTTCGCTTCGCGGACGTCCTTTCCCTGCTCGGCGAACGCCTTGAAGTCATGCATGTGCTGCTGCGACTGCTTGCGGAAGGCACCGGGCATGAAGAGCCCCACCAGCCGCATCAGCAAGCCGCTGAAACGGTACTCGCTCTCGCTGGCCCACAGCGTCGTCTCCGGACCGGCTTCGGTGAGGCGGTCACGCACGGCGCTCCACATGCCCTTGCCGATGATTTCGCGATCGAAATGAACGACGCTCTCCCTCGGGATCCCGTGCAGGTCCACCGGTTCCCGGCGCGTGATGGTCTCGATGCACTCGATCTTCTGCTGCCCCATCTGCATCACGACTCGCGATTTTGTGCCGACCTGCCCATGGACCCCACTCAGCGGCTCGTGCAGCACTAGGCCGCGCAGCCACTTCGGCAGATGTTCGGGATCGGCGAGGAGCCGGACCACCCTCTCCCGCGGCAGGGCGATCTCGATCGAGACAGCGTACTTCATGACGGAGCGCTCCAGTTCTCGAGTGAACGCAAGCACGTTTAGCAGTCTCTGCTTATATTAGTTTCTACTAATTTATATTATGCTGACCGCGCCTCACAGCAAGTGTGCGTGCTTCGTTTTTTCGCCGAGTTCCGGGGCACCGTTCCCCGGTGACGTGACGCCAAGTTACGCGCGGGCGTGCCCGTTTCAATGTTTGCCTTCAGATACAAAGGTCTAGACTCGGGCTAAGCGTGCGATATTCGCGGCGGGCGGGTTGCGCCCTAGGGGAGGTTGAACGATGCGGGATTGGAAGCGGGGGTTGTGTGCTCGGTTGTTCGTGGCGGGGGCCGCGGCGTTGCTCCTTGCAGCGCAGTGTACAGACGCAAAGCTCGCCTTCCAGAGCACGGACACCGATTTTGGGTTCGTGGCTGTCGGCTCCACGAAGACGCAGACGGTGACGGTGACGAATTCGGGCACCGCGGAAGCCGTGCTGACAGATATCTTTATCCAGCGCTTCGGGACGACTGCGGCGGAACCGTACGCGGTGAGCGGCGGAACCTGCGTCAGCGCTCGGCGCATCCCCGCGGGTGGCTCGTGCACCATCTTCGTCAGCTATGCACCCAAGGTCACGGGCGGAACCATGAGTGCGGAGCTGAGCGTGCTCTACAACTGGAACGACAGCGGCGTAGAAGCCCGGGCCGCTACGCTGGGGTGGTTCAGGGCTACCCCAATCGATACGGTGCGGCTCTCGGACGCGTCTGGGTTCTTACCCGAGGGCTTGTTTCTGTGGCGAGCGCTCGGCACGACGACGACGTTCCCCGTCGAAGTGAGCAACTACACCGCGTCGGAGATTGTACTCGGTCCGGTGAACAGCACGGGGCTGGGGCTGACGGCACCGTTTTCCGTGAACGGCGGCACCTGCGCCACGGGGCTGCGGCTCGCAAGCAATGCGAGTTGCTCGCTTGGAATCGCCTTTTCGCCCACGCAGCTCGGCGCCTTCGAGTCGTCGTTCGCGCTGAGCTATACACCGGAGAGCACCGGCATTGCGGAGCAAACGCAGCGGGTGCGAGTCAGCGGCGTGGGTACTTTCCCCGTGGCGATTGCCGACAATCTTTTGAATGTCAGCGGCGTCGTAGATCTGGGCCCGCTCTCCATCGGTTCTTCGGTGAGGCGTGTGCTGACGGTAACCAACTGGCAAAGGGAAGCGGTCGTGCTCGGTTCATCGTCTGCCCTGCACCCGCCGTTCGCACGGGTGGGTGGCAGCTGTGCCACGGGCACGGTGCTGCAGGGTGGTGGCTTCGGAAATTGCACCCTGGAGATCGCGTTCACGCCGACCAGCCTCTCCTCTGTCTCGGAGACGCTCGAAATCCCTTATCGCACTGTAGGCGCTAGTGCAGACGCGGTCGCGACCGTACTCGTGCGTGGCAGCGGCGCCATCCGTGACGCGGTGACGGCCATCTCGATAGGCTTCGGAGAAACCACCTGTGCGCGCCTGGCGAGCGGTGCCGTGCGCTGCTGGGGCGACAACTCCTCCGGCCAGCTCGGCTACGGCAACCTCTATAACGTGGGCGACGACGAGACACCGCTCTCGCGCGGGAATGTCTCTGTTGGAGCCAGCGTGCTGCAAGTCGCTACGGGGCAACATACCTGCGCCGTGCTCGAGGGCGGCGCCGTGCGCTGCTGGGGCCGCGGTAACGAAGGGCAGCTCGGCTACGGCAACACGGCGAGCGTGGGCGACGACGAGACACCAGCGACAGCCGGCAACGTCTCTGTGGGTGGGCGCGCCGTGCAGGTTGCACTGGGCGGCTCCCGCAGCTGCGCCGTGCTGGACACGGGAAACGCACGCTGCTGGGGCAACGGGACGAGTGGATTGTTGGGGTACGGCAACCTGCGCAGCATCGGGGACGACGAAGTCCCAGCCAGCGTGCCCGTGCTCGGTCTCGGCGGACCCGTGGCAGAGCTCAGCCTCGGGATTAACCACACATGCGCTCTGTTGACGACGGGCAAGCTGCGCTGCTGGGGCAACGCTGACGCCGGCCGCCTAGGGTACGGCAATACGGACTGGATCGGCGACGACGAGGTCGCCGGTGCTGGAGGTGACGTCGACGTGGGTGGCCGGGTCGTGCAGGTCTCGGTGGGCAGTGATCATACCTGCGCCGTGCTTGCCAACGGGAAGCTGCGCTGCTGGGGGAGTAACCGGTGCGGCGCCCTGGGCTACCCGCTGACGGTAGACTACGTCGGTGACGACGAGACACCCGCCGCCATTGGTGACGTCCCGCTGGACGCTGCCGTGCAGCAAGTTGCGTCCGGCTCGTGTCACACGTGCGCACTGCTCACCACGGGTGCCGTGCGCTGCTGGGGCGATACGCCTTTCGCGGGTGCACTGGGATACCCTGGCATCTGGAGAGTAAGCCCAGCCAGTGCCGCAACGGACGTGAACGTGGGCGGTAGTGTGTCGCAGCTTGCAGTGAGTTATGCACACACGTGCGCGCTGCTCACCACGGGCGCCGTGCGCTGCTGGGGCACGAGCCACGCCGGCGCGCTGGGCCATCCGTCTTTCCCGCGCATCGGCGATGACGAGCCGCCGTTCACTGCTCTGGACGTGGCAGTGCAGTAGCGAGCTCGCAAGCGCCCGCACCGGGCCTTCAGCAGGCGATGGCATTATCACCGAAATCTGTACGCAGCGCTGATGTCGCGGTCAGCTGCTTCAGCCTACACACCACAGCTGGCAGCGCTTGGCATTTCAGGGCCGGGAGGCACCCGCGTCGGCGACGGCTGCGTCCGAGCCAGCGTCGTCGGTGAGGCCACTGATACCACGCGCCTTGCGAGCGAGAGTCATCACACTCCTTGACGAACGTGAGATTTCGCATCTCATGCCCGGAGATGGCGCACCGCGCGGTCGTGTCTACGACGATGCTGACGTTGTCCCTGCACTCCGCTCCGAGCGTGCTCTGCCAATCGCAGCCGGGAATCTCAGGGCCGGGAGGCGACCCCGCGTCGTCCGTGGGCGCTTCGGTGCTGGCGTCCCTGTTCGTCCCCCCTTCCTGCGTATCCTTCGGCGCAGCGTCCTCGAACCCGCCCCCCAGGTCAACGAGACGCGAACCACAGCTGACGACCGGCGCCAGCATGCACAACCCGAACAAGGTTTTTATCTCACGTGCCACTCCTTCCCCAACAATGACGCCAGCCAAGGCGATCGATCACGGATTGTGATCGAGACCGAGAAGCGAGCGGACGATTTTCGCATGCTGGCTTGCCGGTGCGCTCAGGATCACGCGCTCGCCGACCAGCCGCGCCCGCCGCTCGTCTCCAGCGCGCAGGAGCGCCCGCACTTCGAGCACGGCCGCCTCGGGCTTCAATGACCCACTTTGGAACTGAATTCGATACGCCTCCAGCAATTGCAGCGCGCGCTGCGGACTTCCGCGTTCGAGCGCCTCGCGCGCTTCATCGAGCGCGTGCACTTCCTGATGCAGCGCCGACTCGCTCCCTCTCCGAGAAGCGCGAGGGCGCGTGCTCTCTCGCCGTGCGTCCAGCGTGTTTACGCCGCGCGGGCGCGCGGCTTGCAACAGTTCTTCGGGTCCTCTCGGTTGCGGATACGTCGCGTGCTCGCGCGGCGATTCGACGGCAGAACCAGCGCTCGCCACCAACGGCGCTGCCTGAGATAGGGCGCCTCGCCTGCGCTGCGGAGGTCCCGGAGCGCGAATCGGGAGCGCACTTTGACAATCGCCTCGAACACGGTGCACCGCCCGCGCACTGGACTCGCGATGCACACAGACTTCGCTTGCTTCGTCTAAAATCGCGAGGGACTTCCGCTGCGCCGTTCGACGGGACCGACGGCTCTTCTGCACCCCCGCTGCTCTCGGATCGGCGCCGCGCTGGCCCGGCCCGACGCTGATGTCGTCCGTGCCCAACGTGGCGATCGTCGCGGCGCGGCGGCCAGCCAGGAAAGCAGCGACAGCGGGACGACGTCGCCGCTACCGTGCCGTCGCGGCGGGAGCCGCGTGCTACGATCCCAGGATGGCCGAGCCCGCCAAGGACCGCAAAAAGGAGCTGTACGAGGCCTACCTCGCCGTGCCCCGTCATCTGCGGGCGGAGATCATCCGGGGCACGCTGCACGTCATGCCGCGCCCCGCGCCGCGACACGCGAGCGCAAGCTCGGTGCTCGGCGGCCGCCTCAACGGCCCCTTTCAGCTCGGCGACGGCGGCCCGGGCGGTTGGTGGATTCTATTCGAGCCCGAGCTTCACCTCGAGCCCGAAGAGCCGGTCGTGCCCGATCTTGCGGGCTGGCGGCTCGAGACCTTACCGGAACTTCCGGACGCAGCCTTCTTCACGATCGCACCCGACTTTGCGTGCGAAGTGCTGTCGAAGTCGACCGAGAAGCTCGACCGTGACGAGAAGCTCCCGCTGTACGCCGCGCACGGAGTGCGGCATGTCTGGCTGGTAGACCCGATTGCGCGAACGCTCGAAGCTTACACACTCGGTGAGCGTGGAAGATGGCGGGAGGTGCGGCACTACCGCGCCGACGATCGCGCGCGCATCGCGCCCTTCGACGCCGTCGAGCTCGATCTCTCGTTGCTTTGGTCATCGCCACGCCGAGCTTGACGTCGCGTGCGCAGCAAGGTCGCTCGGCACCACGCGCGCGTAGGTCGTGCGCACCTCTCGGACGTCTCGCCACCACGACCTGCAGGCGCTTGTACGCAGCGGACCGGTGCCAGCCGGGATGAGCGCATGCTGACGTTCTCCTTGATGCCGCGCAGGTCGTCCGTCTTGCCGCAGATGGCCGCCCCGGTGAGCACCGTCGTCATCTCCTGGAACGAAGACGGGCTGATGAACGACTCGGTCGAGAGCAACGGGCACCGTTCAGGACGGACATGGACAGGATTGGACAGCCGACGGCATCGGCTAAGCTATTGGACCAATGGCGACCGCCCAAGGGTGGGCTCCGTGATCGCCTCCTCGGGTATCGAGCGTGAGCTCGTTCACGAAGCCGAGCCCATCGAGGCGTGACTGCAACGTGCATTGATCTGTGCAGTTTGTCGAAACAGAGGCTGACGACAGTCCCCTCTACTCCGTACGCCAGTTTGCCTTTTCGTTGTTCCAGCGAAGTGTCGAGGCGACCATTACGCTGCGATTTCGAGACGTGTTCGACTGGAATCGGATTCTTCAATCGCCTTCATATCGAGTGCCAAAAGTGGCAGTTCGAATTCGAGCAAACATGCTTGTGCATCGTAAGCCCAAACGTGAGAATGCCGCGCATGCCGAACCGTAAATGGCTTGTTGGCGCTTGGGTCGTGTTGACCGCTTATCCGTGCTTTTTCGCCTGCGGCCCGATCAACCCGGGTCATACGGGGGGTGCCGGCGGCGGCGCTGGAACCGCGGGTAGTGCGGCTACCGGAGGCACAGACGCAGGCAGCGACGCTGATGCCAGTCCGCCAGCCTGCGGATGCGACGACATTCGCAATTTGAACGTGCAGACGAGCATGTGGCCGTTCCCGCGTCCGCACGTGTACCAACCGCTCGCGTGTTATTGCGGCGGCGACGAAGGAAAGTGTCCTTCGATGCACGATTACGGGAATCAGCTCTGTCAGGTTTATCCCGTGGTGCGCAGGCAGGGCTGCGGCCAAGCGACGCTGTGGACGGGCTTCGGCGCGGCAACCTTCGACGTGGGGAGCGGGGCGATGATCGGAATGCACGGGGAGTCGGATTCCCCGTTCGGCGCGTGCCGGCATCACTCCTATCAGTACGGGGAGACACTGAACGAGTCGTGCGCTTCAATCGACACGTGCGTACTCTGCAACGCCTCCTCGAGCCTCCCCTACCCGCCCTGCCTCGATTCCTTCCCGGTTGTCGAGATTAACTCACCAGCCGATGGTGTAACGCTGTCAACTAGCGATGTGTCGATCGTTTTCTCAGTCTCTGGTGGACGCGCCGGGGTTAGTACAACGTGTCAGCTCGATTCCGCACCGCCAGTACCGTGCACGTCTCCGCATACCTACACGGGACTCGTGGATGGCCCTCATACCGTCAAGGTCACAGGATCGAACTCCAGCGGTTCTAGCAGGCCCGCGATCGTGAACTTCGCTGTAGTCACCGGCGCAGGCGCGCAGGCAAAGCAGGTAACGACGGGAGGGAGTCATACGTGTGCGTTGCTCGTCGATGGCAGGGTGCGATGTTGGGGAGACGCCTCCGATGGTCAACTCGGATACGGAAACAGAAACCCTGTACCGCCCGACGAATTTCCTACGAGCAGGGGCGACGTGAACGTGGGCGGCCAGGTGGTTCAAATCGACGCGGCTTACCGCCACACCTGCGCGCTCCTATCGA
The DNA here is from genome assembly GCA_036520475.1 of Polyangiaceae bacterium. Classification (GTDB taxonomy): domain Bacteria; phylum Myxococcota_A; class Polyangia; order Polyangiales; family Polyangiaceae; genus DATDJP01. Next base: position 6,582 of record DATDJP010000231.1, on the reverse strand, counting down.
CGGGGAGTGTCCGCTGCTGGGGACAGGGCTCGCAGGGTCAGCTCGGGTATGGGAACACGAACTCGATAGGCGATGACGAGCTCCCATCGAGCGCGGGAGACGTCAGCGTGGGCGGCCAGGTGGCTCAGATTGCTGGGGGTTTTTTCCACACCTGCGCGCTCCTGTCCACGGGCAGAGTTCGATGCTGGGGAAGCGGCGAGTTCGGTCAGCTCGGGTATGGAAACACGAACTTCATTGGCGATGACGAGCTTCCCTCGAGCGCGGGAGACGTCAACGTGGGCGGCCAGGTCGTGCAGATTGCCGCCGGCGGCTTTCACACCTGCGCGCTCCTGTCCACGGGCAGAGTTCGATGTTGGGGAAAGGGCGAGCACGGTCAGCTCGGGTATGGGAACACGAACTTCATCGGCGATGACGAGCTCCCATCGAGCGCGGGAGACGTCAGCGTGGGCGGCCAGGTCGTTCAGATTGCCGCCACGCGTAGCACTCACACCTGCGCGCTTCTGTCGACGGGTCGTGTCCGCTGCTGGGGAGCCGGCCCCGACGGTCAGCTCGGGTATGGAAACACGAACTGGATTGGCGATAACGAGCTTCCCTCGAGCGCGGGAGACGTGAACGTGGGTGGCCAGGTCGTTCAGATTGCCGCGGGTCGGAACCACACGTGCGCGGTTCTATCGGCGGGTAGTGTCCGCTGCTGGGGAAACGGTGTTGCGCTCGGGTATGGCAACACCAACATGATTGGCAATGACGAGCCCCCGTCGAGCGCCGGAGACGTGAACGTGGGCGGCCCTGTGGTTCAAATTGCTACTGGTGACTCGCACACGTGTGCCCTGTTGTCGGCCCGCAGCATCCGATGTTGGGGAGACGGTTCCTCCGGTAAACTCGGCTATCTTGGTCTTGCAAACATCGGGGACGACGAGCTCCCGTCGAGCGCCGGAGACGTACCGCTCACCCCGTAGTGAGAGAAACGCGGCCTACCCAGCGCCGCACGCAGAAAACGAACAGAGCTCCGCCCGAGTACGAGTTGATCGTCGTGGGCGGGATGCTCGGCGACTATCCGCGCGGAGGGAACGTCACTGCCGATGCAGAGCGAAGCGCGAGCTCGTGGAAGCTGCCAGGCCCCAGGTGCGATCAGAGTGTTTCACCGACGACAGCTCCGCGTCCAGGAGGTCGGACAATGCCGCTCTGACGGGAAGGTGTGATCCCGGGATGAGGTCGATGCTTCCGACCGCTTCGGAAGCAAAGCGGCCGAGCTTCAACGGGCGAAGGTCCTCTCCGACGTTCGGTAGCCGGAAGTCAGCGCTGGCTGCGTAGCGGACGGTTTCGACGTGGAGCTGCGCTACAAGCCCGTCGCCTATGGAAGTAACTCGTACCGTGCGAAAAACGACGACTGGAATCGGCATCTCCGTTTCTCGTGTCGCGACCACGAACTCAGCGCCCACGCCGAGCGCGGATCCCGGGAGCGGTACGAGCATCGTGGCGAGCGCAGTGCTCGCCGAGCGCATGAGATTGAGAAACCCGGGGTCAGCGGCGGACGCCAATGCGTAACGAAAGTCCGAGTATGCGCCGCTCGCGTGCACTCGATAGGCGACGGTGCTGCCTGCCAGCCTCGCGAGCTCTGGTGCGAGATCCGGCGGTCCAGTCAAGCTTTTGACGTGCACGACAGTCGCCGTCATGGTCGCTCCCGCCTCCTGGAGCGCGGAAGCGTCGAATTGCAGAGTGAGCTCCGTCTGCACCGGTGTGGGGCGCTCCTCACCTTCTGCACGGTCGTTGATGACCTCCAAGAAAAGGGTGGCGACGGCACTCGACAGCGGCGGTGAGGGCCGAAGCACGACGCGTGGCTCGCCGCCGCGCTGCTTGACGTGAATTTGCGGCGACGCCTCGACGGGGAGTAGCCGATCCGCGGAGCCGGGCTGGTAGACGCCGTCGGGCGGTCCCACGATGGATTGCCACATCACGTTCGCGTTCATCGGACGTTCGCGAGCAAGCTGGTGATCGAGCGAGCTTTGCCCCGCTCCAGGAGAGCAGCTCGCCAGAAGGGCCGTAGCAATTGCGGCTGCGGACACGCACGTTGCTGTGCGGCGCCCGCGGATCAAACTCGCACGTTCTGACGTCATTGCCAGGGAGAGAACCGTTCGCCGGAACACGAACGGTTGCTCAGGCAGAATCAAGCGTCAATCGAGTGCAGTTCCCTCAATGCTCTTCGAACAGCCCCAGTGACCAAAGCGAGCAGACGCATGCAGCCGCCGAAGCTCGGGCAGGTCTCGACGTCGACGGCGAACGTTCTGCGCAGAAGCTCGGCCCGAGACGTTCGCGCCTGCGACGCGAACACCGCACCGCGATTATCAAGGCGAATTGGCGGCGGTGATCCGCCCGATCGAACCGTTCCCGGAGTTGGTGAACCACATCCCTCCATCCGGGCCCGCCGCGATCTGCCACGGTTCGGCGATACTCGGATCAGTGAAGTTCGACACTACGCCGGCGGGCGTGATCCGCCCGATGGATCCGCCCGAGGAGTTGGTGAACCAGAGGTTTCCGTCCGGGCCCGCCGCGATCCCCCGCGGAGAGGCCATGCTCGGATGGGTGAAGCTCGACACGACGCCCGCCGGGGTGATCCGCCCGATGGAGTTGCCTAAGGAGTTGGTGAACCAGAGATTGCCGTCTGGGCCCGCCGCGATCCCCATCGGAAGCGCGTCAATCATCGTTCCGCTCGAAGGTGGCGTCATGCTCGGATCAGTGAACGTGGACACGACGCCCGCCGGGGTGATCCGCCCGACCCCGCCATATCCGTACGGGTCGGCGTAGGTAAACCAAAGGTTACCGTCCGGGCCTGCCACGATCGCCCTCAGGTAGTCGATTGCCGTCGCCGTGAAGTTGGATACGACGCCATCCGGAGTGATCCGCCCTATCGAGCTGAACGTCACCCAGTCGAAGGCGCGCCCCCAGTTGATGAACCAGAGATTGCCGTCCGGGCCTGCCGCGATCGCCGACGGGATCATGATGCTCGGATCGGTGAAGGTTGACACGACGCCCGCCGGGGTGATCCGCCCGATGGAGTTGCCGAAGTAGCTGGTGAACCAGAGGTTGCCGTCCGGGCCCGCCGCGATTCCCATCGGAGAGCGGATACTCGGATCAGTGAAGTTTGACACGACGCCCGCCGGGGTGATCCGCCCGATGGAGTTGCCCAAGTAGTTGTTGAACCAGAGGTTGCCGTCTGGACCCGCCGCGATTCCCATCGGGGAGCGGATACTCGGATCAGTGAAGTTGGTCACAGTCCCGACCGGCGTTGAGCACGAGGTCAACGCGAACGTTGACAACACAATGACGAGTGCGTTCACCCGGAACCGTTGCAACTGCGCCCAGCCACCCTTATTCAACATTGGTCAACTCCTGCCAATCATCGCGTCATCGCGAAACCTATCTGCCACGCCCCAAGCCGAGCCACGGCTAGCCCGTGAAGTGCCGAATGTCACTCGCCACCCTTGAGGGTGAGCTCGTCAACGCAAATCACCATCTCTCATCCGGTCGCCGGAATCAACAACGGGTCAGAAGCGAGCTTGGCGGCCCATTTTGGCACATGTTTCTAGCTGGCAGCGTGCTGGAGATTGATCGAAAACTGTACATGCTTCGTTTTTTCGCGAGTTCCGGGGCACCGTTCAGGACGGACGTGGACAGGAGTGACAGCCGACGGCATCGGCTAAGCTATGGGACCAATGGCGACCGCCCATGACGAGCTCAGCGCGAGGTTGCGAACGGCTCTCGAACTCGCGGATCTCGGGATCGAAATGTACGAAGCGAAGGTGCGCCGAGAACATCCCGAGCTCAGCGAGGCCGAAGTGCAGCAGAGCGTCAGCGACTGGCTGCACACTCGACCGGGGGCGGAGGGCGGCGACGCGGAGGGCCGTCGCGTGGCGTGGCCGCGGCGGAAATGAGTCTTCATGATCGGCGTTCGTGATGCCCTCGTCCGTGCGCTGAGCGACCTTCAAGAGCTCGCCGTTCCGCACGCGCTAATCGGAGGACTGGCTGTCAGCGCACGCGTCGAGCCGCGGATGACGCGCGACGTGGACGTTGCGGTCGCAGCAGCGGACGACGACGCCGCTGAACAGGTCGTCCACGCAATGCAGGCGCGCGGCTACAGGGTGAGCTCCGTGATCGAGCAGACCGCGACCGAAAGGCTCGCGACCGTGCGCCTGGTGCCCGGAAACTCGTCGCCATCCGGGGTGGTCGTAGACCTGTTGTTCGCCTCCTCAGGTATCGAGCCTGAGCTCGTTCGTGATGCCGAGGCCATCGAGGTCTTTCGCGGCGTGACGGCGCCCGTTGCGACGGTCGGGCACCTCATTGCCCTCAAGCTGCTCGCGGCATCCGAGGCGCGTCCGCAAGACAACGTGGATCTTCGGCGCCTGGTGGATATTGCCGTGCCTGGCGACGTCGATACCGCCAGGCGAAGTGTCCGCACCATTGCCGCTCGCGGTTACGCACGTGGACGCGATCTGGAGAAGGCGCTGGTGCAGTTGCTGAGCTCGCGGCCGGAATGAAGGGCTGAAACGCCGGCTGGATCGCTTTTATTACCTCGCGCGCGCGCTGCTCGTGCACCGCGAGTCCGACCTCGATCGCTTCGACGAGGCGTTCCTGCAGTACTTTCGCGGCGTCCCCGCCGACTCGCAGAAGCTGGCGGACGAGCTCGAGGAGTGGCTCAAAGATCGTAACGCGGCCGCCGAAGCGCAGCAACGTGCGCGTGCTGCTGCTGATGGACGTGCGCGGCTCGATGGAGACGTTCGCGAACACGTGTTCGCAATTGTTCAGCGCAGCGCGCCGCGCTTCGAACTTCCGCGAGCTCCGCACGTACTACTTTCACAACACCGTGTATGGCCGGCTCTACACGACCAACGGCTTGATGGACCCCATCGAGGTGCCGCAGCTGCTCGAGCAACTGAACGAGCGCTGGAAGTTGATCATGGTCGGCGACGCCGCCATGGCGCCCGGAGAGCTGCTCAGCACCGGCCACTGGGGCTCCAGCGGACAGCGCGGCTCGGGCCTGGATTGGCTCGTTGGCTCGTGCGCCTGCGCGAACGCTTCCAGCGCGCCGTGTGGTTAAATCCCGATCCGCCGCAGTATTGGGCCGGCGGAACCTGCAAGGTGATCAGCGAAGTGTTCCCGATGTTCCACCGTAACCCATCCGCGAACGACGTGAGCCTGGCGCCGGCTCGACCGCCTAGATTGGGGCCGAGGACCGATGTCAGAGCAGGCGGAGAAGGCGCGAAAGGCACGCGCGAAGCGTTGGACAGAGGCTGAAGCGAGCGAGGCGCTGCGGGAGTGGCGCGAATCGGGGCTGAGCGCGGTGGCATTCGCCGCGCAGCGGGGCTTCTCGGCAACGCGGCTGCCGTACTGGGAGGCGCGCCTTGGGCAACGGACTGCCGGCACCGTGAGCTTCGTGTCGGTTCCGTTCTCCAGCCAGCATGCGGTCGAGCTCGAGCACCGCGGTGTTACGGTGCGACTGGGGGCACTCAGCGTGGATGAGCTCGCGCGGCTTGTCGTGGAGATCGCGCGACGAGCCAGCGGATGCTGACGCTGCCGCCGGGGGCGCGGCTTCTGCTCGCGACGAGTCGAGTCGACGGGCGCAAGGGGATCAATGGGTTGTCGACGCTGGTGCGTTCACGGTTTTTGATGGACCCGCTGTCGGGAATGCTGTTTGTCTTTTTCACGAAGCGCGCAGACATCGTGCGCGTTTTGTACTGGGACCGCGACGGTTACGTGCTCACGACGAAACGCTTAGAGAAGGGCTATTTCCGCGTGCCTTGGCAGAGCGGAACGGGGCATGTGTCACTCGAGGCGGCCGAGCTGCTCCTCGTGCTGGAGGGCCTCGACCTCAGCCACGCGACCCGTCGCGCCCGGTGGAAGCCGACGCCCAAGCCGTCACGCGGCGAAAGAAAAGTGATCGACGCGGGAATTTGAGTCACGCCGGCGGCGGTTGAACCTCACGATGGCGATGAAGGCGAGTACGGCGAAGCTTGTCGCGAGCGACTTCGTGACGCCGACCTGAAGCGGATTCGGCGCTTCATCGCGGAGGCGGTGGCAGAGGGAGCCATCGCCGAGTTGATCTCGGCCATCATCGCACTGTTGACGCGAATGCGGGACTTGAATCAGGAGCTGGCGCGGCAGCTGGCTTGGAGGAACCGTAAGCGTCCGGCGAGCGAGACGACGCATCGCCTTCAGCTGGAGTTGCCGTTTCTTCCGGTGCTCGCCACGCCGGAGCCGCCCGCGAACGACACGTCGCCAGGCACGGACGCGGACGCCGAGAAGCCGAAGGGAAAGAAGCGGAAGAAGCCAGACCAGGCGAATCGCGCCGCTAGCTCCAACGCCTCGCCGATACCCTGAAGCTCGCGAACCACGTCAGCCACCTTCCCCCGGGAACGAGCAAGTGGAACAAGGTCGAACACCGACTCTTCTCGTTCATCTCGATCAACTGGCGAGGGCGACCGCTGCCCTGCTACGAGACCGTAATCGATCTGATCGCCGTCAACGGGATGTTGTTCTGCACGACGCCGAATTCACCCTGCGTTCTCCGCAATCGCTTCGCCAAAGGGG
>DATDJP010000230.1:0-12008 GCA_036520475.1 Polyangiaceae bacterium | reverse complement strand
CATCACGCTCTGTGCCCTGGCCGTGTACACGACCGTGCTGCTCTTGATCTCGTGGCCGCTGACCCTGCTCGTGGCAGTCGCCTTGCTCGCGATCTCCGTACTCGCACGCCTGCTGACACGCCGGTTGGTCGGGCTCGGTCGCCTGGCGACGCACGCCAACACGGTCTTGACCAAGCGCATCCTCGAGGCGTTCGAGGGCATGAACGTGATTCGTGTGTTTGCACGCGAGGCGGACGAGAAGCGCCGGTTCGACAAGGCGTCGCGTCGCGTGAGCAAGGTATTTTTGCGCATGAATCTGCTGAAGGGCTCGATTGGGCCGGTGCTCGAGCTGTGCGCCGGCGCGCTGGTGGTGTCGCTATTGGTGTTCGCGGTCTCGTTCACCGACAATCTACCCGCGCTGCTGGTGTTTCTGCTGATCCTGTACCGGCTGCAGCCGAAGGTGCGCGCGGCGAGCGAGTTGATGGTCACACTCGACACTCTGCGCGGGCCCGTGGCGGCGATTGCTGCTGTCCTGAACCGCGCGGACAAGTCGTACATGCCGTCGGGTACCGTTGTTTGCAGTGGGCTGCGCGAGGGGATTCGCTTCGACCGCGTCAGCTTCTCTTACGAATCCGGCGGCCGCGCGGCGATCGACGAGGTCTCCGCCGTGGTGCCGTTCGGCAGGACGACGGCGCTCGTCGGCCCTTCGGGCTCCGGAAAATCGACGTTCGTGAAGCTGCTGATGCGGCTCTACGACCCGAAGTCGGGAGAGATCTCTCTCGACGGAGAGCCACTGCGCTCCTTCGAGCTCCGTAGCTTGCGCCAGCGCATCGCCGTGGTCAGCCAGAGCGTATTTTTGTTCGATACCTCGATTCGCCGCAATATCGCCTACAGTGTTCCCGGGGCCTCGTTCGAAGAGATCGTCCTGGCTGCGAAGCAGGCAGACGCTCACGATTTCATCAGCGCGCTGCCCGATGGGTACGAGACCCGCGTCGGCAATCGAGGCGTGCGGCTCTCCGGCGGTCAGCAGCAGCGTATCGCGCTCGCGCGCGCGGTTCTGGCCAAACCCGATCTCCTGATCCTGGACGAAGCGACGAATGCGCTCGACAGCATGTCGGAAGGCGTCGTTCAGCGCGCGTTATCCGCGCTTCGTGGGCGGTGTGCGATCGTGATCGTCGCACACCGCCTGGTCACGATTCAGCAGGCAGACAACATCATCGTCCTGGATCAGGGACGCGTGCAGGAACACGGGTCGTTTCAGGACCTGTTGCACAGGGACGGGTTGTTCACGCGCCTGTACGAGCTGCAGTTCGCCGACCCAGCGGCTCAGCGCGCCTCGCTGAACCCCTGACGGCGCCGCTGCTGCGCGGCGTGCGCGTGGCCGTGGAACTTGCGCTTGGCCGGACGGCTCCCGTTCGCGCTCTGCGCGGCGGAGGGCTGTCTCTGATCGTCGGTTCCGCGCCCTGGGGCCTGAGCTCGCGCAGGCGCCGGAACGTCGGCGCGTTGCACGTCGGCGCGCAGCGCTCCGCGCGCGCGCGGCGGCGGGTCGCACACCGGGATGTTCTTCCGGATCAGCCGCTCGATGTCGCGCAAGAGCTTGCGTTCTTCTGCGTCGCAGAACGAAACGGCGAAGCCGTCCGCGCCTGCGCGGCCGGTGCGACCGATGCGGTGAACGTAGCTCTCGGGCACGTTCGGCAGGTCGTAGTTGATGACGTGCGAGATGCCTTCCACGTCCAGGCCACGCGCCGCGATGTCGGTCGCCACGAGCACGCGCGTCGTGCCCTCTTTGAAGCTGCCGAGCGCGCGCTCGCGAGCGTTCTGGGACTTGTTGCCGTGAATCGCCACCGCGCCGATGCGCGCGCCGGCCAGCTGCTTGGCGATGCGATCCGCGCCGCGCTTGGTGCGCGTGAACACGAGCGCGCGCGCGACGGCGGCGTCACTCAGTACGCTCTCGAGCAGCGCGCGTTTCTCGTCGCGCGCCACGTGATAGACGCCCTGCGTGATGGTGCCCGCAGTCGAGGCGACCGGCGTGACCGCGACCTCGACCGGTGTTTTCAACATGTTCTGCACCAGCTGCCGGATGGCAGACGGCATCGTCGCAGAGAACAGCACCGTTTGCCGTTCGCGCGGCAGCTTGTCGACGATGCGGCGCACGTCGGGCAAAAAGCCCATGTCGAGCATGCGGTCGGCTTCGTCGAGCACCAGGATTTCCACGTCCGCCAGGGAGATGAACCCCTGCTTCATCAGATCCAGGAGCCGGCCGGGAGTGGCCACGACGATCGCGGGGCTCCGCGCCAGCTCGCGTTCCTGCTTGAACTGGCTCACGCCGCCGAAGATGACGACGTGGCGCTGGTGCAAGTTCCGGCCGTAGTCCGAGAAGCTCTGAGCAATTTGGGTGGCGAGCTCGCGGGTTGGTGAGAGCACCAGTGCGCGGATCTTGCGCGGCCCCGGCCGCGTCGTGAGCAGTTGTAGAACCGGGACGGCAAAGGCGGCCGTCTTTCCGGTGCCCGTCTGGGCGCACGCGACGAGGTCGCGGCCTGCCAGCATGGGCGGAATGGCCTGCGCTTGAATGGGGGTGGGTACCTCGTAGCCGCAGCTGACGATGGCAGAAGAGATTTCGGGTAACAGATTCAGATCAGAAAAACGCATGATTCCTTTGGCACGAGCTCTCTCTCTGGAGCTCATGTGCGCCGTCCGAGTTAGAGGGCCGGGCGCCGATAAAGAGAGGGATCGCCCGAACCGAACGTAACGGCCGGCGATGATCTAGCGCGAAAACCCCGCCCCGTCGAGAAACTTCCAGTCTGGGCATGGGCTGTTGCCCACGTTTCCCGTTGGAAAAGTCAGAATTGCGAGCAGGTTCACGCCGAGGCGCTGTGAGGAGGATGGGACGGCCGACTCTGCCGCATGCTCGGCTGCGCGACGCGCGCCAGCGCCATGCGCTTGCAGGCCAGCTCGGGAGCGACCCAGCGCAAGAGCTTCGCGCGCACGCGATCGCTCCGGTAAAACGCCCGCTGAACCAGCTCCGGTTGCGCGGTGTGCGTCAACTGTTGCGCCCACTCGGGCATCAGCGCCATGGACGAACGGATCGCCGTCCAGCGATACCACTGCTCGCCGGTGCTGACCTTGAGGTCGTCGGAGCGGCCGCTGATGAAGTCCATGAAGCTCAGCGTTTGCTCGGTGAGCGCCAGCTTGGGTCGCATGCGCTCCACGTAGTCTTGAAGCTCGCCGACGCTCTCCGGCACCCAATCGGCGCCGCCCATGCGTCCGATCACGGCCTGCTCGCGCAGATAGCAATTCTTTTCTTCGGTGGTCAGCGGCCGAGTGTAGCGGTCGTACGCCGTCATGATCGCCCACGGAATGCAGGTGTGAACCCAACCGATGAGCTCCGGATCGAGCGCGCGGTACGCGACGCCGTCAGGGCGAACCCCGTGAATGTGGCTGTGGATGCGCTTGACGCGCTCAATCAAGGCGGTGGCTGCAGCGGTGTTCCCGAACGTGGTGCAGAGCACGTAGCCGAGCGTGGTCTGGGTGCGCCGGCGTGGATCGGTGCGATAGCTCGATTGAGTGAAGACGCCCGCCATGACCGACGGGTGGAGCAGCTCCATGAGGATCGCGCCGCTGCCAGCCAGCAGCAGACTGGCGAGGTCTCCATTGAGCTCCCAGGACAGGCTGTTTGGTCCGATCAAACCCGGATCTCCGGGCGGTCCCGCGTAGATCGCCGCTTCGTCGTGAGCGCCTAGCTCCCGGCGCAAGCCGGCCCAGAGCTTTTCGCGCGCGGACGACTCGAATCTGGCGAGGGCTTTCGGCATAGAGATCTCCACGGGATTGGTTGTTCGAGTATAATCCCAGTAAATACTCGGATTACTCGGATACGGAGCGCCACTGAGAGCAGCATGCCGACCGCTCGTAAACGTCGCGATTTTACACCAAAAAAGCGCCCCAGCCAGGCACGTTCGAGGCAGACGTTCGACGCCCTGGTCGACGCCTGTACTTGGCTTTTGCCGCGGCGCGGCTACACCAAGACGACCACGAATCACATCGCGGAGCGTGCCGGCGTGAACATCGCGTCGCTGTACGAGTACTTCCCTGGCAAGGACGCGATCGTCGCGCAGGTGGCGGAGCGCCTGGTCGAGCGCGTGCTCGCGCGGCTGCAACAGGAGTTGCCGGGCGTGCTTGCAACTGGCCAGTCCAGGGCTGCGCGCCTGTGGATCGAGCTCATCCACGACACGGTCGCGCGCGAGAAGGTGCTCGTCGCCGTGTTCCTCTATCAGGTGCCCTACACGTATCAGCTCGAACCCGTCCGATCGCTCGCGCCGCGTCTGCTCGAGTTTTCACTGCAGGTGCAGCAGCGCGCCGGAGGCCTGGTGCGGCCCGACTTTTCAGCGGCGTCCTTGCATCTGCTGATCAACCTGGTCTCGTCCACGATTTTCCAGCTGGTGCTGAACCCTCCAGAGGACGTGCCAGCGAGCGCGCTGCTCGACGAGCTCGTCCGTCGCATGGAGGAGTGGGTACGGCCGTCGTGAGGCTAGGTCAGCGCCACCATTCGGCGCCCGGCTTCGTCGTGCCCGGCTCGACGAGCTGACCCGGCCTCGGAACCACGATCGGAACGTTCGCGGCGCGCGCCGCAGAGAGTACGCGGTCGGGCGGTTCGTTCCACGAGTGGAAGGCGAGGTTGAACGTGCCCCAGTGAACGGGGATGAGCAGCCGCGCGCGCACGTCGAGCGCCGTGCGTGCCGCGTCTTCGGGCTGCATGTGAATGTCGGCCCAGGTCCAGTGACTGGCGCCGACCTTGACGATCGCGACGTCGAAGGGGCCGTACTTCGTGCCAATCGCCGAGAAAGCGTCGAAATAGCCGCTGTCTCCGCTGAAGAACGCGCGCCTGGTGGGACCCGCGACGACCCACGAAGCCCAGAGCGTCCGGTCGGAGCGCAGCGGGTTGCGCCCTGAATAGTGCCGCGCCGGCGTCGCCGTGATCGTGAGCCCGGCGACGTCCGTGCTTTCGTGCCAGTCGAGCTCCACGACGCGCTCTCTGCCGATGCCCCAGACCTCGAAGTGCGCACCGATACCGAGCGGCACTGCGAAGCGTGTGCCGCTCGCCGCCAGGTGCTTCACGGTGGCCATGTCGAGGTGATCGAAATGATCGTGCGAGATGAGCGCGACGTCGACGGGGGGCAGCTCCGCTAGCGGAATGGGCGGAGCATGAAAACGCTTCGGCCCGACCCACGTCGAAGGCGAGGCCCGCTCGCTCCAGATCGGATCGGTCAGCACGCGCCGGCCTTCGATCTCGATGAGCGTCGTGGCGTGCCCCATCCACGTCACGCGCAGCGGAGGGGCGCTCGCGTAGTCCGACGCCGTGCGAAACGCGACAGGCACCTCCCGCGCCGGCACGCGCTCCTCGCCGCCGAACAGCTGATCTTTCAGCATCGTCCAGAACGAACCCGGCTCGAGCATGTCGCTCGGCACGGAGTTGACGAACTTGCCGTCCTTGAAGTTCGGCGAACGGCGCGCGCGCTCCAGCCGCTCACCAGACAGTGTGCCGCCGAACGATTTCAGCCACGAGGACGAGACGACCAGCGCTCCGAACAGCGCGACGAGCAGGAGCACGAGTGCGATCAGCGTCCGGCGCAGCCAGCGCCATACGAAGCCGCGCTTGCGATTCGGCACGCCGAGTCTTGTACCCGGCGTGCCGGCAGCTGCCAACCCTACGGCAGGGTTTCTCGTACGTCTCTCCGGGATCTGGACTCGACATACGAACGCTTCGATCTCGATGGGACGGGGCCACCGTTCTTGACGGCATCGGGGCTGCTCGTTATTGCCGCACGCTTCGTTCAGCCTCGGCGCGGATGGCAGCTGGGGCCCGGTAACGGTCGACCCCGAACAGCACTACGAGATGGCGCTGCTCACGCCGGAGGGTACGAGTCAACATTTCTACGCGCAGCCCTACGTACAGAGCTCGCATCTGGTTCGGCTCTTGTCGGGTCCGCGCGATGCTCCCTCGCGCGCCAACGCGAACCTGGGTGAGGGCCACGCGATGTTGATCACGCTGCGCATGCGCGAGTGGACGACCGACGACGTGCTGAACATCAGCACGCGGACCCCCTCCGGCGAAGAGCCGGCGGTCAACGCGATCAACCCTGCCGTCCTCGCCACGGCGCGCGTGCCGCCGATCGCGATTCACATCCACGATGGAGCAGCGACCCCTGGCAGCTCGACCGTCGAGGCGCTGCCGTGGTTCACCGAGCAGCCGTTCCAGACCGGGGTGGACGTGTTCATGCCCGCGGCGAATCCCCCGAACGGCACCATCACCGTCCGCAATTTGCCGCGCGGCGACAGCGCGAAACCGCAGGTGCTCAATGTGCCGAACTGGCCGTCGAGCCAGCACACGATCATGCTGATGTTCAGCGACTACCCCCAGGATTGAGGCGCGGCAAGAGCGCGGGAGGGAGCGATGCTAGAGTCGGCGCATGCGCGCGCTGATCTGGCTGAGTGCACTGGTCGTCTTCGTGACGGTGGGCTCCGCGATCTGCTCGTTACTGGCGCGCATGAGCGGCTGGCGTGCTCTGGCGGAGGCGTATCCGCGGCGCGGTGAGCTTCCTGCGCCGCGTAAGTCGTTCGTCGGCGGCCGCGTGGGCAGCGTGAGCTATCGCGGCTGTCTGCACGTCGCGGCCGACACATCGGGTCTATACGTGTCTGTGATGGCGCTGTTTAGTGCTGGGCATGCACCGCTGTTCATCCCGTGGGGCGATATTTCCGTTTCTCCCAGCACATCGCCGTACGGGCCAGTGGTTCGCTTACAAACGCGCGCCGTCCCCGCGTCGGCTCTCGAGCTTCCGCTCGACGTGGCAGCATGGGTGAAGGTCCGGGCTCGCTTCAGCGCCTGGCCGGGCGACGTCAAAATGCTCAACTAGCCCGCGTGCCTGGCCGACTCACTGAACGCACACGTGGAGCATGCTAACTTCCGGGCAAGCGTCATGACGAGCGCCGCTGACGGGCCTGAAATTCCAGTCGTTCCTCCCGGGGAACACGAGCTCCCGTGCTCCGACGGGGAGCCGATGGAAACGAACCGCCACCGCCAGCAGATGGTGCTCTTGATTCAGTCGTTGAAGCGCGCCTGGGCCGACCGGCACGACTATTTCGCGGGCGGTAACATGTTCGTCTACTACTCGGAGACGCAGGTCAAAAAGAACGATTTCCGCGGCCCGGATGTGTTCGTGGTGCTGGACACGACGGATCGCGATCGCCTGAGTTGGGTGGCATGGGGCGAAGACGGAAAGCTGCCCAACGTGGTGATCGAGCTCTTGTCCGATCGCACCCGTCACATCGACAAGGGCGAGAAGGTGCAAATCTATGCGCGCTGGCGGGTCAGTACCTACATCTTGTACGACCCGTTGTCCCACGAGCTCATGGGTTTCGAGTTCGTCGGCTCCGCGCGCGAGTTCACCCCGATCGAGCCGGATGAACGCGGCGATCTGCGCTGCCCTATTCTGGGATTCAAAGTCGGCCTTCGCGAGGGCAACTACGAAGGCGTGCACACGCAGTGGCTGCGTTGGCTGGACGCCGACGGTAACCCCTTGCCGACTACCGAAGAACAAGCCGAAGCCGAACACGCCCGAGCCGAAGCCGAACACGCCCGAGCCGAAGCCGAACATGCCCGAGCCGAAGCCGAACATGCCCGAGCCGAAGCCGCCGAGCAGCGCGCAGCCGAGCTCGAGGCTAAGCTGCGGGGTGGTTGATTCGCTCAACATCCGCCCGCGCGCGAGCGGCGATGACGAGTTCATCGGGGAGCTGTCGAAGACGGCGTTCGCCGACTATTCGCGGAGGTCCGGCCCGGTCACGTTGGGGTTCGTGCGTGCTGCCTCGGCGCACACGCTGGTTGCGTGCCGCGGGCCAACACCCGTCGGCTTTGCGAGCATCGATGTCGACGGCCCGCGCGCTTCGCTCCAGGCCATTGCCGTGGTTGCTCGGGAGCGCGGAACGGGCGTCGGAGCCAGACTGCTCGCGGCGGTGGAAGCCGAAGCGCGCGCGCGTGGTGCACACGAGCTGAGGTTGTGCACGGGCGAAGCCAACGTCGAGGCGCTGCAGCTGTTTCTACGCGCCGGTTTTCGCATCACGAGCCGGTTTCCCCGCTATTACACGCGCGGCCAAAACGCGTGTGAGATGCGAAAATTGCTAACTCCGTAACGAAGATGCCCATGCGAAATCCGGCCCGCGCCTGGCATTGACCCGCGCCGGCGCGTACGGACCCGCGCCGGCGCGTACGCGCGGGCCGGACATGAGCTGCGCCCGCACCCGGATCAAGGGCAGGTGCCGGGCAGCGCTTCCTGAGCGGCGCGATCCGGCACGGGCGGCAATTTCACCCCTCGCGCTCTGGCGACGCGGTACGGAAGCGCTGCGCCGAACCTGTATGCGGCGCGCGGGGCAGCGGCGTAGAACGGATCCGAGAGCGCCGTGGGGAGGTCTATCCAGCGTACGCCCTCATTCTCGAACGCGGCGAGCAGTGGCGACACGGCAGCGGCGCTGGCCGCCCCGATATGCAGCAGCAGGACGTGTTTGACGTCGCGTCCGGTCAACAGGCGTGTGAGCTCGCGCATGTAGCGGAGCTCATTCACGTGCGCTTGCACGAGGCCGCGCTGGAGATCCGCCAGCGCTCGGACATTGTGCTGATCCGAGCAGCGCGCGAACACCGGGTTCCATAGCCAGTCCTCCGACCCAATCGTGACGTCCGCGATGCGGTAGTGGTGCGTGACGAGGTACCGACGCACGGCGTCGTACTTCTCGAGCGTGTTCCCTTCGAACAGAAACGGGTAGCGGAAGAATTTCCAGCTCGGATCTCCCGGCAATAGTTTCTCCAAGATCAGTTCGCCCTGCTCGAGGTCCGCCAGATACGCGCTCGGCGCGAGATCGTTCAAGCTGACGTGCGAGTACGTGTGATTTCCGAGCGGGTGCCCCGCGGCAACCCAGCGCTTTAGAATGGCGAGGGTCGAAGCGTCGTCGTCAACGCCTTTGCCGTTCACGAATCCGTAAACGGCAGGCACGCGATGCGCGCGGAACGCAGTCAGGAACTGATCGGCGATCTTTGACCGATCGATGCCAGTGAACGCGGGGCCGTGAACGGGCAAGTCGTCGATGGTGATGGCGACCTCCAGTGGCGCAGGCGCATCTCTCGTCGGGCTTGCTGAAGGAGGAACGCTTCGAACGGCTGGCGCGCTCACGGTCGAGTGTGTGACCGCGGGCCGCGTCGTGGACTGCGATGAGCAGGCGACGAGCACCGAGGACAAGACGAGGGCGTGGGTCTGTAGGCGTGCCATTCCGCGGATTGGGTGGGTTCGGTCGGCCCCCGGCTCGAGTGGCGCGACCCGCGACCGCCCAGAATTGCGCGAAGAATGTAGCACGGGCGCTCCAAGACACGGCGTATACGTCCTTGACGCACCGTGGAAAAGAGCAGCGGCCCCGTCACCCTCGATGCGCCGATTGAAGCGCTCGTCGTCCGGACCGTCCGCGGGGTCGACGAGGTCAGCCAACCGTACCGCTACGACCTCGAGCTCTTCAGCGCTTGTCGGTGGGTTGATTTCCCGGTTCGCCGGTGAAATTGCATCGACAGGCCCGCGGCCGCTCTCTGTCATCGCTCTTAGTTGGCTCACGAAGTGGACCGGCGTGCGCTCTTGCCATCGGGCCAGACACGTGCCCCGATGCGCGATAGAGTCGTGGTATCCGCTTGGCGTAATCGCTCCTACGCAGTTTTCTGCCTCGTCGCGGTGGCTGTCACGGTCGCGGCCGTTGCTACCCGGTACCGAGATTGGAACTTCGACTGCATCGGTTATTCTGCGGCCGCGTGGCACTGGCTTGGCGCGCGGGAGGTCGAGTTGCACGGCCGCGTCTATGGGGAACTCACCAGCGTCGCGCCTCGTGAGGCGCTCGACGCGTTGGTTGCTGGATCTTCGTACAGAAGAGCGGTCTCGACCCAGGCGTCTGCGCTACTTGCCCAGGTGCCGTTTTACGAGAACAAGCCAGTCTACGTTGGTTTGATCGCGCAAGCCGCTCGCTGGGGCGTGAACACGCATGTCGCTGCGTTCATCATCAGCGCAATATCGGGCGGCCTTCTCATGTCGCTATTTCTGGCTGAGGTGTCGAGAGTCAGCAACGCCTACGTCGCGGCAGTCCTCGCTGCCTTGGTCGGGCTTTCCCTCCCATTTCGCGCTGTCGTGACCCAGGCGACCCCCGACGCACTTTTCGCTATGCTCGCGTTTGGATGTGTCACGTTGGTGTTGAGGCGCGGCAACGGATACGTCGTAGCGCTGCTCGCCATCGCTTGCGCCCTGACTCGACCGGATGGTGTGCCGTTCGTGTTGGCTCTGCTGGCCTTTCGAGCCGTGGAGAGCAAGAAGCGGCTGCCCTCCGCAATGACTGCATTGGCCGCGATAGGAGCAGCCTGCTTGGCGCTAGCGCGGGGTTATGCGTGGAAAGTGCTGATTTTTCACACGTTCGTGCGACGAGTCGTCGAGCGTTCCGATGCGGACTCGGCGCGCTTCGCTGTCAGCGATTACGCAAGGATCGTGCAGGAGGGGCTCAGCGGTAGATTCACACCAGACCTGACAGTGGCGCCGCTGGTCGCTGGGAGCACGATCGTCGTAGTGCTGGTGTCTCGCAAGG
Source organism: Polyangiaceae bacterium (assembly GCA_036520475.1). GTDB lineage: Bacteria > Myxococcota_A > Polyangia > Polyangiales > Polyangiaceae > DATDJP01. Next base: position 1,379 of record DATDJP010000230.1, on the reverse strand, counting down.
AACCGCATCCACGCCGGCGCTCGTTGCTCCTCTTTCTGCTGCTGAGTTGGGCGACCATAGTCATTCATTTTCTCGTCTTTCCCATGTTGGCCGATCGGTTCTTCATTGCATCATACTTGACGTGCATTGCGCTATGCCTCGAGCTCCTGCGCCATCGCTACGCGACCCGCCCTCTCCGCCATAGCTGCCCCTGAAGCTCTTGTAGCTGCCGCGCCGACGGGCGCTTTTTCGATTCGAAAAGTATCTCGAGCAGCACCCGGACGGGTACCGCTACACCGCGTTCGGACCGACTACTTCCCAACCCCGCGCCACCCGCCGCCACATTCGCGGAAGAAATTAGCATAGCCGCAGCGAGTGCGCGGCCTTAACGGCCAGGGATGGGGTGCGACCCTACCGCGGATCGTTTCAAGGCCCTGCGTGAGCTGCTTGGCTTCGGGAGCATGGTTACTGTCCGATGCGAGCGCGTGCGCGTATACTGACGCCAGAAACGTGGAAAAGAGCAGCGGCCCCGTCACCCTCGATGCGCCTATTGAAGCGCTCGTCGTCCGGACCGTGCGCGGGGTCGACGAGGTCAGCCAACCGTTTCGTTACGACCTCGAGCTCTTCAGCGACGACCCGAACATCAACCCCGCTGACGTGCTCGGTCAATCCATGACCGTGCATCTTCAGGTAGGCGAGGGGGTCACGCGCGAGCGGAGCGGGCTCGTCTCCGAGTTTCGGCTCGCGGGCAGCGCCGGCTCGTACTTCCTGTACCGCGTGGTGCTGCGGCCCTGGCTCTGGTTTTTGAGCAAGACCGCCGGCTGCCGCATCTTCCAGCAAAAGAGCATTCCGGAGATCGTCAAAGAAGTGTTTCGCGGACACGGCCTGACGGACTTCGAAGAGGCACTGGCTGGCACGTACGCGCCGCTCGACTACGTGGTGCAGTATCGAGAAACGGATCTCAACTTCGTCAGCCGCCTGCTCGAGCAGGAAGGCATCTACTACTTCTTCAAACACGAAGCGGGCAAGCACACCCTGGTCCTCGCGGATTCTTCCTCGGCGCATCAACCGGTCGCCGGTTACGAGCAAGTACCGTTTTTTCCGCGCGACCCACACCGAAAACGGGTGCAGGAGCACGTCGAGCGCTGGGAGGTTCAGCACTCCGTGGTGCCGGGCGCGGTGCTGCTCACGGACTACGATTTTCAGCGCCCCACGGCGAACCTCATGTCCCGCCTGCAAGCGTCGAGCGCGCACGCCATGGGGGACTTCGAAGTCTACGATTACCCCGGTGAGTACGAGACTTCGGGCACCGGCGAAACGTATGCGCGCGTGCGACTCGAAGAGTTGCAGACTCTCAGCGAACGCGCCGAAGGCTTTGCCAATGCACGCGGTATCAGCAC
>DATDJP010000229.1:0-93652 GCA_036520475.1 Polyangiaceae bacterium | reverse complement strand
CCGTGCCACGCGCTCGCGATCCGTTCGCCGAGCTCGCCGCACCACAGCGCGAGCCCGAGCCAGACCACGAGGAGCGCGCGCTCGGGGTGATGCGTGGCGGCGCCGTCCCGGAGCTCACCCCAGATCAGGAACGCGAGCAGGCTGCATACGAGCAAGAGGGGTCTCTGCGCGCTGCGCAGGAGAGCGGGGGTCAGTGCGCGCAACCTGTATGCGAGGGTTGCGAAGAGCAGAGCGAGCAGGAGCAGCTCGATCGCCGCCGCGAGTCGCAGCGGGTACGCAAACAGAACGTGGAGGGGATCTGCGGCCTCACCGCCGAGCGCACGGCGATAGGCCACTACGCGCTGCACGAAGAAGAACGCGCTCCCGTGGTGTAGCGCGCCGTGCACGAGCCAGCTGCATGCCGGGACCAGGGCGATGAGCGCAGCGAGCGCGAACGGCAAGGAGCGCTGCCGGTGAGCGTCCAGCGCGCACAGCACGGCGAACACGGCCGCCATCGGCCAGGCCTCGTAGCGCGCCCAGCACGCCAAACCGAGGGCGCTGGCGCCGAGCAATCTGAAGCCCGGCTTCGCTGCGCGACTCGCGGTCACGCCGAGCAGCATGAGTCCGCCCGCGAGCGCTTCGGGCGTGGTGGACGCACCCAGCCACACGAACCATGGCACCGAGCAGGCGATGAGCGCTCCGGCAGTCGCTGCGCGGAGGGATTGTCCCGCTGCGCGCCCGCTGACGAGCACGAGCACGCCGGCAATCACCCCGCAAACGAAGCCGGTCCAGCGCGCGACCTCGAGCGCAGGGCCGAAGAGGCGCATCGCGCCGCCGCTGATCCAGAAAGGCAAGGGCAGCCAGCTCGTCCCACTCGGATCCCAGGACGGTGCCTCGGCAAAGCGCTGTGCGATCACGACGCGCGCATAGTCGTCGTCGCTGATCGCGCGAAAGCCGAGCGCGAACAGCGCGGCGCAGCTGCCGGCCCGCGCGATCGCGACCACGCTGACGTTCGCCCACGACCCCATCACTCGTTTTGCGCTCGCTCTGCCGGTATCAAGTCCAGGGCGCGCGGCGAGTCAATGCGCCGGACCGCGCCCAGAGCGGTGCGATCAGCGCGAGCCGGCAGGCTTCGCCGGCGTTGCGGGTTTCGCCGGCGCCGGAGCATCGGCGCCGCTCTTGGAGCGGCTCTGCAGCGATTCGTCGGATGACGACGACATGTAAGCCAGCGAGACGCTCGTCAGGAAGAACACCGTGGCGGTCACCCAGGTCGTCTTGGTGAGGATGTTCCCGGCGCCTCGTCCGCCGAACACCTGCGTGGCTGCCGCGCCGGTGAAGGCTCCGAGCCCGCCGCTCTTGCCGGGCTGGAGCAGCACCACAACCATCAAGAACACGCACGCGAGTACGTGCACGACGGTGACCGGAGTCTCGATGAGCTCGACCATGGCTTAAATTCGGCTAGCTGCTTGGGCGATTCGCGCGAACGAATCGGCTTCGAGTGACGCGCCACCCACGAGGGCCCCATCCACATCGGGGCAACCGAACAGCCCGCGGGCGTTGTCCGGCTTGACGCTGCCCCCGTATAGCACACGGGTTTGTTCGCCCAGGACTCGCGAGGCGCCGGTGAGCCGCTGGCGAATGGCAGCGTGCACTTCCTGAGCCTGTTCCGGACCCGCCACGCGGCCCGTGCCGATGGCCCAGACCGGCTCGTAGGCGACGGCTGCGAAGCCCGGCTTGGTGGCCAATTTCTGTGCAAAAGCATCTACTTGACGGAACACGACGTCGAGCGTCTTGCCGGCTTCGCGCTCTTCCAGAGTCTCACCGACGCACACGATCGGGCGAAGTCCGGCCGCCAGAGCCGAATCGACCTTCTGGCTCACCGAAGCGTCGGTTTCAGCGAAGAATTGGCGGCGCTCGCTGTGCCCGAGAATGACCCAGCTGCAGCCGGCCTCGAGCAACATGGGTGCGCTCACCTCACCCGTGAAGGCGCCCTCCGCCGCGTGGTGCATGTTCTGAGCCGCGACGGCGATGCGGCTGCCCTGCACCTCGTGCGCGACGGCCGCCAGGGCGGTGAATGGCGGCGCGATGACGATTTCGACTCCGGCAACGTGGCTCAGCATCTGAGTCAGCTTGCCCGCGAGCTCGCAGCCGGACGCTCCGCCACGAAACATCTTCCAGTTTCCCGCGACCAGCGGCGTTCGCATGACGGATGACATTTACAGCCTCCTAGCTGACGCGCGCAGCGCTTCGATGCCTGGCAGCCTCTTGCCTTCGATGAGCTCGAGCGACGCACCGCCGCCCGTGGAGATGAACGAAATCTTCTCGACGAGGTCGGCGCCGGCCGCGCGCACCGCAGCGGCGCTGTCTCCACCGCCCACCACGGTGAAGCCGGACGCCGAAGCCAGCGCGCGAGCGACGCCGAGCGTACCCTCGGCGAAGGCTGGCGTTTCGAACACCCCCATCGGTCCGTTCCAGAACACCGTCTTGGCGCCCTCGATGCGCGCGCCGAACGCTTTCACGCTGGCGGGCCCGATGTCGAGGGCCATGGTGCCATCCGGTATTGCGCCGACGCTCACCGTCGAACCCTGAGTCGCTTCGAGCGACGCGGCGGCCACGACGTCGGTGGGGAGCAGCACCTCCACGCCTTGGTCGCGCGCCCGATCGAGCAGCGTCCGACCGCGCGCCAGCCAATCCTGCTCGATCTTCGACGCTTTCATGTCCGCGCCGCGTGCAGCGAGCAGCGTGTTGGCCATCGCGCCGCCGATGCATAGTGCGTCGCACTTCGTCAGCAAGCTCTCGATGACGCCGATCTTGTCGGCCACCTTCGAGCCGCCGAGCACCGCTACGAACGGTCGCGCGGGCGAGTCCACGAGCTTGCTGAGCGCCGTGATCTCGCCCTGCACGAGAAAGCCCATGCCGCGCTCATTGACGATGCGGGGCAAGGCGTCGACCGAGGCGTGGGCGCGATGCGCAGCGCCGAACGCGTCGTTCACGTACACGTCGCAGAGCGCCGCGAGCTTCTGGGCGAAGGCTTCGTCGTTGGCCTCTTCTTCGGCGTAGAAGCGCAGGTTCTCGAGCAAGCAGATTTGCCCGGCGCGCAGGTCTTGAATGACCTTCTTCGGGGCATCGCCGATGCAGTCGTCCGGCAGGTGCACCTCGAGCTCGGACAACTCCGAGAGACGCGTGCCGATCGGCTCGAGGCTGTATGCTGGGTTCGGCTTGCCTTTGGGCCTGCCGAAGTGCGACGCGAGGATCACGCGCGCGCCCCTGTCGACTGCGTGCTTGATGGTCGGCAGAGCGGCGCGGATGCGTTCGTCGTCCGTGATGGTCTTGGCCTTCGAGTCGAACGGGACGTTGAAGTCGACGCGGATGAATACGCGCCGGTTCTCCAGGTCGAGCTCGGAAGCCGTGCGGATGCCGTCGAGGAGTGCCATGGTGTACCGCTCGCCGAGCTTCAGCCCTTCGCAATCAAGCGCACGAGGTCGAGCATGCGGTTCGAGAAGCCCCACTCGTTGTCGTACCAGGAGAAAATCTTGGCGAAGCGCTCGCCGATCACCTTCGTCTGCGTGGCATCGAAGATGCTGGAGCCGGGGTGACCGATGTAGTCGGTCGAGACCAGCTCTTCTTCCGTATAGTAGAGGTAACCCTTGAGCGGGCCGCTCTCGGACGCCTTCTTCATGGCGGCGTTGATGGCCGCCACCGTGACGGGCTTTTCGGTGGTCAAAGTCAGATCCACGAGCGACACGTCGATGGTGGGAACGCGGACTGCGAGCCCGTCGAAGCGGCCCTTCAGCTCCGGGATGACTTCCGACAGCGCCTTGGCGGCGCCGGTGCTGCTCGGGATCATGCTTACGGCGGCCGCGCGCGCGCGGCGCAGATCGCCCTTGCGATGCGGTAAGTCGAGCAGAGCCTGGTCGTTCGTGTACGAGTGAATCGTGGTCATGAGGCCGTGCTCGATGCCGAAGTTGTCGAGCATGACCTTCGCGATCGGCGCGAGGCAGTTCGTCGTGCACGAGCCGTTCGACAGGACGTGGTGCTTGGCCGGATCGTACTGGCTGTCGTTGACGCCCATCACCAGGGTGATGTCGTGGTTCTTGGCGGGCGCGCTGATGATGACCTTCTTGGCGCCGGCTTCGATGTGAGCCGCGGCCTTGCTCTTGTCCGTGAACAGGCCAGTGCACTCGAGCACGATGTCCACGCCCATGCTCTTCCAGGGCAGCTCCTTAGGATCCTTGATGGCGGTGATCGCGATGTCCTTGCCGCCGACCTTGATGCCCTTGTCGGTCGTCCCGACAACCGCCGCCGTGAACGTGCGGTGGACCGAGTCGTACTTCAACAGGTGCGCGAGCATGCGCGTGTCCGCGAGGTCGTTGATGGCTACGACCTCCAGGTCCTTGAGGTTCTGCTGATAAATCGCTCGGAGCACGCAGCGCCCGATACGACCGAAGCCGTTGATGCCGATCTTGGTTGCCATGGGATTCCTTGAGACTGGCGCAGGGCGAACCTGCGGTCGCTGTCGCTTCGCGAGTCGGCGTTAGAACTCCGCGCTTTTCGCGCCGGCCTCGGACTCGGAACCTAGCGACCGCGCGCAGGCGGGTCAAGCTGCGGGAAGTGGTCACGCCACGAACGAGCCGAGCCGGCGGAAACGCTGGTAACGGTCTTCGCGCAACTCGTCGGGGGAGAGCCCGTCGAGCGAGACGAGCGCCTCGTACAGAGCCCGATCCAGGCGCTGCGCGGCTTCGTCGTGATCCTGATGGGCACCGCCGGCGGGCTCCTCGACGATGGCGTCCACGACACCGAGCTGAAGCAGGTGGGGAGCGGTGATTTTCAGACGTTCTGCGGCTTCGCCGGCCTTGCTCGCGTCCTTCCAGAGGATTGCTGCGCAGCCTTCCGGAGAAATCACCGAATAGTAGCTGTACTCCAGCACCAGCACACGGTTGCCGACGCCGAGCGCCAGCGCGCCGCCCGAGCCACCTTCGCCGATTACAGTCGTGACGATCGGCACGCCGAGGCTGGCCATGACCTCGAGCGACTTGCCGATGGCTTCACTCTGGCCACGCTCTTCGCCTTCGATGCCCGGAAAGGCCCCGGGCGTGTCGATGAACGTCAGCACCGGCAGGCGAAAGCGCTCTGCCAGCTCGTACAGACGCAGCGCTTTGCGGTAGCCCTCCGGATTGGGCATGCCGAAGTGTCGCTCGAGGTTCTCCTTGGTGGAGCGGCCTTTTTGATGCCCGACCACGACCACGCTGCGTCCATGGTAGCGACCGATGCCGCACACAATCGCAGCGTCGTCGCCGAAGCGCCGGTCACCGTGCAGCTCGATCCAGTCGCTCAGTAGACGGGGCACGTAGTCGAGCGTGTAGGGCCGGTTCGGGTGCCGCGAGAGCTGCACCTTTTGCATGGGCGAGAGGTTCGCGAACACCTCGCGCGCGAGTTTCGCGGCCTTTTCCTCCAGGCGCTTGAGCTCCGGGCCGAAACGTTCGTCGGCGCTCGCCAGCGCGCGCAGCTCGCGGACGCGGGAGATCAGCTCCACGATTGGACGTTCGAACGCGAGAACATGCGCCATGAGAGAGCGACGGAGCTTTACGCGAAGTTTCGTCTGCGTCGAGGGGGGGAGCGATCGCCGTGAGTGGTCAAACCAGCGGAATGGGGTGCGCGACCCGGAGTCGGGCACGTTCACGTTCACGGGGAGCGGACGTTCCGGCCGTCAATGCGATCCGACGGCGACAGGGACCTGAATGCTCGGCAGTTTCCGCTTCAGGTTGAAGACTCGGAACGGCTTCTCTTTGCCCTTGAGCTGCGCGGGCTGGAGCTCCTCGGCCTCGAAACGACCCTGGACCTTGGTGAAGGTCTGTTCGCTCAGCAAGATCTGGCCGGGCGCAGCGATGCCGCAGAGGCGAGCACTGGTGTTGGCGGTGTCGCCGATGACCGTGTACGAGAGGGCCTTCGAGCTACCGATGTAGCCGGCGACGAGCGGTCCAGTGTGAATGCCCATGCCGACGGCCAAAGTGGGCTGGCCCTGTTCGATGCGGCGGCGGTTGAAGCGGCCGAGCACTTCCATCTGCTCCACGGCGCAGCTCACCGCGCGCAGCGCGTCGTCCGGGTGCATGACGGGCGCGCCCCAGAGCGCCATGATCCCGTCGCCCATGAACTTATCGAGCGTGCCTTCGAACTTGAACAAGGTCTCGACCATTTGCTCGAAGTACTCGTTCAGCATCTCGACGATGCTCTCCGGACGCGCGCCTTCGCTCATGCGGGTGAAGCCGCGAATGTCGGAGTTGAAGACGGTGCACTCCTGGACGAGCTGGCCGCCCTGCTTCACTTCCAGCTCGCCTGAGAGCACGCGCTTGGCGACGTTCGGTGAGAGCAGGCGACTGAAACGCTCGCGATTGATGATCTCTTGTTCGATCTTCTTACCGAGGATGTTGATCTCGATGAACATGGCCGCCTGAGCTGCGATGCTCGTGACGATCTCCATGTCTTTCGGTTGAAACTGCGCGAGCGTTTCGCTGTCCAGCCAGAGGACGCCCAGGATCTCCTCGTTGTGCAGGAGTGGCGCGACGATCGCGGAGCTGATCCGATTCAGGATCATGCTCTTGCCCTTCGACGCGGCGAAATCCATGGCCGCGTCGTGGGTCAGCACGGTGGCGCGCTCCTTGATGACGTGATCCATGATCGTGGATGACACGGTGATGGGTGCATCCGTACCGTCGCGGCGCAGGCTCGCTCCGGGCCGGAGCTCACCGCTCGGATCGCGCAGAAAGATCACGCCGCGGTCGGCGCGCACGAACTTGAAAATCGTGAGCAGGATCTTGTTGAGGAGCGTCGGTAGATCTCGCTCGAGGGCGATCTCGCGAGACAGCTCGTGCGACAGACGCAAGCGCTCGTAGTCCGCGGCGAGTTGGCTCGAGTTGCCGGCCACGTGCTCGTAAGGCAAAAACCCCTTTTGGGTTGCGGCGATCTGCGTCCCGATCGCCCGCGCTCGGTCGTTGACGTCGACGCGCGTGGCGTTCACCGGCGGCAGGCTCGGTATCTCCGGGACGGCGCCGATGACGGCGGTGCTCGGGGCTGCGCCCGGGGTTGCCTGCGGTGGATTCGGTCGTGCCCACGCTGGCGGCGAGCCCTGCTGGGGAGCGTAGGGATAAGGCTGCGGTTCAGGTGCACCGCGCGCACCCGAGAATGGCCCGCCCGCTCGTTCCGAGCCGGGGCCGTGCGGGGGTGTATGAGCCGGGCTGCTGAATGCGGCCGGAGCCGCAGGCTGCCATCCGGAGCTCGGGCCCGACGTCGTGCCGATCGGTGATCCCGCCGGGGGTGGAGGTGCCACCGGAGCGCCGGTGCCGTCGTCGAAACGCGCGCGTGTCGTGCCGAGCGCGATGTCGTCACCGTGACGCATCGCTTGTTCACCCGCGACGCGTTCACCGTTGATGTACGTGCCGTTGAGACTGCCCAGATCGCGGAGCACGTAGGTGTCAGCGCGCTTCTCGATGATGCAGTGCTCTTTCGACACAATCTTGTCGAGCAACTGGATCGAGTTCGAGGGATGACGGCCGAGCGAGTTGTGGGCGCGCAGCTCGACGACCTGCTGACCTTCCGGTGTTGCGAGCAAAATACGCGCCATCAGGGCTCAAGAGGCTACCCGCGCCGTCACTCCGGGACAAGCAGGAGCGTGTCCAGCTGCGCTCGCGCGGCGGAAAATGTGGCTGTCAAGGAGAGGCTGCATCCATCAGCGGAGGCTCGCGGGCCGGCCACCGGTGTCAAACTTCGGTGAGGCAATGTGGGCAGGGCTACAGGCATTGTCGGGCCTCTTCACAAAACGTGCGTGGCAGCGTTGATGCGCGCAACGGCCGCGTTAACTGTTATTCTCGAGAGGCCGTGGCGCAAGCGCGACATATTCTTGCCATCGATCAGGGGACGACCGGTTCAACGGCTCTCGTTTTGGCGACGGATGGCGCCATTCTGGGGCGCGCTAACCGCGAATTTCCGCAGCATTTCCCGAAACCAGGCTGGGTTGAGCACGAGCCGTCCGAGATCTGGGACAGCGTGCTCGTCTCGATCCGCGAGGCTCTGCGGGTAGCGGGCGTCACGGACGATTCGATCGCCGCCATCGGAATCACGAACCAGCGCGAGACGACGCTGCTCTGGGAGCGGCAGTCGGGAAGAGCCGTGCACCGGGCCATCGTCTGGCAGGATCGGAGAACCGCGGATCGTTGTGCCGCCCTCAAAGCCGCAGGTCACGAGCGCGCTGTCAGGGAAGCGACCGGCTTGGTGATCGACCCGTACTTCGCGGGTACCAAGCTGGCCTGGCTACTCGACGAGGTGCCCGGCTGTCGCGAGCGGGCGGAGCGGGGCGAGCTGGCCTTCGGCACGATCGATTCGTTCCTGGTCTGGCAGCTCGCGGGGGGTGCCGAGCACGCAGCGCCGCACATCACGGACGTGACGAACGCCTCGCGCACGCTGCTCATGGACCTGCGGGCGCGCACCTGGCACCCGGGGATGTGCGAGCTCTTGACGGTGCCGCGCGCCCTGCTGCCCAAAATCGTGCCGTCGGCGGGCCCGGTGGCCCACACCCGCAATGTCCCCGGGCTGCGCGACGGCATAGTGATCTCGGGCATCGCGGGCGATCAACATGCCGCGCTCTTCGGCCAGGCGTGTTTCGGGCTGGGCGAGGCCAAATGCACCTATGGCACCGGTGCATTTCTGCTCGTGAACACCGGCCCTCAGCCCATCGAGAGCCGCTTCGGACTGCTCTCCACCCTGGGCTGGCAGATTGGCGATCAGGTCGTGTACGCGCTCGAGGGGAGCGTGTTCGTCGCTGGCGCGGCCGTACAGTGGCTGCGAGATGGTCTCGGAATCATCCAATCCGCGGCTGAAATCGAGCAACTCGCGCGTCAGGTGTCAGGGAGCGAGGGTGTCACGTTCGTGCCCGCGCTGGCAGGGCTCGGCGCTCCTCATTGGGATCCCGAAGCGCGCGGGCTGATTTGCGGCATCACGCGCGGCACGACCCGCGCTCACCTGGCTCGAGCGACGCTCGAGGCGATTGCGCTTTCGGTCAACGACGTGGTGCGGTCGATGAGCGAGGATCTGGGCAAAAACGTGTTGCGAATGCGGGTTGACGGAGGAGCGGCCGCGAACGACCTATTGATGCAGTTACAAAGCGATATCTCCGGCGTCACGGTCGAACGTCCGGTGGAGCTCGAGTCCACCGCGCGGGGAGCGGCCATGCTGGCGGGGGTCGGAGCAGGGATTTTTTCGAACGGGCAAGAGGCCGCTCGAATGATCAAGTTCGACAGGACGTTCTCGGTAGAGATGACAGACCAGGACCGGCAGGCCCGGCGTGACGCCTGGCAGACCGCCGTGCGGCGTGCCCGGAGCGAAACCGCATCCAGTTGAGTTTCCGAGCACAGTGACTCTTCCCTTACCTTGTCGTGAAAGTAGAGGAACCATGGTTGACGCGGAAGAAGGCGGAGTGGCCGGTAACCCCCCCGTGAGGGACGTCCCCGTCGACTGGGAAGCGCTGGAAGACGCCTTCGAGAACAACGCGCCGGAGGTACATAGCTACCTGCACATCGAGACGGGGGAGGTGCTGCGTGTGGTGGACGGCATCGCCGACCCCGAGATGCACGCGCGCATCGCGTCGGACTCGAACTACATGCGCGTCGATCCCGTGAGCTCGCGGGAGCAGTACCGCTGGATGGAGCGCTTCATTCCCATGGTCGAGGACGCGGAGCTGCGGGAGCGGCTCACGAGCGCGATCGATGGCAAGGGCGCGTTTCGCCGCTTCAAAGACGTTTTGATGTCGCACGGCCCCGAACGTGAACGCTGGTTTGCGTTTCGCAGCGAGCGCCTGCGCGTTTTCATGGAGGCGTGGCTCGGTGCCCACGCGCTGCTCCCGGTACCGCGCCCGGTTTGGCCGGCGGAGGCGGCGGCCCCCCCGGATCGCACCAATGAGGTGACGACTCCCATTTCGCAGGACCAGCTCTCCGGCCGGCGCGGTCGCAGCGCCGAGTCGCTGCGCAAGCAGCTTCGTGAGCTCGCAGACGCGCTCGGCGCTCGCGACCTCGAGAAGGTGACTGCTTTCGCTGAGTTCGTCAAAGCACGGCGCGCCGCGCGCACTTTCGTGCCGCGACATGACGCGCAGCCCGGCACGGAAAACGACGACGCCGAGGAGCGCGAGTCCGTGGAAATTCAGAAGAGCCCGAGCTCGAATGACGAAGAGCCATCGCCGTCCTCGCGAAAGCGCACTGCAGCGCGCTGACGGAATGACTCCGGCTCGATCCCGGCTCGTTCGCTGCACTGCCCTGCGAGCTGTTGCCGCGCTCGTTCTCTCGCTGTTCGCTCCCGTTCTGGCAAGCGCCGAAGCTACCGGCAGGCCAGGAACCGGTGTGCTCATGGATCGGGCGGTCGTGCGTTACATGGCCCCCGAGCTCGGCGGTGCTCGCTCGCCGCGCTTCGTATTTCAGCGGGCGCTGGCGTTCGAGGCGCGTCTCGAGGCGCTGGCGGATCCGGATCGCTCTCCGGGCGACACGGAGCCCTATCGAGAGCGCCACGTGCGCGCTGCGCTCGAGCGCAACATCGCGGAAAACCTGCTGGCCAGCCTGCGGATGGAACCGGAGCCCAGCGCTGCCGAGCTGACCCAGCAGTCGGACGCCGCGAAGGCCATGCTCGTCGCGCGAGTTGGCGGCGGTGAGCTCCTGGCGCGTGCGGCTCGCGCCGAAGGCATCGAGCCACGCGAGATTTTGCGGATGCTACGGCGGCAGGCTCGCGCGAGTCTGTACCTGCACCGCATGGTGGCGCCGATGCTGGCGCCGAGTGAAGCGGAGCTCCGCAACCTGCATCGCACGGTGCAGACACCGTTTCGTGAGCTACCCTACGAGCAGGCGGCGTTGCCGCTGCGGCGCTGGTACGTGGGGCGGCGCTTGGCCGAAGCGCTGGCGTCGTTCTACCAGAACGCGCGGTCGCGCCTGCACATCGTGTTCATAGACTGAGATGGCCGCTGACCGGGCGTGCCCCGCGTCACACCCAGCGCGCGATGATTTCGGCCCGCGAGTCGTGCTCACCAGCGCCAGAGAGCACGCTGAGGTCCACCGCGCGGGCGCCGCAAACTTTCAGAACCGCCTCACAGCCGCCCAGCGTGGCGTTCCACAGGTTTGCATCGAACCCGGCACATCCGCTCCAGTGCATGCGCAAGCGGCCCGGGCCGGCATCGAGCACGTACATCTCTCCGGGACGATAGTAAGTGCGGAAAATGCGTGGTCCTCGCCGCAGCATGGCTTGCGGCGAGAGCGTGAACGCGAGCGCGCGCAAGGGTCCATTGAAGTCCAGCCGAACCCCTTCGTAGCCGAGCGCGCGGCACAGCACGGCGCTTTCGCCGGTTACGCGCCGCGCCGCGCGATGCAACTCTCGTAACCACGCGATCGAGCGCCACTCGTTGGCGGCGATGCGGCCCAGCATGACCGCTTCCTGCAGATCATCCGAGAGCTGCTCGATGGTGCGGGTCACGATCTCGTCCCCGCGTAAGCGCTCGAGCGCCGAGAAGAACGAGCGAAAGCTGATCCCTTTCGCGCTGATCTCGAACGGCGTGCCGAGCCGCTGCACCGCCGCCGGCGCCTCGTGCTCGATGGCCACCCAGTGACTGTCGCTCATGCGTCCCCTCTTACGCGCATTACACGCCTCAAAGGCCCCTCGTCCTCGCGCCCAAGTCTCGAGACTAGCACAACCGGCGGGCCTCGCGTACGCGCGGGTAGCGGCGTGAAACGCCGCGAGGCTTCAATTCGCAGCAAATTCGGTGCGGGTGACGTCCAGTTTCGGGTGATACGGGAAACGCAGCCTGCGTACGGCGCTCCGCACGCAGCGCTCACCTTCGCGCTGTGTGGGATTGGTGCGTACGGTGACCCCAATCGCCCGCCCCTGCTGGACTGCGGCACAGATATTCACGCGCACGTGTGCCGGAATCCCGCAGTGCGCGAAATAGGACCCGTTATTGAGGATGCCGGCGTAGGTTTCCGCGCTGATGTCGGGCATCGAACCGGGGCGCTCGAGGTTGATCTCATCGCTATACTTGGCGACGGCGCCTTCACAACTGGCTCCGGCTTCGAGGGGAGCGGAGGGCGGCGCGGCCGGTGGAAACGGCGCGACGCTCGACACGTTCGGCGCCGGCGCTCGCTCAGCCCACGACGCGATCGGGGGTTCGTCGCGGTGCGACATCGACAGACGAGGCCGTGGCTCCACGGCGCGGCTCTGAATCGGGAAAGTACGGACCGGGCGAGCCTTGCGTGGCGTGCGGGCGCTGGCCACTGCCGCGCGCGGTACGGCCGCTGGTTCGGCTTCAGCCGGCTCTCTCCGTGGGGCGTGTTTCGACCAGGTTTCGCTCTCGATGACCGAGTCCGGCAGTCCGCCCTGGAGGAGGCTCGACGGCGGTGCGGGAGCCGGACGCACGGCGATCTCTGGCGGCGGCAAGGCCGGCGGAGGGGCCGCCGCGATGGGCTCGCTGGTTTCTGGCGCGGGGGAGGCGACGGGACTCGTTTCGACGGTCATGAGCCGCGCCCGGGCGAGGCCTTCGGCGTCCAGATCCTGGCGCGCGAGCCAGCGCTGAAGTCCGTGAAATGCGGCGAACACCAGCGCGCACCAGAGCACGGCGCCCAGGTACGTCGGGTTGAGCGGCCGAGCAACGCGCGGCTCGAGCGTCACGTCCAGCGGCAAGTGCACGCGCTGCTTGAACTCGAGTTGCCGGCCCACGCTCACCACTTCACGTTGACGGACGGAGGTTGTACCTCCGCTTCCGCGTGCGCCAGATCGACCACCACTTTGAGAGTGGCGGAGCCGTGCTTCATGTTCTTGACGTCGAGCCCCGGCACCCGGGTCAGGTCCGCGCGTGGCACGACCTGTTCCGGCCGCAGCGCACGCACGACTTCGGGTGGACCCACGACGGTGACGTCGACGGTCCGCGGCGTCACGACGCCGCTCGCCATGCCGATCACTTCCACCGGTCGCTTCTCGAACTTCGCTTCACTCACGCGCCGCGCGATCGTGACCGTGACGGTCGCGTTTTGCGGCCCGATGTAGCTGACGCGCGCGGGCGGCGCGTCGATGGCGATGCGGCGCCGATACACGCCTTCCGTCAGACCCGTCACGTCGAAGGCCGCCAGGCGCGCGAACTGCATGACCTCCACCAGGCTCACCGGGCCGCGCACCGTGATCTCCTTGGGATCGACCTGCGGTTCGCCGCTGACCAGGAAGCCTTCCGCGGGCTGGCCGGTGATCGACGCCTGAACGGGGATCTGTCGCGTAACGATGTCTTGCCAGTCCAGATCGATGCTGGGCGGATCGATCAGCGCTATTTCCACGTCTTCGGGCAGGGACAACATCTTGTCGTCGAAGACGATCGTGCTCCTCTGACCGTCGCGCACGTCGAGCTCGACGGGCGGGAAGTTCGTCTGCAAGAGCCGATCGAGCGCGCGGGCCGGACCGCGCAGGGTCAGCGTGATGCTGGCTGGAACCGGCGTCATGAGCTCCCGTCGCGCGCTGTCCGGTGGCAAGCGCAACACCACGTTCACCGCGACCGCGCGCTGCTGCTGATCTTGCTGTCCGTGCAAGTACGTGAACAGGCCGAGCGCGAACGTCAGTGAGAGCGCCTTCAGGCCGACGTTGTCGGTGAAGGCCTCGCGCAACCAGGTGACTACCGCGGCGACCAGTCGCGTCATGAGTCGCGGTCGCGCTCCGGATCGGAGACGCGCTTGGGTTCTTCGTCACTCCCGGATTCGCGCGCGCTCGTCAGCACCTCCGGGCGGCGCGCCCGCGCCGGCGTGCGCAGCGGGGTACTGGACGATTTGGCGGCTTCCGGTTCCACGGCAGCGCGCGGTCGCAACGGCGCGGGAGGCGGCTCGCTGTCCGGTGTCTTGCGCAAGCGCTGCGCTTCCGAGTCCGGCAAGCGGCTCACGCGGGTGGTCAAGGGCGTCAGGTCGGGTTCCACGGTCGTGCGTTTGACGTCGTCGTCGCTGCGCCGAGCCGCGAGCGCCTCGGCGGCTGGTGGCGGCGGCGTCGCGCTCATGCGCCGCGCGTCGGCCTTGCGCTTGCCCTTGCGCACCTTGGGCGCAAAGATCGCTTCCAGCATGGTGCGGAGCTTCGGCCCGTCGAGATTCGACGCGATGTTGCCGTTGAAGCAGAAGCTGATCGTGCCGCGCTCCTCGCTGACGACCACGACGACCGCGTCCGTTTCTTCGGTGATGCCGAGCGCCGCGCGGTGCCGCGAGCCGAAGCTCTCATCGACCATGCGGCCCTCCGGCATCGGGAAGAACACGCCGGCCTTGGCGATGCGCAGATTGCGGACGATGACCGAGCCGTCGTGGAGCTTGTTCATGCCCTCGGGGATGAACAACGAGACCAAGAGCTCGCGTGAAACGGCTGCGTCGATGACGTGCCCTTTGTGCACGCCCACGAACTCGTCGAGGTTCGCGTCTTGCTCGAAGGTGATGATCGCCCCGATGCGATGGCGCGCGAGCTCCGTCGCTGCGTCCACCACTTCGTCGATGACCTTGGACTCCTGCGCCCGGGCCAGGCCTGCGAACCAGGCGCGACTACCGACGCGCTGCAATCCACGCCGGATGTCGTTCTGGAACACCACCACGATCACGAGGATCGCGCTCGAGATCAGCGCGCCCAGGATGCTGAGCACCGTGACGAGCTGCAGCGCCTGCGCCACGATGTACAGCACGAATACCACGCCTAGCCCGGCGCCGACCTGCATCGCGCGCGTCCCGCGCAGCACGAGCAGCGCGCGGTACACGACGTAGTAAACGATGAAGACGTCGAGGGCGTCGCGCGCGAGCTGGATCGCGTTCCGGTGGTGCAGGTAATCGATCAGCCCGCTAAGCATGAGTCGAATCCCCGGGGCTGATCGACGAAACCGCGCGACTGACGGCCAGTGCTTGGCGCACCGCCAACACGTCATGGACGCGCAGCACGGTCGCCCCCCGGGCGACGCAAGACAGGCATGCGGCGACGGTGCCGCCCAGCCGTTCCTCCGCCGGCGCGGCGTCCACGCTGGCGATGAACGATTTTCGGCTCGGGCCGACCACGATCGGCACGCGTTCACTGTGAAACTCGGAGAGCCGCGCGATCAAGGTCAGCGAGTGGCGCGCGCTCTTGTTGAAGCCGAGGCCCGGGTCGAACCAGATGCGATCCTCGGGCATGCCGGCCGCGACGGCGCGCGCTCGAGCCGCTCGCCAAGCGTCGCGCACATCGCGAACGACGTCCGTGTACCCCTGCTCCGGATAGCTCGAAAAATCCGGCATGCCGCTCATCGGACCGCGGGCGTGCATGATGATCAAGCTAGCGCCGAACGCGGCAGTGACGCGTGCTAGCTCGGGGTTCAGAAGGCAAGAGACGTCGTTCACGATCTGGGCGCCGAGCCCGAGCGCGTGTTCGGCGACGGCAGGCTCCGTCGTGTCCACGGAGACCAGCGCCTTGCCCGATGCCACGGCATAGCGCAGCGCGTGCTCGATGCGCGCGATCTGCTCCGCGGCGGGTACTGGAACGGACCGGGGCCGGGTGGACTCGCCGCCGACGTCGATGATGTCGGCGCCTTCACCGAGGAGCGTGTCGATGCGCGCTTCCACGGCGCGGAGCTCGGAGTAGCGGCCGCCGTCGTAGAAGGAGTCGGGCGTCACGTTGACGATGCCCATCACCGCGGCGCCGCGTGCGACGCTCGTTTGATCGACGATGGATTCCGGGCGCCCCACGATTACCGGGTAGCAAGATGTGAGCCGCTGCGCAAGCTATTGGGATTTCCTGACGTTCTTCATGTCTTTGCCGCGCGATTTCCGTGACTAGCGCGTGTCCGAGCTCACTCGTCGAAGGCGCCGCGACGGCATGCCGCCTGCCATTGGTGACAGGGGGCACGCGTTCCTTTCAGAGTGGGTCGCCGCGGGCGTCCAGCAGTTATCGAAGTTTCGCGTGGTCGAGAGCCGAGCTCCGATGAAGTAGTGCTAGAAACCTGTAGCGCGGAGTACTAGCGTCTCGAATCAAGGGCGCCCTTCGGCAGCGCCGCAACTGGCCGATAATGCTGCGCACGCGAATTCGTGCGGGACCGATAGCCGGGTTCGTCATGAGCCTGGTCTTCGCAGCCGTGCTCACGGCAATCCGAGTGGCGGATCGGTATGTCGAGGCTTGGGTGCCCGCCCTCGGAGAAGCCACGGCGGTAACGCTGCGCGTTCCCTACACTCCGCACATGCTCCGGGAGGCCAATCCCACGGAGCCCGGCGTGCGCTTCGAGCATCAGCGGGTGCTCGTGCCCCGGGGGACGGTGCTCGACAAAACGAATCGAGCGCACCTCGAAGCATGGACGTACGAGCGTCTTCACCGGCCGCTCAGCCCCGCCCGGGTGCTCGCCAGCTACGCCATTTACTTCACGCTCCTGATGGCGCTCCTGTCGTACCTGCGACGCTTCGGACAGTCGCGCCTCCGGCTGGTGCGCACACAAATGGGCCTGCTCGTCGGCCTGGGGCTGGTCGCTGCCTTCGCGAAGCTCATGCTCCTGTTCACGGCGTTGCCCGAGTTCTGGATCCCGATTTCGGCGTTTCCTCTCTGGGTGGCGGCCAGCTTCGATCGGCGCACCGCGTTTCTGGTGACCGTGGTGCTGTCGTTCATCGTCACGTCACTGCTCGCGTTCGATCTGGTGCTGCTGTGCGTGATGCTGGCGCGCGGCATGGCCGCGACACTCCTGTATCTGAATCGGAAACACGCGCGGCAGATGCTGATCGCGGGTTGGTTCGCGGGCCTCAGCGCAGCGCTCGTCTTCGTGGCGCTGGTGGTGACCTTCGAAGGAAGCTTCGACGTGCTGGCGGATCTGCAGCGCGGCCTGGGTTCGGGGCTCTTGGCGTGTGTGGGCGGGGGCCTGCTCGGTGGCGTCATGGCAGCCGTGCTGCGCGCACCCGCAGGACGTCTCTTGGGCCACGTGTCGCGCGAACGCCTGATCGATCTGTCGGATCTGGAGCAACCACTCCTTCAGAAGCTCGCGCGCGACGCCCCTGGCACTTACGAGCACTCCCGCGCCATGGCCAACCTCGCCGAACAAGCGGCCAGCTCGATTGGCGTCGATGCGTTGCTCACTCGCGTCGGCGCGTACTATCACGACCTGGGCAAGACGGCGCAGTGCAAGTATTTCGTGGAAAATCTCGGTCCCGACGAAAAATCCCCGCACGAAGAGCTCGAGCCGGACGTCAGCGCGGACGCGATCATGGCGCACGTCGTGCTCGGTACGCGAATTTTGAGGCAAGGTGGCATTCCGGAGCCGGTCGTCGAATTCGCCTACACGCATCACGGGACGCAGCTCGTAGAATACTTCTGGAACAAGTGTCGCGAGCTCGGCAATCCAAAGAACCTCGAGGCCTCGCACTTTCGCTACCCAGGCATGAAGCCGCAAACGAAAGAGACCGCCATCCTCATGCTCGTGGACTCCATCGAGGCCGCGTCACGGACGATTGATCCTCCCGAGCGCGCGCAGTTCGAAGACATGATACAGCGCATTATTTTCACCAAGCTCAAGCAAGGCCAGCTCGACGACTGCGGCCTCGATTTGAACGACCTGCGCGTCATCTCGACGCGCATGGCCGAAACGCTGGTCAACATGCACCACCACCGCATCAAGTATCAGTGGCAGGCGCGTCAGGCGAAGGAGTTCGGGGTCCCAGGCGAAGCGATACGGGATTCGTCGCCGCAGATCGAGTTCGGGGCCATCACGTCACTCGTCCCCGGCATGCCCAGCGTCCCGCCCCAAGACGGGAGCACCGAGGCGGGCGGTGCGAGCGACGGCGCGCGATCGCTTCCGCCCGTCGCCGAAGCCTCGCTTTCCGCCGAGAGCACCAGATCCGAACCTGCGGAAGCGGCGCGGCCGAACGCTCGCACCGAGCCACGCGAGCATGACTGAACAAAGCTTCATGAAAGCCCTGTTCTTCGGGGTCATCGCCGAAGACGTCGTGTTTCCCTATCCCGAGCTGGGTGAGAGCGAGAAAGTCAGCCTGCACGGCCTGCTGGAGCGAGTGCGCAAGTTCCTCGAGCAGGCCGTCAAGGCCTCCGAGATCGACGGCCAGGGATCGATCCCGACGGCGGTGCTCGACGGCATGCGCGAGCTCGGCCTGTTCGGCCTGGCGATTCCGACCGAGTACGGTGGCCAGGGCCTGAGCACGACCGCTTACGCGCGCGTCATCCAAGAGGTGGCCAGCGTCGACGCCTCGCTCGGTCTCGTGCTGCACGTCCATCAAGCCGTGGCCGCCCGCGGTCTGCTCATGTTCGGAAGCGACGAACAGAAGCGCCGCTGGCTGCCGGAGCTCGCGCGCGGAGAACGGCTGGCCGCGTTCGCGCTCACGGAGCAGGCCGCCGGCAGCGACGCCGGCAGCATCCGTACTCTGGCGGTGCTCGACGACGAACAGGGTGTTTATCGTCTGAACGGCTCCAAGCCCTGGGTCACGAACGGTGAGCTCGCGGATCTGTTCATCGTGTTCGCGCGCACCAACCCCGCCGACGAAGGGAGCAAGCCGCGCATCACGGCGCTCGTGGTCGAGCGCGGCCGCGGCGTCGAGACGCGCGAGCGCCACGAGACGCTGGGCGTGCGCGGGGCCGGCGTCGCACACCTGGCCTTCGACGACGTCGTGGTGCCGAAAGCGAACGTCGTCGGCGAACCCGGCAAGGGCTTCAAGATCGCGATGAGCGTGCTCAACGACGCACGCCTGGGCATCGCGGCAGCGCTCGTGGGGCAGTGCCGAGCGCTCATCAATCTGAGCGTCCTGCGCCTGCGCAAGCGCCGCAGCTTCGGCCGGGTGCTCGGCGAGTATCCGATTCTCAAAGACAAGGTCAGCCGTATGGTGTGCGACACCTACGCCATCGAATCCATGACCTATCTGACCACCGGCCTTTCGGACCGTGGAGTCGAGGATTACTCGCTCGAGAGCGCGATCGGTCGCGTGGCGGCCACCGAGGCTTTGTGGCGCGTCGTGAACGAGGCCATGCAGCTCGGAGCGGGGCCGGGCTACGTTAAAGGGCATCCACTCGAGCGCCACTTGCGGGACGCGCGCATTGCCTTCGTCATCGACGGCACGAACGAGGTGCTGCGTTGTTTCATCGCGCTCGCGGGTCTCCGAGGGCCAGGTCAGCGTCTGAGCGACGTCCAGAGCGCGATGTACGAGCCCATCAAAGGCTTCGGGCTGCTCAGGGAGTTCGCGGTTCGCAAGGTGCGCGAGGCGCTGCGTCGCGACCGCATCACGCAGGCTCACCCGCTGCTGGCGCGCGAAACGGTGATGTTCGAGGAGATCGCCGACGAGCTCGGTCGCGCGTGCGATCGCGCCCTACGTGAGCACGGCAGCGAAATCGCCGAGATGCAGTATCCGCAAATGCGCATCGCCAACGTCGCCATCGACCTGTATGCGCTGCTGGCCTGCATTTCACGCACATCGCGCGTCATCGAGCAGAGCGGAGAGGGCGGCGCGCGCCGCCACCTCGACCTGACGGCCATGTTCGCGACCACGGCGCAGGCCCGCATGCTCTCGAACCTGCAACAGCTCGAGCACAACGACGACGAGCTCCGCAAAGCCGTGGCGTCGCGCATTTACACGGACGGCGGCTACCCGTTCGACATCCTGTAGGGCGTGCCTATATGCCGCCTCGGCATTTTCGGCGCGCGCGAGCCGCGCCCGATGTCCGCGTCTACCGACTACCGAGTACGACCTTGCCGCAACTTCGCCCTGGTGAAGCCAAGGCGAGACGCGTCGAATTCACACAACGTTCGAAATCGCCGCCACCTTCGCTGCACGCGACCTCGACGGTGCGTCGCTGCGCGTCAAGGACGTCGTGGACCACGTGGCAGACCTCGGCGGCTCTTCCCGGCGCGCCTCACGTCTCCACGTCCACGACCCAGCCGCGCTCGGCCCAGTGACGGAACCAGTCCGTCAGCTGTCGCTCGATGCTCGCGGCGTCGTCGGGCAGGGCTCGTACGGTGCGTTCACACGCTTCGACGAGCGGCGTCCGTGCTTGCAGATGGGTGAGGAGCTCGAACGCGGCGGGGCTCACCGCCTCGTCACGCACTGTCCGTTCCCGTGAGCGGTAGAGCACGAGTTCCGTGGACACCGCCCCCGGAATCGAGACGCGATCGCGCGGTTCATCGAGCCCACGACGCAGATCGGCGACCGGATAGGAGAGGCGCAACAGGCGCAGCGCAGGGTTCAGCACGACGCGCGCCGTCTGCCACGCGGTTTCGGGGATGCCGGCGAGCTTCTCGGGCGAGAGGACGCCTGCGTCCGCGGCGTCGAAGACCTCGATGTAGGCCCACTCGAGGCGCGCCATGTCGACGCAGAGGCCGTGATGCTCGAGCCAGGGGCAGCGCTTGACGAACTCGGGCAGGCGCGCACCGAGATCGCGCAGGGAGCGCGAAGTCGGGGGATGCCGTTCCAGGTACTCCTCGACCAGCCGTTGCCACGCGCTCTGGCCGATCACGCCACCCAGGCCGGGAAAGTCTTCGACCAGGGAGCTGGTGTGGCGCAGCCAGAACTGTTCCCGGTAAATCTCGAGCTGCTCGACGGGTGAAAGCCGATCGCTACCCGTGAAGTAGCGTTCCGCAATCGCGCGCGCTTCCGGATCCTTGCCGAGGTCGTGCCGGCGGCGCACCTGGTTCGCCATCCAGTGCTGCAGCTCGCTGAGCGTTCGATCTGTCATGCAGTGAGCGCTCGTTCGCGTACGGCTCGGGCGCGCTCCGCTTCCTCGAGCAAGCGCGACAGACTCGGGATCTCGTCGTCCCACTCGATCAACGTGGAGACGGGGCCCGTCAGCGCGATGGTCTGAGCGTAGAGGTCCCAGACTGGGTCTATCACCGGCGCGCTGTGCGTATCGATGATGTACTTGCCCAGATTGGTGTGGCCCGCGAGATGAATCTGCACGATGCGCTCGTGCGGTACGTTCCGGATGAACTCACTCGCGTCGAAACCGTGATTGTACGCGGAGACGTACACGTTGTTCACGTCGAACAGGAGCCCGATGTCGGCGCGCTCGGCGACCTCGGAGATGAACTCCCACTCGGGCATGGAGCTCGCCGTGTACGTCAGATAACTCGAGGTGTTTTCGAGCGCGAACGGCACCTCGAGAAAGTCCTGCACTCTGCGCGCGCGTTCGGCGACGAGCCGTACGGCTCTGTCCGTGTAGGGGAGCGGCAACAGGTCGTGCAGGTGCGCGCCACCCGCGTCACTCCAGCAGAAGTGATCGCTCACCCAGGGCGAGCGTGTCGTGCGGAGCAGCGCTTTCAGCTCTGTCAGGTACGCTTCGTCCGGTTCGCTCGGAGCGCCGATGCTCAGCGAGACTCCGTGCTGGACCACGCGGTACGACTCGAGCACCCGGTTCAGGTGGTAGAGCGGCTTGCCGCCCTGAACCATGAAGTTTTCGCTGATGACTTCGAAGAAATCCACGGCTGGACGGCGCTCGAGCACCTCGGCGTAGTGCGGGATGCGGAGGCCCACGCCGATGCCCAGGTCCGGGACCTCGAAACGTAAGGGCCCGCGCGGCCGTGCGAGCCGTGCGGGCCGATGCGAGGAAGGGTCGGGATCTACTTGGGGCAATGTCCGTTGCAACCGCCCTGGCCCTTGCACTCGTTGCTACCGGCGCAGCCGTGCTTGCCCTCGACTGCGCAGCCGCCCTTGCCCTTGCACTCGTGCTGGCCTTTACAGCAGGCTTTTTCCGAGCCGGACGCTGCCGCCTGCTCTCCACCGGAGGGAGCCGCTGCGTCCTGCTTGTTGTGGCACGCCGCGAGGGACCCGATCATGAGCCCGGTGCTGGCAGCCGCTGCCACTGCTTTCGAGAAATTCAAAGCCATTCCCTCTCGTCTCCTTGTGTGAAGTGTACGCGCGCCGCCGTGAGGTCGCTCGGGTTCATACGGTGCAGCCCGCAGCCAGTTTCAACGAAAAGTGTACTCCGTGTCCGGGGCACGGCGGCAAGTTCTGCTCGAGGAACATGAAACAGCATACCGATGCTAGATCCTACGGGATGGACCACCCGGTGGATTTGCCCACGAGCCGCATGAGCTGGCCGCGACCGAGCGCGGCGTCGGCGTTCGTGGAGCGCCGCAGCCGCCTCTCGCGCTTCTTGGGTGGCGCAGCGCTGCTCCCGGCCGGCTTCGCCCCTCCCAGGAACTTTCCGGCGAATCGCTATGCTTTCAGAGCCGAGAGCCACTTCCTCTACTTCGTGGGCGCTCAGGTCGAGGGTGCCGCGCTCTGGATCGACCCTGAAAGGGCGATTTTGTACGCGCCACGCCCCCACCCGGACGCCGCGCTGTGGACGGGCGAACAGCGTTCACTCGAACAGCTCGCCGAAGCGTGTCAGATCGAAGTGCGGCCGATCGAGGAATTGGCCCCTGGGGTCGATGTGGCGTTGGTCCCGCCGCAAGGCGCAGAGACGGCCTTGTGGCTCGCCGAGCTCCTCGACAGGGACGTGACAGCCGGCGGCGGAGACGAGCTCGCGGGACGCGACGCCGAGCTGGCGGACGCGCTGATTCGCGTGCGCTTGCAGCACGACGCTGCGGCCATCGATCAACTGAAGCAAGCGGCCGCCGTGACGGCGCTGTCGCACCGCGCCGGTATGAGCAGCACGCGACCCGGCTTGCGCGAGGCGAACGTGCGCGCCGCGATGGAAGCGGCGATTTTGGGCAGTGGGATGAGCCCAGCCTACGGCTCGATCGTCACGGTACACGGTGAGGTGCTGCACAACGAGCATCACCATGGCGTGCTCGGTGAGCACGATTTGCTGCTCGCCGACGTGGGCGCCGAAACGCCAGAGGGATGGGCCGGTGACGTGACGAGGACGTGGCCGGTGAGCGGCCGTTTCTCTTCGACGCAGCGCGCGCTGTACGAAGTGGTGCTCGCCGCGCAGGCCAGCGCGCTCGCCGCTCTGGGTCCCGGAGTGCGCTATCTGGAGGTGCACCGAGCGGCGGGCCGGCGGCTGCTCGGCGGGCTCATCGAGCTCGGAATCGTGCGCGGAGACCTGGAGGATTTGTACGCGCGCGGCGCGGCCGCGCTGTTCTTTCCTCATGGCGTCGGGCACCTGCTCGGGCTCGACGTCCACGACATGGAAGATCTCGGGGATCGCGCGGGTTACGCGCCCGGCCGTGCGCGCAGCGCCGCCGCCGGTGACCGCTACCTGAGGCTCGATCGCGATTTGCTGCCCGGCATGGCCGTCACGATTGAGCCAGGCTTCTACCAGATTCCGCGGCTCCTCTCCGATCCGGCGGAGCTCGGCGACCTGCGCGAGGTCGTCGATTGGAACGTGCTGGGTCGATTCGCCGACGTGCGTGGCATTCGCATCGAAGACGACGTGCTGATCACCGAAAACGGCTACGAAGTGCTCACGGAGAGCATCCCCAAGCACCCCGACGAGGTCGAACGGCTCGTGTCCGCCTAGGCCCGTGCGCGGGCGAGACGGAGCTCGGCTTCGAGCACCTTCTCTTTCCACGACGCTTCCACGGGCGCTACGAGCTCGACGACCTCTTCGGCGGGACGGCCTTCGAGCAGCGCGGTGCGCGCCGCAGCGGAACCGGTCAGGAGGTCGAACGCCGGGATCTCGCTTTCGAACTCGTAAGGCTCGCTGCGGAACGCGAACTGCTCGGGAGCTTGCCCGCGCGCCAGGCAGAGCAGGGTCAGATAGGTCGTGACCGGACGGAACAACAGCGCGTCGGTGACGTGCACCATGACGCCGCTGCACAGCACCCCGGCGTGCTTCTCGAACCACGGCTTGAAAGAGACCGGACGAACCTGCGCACCCTGCACGCCGCGTTCGTTGATCGCGCTCGCGAGATCGTGACCGTTCAAGAACGGCGCGCCGATGATCTGAAACGGTGCGGTCGTGCCGCGCCCCTCGGAAAGGTTGGTGCCCTCGACGAGGCAGCCTCCGGGATAGACGAGCGCAGTGTCCAGGGTCGGCATGTTGGGTGACGGCATCACGAACGGGCGTCTCCACGCCTCGGCGGTGCGCATGCGTTCCCAGCCGGTAGTTGGCACGACGCTGAGCGCGCCATCGGGGCCGAGTGACGCGCCGTCTTGCTCGAGGAACGACGTCACGATCTCTCCCAGCGTGAGCGCGTGCCGAATCGGCAGCGGCTCGAGTCCCACGAACGAGAGGAAGCCCGGCTGCTGCGGCGCGCCTTCCAGAGTCTGAGGATTGCCGGAGATGGGATTGGGCCGATCGAGCACGACGGTGTGCACGCCGGCCTTGGCCGCCGCGCGCGCCGCCAAGAGCGCGGACCACACGTAAGTGTAGTAGCGGCTACCGACGTCTACCAAGTCGATGAGCAGGAGCTCGATTTGACCGAGGTGCTCCGGGGTCGGCGAGAGCGAGTCCTTGGTCTCGCCGTACAGGCTCACGATTGGAGCGCTCCACGGCAGACCCGCTGGCGTGGCGCTGCCTACCGCTTCCTCGGCCTGGGCGGTGCTGTCGAGTCCGTGCTCCGGCGAGAAGATCAGAGTAGGCGTCGCACCCAACTCCTCGAGTACGCCGAGACCCGGCCGCCCCCGCCGGTCCACCGCGGCGGAGTGGGTGAGGACGCCGATGCGCGAGCTTCGAAGCCTGCGCCGCAGGTTCGAGAACTGGCCGCTGAAGAGCTGATCTATGCCGCACAACATGGTGAATTCATTATCAGAAATACTTGATCTGGCATAGGGATCCGCAGCCGCTTCGGTACGCAATTTGTTCTGGACTTGCGCCATGAAAACCTGCATTTTTTGCGGTGTGAGGCGTGTCCTGGTCGTCGACGATGAAGAGAACCTCAGGGTCGTCCTGCGGACTCTCCTGCGTCGCCACGGCTACGAGGTGGAGACCGCGGCCAATGGCGACGAGGCCCTGGGTCTGGTCTCGTCGTTCGGGCCGGACTGCATTCTGACCGATGTCCGGATGCCGCGAATGGGCGGTCTGGACCTGCTCGCGACGCTCAAGGCCAAAGGCAACGAGGCGACCGTGATCGTGATGAGCGCCTACGGGAACATGGATCTCGCGATCGAGGCGATGAAGGCGGGGGCCTATGACTACGTCCAGAAGCCCTTCAAGCCAGACGAGGTCGTGCTGGCGTTGCGCAAGGCCGAGGAGCGGGAGCTGCTCCGTCGTGAGAATCGTGCGCTGCGCGAGGAGATCAGGAAGGAACACCGCTTCGAAGACATCCTGGCCAAGAGCCAGAAGATGCAGGAGATCTTCCGCACCATCAGCAAGATCGCCGAATACAAGACCACGGTACTGGTGAGCGGCGAGAGCGGAGCCGGCAAGGAGCTGGTGGCGCGCGCGCTTCACCGACGCAGCAGTCGCAGGGGTGGCCCCTTCGTGGCCGTGAACTGCGGCGCGATTCCGGAGAACCTGCTCGAAAGCGAGCTGTTCGGGCACAAGAAGGGCGCCTTCACGGACGCCATTCAAGATCGCCGCGGCCTGTTCGAAGAAGCGCACACGGGCACGTTGTTCCTGGACGAGATCGGCGAGCTGCCGCTCGGCCTCCAGGTCAAGCTGCTCCGGGTCCTCGAGGACGAAAAGATCCGGCGGCTCGGTGACGTGCGCGATCTAAAAGTAGACGTCCGCATCATCGCCGCCTCGCACCGCGATCTGCTCGCGGAAACGAAGGCGGGCCGTTTCCGCGAAGACCTATTTTATCGCTTGAACGTGCTGCCGATCCACTGCCCGCCGCTGCGCGAGCGTCGCGAGGACATTCCGCTGCTCATCGAGCACTTCACCACGCGCAACAACACGCGGCTCGGCACGAACATCCGTGGGCTCGACACCGAGGCGCGCCGCTTGCTGTACGAGTATTCCTGGCCCGGCAACGTGCGCGAGCTCGAGAACACGATCGAACGCGCCATGGTGCTCGCGGAGGGCGATCAGATCGTCGCGGCCGATCTGCCGGAACGGATCCGCGAGGCGCGCGACCCGGTGCAAATGCAGCTCGCGAGCGGCGAGCTATCCGTGAAAAAGACGACGCGCATCATCGAAGAAATCCTGATCCGCCGCGCGCTGCAAAAGACCCGCGGCAATCGCACGCGCGCCGCCGAGATCCTCGAAATCAGCCACCGCGCGCTGCTCTACAAGATCAAAGATTACCAGATCACGGATCTGTGAGGCTTCAGCCCGCGGCGCAGCTCGTCGTGGCGAGCGCGGCGGCGCCCTGCATGGCTCCGACCGAAGCGGCGGACGCCGCGGCCGAGCGCGCGCCCGAGCAATCGCCGACATTGGCACGCTGGCGCACCACGGTGGCGACCTGACTGCTAATGCGTGAACGCGCAGCGGCCTGCGCGCGAGCGCTGCCGCCGGTTGCCTGACAACGCCGCAGCTGAGACGCGGCCAGCTCGATGTTGCCGATCATCGCGGCGTCGCGGCTCGCGAAACACGCCTGATCCCCGCCGGGGCCCGTCGCGGGCGGAGGTTCGCTGACCGGCGGCGGTGTTGCCGGCGGCTGCGACACGGGTGGAGGCGGAATCGTCGGTTGGGAGACAGGCGGCGGCTGCTGCGCTGGCGGCTGGGTTACCGGCGGAGTCGTCGGTAGTGAAGGCGGCGACTGCGCGGGGGGCGTCGCCTGTGGTGGCGTCGGAAGATTGGGAGTGCGCGGCGGATCGCGCTGTGCCGGCGGCTTCGTGGTCTTCGTGGTCTTCGTGGGCGGCGTGGTCACTGGGGGCGCGGCCGGGGGAGTCGTGGTGGCCGGTGTCTCCGGCGGCAGATCGGGCGGGACCTCGACCGGTGCGACCTGCGTCGCGGAGGCAGCAGGGGGCGACGTCGCGGCGACCGGCTTTGCTTTGAAGGGCTCGTAGTACGCGACCGCAGCGACGGCTCCGCCGACCACGGCGACGGACGCCAGTGCAAAGGCAGCGAGCCCGAGTCCGCGCCGCCTGCGAGGACGCAGCTGTGGCGGCGGGATGGCCGCGGACACCGCAGCGCCCGTATGGAACGCCGGCGTGAACTCCGGCGCCAACGCCGTGCGTTCCGCGCCCGCGTACGGAGACGCGAGCGACGGTGCCGTGACAGGCGGGCCGGGCGGCATCGGCATGGGCGAGGTGCGCGGGGCTCGGTCGCGCTCTTCGTCGAGCGTGCGGACCTTCCAGGGCGTGCTCCCGCTGCGTTCTCCTGCCAGCTCTGCGTAGAATTCGAGCGCCGTCGCGGGACGCTCTTCCGGTTTCTTGGCGAGCGCGTGCAACACCGCCTGTTCGACGTAGGCGGGCGCGACGGGCGCTCCCTGCGCCGAGCGCAACGGTGCCGGCGCTTCGAGCATGTGTTTCTGCGCCCACTGCCAGGGCGTGTCCGCGTCGAAGGGCAAGCGCCCCGTGAGCATCTCGTAGCCGATCACGCCGAGCGAATAGACGTCGCTGCGCGCGTCGACGGGCTCACCCGTGAGCTGCTCGGGGCTCATGTAAGGCGGCGTACCGAGCACCATGCCCTGCTGCGTCAGCTTGGTTTCGCTGGTGCTCATCTTCGTCGTGCGCGCCGCGATCCCGAAGTCGAGCAGCTTCACGAAGTCGGCCTCGCCCGCGCGGCTGTTGAGCACGATGTTGTCCGGCTTCAAGTCGCGATGCACGATGCCCATGGTGTGCGCTTCGTACAGCGCGCCCGAGACCTGCCGCAGGATGTGACGCGCGCGTTCGAGCTCGATGGGGCCTTGCGCGATGAGCTCCGTCAGCGGCTGGCCGCGGACGTACTCCATGCTGATGTACAGCGTGCCGTCGGGCGTCTCGCCGAAGTCGAAGAACTTGATGGTATTCGGGTGCTCGAGCTGCGAGACGATGCCGCACTCGCGGTAGAACCTGGAGACGATCACCGGATCGCGCGAGAGCGCGGGGAGCAGCGTCTTGACCGCGACGCGTCGTACTTCCGAGCCCATGCGCTGCTCGGCTTCGTAAACGACGCCCATCCCGCCCTCGCCGATCACGCGTTTGATCAGGTAGCGATTACCGACGAGCTGGCCGATCAGCCCGTCGCGGCCGACCTCGCCGCTGCTGGGGGCCGCGAGCGCGTTGCCGCAGTTGGCACAAAAGCGGGCTCCCGGAGGGTTGCCATGGCCGCAGACCAAACAGTTCACGGGAGCGAAATCCGAAGCGAGGACCATACCAAGCCTGTCCTGGGACTCCGGAGCGGGCGTGTCCAGACTTCCGAGGAGCTTTCTAATAGACGCATGCCGCACGCGGGCGATTCGCTAAATCGCGCAGCGACGCGGGCGAGCCTGGGTCTGGACGAATTCGCGGGCCTTACGCCTACTTGGCGGATTTCTTCGGCTTGTCTTTGCCGGCCGGTTTCTCGGGCGGGGGTCCATCTGCCGTCAAATCGACCTCCCACTGGACGGCCTCTTCCTGTCCCTCGAAGCTCGGAACAATCACGGCAGCCATCGCGCGCAGCACACATTTGCCGACCGCGGTGTCGTCATAAGGGGGGTCGATGCTCGACGTCTTGACGTGTCCGTCGTTGGCGAACGTCAGTGAAACCTTACCCGTTCCCTTGGGCGCCTGCTCCGTAACCGAAGCAGGGCACGTCTCTGCGGAACGCGCGGCGCGCTTCAGCTCGAGCTCCGCCTGCTTCTTGTCCCACTTCTGCTTCTGCTCGAGCTCCGTTTCGCCGACCGGGCCCGTGTACGGGTGCTGCTGGGCTTTTTTCTCTTGTTCGGCACCGAGCTGCTCCTGCTCGGCCACGATCTCTTCGGGGGTTTTTACGTCCTGCCCGCCGGAGGAGGGTCCGCCACAGCTGAACGTCAACGTCCCCAGCACGATCGCCCATGTCTTGCCCATGACTCGCGATCTTAAGCCAAAGGAGCCGCTCAGACCAAGTCAAACGCGAGCGTAGGCGGCAGAGTCACACGCCCACGATGGGCTCGAGGCAGCGTTCGCGGGCTTCGCGCGCTTCGCTCGTTGCAACGTCGATCGCAATTTCTCCGCTCGCCGCCACGACCAGGCGCTCGCCACCGGTCTTGCCGAGTCGCTTGATGGGTACGCCGGCGGCCTGGGCCCGACTCTCCACCTCGGAGGTCTGGTCGGGTTCCGTGGAGATCACGACGCGCGAGGGCCCCTCTCCGAAGAGGGTGGCCGCGCTCGCGGAGTCGAGGCGAATGCGCGCTCCGACCATCTGCTTCTCGTCATCGACGGTGGTGGCACACTCCGCGAGCGCCACGGCGAGGCCGCCCTCCGAGACGTCGTGCGCGCTCTTGAGCAGGGTGCTCTCCGCGAGCTCGACCAGCAAGCGCTGCAAGGCCGCTTCGGCAGCGAGGTCGATGCACGGCTTCGGCCCCTGAATGGAGCCCGTGTGCCGGACCACGTACTCGGAACCACCGAGCCCGGGCTCCGGCGATTCACCGAGCAGGAGCACGTCGTGCTCGGGTGCCTTGAACCACCCGGTCGTGATCGCCTGCTCGCTCGTGAGCTGTCCCACCGCGGCGACCGTGGGAGTCGGCAAGATCGCGCGCTTGTCGGTCTCGTTGTAGAGGCTCACGTTGCCGCTCACGATCGGTACGGAGAGCGCGCGGCACGCCGCCGCCATGCCGTCGATCGCCTGGGCAAATTGCTCCATGATGCGCGGATTTTCTGGATTGCCGAAGTTCAAACAATCCGTGATGCCAATCGGCCGGGCGCCGGCGCAGCACAGGTTGCGACAGACCTCGGCGACCGCCATAGCCGCTCCTTCGAATGGGTCGAGCTCCACCCAGCGGCCGTTGCAATCGCAGGCGAACGCCAGATGCTTGAGCCAGGTCTGGCCGTCTCGCTCGCAGGGCACGCGCACCACGGCGGCGTCCGATCCGGGCCGCACGGCGGTGCCGCCGCGCACGATGTGATCGTACTGCCGATACACCCAGCGTCGCGAGCCGATGTTGGGCGACGCCAGCATGGCCAGGAGCTCCTCGCTCCAGTCTTCCGGCGGTGCGATGCCTTCCGGATCGAACGCGAGGCGCTGGCTCAGCTCCGGATCGGGCGCTCGCGGCCGGTCGTATTGGGGCGCCTCTTCGGTGAGCAGCGCCACCGGCATGTCGCAGACGATCACGGGCTCGCCGGGCGGCGCCTCGGAGCGCACCGGATCGAACCCGGGCGTCGCCAGAATCACCCAGCGTCCCGTGTCCGTGACTTTGCCGATCACGGCGGCGTCCAGGTCCCATTTCTCGCAGATCTCGTGCACGCGCGCTTCGCGTCCCGGCTTGCACACGAGCAGCATGCGTTCCTGGGATTCGCTCAAGAGCAGCTCGTAAGGCGTCATCCGCGCCGCACGACGCGGCACGAGATCGAGGTTCAGCTCGAGGCCGGCGCCGCCGCGGCTCGCCATCTCCACGGACGACGAGGTGAGCCCCGCCGCACCCATGTCCTGAATGCCCTCGAGCAAGTCCTCGGCGAAGATCTCGAGACACGCTTCGATCAGCAGCTTGCCCAGAAACGGATCACCCACCTGTACCGTGGGCCGCTGACTCGGGGCGCTGCCCGTAAACTCGTCGCTTGCCATGGTGGCGCCGTGGATGCCGTCGCGGCCCGTCTTCGCACCGATGTACAGGACCGGATTGCCGACGCCCGCGGCGCGACCATAAAAGATGCGATCCGTCCGGGCGACGCCGCAGACGAAGGCGTTGACGAGGATGTTCCCGTCATACGAAGGGTCGAACTGGAGCTCGCCGCCCACGGTCGGCACTCCGATGCAGTTGCCGTAGCCGCCGATGCCAGCAACCACCCCTCTGAGGAGTTGCGGAGTGCGCGGGTGGTCGGGTCGTCCGAAGCGCAGGGAATTGAGCGCCGCGATGGGACGCGCACCCATCGTGAACACGTCTCGCAGAATACCGCCGACGCCGGTGGCGGCTCCCTGATAGGGCTCGATGTACGAGGGGTGGTTGTGCGACTCCATCTTGAAGATGGCCGCAAACCCATCCCCTATGTCCACGACGCCGGCGTTTTCTCCAGGGCCCTGAATGACCTTCTCGCCTTCGGTCGGCAGGCGTTTCAGGTGGATGCGCGAGCTCTTGTACGAGCAGTGCTCGCTCCACATCACGCTCGCCACGCCAAGCTCCGCGTACGTCGGAGTGCGGCCGAGCACCTCCTCGAGGTGCGCGTACTCTTCCGGCGTGAGCTTGTGGGTGCGGGCGAGCTCCAGGTTTACTGGTGGATCGCCGGGGAATCCTTGCGCTGCAGGCGCTCGTCCCGCATCAGCTTTTCGTTTTCGAGGCACGCGCTCCGGGCTCTTACAAGAACCACATGCCTAGTACAATCAGCACGGAGGCGATCGCTACGGATGCGGTGGCCGCGACTTCCCACGGCCCGGTGCGCGGATCCGTGAAGCGGAGCTCGATGGACGCAAAACGACTCGCCTCGCGACGTCGCTGTCCCGTCAGTGCAAGGTTCGCGGCGCGCAGCGCGGGATCGAAGTTCAGTTCGCCGTCGGACATGGCGGGGTCCGTTTTTGGCACACGCTGAACGCGGTGTCGAGCCGGCCGGCGGGCCGGACATGGTCCGTTCGGGCCGCGTCGGATGCGACTTCGCGTGCGGTCACGGAAACCGCGCTTTCCCCTTACTTTCCCACCACTCGCGGTAGCGCTGCTGAGCGCGGGCCCGCTCCTTCTTCGGCAAGTCGTCGTAGTAGCCGAAGTACTCCTTGGTGAGGCTCTTTAGCTCGTCGCCGGCCGCGCGGCGAATGTCGGCCACGTCGTGCATCAACGCATCGATGAGCCACTCGATGCGGTGCTTGTTCGAGCTCGCGTCCCACCACTTCTGCCATTCGTCGGCGCTGCGACCGAAGTCCTGACGGCTGATGACCACGAGCGCCCAGTGCGCCGACTTCACGATCTCCGGCGCGCTGTCGGAAAGAATGCGAATCAGCCGCGACACGCTGCGCGGATCGCGCAGATCGGCCAACGCCTCCAGGGCTACTTGCCGCGCGTCCATGGGGCGAGCAGGTGCCGCAGCCAGCTCCAGGAGCTCGTCCCGTATCGCCGTGCGCGCCTCGGGATGCGACTGCAAGAGCCGAGCGGCGGCGAGAGCCGCGCGCCGCACCTCCGCGTCCGCGTCGGATAGGCGGCGGACGACGGCGGCAGCGGCTTCCACGCTGGGTAACTCGCCGAGCAGCCGCGTCGCCCAGCTGCGCACCACGGGGTCGATGTCGTTGGTCCGCACGATCACGAACGGCGCCACGCGGCTGCCGAGACGCATCAGCGTGCGCAGCACCGGACCGTAGTCGGACGCGCGCGCAGGCCCGTCGCCCACCGCGCGGCGTGGCTCGCCGCTGATCGGCCCTGGGAATGCCTCGATGAGCGGGCTGATCGCGGGCTCGCCGATCTCGACGAGCTTGTCGCCCGCCTCCGGATCGCCGCCGATCAGCCGCCGCACCAGCTCGCGACAGTCGCTGACGTAGTCGACGATCACCGTGGGCAGGCGAATCTCGTTGGAGCTTTGACGGGGTCTCGGGCGTCGCGCCGAGTACGCCACCTTGCGCGACGAAGGCGCGAGCGGTGCTTCCTCGTGCGCGACGGCGTCCGCGAACTCTTCGCCGATTTCCGAGGCTCCGAGCGCGATTTCCGGCGAGCTTTCGCCCGTCCCGCCCGACATCCTGAGTCTGGCGGCGCCGCCTGCCTGCCTCGAGAGCGGCAGGGGCGTCGCATCGGCGGGCGTGATCATCGCGGCCTTCGCGGCCGGCGGGCTCGGCGTACCCTGTGGCGGCGTGGCCGGCTGGCGCGCTGGCCCGATGGTGATGACGGGGCGCGCCAGCCCCGAGTAGCTCCCCGAGCCGCTCTTCATGTCTGCGGGTGACGGCGCTGGCGGATTCGACGAAAGATTGGCGAACGTCACCGTCGGCATCGACTCCAGCGATGGCGTGCCATGCGCGGCCGGAACCTGCGCCGTCTGCGGGACGGGAGGTCGCTGCCCCGCTCGATGGGCAGAGCGCGGCTCCGGTTCCGGCAACGGCGTGCCGGCGAGATCTTCGAGCTGGAACTCCTCGAGCGCCAGATCGCTGTCCGTCGCCGTCTCGACGTGTGGCGGCCCTGCGACTCGTGCGGGCGCTACGACTTCCATGGGCGCTGCGATCTCGGTGGGCGCTGTCTCGGCCGGTGTCGCTTCGTGAACGCGTAGCGCCTGAGCCAGCGCTTGCGCGCGCTGCTCCATCGCCGGCAGCCTGGCCTTCGGCCGCTCCACACGCGGCATCGGCTTGGCCCCCGCCTCGGCGCCCGACAGCGGAGCACCCTTTTGTTGCGCTTTTTTGCGTACGATGATGCGCTCGAGCGCCGCAGAGACCAGCGGCGCGAACCCCATCACGTCGGCCACCTTTTCGAGCTCGACGTCGCTCGTGCCGTGATCGCCGTAGAGGATCAGAATGCCGCGGCCTCGGACGACGATCGGCAAGAGCAGCACTACCTGGCCGATTTCGCGCTGCAGGTCGCTCGCGAAGCTCGCGTCGATGCCCTCGCCGTGGAGCCGGGTCAGATGCCAGGTGCCGTCGCGGCGCACGTCGGCGAGCGAGCTCGGCAAATCGAGCGGGACGCCGAGCGTATTCACCCGGGCAGCGCTCGCGCCCGGACCCTGGGCGTCACGGCCCTCTGCGAGATCCCCATGGATGACGAACAGCGCCGAATACTCGAAGTACTGCGCTGCGAAATCGAAGAACGCGCGCAGCACGTCATCGCGTGTCTCCGCGCTCTGCAGGTCCTGTTCCGCCATGGCGACGGTGTACGGTCCAATGCGGCGCTTCCGGGCGCGCGGCTGCGCCTCGGATCGCACCCAGCCGGCCAACCCCTGAACCGCGACGTCGTTCCGTCGGGCTCGCGGCTGGTCCGGGCTCGACTCGCGCGGCCGCTCCGGGCTCGTGAGCTTCGGCGCGGGCGAGGCGGGCGCTTCACTCGCCGGCCCGGGGAAGGCGAGTGGCGGGACGGTGGGGGGCCTGGGAAGACCGAGCGTCGGCGTGTACGTTTGCGGCGGGGGTAGTGAGCTCGGGCTCGGATCGGGCATGCCGTCGAGCTTGGCGATCAGGCGCTGCGTGCGGCGATCCAGGGTGATGGCGTAGTCGCGCGAGATGGCCTGGCGGATGCGCACGAGCGGCGCGGCGCGCTGCACGATGCCGAGTCCGAGCGCGAAAGAGAGGTCCTCTTCGACCTCCGCCGACAACGGCTCTGCCACGGCCACCACCAGCGCGCCGTCGCGTTCTTCGAGAGGATAAAAGCCGTGGCGCAGCGCCAGCTCCGAAGGGACCAGGCGGCGGACCGCTTCGGACGCCCGCTGGAGCTCGCCGCTCGGAACCGGCTGAAGCCCGGAGGTTTCCGCAAGGACCCGGGTCAGGGCCGATTCGCTGACGGTGGCGAGCTCGAGCAGGTTGGTGGCCAAATCTCCGCCATACAGGACCTGCCGCGAGAGGGCCTCCTCCACGTCCCGTAGGGACGCGACCTGATGTTGGACGATGCTCGAACTGAGGGTCGGCATTGAATCCCGAACGCGCTCGGCAAGCAGGCTAACACTACTTCCCCGCTCTCGCCCACTCCGACGCAGCGCGGGGCGAAAGCGGCTCCGGGAAGCGGGTCCCGAAGCTCGCGTCGAGAAGCTTCCGGTAAACAGCTAACGTGGCTTCGGCCATGCCGCGCCACGTGAATGCTTTGGCCCGCTCCAAACCGTCCCGCGACAGTCGTGCGTGGAGCTGCTCGTCCTGCGACAGGGCCGTCAAGCAGCCGGCCAGCTGCGCCGGTGAGCGCGCATCGAAGTACTCGGCGGCTGGTCCGGCGACCTCCTCATAAGCCCCGTTGCGCGCTACGGCGAGGGGCGTACCGCAGGCCATCGACTCGATCAACGTCATCCCAAAGCCTTCGTACAGCGAAGGCGCGATCGTGCCGCGAGCCCAGCGGTAGATGGCAGGCAGCTCGTCGTCCGTCACCTCCTGCAGCCAGCGGAAGCGTGCCGTGAGGCCGCGCTCCCGAACCACTTGCTCGATCTCGCGTAGCGTCGTCCCGTACAGCGCACGCCCGACGAAGACGAGGCCCTCGGGCAGCACCGCCGCGCGCTCACACCAGGCATCGAAGAGCGCGCGGTGATTCTTGCGGTAGTGATCGCTGCTGACACACAAAAATCCGCGCTCCGGCAGATCGTACTTGCGCGAGATGCGCGCGTCGTCGCCTCCTTGCGTGTTGAAAATGAGCGGATCCACTCCCAGGTAGATGGTCGTCACTCGGCTGCGACGAACCTTGAGCTCCCCCATCAGGTCGTCGGCGGTGCGCTCGGAAATCGCGATCAGGTGGTCCGCGAGCGCCACCCGAGCCACCCAGTCCAATTTCTCCCGAAACCGCTCATAGCCTGTCTGTGGAAGCGGACACACGATCGGAACGAGATCATAAATGGTGCAAATCAGCTTGCACCCCAAGAGCCTCGGCAACGCGAGCGCGTGAGTCGCATGAAAGAGGTCGACGTCGGCTCGGCGCAGTTGAATGGCGCTCAGACGGCGGCGATTGTTGCGGTGCAGCTCGATCGCGAGCGGGGGGCGAGACAGCACTTCCCGGCGCAGCGCCTGCTCCGCGGAGATGACGGGTTCATCGGAAACCGGCAGCGCCAAAAGCTCGATGGCGCCGTTCTGCACCTCGGGCAGCTCGAGCAGGCGTTCGAGCAGGTAGTAGCCGTAGCGTCCGATGCCACCGTAACGATCGATGGTCTCGTTCGGCGTCAAATCGAGGCAGACGCGCGGGCGCCGTGGCGTCAGCACGGCCGCGACTCCGCGCTGGGCGTCGACACTACCCGAGGCTCGGTGCTTGCGTGTCTCCAAGCGTAGGTCGCCGGCGACGGCGCCGTCAGCATGGTCTCCACCAAATGCCAGAACCGATCCGCGGCGTGCCGCACGAACTTCAGCGCCAGGTCGTCGTGCGCGTTCCACCAACTCTCGCCTGCGACGCCCAGCGCATCGCTCGAGACCACCTCACAACCCAGGAAGCGCGCCTCGAGCGCGACGCGACTCGCTGGCTCCGGCCACTGCGGCAGAAACACCAGGCGCTCAGCAGTAATGAACTCATCGAGTACCTGTCGTGGCGTGAGGTCGCGCAGGACTCGGGGCTCGATACCTTGCTTTCGGCAGTACGCCATCGCTTGCTCGTAACCCTTGGTGGGGTGGCTCGAGTACAAGACGCACGTGCCGTGCCCCTTCGGTGAACCCGCTGCACGATAGCGGTCGACAGCGGCGGAGAAATCCGAACCCATCACCGAGCAGCCGAGTACCGCAATCCGCGGCAGGCGCACGAACGGGTTGGACCGATACAGCGCGAGCTGTCGTTGCGTCAGAAAAATCGCTCCCAGCGCGGATTGCAGCAGCGGCCTCCACGCGCGCGGCGTGCAATCGCAGCGCCAGAGTCGGCGATGGTAGAAGCCCCGCGACGTGTGAATGTTGCCGCGCCAGCGACACATCCGATAGTCGTGCTCGAACAGGATGGCGCGTCCGCCGGACGCGATCGCGTGGGATTGCTCGACCGTCGCTTGCTCGAGATTGCCCACCAAGTGCAGGTCGAAATCCTTCAAATGCTGCGGTTTCAGCGCGCGCACGCGCAACGTTTCGATGGGCCATGGGCACTTGGCGATGACGGCTGCGTCCGTCAGTTCTGCTCCTCCCGGATAGCCACTGTTCGGGTCGCGCCGAGCGTCGGCAAACTGGTCGGCAATGAAGAGAACGCGACGCGGCACGAGATGTTTTTCGCATGGGGACGGGCTCTGGGTCTACAGGTCAAAATCGCTCCCACGGAGCACGCGCGTTTCCGAGCAACACCCGCACGAGCTCTCCCGAAAAGTGTGCGATTGCGTCAGCCGTCGGCGGTTGCTATTCCCGGGCGGCCCATGGCAGGGCGCCTAAAAGACGTGACTGCACGAAGTAGCGTACTGATCGACGCCACGCCGGCTCTGGACGAGAACGGCTTTCGCGGCATCGGTCGGTTCGTGCGCGAGCTGCTGAGCGGACTGTCAGAGACTCGGAGCGCGTGGTCGCCGCGCCTCTCGATCCGCGCTTTGTTCGGCCTGAATCCGAGCGGAGGGGTGGAAATCTCGGAGGACCTGGCCAGCGTGGCGGAGTGGCTCGGGGCGCGCGGCGGATCGATCACCAACGCTGCTCTGATCGAGCAGAGGCGGCGCTCGCTTGCCCGCGCGGCGCACACGAGCAGTATCTTGCACGTGAGCGTGGCCAGCGACACGCCAGCATTCGTCCATCCCCGCACCGTCGTCACCTGCCACGACCTGATTCCGCTGTTGATGCCTCGAGCGTATTTGGAAGGCGGCAACCTGCGATTCGCGCAGCGCTGGCTCGACGAGTACGTGCGTCATCGGTTCGCTGCGCGCATCGTCGCGATATCGAACAGGACGCGAGACGATCTCGTGCGCGTGCTTCGCGTGCGAACAGCGCGGATCGACGTGGTATCGAACGGTATCGATTTGAGCAGATGGTCGCCGCGACCAGGACCTGCCGACACGCGACGGCTCCGTGAATGGGCCTTGGCCGACACCGACTACGTTCTGTTCGTGGGCTCCGGCGATCCACGCAAAGGGATCGGGGCCATGATGCAAGCCGTTGCCCGGGCCCAGCGCGCTCGGCCCTTGACGTTGGTCTGGGCGGGCGAGCTTTCGCAGAGCGAACGACGGCGTCACTTCATGGAAGCGTACCGCCTTCGCGTGCAGCCCCACGTGCAGTTCGTGGGCTATGTGTCCGACGAGGAGCTGGCGGTGCTCTACAGAGGCGCCAAAGCCCATATCTTCATGTCCACGCTCGAGGGCTTCGGCTTGTCGGTCGCGGAAGCCATGGCCTCGGGCTGTCCCGTCATCGTCGTGCGCGGCAGTGGCGCGGACGAAGTGGCCGGAGCGGCTGGAGTCACGGTCGCCCCGGACGATTCTGCGGGTGCAGCGCGCGCGATCGAGGAGCTTTGCGCGAATGCTGGCGAAAGATCGCGGCGCGTCGCGTGCGGGCTCGAGCGCGTGGCCCTGTTCGGCCGGCAGAGGATGGCTGAAGGATACGTGGAGAGCTGGTGTAAAGCCTGAGGCGTCACTCGCGCTGCTCGGCCTCGAAAACGGGGTATTCAATGACGTGAGCAGGGCACAAAAGGCGCATGTACACGGCCAGAGTCGCCTCGGCCGTGCGGCGCCAGGTGAAATTCCGGGCGCGTTCGAAACCGAGCGTCCGAAGACGCGCCCCCAGCGCGTCGTCCGACGACAAGCGCAGCAATCGCTCGCTGAGATCGTTCGCGGACGCGCCGTCGAACGTGAGCACGGCATCGCCACCCACCTCTTCGTACACGCCATTGCGTGCGGCGATGACAGGTGAGCCGCAAGCCATGGCCTCGATCAGGGTCATGCCGAAGCCCTCGTAGAGCGAAGGCGCGACGGTCGCTCGTGCCCAGCGATAGATGGCAGGGAGCTCGCGGTCATCGACATTCGAAAGCCATCTGAACCGCGCAGAGAGGCCGCGTTTGCGCGCCTCGTCCTGAATGTCGCTGAGGGTCGAGCCATAAATGGCGTGTCCAACGAAGACGAGTCCGCCCGGGATGCGGGGCGCGACGCTGCTCCAGGCGTCGAACAGGACGCGGTGATTCTTGCGGTAGTGGTCGCTGCTGACGCACACGAAACCGCGCTCCGGTAGCGCGTACTTCTTCACGATCGCGGCGTCGTTGGCCGAGTCGGCATTGAAGATGCGCTCGTCTACGCCATGGTGCACGGTCGTGATCTTCGACCGCGGCACGTCGAGCACCGTCACCAGATCGTTGGCTGTCCACTCGGAGATCGCAACCAGGTGGTCGGCGCGCTTCGCGCGGAAGGCCCAATCGATCTTCTCGCGCTGGCGGCGGTAGCCGACCTTCCACTTCCGTGGATACGGACGCGGAACGACGATCGGTATCAGATCGTGAATCGTGCAGACGATCCTACAGCCCGCAAAGAGCGGCAGCGCGACCGGCTGCAGCGCGTGAAACAGGCTGACGTGCGCGCGCCGCAGCGCCGGCCCGGTGAACAGACGGCGATTACGCCGATGTTGCCCGAAGTGGATCGGGGGCTGAAGAAGCACGCTTCGTTCCAGCGCCTCGTGACCGCTCAACACGGGTCCGGTCGAGGTCGGCAGCGCGACGATTTCGACCTGGCCGGCCTGAACCGCGCGGAGCTGGAGGAGTTGCTCGAGGAGATAGTAGCCGTAGCGGCCGATGCCGCCGTGGCGGTCGAGCGTCTCGTTCGGCGTCAGGTCGATGCAGACGCGCGGTACCGTCGGCTTATGCATCATCGTTCCCCGGAGGAACGATGGACACCACTCGCGGATCCCGGTTCGGTCGAGTCCAGGGATGTGTTGCATAAGAGCTCCCGCTCAAAAATGAGCTCACCAGCGTCCAGAATCGGCGCGGGGCTTCGCGCACGAACTCGAACGCAAGATCGTCCGGCATGTGCCACCAGCTCTCTCCGGTGACGCCGAGAGCTTCGTTGGAAACCAGCTCACAGCCGAGGAAACGCGCCTCGAGCGCGACGCGGCTCGAGGGTTCCGGCCACTGAGGGAGCAACACGACGCGCGCCGCCGCCTCGAACGCCGCGGCTACCTCGTCGCGACCTTGGTCACGCACGACCGTTGCTTCGATTCCGTTTCCTTTGCAATAGGCGACGGCTTGCTCATGGTCCGCCGTCGCGCGATCCGAGTGCAGCACGCACGTGCCTTGGCCGGGCCGCGAACCGACGCTCTTGAAACGAGCTACTCGGTCGAAGAAATCGGGGCCCATGACGGAGCAGCCGAGGACCGCGTGGCGCGGCAGCCTGACGAAAGGGCTCGTGCGATAGATGCCGAGTTGCCGGTGCGTGAGGAAAATGGCGCCGCGAGCGGTCTCCAGCAGGCGCAACCAGGGCCGGAGCCGGCAGTTGCAGCGCCAGAGCCTGCGATGATACGAGCTGGTCGAGCGCGCGAAATTCCCACGCCAACGGCACATCCGGTAGTCGTGCTCGAGCAGCACGCTGCGGCCGAGCGCGGAGATGGCTGCGCATTGCTCGGGCGTAGCTTGCGTGAGGTTGCCGACGAGATGGACGTCGAAGTCACTCAGCTGAGAGATGCGCAGCTCGGCGATCCGCACGGCTTCGATCGGCCACGGGCTCGCCTGGATCAGTGCCGCGTCCATGAGCTCGGTGGCCGAATACGGACCGACGCCGTCCCGCGACGACTCCGCAAATTGGTCAGCGAGAAACAGGACGCGCTTGGGCACACGCGCGTTTTGTCACGGGACCTCGCCGAGGCCAATACCCTAGCCGCCCAGGCCAGTTCAGCGCGCGCGTGCCAGGTGCCGCTGTCGAACCGCCATGAACACCGGGAACGTGACGCTGACTGCGATCAGGAACGAGAGCAGCACGTAGAGCCAGAACCAGCGCATGTTCAGGCGCTTGGCTTCGATACCCATGAAGATGAACGCGGCGAGGCCAAAGAACAGAATGTCGATGCTGATCGACGCGGCCGCGTGATTGGCAAAACAAGCTTCGATGAACGAGAGCCCGGAGAAGCTGCCCGTCTCTCTGTAGAACGCCAGGTTCTGGCTCCACGTGCCGATGAGTGCGAGCACGGCAATGCCCAGGTACAGGCCGATCAAACGTTTGTCGTCTGGCGTCATCGCTTGGTCTTTCTCGGACGCTTGGGCGCGGCCGGTTCGAGAGGGGATGGCGAGCTACTCACCTTGCGCGAACGCGACACGTGCGCCGCGCGCCGCAGCGCCAGAATGAACGGTTCGAACAGAACCGTACCGAGCATGGCGTAGGTGAGAGCCTGGTCCGGCGTGTGTCCCGGCTGCCAATCTTCCGGGATCTCGTGCTCGGCAATGTGTTCGACGGCGTCGGCGTACACGTGCAGATACTCCTCGACGGAGTAGGGGAAGCTGCGCCGGATGATGGCGAGCGCGCGCGCGGCGTCGCGGATCGACATGTCGCTGCGTTCGACACGCCAGCCGCGCTTCGTGCAGAACTCGAGCAAGAGCTCGTGCGCCTCACGAAATCCGGTCGAGCGTTCGCTGACCGACGTGCCCGTCGGCTGTTGAATCGCGTCGATCGCAGCCACCACGAAGTCTTTGCTCGCCGCATCCGCGGCGCGCAGCGAGCGCCGAATGGCCTCGACGGGCAGCCCAGCTTCGTCGCGCAAGGCGCGGATCAGGGCCAGCCGCTCGAGGTGTTGCGCGCCGTACTCAGCTTGATTTTTCGCAGTGCTTTCCCCGGCCGGGAGCAGTTTCTCTCGGATGTAGAACTTGATGGTAGGCAGCGGCACGCCCGAGGCGTGGCTGAGCTCGGAGACTTTCATCTTGCTGATTCGCGAGCGGGGCTGGACAAATTGGATAGTGGATAGTATCTAGTATCCATGATCCCCAGTCAAGCCGGCTGGGCCGGAGAGCGACCGATCATGGAAAAGCATGCGCAACGCTGGGACGTGATTGTGGTGGGAGCGCGCTGCGCCGGCGCGACGCTGGCGGCGCACCTGGCTCGCGCCGGAGCCAAAACGCTGGTGCTGGAGGCCGCGCCGCGCGGCACGGACATGCCCATGTCCACCCACTACATCCAGCCGCCGGGTATCGCGGCGCTGGATCGGCTCGGTATCGGCGAACGCGTGCGTGCGGGCGCCCCGGCGACACAGCGCTTCCGAGTCGCGCTCGACGAATTTGCCGTGGTCGCCCGAAATCCGTCGGAGCAGCCCGGGTACTGCATTCGCCGCTCGACAGTGGATCCTCTCCTGCAAGAAGTCGCCGAAAGCAGCGGCGCGGAGCTGCGCGATCGCTGCCGCGTCACGGACTTGGTGCGCGATGGCGACCGCGTGGTTGGAGTGGTCGCGCGGACCGCGACGCACAGCGAGACGTTGTACGCCCATTTGGTGGTGGGAGCGGATGGCCCGCACTCCACCGTGGCCAAGCTCACGAACGCGGAAGAGTACTGCGTGGAAGACGGCAGCCGCGCCGGTTACTGGGCGTACTACCCGGCGCCGGCGCGCTGGACGGAAGACTGGGATGCCACTATCGAGCATCGCGGCGACAGTCTGCGTTACGTGTTTCGCGCAGACGGCGACCTGGTCGTGCTCGTCGCCGTCACGCCGGGCGACGAGGCGCGCAGCTGGGGCAGCCAGTATCGGGAAAAGTTGCATCAGAAGCTCCTGGACTCTCCCACGACGGCTCGCCTGGCTGAAGGGAAGTCGCCGGTGGGGAACCCGATTGGCCTCTTGAAGACGCGCTTCTTCTATCGGCGGCCGATCGGTCCGGGTTACGCGCTCGTCGGCGACGCGGGGCACTTCAAGGATTTCGTCACTGGTCAGGGCATGACGGACGCGCTGCTCGACGCCGAGCGCCTGGCGAAGGCCGTTCTCGACGGGCGTCCAGCCGCGTTCGAACACTACTGGCGCGAGCGTGATGTCGCAACGATGCCGCTGCACTTCGACGCCGTGCGACAGGGGCGCGTCGGGTACAACTCCGCGTTCAACCGCTGGGTGTTCAAGAACCTGGGCGAGCGCCCGGACTTGCTCGATGGCTTCCGGCACGTCGCGGCGCGAGCCATCGAACCCTCGGAGCTCATCCCCATGC
Source organism: Polyangiaceae bacterium (assembly GCA_036520475.1). Classification (GTDB taxonomy): domain Bacteria; phylum Myxococcota_A; class Polyangia; order Polyangiales; family Polyangiaceae; genus DATDJP01. The sequence goes on along the minus strand of DATDJP010000229.1, from coordinate 51,174 downwards.
GCGTGATGCTCGGCTGGATGGGCTCCGCGCTGCTGCGCGGTCGCTTCGACGTCCTGCGGGGCTTTCTGGCGACCGGAAAGGAGCTGTCCCCGGAGAAAAAGGAGCTCGCGATGCGCCGCGAGCTGCTGGCAGCCGCGCAAGCTGCGCTCGGAAACACCGAGCAGAAAACGACGTCCACAGCAACTCCGGCGCTGCAGCTGGATGCGGGCCCCGCCTCGCCGAGGCCGTCGGTGGCGCCGACGGTCTGAGCGTACAGCCGCCCCGGCGAAGTGCTCAAGCTCCGGGCGCCATCGCGTTCTTGCGATCGTTAAACAAACGATCTCGCACCGAGTGCAGCGACGACGACGCAAAAACGCGCGCCAGAACCAGATAGAGCCCCGCGCCGACTACGAGCTGAATGCCGAGCGCGATGCCGGCAGGTAGACGCTGCAACCGAAGCCCGAGCGCCCACACTGCGGCGGCGGTAACGAGCGCGCACAGCGCAGTTCGCCAGACGGTTCTGACGAGTTCCACGGGCCGAAGGCCGATCAAGCGACCGGGGATCGCAAACTGCGGATACGAGAGCAGCGCCACCGTCATGACGGCATAGGAGGTAGCGACTGCCTCGATACTACCAAGCCACACCCCGAACACGATGCTCGCAATGATGAGCAAGCTGGCGACGAGACCCCAGCGAAACATGACGTCCGTACGGCCCTGCGACTGGTAGATCCAACCCACTGTGGTGCCCAGAGACTGGAATGCACCGACGACGCAAAAGATGCGCAGGACCGGGATGACTGGACGCCATTTCTCTCCATACAGCGTCACGATCAGGTTGTCGGCGGAAGCGCAGAGCAGCGCCATGATCGGGAACGAGATGAATGCGATGATGTCCAGCCAGCCTAGATACAGGCTCTTCACCTGAGGCTTGTCCTCTTTTATGCGCGACATGGCGGGAAAGAGCACCCTGCCGAGCACGTTGGAGAGCTCCTTGATGGGCAGCATCATGGTCGCGTACGCCCTACCGTAGATGCCGAGCTGCGAGGGACCCATGTACTTGCCAACCAACAGGTCGTCGACCTGCCGCGCCCAGTAGTTGATGGTCATGAACCCGAACAGGTTCGTGCTGAACGCCAGCAGCTCTTTCAATGCGGCGCGACTGAAAACGTAGCGCGGCCGCCAGTCTGAAACGGTCCAGATCACGATCGTGCTCGTCACGCCCCCTGCAAGGCTTCGACCGACCAGGCTCCAGGTGCCCATCGCGTTGAGCGCCAGTGCCACGGCCGTGGCACTGGACACGACGACGCTCGTCACTTCGACGATTGCCAGCTCACGAAATTTCATGGCGCGGTGGAGCATGGCGCCCTGCACCATGTTCAACGGTGAAATGAGAAAGTTGATCGAGATCGCCCAGCTCAGTGGCATCAGGCGCGCATCGCCGTAGAATCGCGCAATCCAGGGCGCCCCGAGTGCGAGAACCCCCGCCAGGCCCAGCCCGGTGATGAGGTTCAGCCAGAAGACGGTGGAGGCGTGATGCTCGTGCAGTTCCTGTCGTTGGATGAGGGCAGCGCCGAAGCCCAGCTCACCGAACAGCGCCAGAAATCCGGTGATGACGACCGTCATCTCCAAGAGCCCGAAGTCCTCGGGTGTCAGTAGCCGTGCCAGAGCGATGCCGACGGCGAAATCAAGCACTTGTGCGCAAGCACGTGCTCCCGTCGTCCAGGCGATGCCGTGCCGGACCTGTGTTAGCAGTGACATGCGCTCACGCGGGTGGCCACGCGCCATAGCACGGGAGCTTTCGTAATTCGCTGGAGCTCGCGTACCGAGCGCTGCAGCGGAGCGGCTCCGTGCAGCGTTGGCGACGGCCGCGTCACGCAGAGTCGCATACGTTCCGATACAGGGCGAGTAGGCGGCGGTTGAGCGCAGCCAGATCGTATTTGCGCTCGACGAGTGCGCGCCCGGCGCGCGCGGCTTCAGCCCACGTTTCCGGATGCTCAGCCACATTCCCGATTGCTTGCGCGAGTGCTTTCCAGTCGTCGGCCGCATACGACACACCGGAGACGCCCTCCACGATGCCTTCGCGAATGCCGCCGGTGTCGCTCACGACCACCGGCATCCCCGTCGCCTGCGCCTCTTGAACGACGACCCCCTGAGTCTCCTCGTCGCCGCGAGCGGCGCGCACGCTCGGTAGCACGAAGACATGAGAGGTATGGTAGAGTTCGCGCACCTGCTCGTGGGATTGAGCACCGAGTAAATGCACGCGTTCGGCTACGCCGAGCTGGGTGATCAGTGCTTGAAGCTCCGCCCTGAGCTCTCCGTCGCCGACGATTCGGTACTCGACATTCAATCCGCGATCGAGCAGGTGGGCGACAGCGCGAATCGCCGAATCGAGGCCCTTGACCGGCACCAGGCGCGCCACGCTGAGCAGGCGCAGACGCTCGGTCGCTCCGAGCGTACGAACGCGACACTTGAATTTCGACAAATCGACTCCGACCGGCAGAAGCTGGATCTTGTGCGTCGGGCAGCCCAAGCCGAGTAGACGCTGCTTGAGAAATTCGGAGTTCACCGTGAACGCCTCACCGGCGGCGAACAGGCGGCGGTATATGTCGAGGCCGTGCATCCTGGGTACGACATTCGCGTCATAGCCATGGAACGTCGCGAGCAATGGTGTGCGCGGCGGCGTTTGGCACGCCCTTAGACAAAGACGGGCCACATCTCCGAAGTGGGCATGGACCGCATCGAAGCGACCGGCGCGCAGCAGGTCCACACCGTACAGGGTCCAGAGCTCGCTCCGGGCGCTGCCGGTTAGCCACCGCGCGGAAACTGCAAGGGTGCGCCATGCTTCGCGCGGCGCGAGCGAAAGATCGCGAAGGCGCCGCTGCACCGAATCCCAAACTCGCTCGCGCATCTCCTGCTGTGTCGCGGGGCGGTACGTCGTTCGTTGGCGCAGAGCGTACTGCTCGTAGAGCGCATGAGATGGCACGGCCTGCCCCGGAGTTCCGGCAAAGATGTGAATGTCGCACCCGAGATCGATGAGCCCGGTGATCTGCTGCAGGATGAAGACTTCAGATGCGCTCGGAAATTCTCCCAGCACGATTGCGATGCGCATGAATCCGGGTCGCTTTTACCATACGTGGGCGGGGCGGCGTGATGACGAGGTTCGCGGACGCGAGGCGGTATTTGCGTGTCGCTGCCCCTGCCCAAGTGTACTAGCGTCACGCGTCGTGCTCCGAGACCTCGTAGGCCGCCTGCGACCGAGCTTGCTGCTCAGCCCCCTGGCCCGAACAGTGCGAGCGGAACGGCTCACGTATCTGAGTGAGCAGAAATTGCTGCGGCTCGAGCAGGAGCTCGGGCGCGTGGTCCTGAGGACCGCATGATCGCCGGGCTACCGTAATTCGTTCGCGTGGGTCGTTCGTCGAACACAATCGGCCGGGAGAAGCTCGAGGGCTTGTCAGTATGCATGCGAGTCGGCGTATGAAGATCGGGCTGGTCGTCGGAGAATTTCCAAAGCTTTCTGAGACCTTCGTATTGCAGCAAATCACGGGGCTCATCGACCTCGGACACGACGTCACGGTCTTCGCGCTACGGAATACCGGTGAGTCCGTGCAGCACCGCGCCGTGACGGAGTATCGATTGCGCGAACGCGCGAGATATCTCGAGGTTCGTGGCTGGAGAGACGTTTTGCGTGGCTTTCGACGCGGGGCACGCGCAGTTCTCGCTCACCCCAGCGCGCTCCGCTACCCGACGGCGCTGAAGCAGCGTGTGGTGCACGGTGCTCAGGGGCGCTTCGACGTACTTTACTGCCACTTCGGACACGTCGCCGAGCACGCTCGGCAGTTACGCGAGGTGGGTCTATTTTCAGGTCCACTCGTCGCCGTATTTCACGGATACGACGTCACCGTGTGGCCGTCCGAGGTCAAAGGCGACGCGCTGGCGCCGTTGTTCAGGGATGCCGCGCTCTTGCTTCCGATAAGCCGCTTCTGGCGGGACAAGCTGCTGCAGATGGGCGCGGACCCCGGGAAGGTGGAGGTGCGCAGAATGGGTGTGGACACGCGAGCTCTGCAATTCCGTCCGCGCAGTTGGGAATCAACGCAGCCGGTCCAACTGGTCAGCGTTGGTAGACTCGTCGAAAAGAAGGGCATTGCGTTCGCCGTCCGCGCTGTGGCGCGGGCGCAACGCATGCTCGATTGTGAGATCCATTATCACATCGTCGGTGATGGTCCTCTTCGGGAACAGCTCGCCGGCGTGGCGCGCGCTGAAGGAATAGCGAAGCAGGTCACGTTTCACGGTGCGCGTCGGTCGGATGAGGTAGCGGCTCTACTGGAGCCGATGCATATTCTGCTTGCTCCGAGCGTGACCGCTGAAAATGGCGATATGGAAGGCATCCCCGTCGTGCTGATGGAGGCCATGGCGCAGGGTCTGCCAGTTCTTTCTACGGAGCACAGCGGCATCCCGGAGCTGATTCAGCACGGGCACAGCGGATACCTGGTCACGGAACGGGACGCGGACGCTCTGGCGGAGGCGCTGGTATCGATGGTACGGAACCCTGCAGAATGGCTGCGCCTCACGACGAATGCGCGTTCGACCATCGAAACGGAGTTCGACACGCAGCGGCTCACACGGGAATTGGCCGAGCGCTTTTCGAAGCTGAGCGTGGCGCGGTAAGCTGAAGCGCGATGCCGAGGCATCCGCCAGAATGGTGGTGTGACACCGAGGATCTCAAGACCGAGATCCGCCACCACACCATTCGCGGTGGTCAGGTCGTTGCGATCAGTCAAACCGCGCGCTCGCTGCTCGAGTTGGGATCGACGCTGCTGCTGGCGCGTGTGCTCGCGCCCGAACATTTCGGGGTCGTAGGGATGGCGCTCGCTTTCACGGGCTTCATTGGCTTGTTCAAAGACATGGGCCTCTCCACGGCGACCATTCAGAGCTCGACCATAACGGCGCGGCAGGTCAGCCAGTTATTTTGGATCAACGCGCTCTTCAGCGGCGCGCTCGCGCTGCTCATCGTTTTGTCTGCGCCATTGATCGCAGCTTACTATCGTGAAAGCGCGTTGACGCCGATCGTGCGCGTGCTGGGCCTCACGTTCATGATCGACGGTTTGTCGATTCAGCACATGGCCTTGCTCCGCCGGCGCATGCTGTTCGCCCGAGCAGCCGTCGTGGATCTTTTGGGAACTGTCGCCGGCCTGGGCAGCGCGATTGCGCTCGCACTGTCCGACTACGGACCGTGGGCGCTCGTCTACAAGCTGCCCATCGGCGCCAGCGTGACCGCGCTCGGCGCTTGGATCGCGTGCGACTTCCGACCAGAGCTGTCCGCGCGAGTGGGCGAAGTCCGAGCTTTGCTGGGCTTCGGCAGCAACCTGACGGGATTCAGTCTGATCAACTATCTCGCACGAAACGTCGACAACATGCTGATCGGGCGTTACTACGGCGCGCACGCACTCGGCCTGTATCAAAAGGCATACGACTTGCTGATGCTGCCCCTGCGCCAGATCAACACGCCGGTGAGCGAGGTCGCCATTCCCAGCCTGAGTCGGCTCTACGACGATCCCGAGCGGTATCGGCGCGCTTTTCTCGCGATGTTCGAGAAGGTGCTGCTGCTGACGATGCCGCTCGGAGCGTTCCTCATGGCGGCCAGCGACTGGATCATCATCCTGGTGCTCGGGCCGGCCTGGGGCGAAGCGGGACCGATCTTCTTTTGGATGGGCATGCTCACGTTCACACAACCTGCCGCGAACGCAACGGGGTGGCTGTTCATCTCGCAGAACCGAGGCAAAGAGATGTTGCGCTGGGGTTTCCTCGGCGCTGGCTTGGCGATAGCGTCCTTCCTTGCCGGTTTGCCGTGGGGCCCGATCGGCGTTGCCTTTGCCTATTCGGTTTCGGGCATTCTGATTCGCACCCCAATCTTGTTGTGGATGGTTGGTAGAACCGGGCCTGTCGGCGGCTTCACTCTCCTGCGCGCCTCGCTTCCGAGCTTGGGGGCGGCGCTGGTTGGGCTAGCGATAGCTTGGGCGGCGCGCCACCTGCTGGAGAGCCGTTTCGGCGCACTGGCGCCGTGGACGGGAGCCATCCTTGCGCTCGCGCTCACGGCTCTCGGCACAATCGGAGCCCTGTTGCCCTTCGCTCATGGTCGCAGGGCGCTCAGGGAACTCATGACGCTGGCCTCGACTCGCAGGCGTGCGTCTCCGGATGATGGTCCTGCCTGAGCAGGCGTGCGACGGCGTCGGACCCGCTCAACCTTTTAGTGCCGTCTTTGACCTATCCGCGCGGCGGTCGGCCGGGTCGTCATTCGAGAGGATCGGTTCCCCTAGCAGCAACGAGTCGACCTTCATGCGATCTGGAACCGGCGGGAGAAACTTCGCTCTCCCGATGGCCACGAGCGCGATAGGCTCGATATGCTCGGGTATCGCCATCGATTCGATGAAGCGACGGTACTGGGTCTGGTTCGCTGGTCGGGAGCCGATGAGATCGCGCGCGAAGTGATTCCAGCAAACACCGAGATTGCAATGGTGCGCCAAAAGCACCATTTGCATGATCGCAGCGCCGGCATCGATGAATATCGATCGTTCGTCGTCACCCAGGGCGCCAAATACCCGGCGATCCATGCCGCAGAAGATCAACAGCGGAGCGCTGACCGTGTGCTGCTCCTTGATCTTTTCGAAGAGGCGCTTCTCTTCGTCGCGCACCAAGATCAAAAAACGCCAGGCCTGCCGGTTTCCAGAATTCGGAGCCCAGCGTGCCGCGTCTATCATGCGCTTGGCGAACGCTACGAGCTCCGCTTCGGTTGGCTGCTCGTCGGCCCACACGCGAGCGCTGCGGCGATTGCGTAGAAATTCGATGAATTGATCCGCGTCGTTGGGATTGAACTCGCCGGGCGCCCGGCTCTCCGCCTGGATGAAGTCCTGTTCCAAATGGTCGAAAGCGTCGTAGATCCGCTTCGACCAAAGCAGCGTTGGGTCGTCGCCGGGATAACTTCGATCCGAAAGGAGTCGGTAGATTTCGGCAAGCCGCTCGCGCTTGGCGCGGTATTCGGGCAATTTGCGTTGAAGAATGCGGTTGTAAACCGCCTTCTCGATCCGGTGCGCTTCGTGGCGCATGAGACTCAAAAGCTCGTCGTTACTGCGGGCCGCAAGCGGCTTCGGTCTGGATGACGCCTTTCGTGTGAACGTGCTGCCGATGGATTTGGGCAGCGCCCGCGACAGCAGGAGGCGAAAATCTTCGAGGTGTGGAAGCTTCATCTCACGAGACCCTGAGTGGCGAACTTTTCATATGACCCGCGCTCACGCCAGGGCCGGCAGACACCGGTGAGCTGACGCAAGTAAGCGCTTTCATCTGATGGTCGTCGTCACGTGCCAATTGCCACGCCGGACATCTCGAGCAGTCGGTCGAAGTAGCGAGCATTCCAGTCCAGAGGTTCGCTGCGAGCCGACATGACGACCTGCAATGCTTCCGGAACATCTTCGATGGACTTCACGAGCCGCACCGTCGGGAGCTCCTCGAACCACTCCACGGCCGAGGTCAGCTTGTGATCGACAGTGGGCAGAACGACGGTAGGCAGGCCCGAGAGCACGGAGAAGATGACGCCGTGGTAGCGGTCCGTGACCGTTGCATCGAAGGTCCCGAAGAACTCGAGTGTTCGATCGACCAGCGCGGCGCGCTCCGAGCGGGAGATGTTGCCGGAGATGCTGGTGTCGAACAATTCTAGCTCGTACGGCAGCAAGGTACTCAAGCGTTCTCGAGCGACGGGCGTGAGCACCGATTCCGAGTCGTCGCGCAGGCACAGTAGTAGCCTGGTCTGCGCGTTTCTGGCGCGCGCTTGCCGTGGCGGCAAGGACAGCACGAAATCTGGCATGCAGAAGGTGCGTGCATTAGGAAAGAGCTCGCTCGCCAGCTGTCCACTGACGCGATCGCGTCCGACGACCGTCAGCTTGCGATGCCGGCCGTATATCTCCTGGCTAACTCGTCGCTGCTCGCGTCCTTGCTCCGTGTCGCTGAAGTAGATGGTCTGGGGCAAACTGATGATCGGGTTGTCCGGAAATGTCTCGATCATGAGCCGACGTCCGGTTTCGCTCCAGATCCCGCGATCCCCGAGGTTGCCCCCGCTGTGAAGAAAAATCAGGTCATCGGGTGTGACGAAGCGCCGAACGAATGGCGCGATCCGAAGGACTTCGGTCTTGTCCAGCTCGATTACCGGCCGGCCCGGGAAGTGCTTGGTGAACCAACGATGAATTGCCACCGCCTGAGCGTGGTCGCCGATGTTGCGGAGCTGGGGTGTGGGTGTCAGTGCGTAAATGATCTTCGATTGATCGCGCAGTTTTCGATGCTTGAGGATGAAGCGGGTCTCGGCGGTGCGCTTCCGTGCCCAGGTCTGCAGCAGGCGCAGCGGCGCGCTGGGCCCTGCCGCGATTCGTTCGAGCTTTGGGGCTGCCGCCACGATCTCCTTCAAGGCACGCCAATCGCGTTCGAGCCGCATGAAACTCCGAGCTAAAGACCCTGGAAAACGTCGCGCTGCCGGCCTTTTGCCACGAACCGCCGCCAGCGGCCACCTCCTCGGTGCCCTTTGCCGTGCGTTTCGTGCCAACGACCGCGCCTCGTGCGCGCGGTCGGCGGCTTCACTTTACGCCGAATTCCTGCGCAAACGGGCCTGACTCTGGGCGGGTCGTACGAGCATTGGATGAACACGTGGCGGGTTAGCCGCGTGCGCCCGCTCGCCCATTCCGCAGCTTGTGCGCCGTCAATTCTGATGCTGGGGGAGCGCGTCCGGCCGATCGGCGCGCTTGCGCTCGAAGTAACGGTCGAGCGAGAGCGGGCCGCCACCTGCCAGCATGAAGACCACGAGCAGGAACGTGACTAGCAAGGCAAACTCGAACGTTTGCCCGCGCGTGAACATGCCCTGGGGCAAATGCACGAAGAACACGGCACCCACGAGGATCGGCAGCTGCGCAAGCGCTGCAAACCGCGTGATGAGGCCGGCCGCGAGCAGCGCGCCACCGGCGATGTGCGCCAGCGGGATGTAATGCGACATGATGCTCATCATCAGATCCATCTTGCCGTCTTGCATGAGCGAGACGCCGGCGAAGTCGCTGTTCACCAGGAACTGGATGCCTTTCGCGAACAAGCCAATTCCCAAATAGATGCGCACGACGTCCAGAAAGTAGTCGGCGCGATTGCCGAACGTCTCCTGGACGGACGACGCGAAATCGCGCTCCTCTTCGGGATCGCGCTCGGAAGATGCTTGATTGCGGCTCGTGGCATGGTTCGAGTTTTTCATCGCGATCCTCCTTGAGACCCGATCAGCATCGCTCCTCTTGCGCGTCATGCGCTACCGCTAAGTGGCCGCGGTTTCGACACCGGTATTCGCGTGCACGCGAGCGACTCGCGGCGTCAAAGGCGCAGAGAAGTGCGGCCGGCGAGTCGGCCGGCGCGCAACCTCGCGGCAGTGCGTGAATTCGCGCTGTCGGTAGTGCGCGGGTACGCGCGACGATCCTGACGAAGTGCGGCATTTTCCGCGCGTACCCGCGACACTTCAAGCCGCGCGCGCGGGCGCCTTCAAGGCCTGCGATGGCAGCGCCTCGCGCGTCGCGGCGAGCACCGCGGCGTGCAGCTCACCGCTGCTGAAGATCGCGTCGCGCGCCTTGTCGCGACCCTGTCCGACGCTCTTGCCGCCGAACAAAAGGTGCGAGCCACTCTTCTCGAGAATGCCGCATGCCGTGGCCACCTCGATCAGATCGATCCCCGCGTCGATGCCGGTTCCCCAGCGGATGTCGAACTCCGCTTCGTTGAACGGTGGTGCGCACTTGTTCTTGACGACCTTGACGCGCGTCCGGTTGCCGACGACGCTTTCGCCCTGCGTCACCTTGCCGATGCGCCGCACATCGAGCCGCACGCTGGAGAAGTACTTGAGCGCGTTGCCGCCGGTGGTGGTCTCCGGGTTGCCGAACACCACACCGATCTTCTGGCGTAACTGATTGATGAACACCAGCGTCGTGCGCGTCTTTAGCGCGATGCCATTCAGCTTGCGCAGCGCCTGGCTCATGAGACGCGCTTGCAGTCCCATGTGTGAGTCGCCCATGTCTCCCTCGATTTCCGCTTTGGGAACGAGCGCCGCCACGGAGTCGATCACGACCAGGCTGAGCGCGCCGGAGCGCGTGAGCATCTCGGCGATGTCGAGCGCTTGCTCGCCGTGGTCGGGCTGAGACACGAGCAGCTTGGAAATGTCGATACCGATGGATTTCGCATACCGCAGGTCGAACGCATGCTCTGCGTCGATGAAAGCCGCGGTGCCCCCCTCCGCCTGCACGGAAGCGATGGCGTGCAACGTCAGAGTGGTCTTGCCGCTCGACTCCGGCCCGAACACCTCGACGATCCGCCCTCGTGGATAGCCGCCGATGCCGAGCGCTTCGTCGAGCGCCAGCGACCCCGTCGGGATGACGTCCACGGGCTCCAGCGCCGCCTCGCCGTAGCGCATGATCGAGCCCTTGCCGAACGCCTTCTCGATGTCGGTGACGACGTCGTCCATGACTTTCTTCTTTTCCGTGCTGTCTTTGCTCATTGTCGTTTTCTCCTGCTGTTCCTGCGCGAAAAGCCTCGTGCCAGCGCGCCGAAGTGTCGTTACGCAGCCGGTTCGACGCGATCGAGGAGGCGTCCCTGGACGGCTTCCGCGACGTGCGCCGCTCGCACGCTCTCGCTCTGCTCGAGGTCTGCGATCGTGCGTGCCACGCGCAGTACGCGCTGATAGGCGCGCGCGCTCAGGCCGAGCTGAGTGACCGCTGCGTGGATCACTCGCTCACTTTTGCTATCGAGTCCCGCCACACGCTCGAGATCCGTGCTGCTCAGGCGTGCGTTGGTCGGGGCTAGCACCTGCTTCGTCGCGCAGCGGTCCGCCTGGACGGCGCGGGCGGCGAGCACGCGTTCGCGGATACTCGCCGACGATTCCGCGCGCGCTCGCGAGGTGAGGGAGTGCACGTCGACGGGCGGCACCGACAGATGGATATCGATGCGGTCCACGAGAGGACCCGACAGCTTGGCCCGATAGCGGAGGCTCGTCTTGGCGCCGCAGCGGCAGGCGCGCGTGGGATGACCGCGGTATCCGCACGGACAGGGGTTCACCGCGGCGACCACCAGCGGCCGCGCCGGAAACCAGGCCCGTGCGCGCGCGCGTGCGATGCAGACTTCGCCGTCTTCCAGCGGCTGCCGCAAGGCTTCGAGCGTGCCGCGGCGGAACTCCGCGAGCTCGTCCAGGAACAACACGCCGTTGTGAGCGAGGCTCACCTCGCCGGGGCGCGGCACGTCTCCGCCGCCGACGAGGCCGGCTTCGCTCACGGAGTGGTGCGGCGCGCGGAACGGCCGCGCCGTCACCACGCCCTTGCTCGGTTCGACCAGGCCGACGACGCTGTGAATGGCCGTGGTTTCGATGGCTTCTTCGAACGTCAGCGGCGGTAAAATCGTGGGCAGCAGGCGCGCCAGCAACGTTTTTCCGCCACCGGGCGGACCGACCATCAGCACGTTGTGAGAACCGGCGGCGACGATTTCGAAGGCTCGGCGCGCGCTGGCTTGGCCGCGCACCTGCGAGAAATCGGCTGTGCCGACGGCGAGCTCCGGCTCGAACCGCAAGCGTACCGCGCGCGGCAACGCCGTCTTGCCCGCGAGGTGATCGACAATCTGCGGGAGCGAGGCCGCAACGCGCACGTCCAGGCCCTGCACCAGGCCAGCCTCCGCGCCGTTGCGCTCGGGCACTACCGCGCGCGTGACACCGCGTTGCCGCGCTCCTTCCAGCTGGGGGAGCACGCCGCGGATCGGCCGTACGCTCCCGTCGAGCGCCAGCTCGCCGAGCAGGACCGTGCCCGAGAGCTGGCTGCTCTCGATGAACCCGAGCGCGCCGAGCACGGCGCACGCGATGGCCACGTCCAGCGCGGCGCCTTGTTTGCGAAGATCGGCCGGAGCCAGATTGATGGTGATGGCGTACTCGTCCAGGAGGATGCCGAGCTTGGCCAGCGCACTCGCGACGCGGACGCGGGACTCACGGACAGCGGCCTCAGCGAGCCCGACCAGCTGGAAAAAAGCGGGACCGCGCGTGGAACACACCTCCACCTGGATGGCGTGCGCATCCAGACCGAGCAGCACGCAGCCTTCGGCCGTGGCCAGGCCGAGTGGTTTGCCGCAGATGTTCCCCGCCGCTCCGACGTTCATGCTTTCGGCAGACAGCACGGACAGTGCCAGGCAGCTTGCTCGGCACTTTGCGGCGTCGCGCGTGGCGCGGGGTCGGCTATCGCCGGCGCTGCGCCAGGCGACGTCTACGCTCTGTCAGCCTTCGAGCTCACCGAGCAGAATGCGTAGCACTCGGCGCAGCGGCTCCGCCGCACCCCACAAGAGCTGATCGCCGACCGTGAACGCGGCCAGGTATTCCGGTCCGAGCTTCATCTTGCGCATGCGGCCGATCGGCACCTGAAGCGAACCCGAGATGGCGGCAGGCGAGAGGCGCCGCAAGGTCTCTTCCTTCGTGTTCGGTACGACGGTGACCCAGTCGTTGCTGGCGCGGATGGCCGCCTCGATCTCGTCGAGCGGCACGTCGCGCTTCAGCTTGATGGTGAGGCCTTGGCTGTGACAGCGCATCGCGCCGATGCGCACGCACACGCCGTCAACCGGCACCTCCGGATCGAGCCCCAGGATCTTGTTGGTCTCGGCGTGCCCTTTCCATTCCTCGCGCGTTTGCCCGCCGTCCACCGGCTTGTCGATCCACGGAATCAGGCTCGCCGCGAGTGGCGCGCCGAACTCTGCCGTTGGATACTCGGCGCCCTTCAGCGCGCCCGCGACGGCGCGGTCGATGTCGAGGATGGCCGAGGACGGGTTGTCGAGCAGGCCGCTCGCGGCGGCCCCGAGCGTCCGCATCTGCGCGACGAGCTCGCGCATGTTCTTGGCGCCGGCACCGGAGGCGGCCTGGTACGTCATCGAGCTCACCCACTCGACCCAGCCCTGCTGAAACAAGCCGGCGACAGCCATCAGCATCAAGCTGACGGTGCAGTTGCCGCCGATGAAGTCGCGCGCGCCACGCTGGACGGCGCGATCGATCACCGCGCGATTGACGGGGTCGAGGACGATCACCGCGTTCGGGTCCATGCGCAGCGTGGATGCGGCGTCGATCCAGTAGCCCTTCCAGCCCGCCTTGCGCAGCTCGGGGTACATGCGCGTCGTGTAGTCGCCGCCCTGGCAGCTCACGATCACGTCGAGCCGGCCGAGCGCCTTCGCGTCGTGCGCGTCGCCGACCGGCGGGGTGTCCCTGCCGATGTCCGGACCTTTTCCACCTGCCTGGGACGTCGAAAAGAACTCCGGCTCGATGAGCTTGAAGTCCTTTTCCGCGGTCATGCGCTCCGTCAACACAGAGCCGACCATCCCGCGCCAACCGACGATACCTACCGTTCGCATGTTCGAGGGCGCGAGCTTAGCACGACGACCGGCCCGGACGCCGGTCCCGGGTGCGAGGAGCGCAAAAACGCGGCGCGGGCGTTCAGCGGACGGCGTGTGTTTCGCCCCGCCGCGTGGCCAGAATCGGCGTGCCGCTCACCTCGCCGTCGCAGCGCAGATCGATTACCAATCGAGCCCATGGCCATTCACAAAGTCGTACTGATTCCGGGTGACGGCATCGGCCCCGAAGTCAGTGATGCCGTCCGTCAGGTACTGAGCGCCGCGCAGGCTCCCGTGGAATTCGTGATCCGGCACGCCGGTCAGGGCGCGCTCGATCGTGGACACCACGACATCCTTCCCGAGGAAACGACACAGGCGATTCGCGAGCACCACATCGCGCTCAAGGGGCCGTGTACGACCCCTGTCGGCGGCGGCTTTTCGTCGGTCAACGTGGCGCTGCGGCGCAAGCTCAACTTGTATGCGGCGCTTCGACCCGTGCGCAGCTTGCCTGGCGTCAAAACTCGCTACGAGGACGTCGACTTGGTCGTGGTCCGTGAAAACACGGAAGGTCTGTACAGCGGCATCGAGAACCTGATCACCGACGGCGTGGTGGTCAGCATGAAGGTGGCCACGCGTGTGGCGTGTCATCGCATCGCACTTTGGACGTTTCGCTACGCCACGCATCGCAAGCGAAAGAAGATCACCATCTTTCACAAAGCGAACATCATGAAGATGAGTGACGGGATGCTCCTCGAAGAAGCGCGCAAGGTGCACGAGCACGACTACCCGAACATCGACTACAACGAGGTGATCATCGACGCGGGGGAGATGCGCATCGTCCAGGATCCGTCGCAGTTCGACATCATCATGTGCGAGAACCTCTACGGCGACATCGTGTCGGATCTCTGCGCGGGCCTCGTGGGCGGCCTGGGCGTGTGTCCCGGCGCCAACATCGGTGACCAGGACGCCGTCTTCGAAGCGGTTCACGGCTCGGCTCCCGACATCGCGGGCCAGAACGTCGCCAATCCGCTGGCGCTCCTGATGAGCGCGGCCATGATGCTCAATCACCTCGCTGACACGCGCTCGGACCCGAAGTGCCGCGACGTGGGTGCGCGCATCAAGAATGCCTACAACAAGGCGCTCTCCGAAGACGTCAAGACGCGCGACCTCGGCGGCAGCCTGGGCACGAAAGAGTTCGCGCAGGCCGTCATCGATCGCCTGGGGTAGTGTCCGAGCTCTCGGCTGGCGTGCTCGTGGGCAGCTCCGCTTCGCTGCGCCACGCCTGGTAGTAAGCGTGCACGCGCGCCAGCAGGGCTCCAGGTTTTTCGACGTACATCCGCGCGCCCAGCCAGTAGGCGCGTTCGCGGAGCTCGCGTGCGCGCTGCTCGATGAGACCGAGTAGCTGTTCGCGCTCGGCGGGGTCGCCGCCCGCGCTTTCGCGGACGACGCGCGCGAGCTCAGCGAGATCGTGATCGTCTCCGAGCAGCTCGGCGAGCGTGTCGAGCGCTGCGCGCCGGCCTTTCATGGGCTCGGGCCAGATGCTCGACAGAAGCCGCGTGTGATACAGGTGATCTTTCACACGCTTGCGCCACTCGTGAAAGTGTTCGGCCGAGGGCTCTTGGTAGGCCCTCCGCATGGCGCGCTTGCCGCGCGTGTAGGCGCGCCGAAAGCCCGGCGCGACCGCCTCCCACGTCGGGCGCTCGAGCGGCCAGCCGCTCACCCGGCTCAGCGCCAGGCGGAGCTCGTGTTCGATGGCGTGGAGCGTGCCGTCGTCGACCCCTTTGGCGTGCGTCTCGCGACGGCGCTCGGCGAGCTGCTCGCGCAGCGCGCTGAACTGTGTCTCGGAGACGTGCTGAGACGCGAGCAAGGTCTCCAGAGTCGCGGCGATCGCCGCCGCTTCGCGGGCGCCGGACAAACGCTGTGAAAGCTGGCGAAAGCCGTCGTTTTCGCGCATGTACGTCGCCTCGCCGAGCTCGGAGCGGAGCAGGCGCAGGAGCGCGCGTAGCTTCTTCAGGTCCTTGCGCACGTCGTGGATACGCGTGTCGCGGTCGTCTTCCCCGCCGTGCAGTTTGCCGATCGCGTCCTCGAGCTCTTCGCGCGCAGCGCGGCGCACCGTCACATCGAGCGCTTCGCGCTGGTCGAATACGTAGCTCATGCGTTCCGGCAACGTAACGAGTGTGGCCCGCGCCGCAAGCTGCGGCGGGCGCGGGACAGGCCGAACGCAGACAGTGCCAGGAAGACGAGGCTGACGGCCTGCGCGTGTCGCGGGCGGGCGCCCGGGAGCCCGCAGCCACAGCGCGAGCCGCCCTCGTCCTCGCCGTCCGCTGTTTCGGGCGTATGTTTGGCCGTGCGCTGCCCGCCGGGGCGGTCCTGTTTGCGTGCGTCAGCGCGGTACTCGGCCACGCCCAGCTCGGTCAGCAGGTGGCCTGCGTTCTCCACGCGGTCGAGGAGCCAGAGCAGGTAGCGGACGTCTACCGAGATGTTGCGCGAGCGCTCGGCGCTGTAGCCGAAGTCGCCCGCGACGTTCTCCCACACTCGGTCGAAGTTCAGCCCCACGAGTTGCCCCTTGCCGTTGATGACGGGACTGCCGGAATTGCCGCCGCTGGTGTCGGCGTTCGACAGGAAGCAAAGCGGTAGATCGTCCAGGAGCGCGTCGGTCCAGTACGTGGTCTTGGCGGCGAACGCGCGATCTCGCACCGGCTTCGGCAAATCGAAGGGCGCGGCGCCGGTGTGCTTACGCAGCGCGCCGAGCAGTGTACTTTGTGGTCGCGCCAGCAGGCCATCCTCGGGTTCGTAGCCCATGACTCGCGCGTAGCTGAAGCGCAGCGTGCCGTTGGCGTCCGGGTACAACATGCCGCCTCGCAAGGCCTTCCAGAGCGCGAAATAGCTCGTTGCCAGGCGAGCCTCGAGGCCGCGCTCGGTCTTGCGCTGCGCTTCGAGCAGGGCGATCTCGTCTGCCAGCTCGGCCGCGAGCCCGAGTACTGGATCCGCAAGATCTCCTTCCCCGAGCTCGCCGCGATCGAACAGTCGGCGCACGTGCTCGGCGTTGCCCAGCCGCGAGGCGCGCACGCGCAGCAGCAGGCTCGCGGTCAGCCGTTCATGCGTGACCTCGCCGGGGGCCAGACGCTGCAGCGCCGCGATGCGCGTCTGCTCTGGCAGCGCGCGGGCACGCTCGACGAGTGACGCGAGTAGCTCTGCTTCGGCTTCGGGGACGAAGTCGCGCTGGCGGCGCTCCAGAGACTTCCAGAGCAGTGTAGCGTTTCGATCCATGTACGCGATCTCGCGTTCCAGCTCCGGCTGCTGTTTCTCCCGCGCACGGCGCACGAGATCGATGCCGACTGAAAGAAGTGGCGGTCCGCTGCTCGATTGATCCAGGACGAAGTCGCGCATGGCCCGCGCATTTTGCGCTTTTGCCAGCGTCGCCAGCGCGGCAAGGGTGCCGCCGTGCGCGGCGTGCTCCGGGCGTTTGGCGAGCTCGGCGAGCCGGCGTTCCTCCGTCTTGCGCTTGTCGATGAAGTTCATCCGCCTGAGCCCCGCCAGCGCCCCCTGAGCGTTCTTGAGGCGGTTCGCGAGCGTCTTGCGCTGCGCTGCCAGGCGGAGCGCGTCCGCTGGACTCTTCTTCGTGAGGGCGTCCAGCGCCCCGAGCCACTCCTCGTGGAGCGCGATGCTGGCCGGCAAGGTCTGCTGCACGTGATGCGCTACGACTGCGCTCGGCAGGTAACGCCGCGTGCTGCCCGGGTAACCGAGCACCGCCACGAAGTCGCCGGGACCGACGCCTCCGTGCCCGATTTCGAGCCACTGCGCCGGCTGATAAGGCACGTTCTTGGCCGGTGGCCCGCCGGGTTTGCCCTTCGGTGCGGCGTACGCGCGCAAGAGCGCGAAGTCCCCGGTGTGGCGCGGCCACCTCCAGTTGTCCACGTCTCCGCCAAAATTGCCGATCGCGGTCGGGGGCGCGTACACGAGGCGAATGTCCGTGAACTCG
Organism: Polyangiaceae bacterium; assembly: GCA_036520475.1. Classification (GTDB taxonomy): domain Bacteria; phylum Myxococcota_A; class Polyangia; order Polyangiales; family Polyangiaceae; genus DATDJP01. The sequence goes on along the minus strand of DATDJP010000229.1, from coordinate 33,806 downwards.
CGCTTCTTTATCAGGCGAAACTGCGAGCCCCAGTAGAAGCTCGCCACGTCACAGCGCAGGCCGGCATGCTTTTTCTCGCACTCCACCGACAAGCGTTTTTGAGCGCGCTCGATGGCGGTCCAGCGCGCGCGGTCGTCGCTTTTTCCGGCCGCTTCGGCCAGCACTGCGGGCGTGACGTCCTCGATGCTCTCCACCGCGTGTAGCGTGTAGCTCTTCGCTTCCAGCTCCTCGCCGCGCTTCCGCGCGATGAACCCGAGCTTCAAGAGATCCTTCTCTGGCGTGCTCTGCGCCGAAAGGGCGCGGTACGCGCAGTGGTGATTGGTCGCGATCAGTCCCTGCTTGGAGACGAACGCTGCCGAGCACCCAGACAGGTTCACCGACGCGCGCAAAAGTCCGCCGGTTTCGCTCCACAGCTGTTTCGCCGTCAGCTCGAGGCCGCGGCTCGCGAGCTGCGTCCGATCGAGCTCCGCGATCTGCTCGGGGAGCCAGAGCCCCTCCTCGGCCAACGCCTGCCGAACGGGGCCGAACCACACCAGCACGAACAGGGCGAACGCGCGGGCCGCGCGCCCACTACGACGCGAGCGCGCCAGGAACGAAGGGAGGGGAGTCGGCACCAGCATGCGGCGTCGGATGGCTGAAAACGTGCGGCCTCGAGAGCTCGCTTCTTCTCGCCGAGGATGGCAAGCTGCGTAAAGAAAAACCCGCAGGCTGGCGCGGGCGCCGTGCTGCCACGGGATGAAAGGCCGTCCAATCGCGATCCGACGTGCACTGTTTCAAGTCTGGCCAAAGCTCGCGCGCGAGCTGCCCTGGGCCGAGCTCGGCGATTTTCCCACCCCGGTGTCTCCGCTGGACGGGCTTGCCCGCGCCCTGGACATGCCGGAGCTCGAGCTCTACGAAAAGCGCGACGATGTCAGCTCCGCCGTGTACGGAGGCAACAAGGTGCGCACGCTCGAAGTCTTGCTCGGCCAGGCGCGCGACCGGGGATGCGGCCATGTGTTTGCCACGGGCGCTTTCGGTTCGAACCACGCGGTGGCGACGGCCCTCCACGCGCCGCGCCTCGGCCTGAGTGCGGGCGCGGTGCTGTTCCCTCAACCCCGCTCCTGGGCGGCCCTCGAAAACCTGCGCGCCGTGCTCAGCACGGGTGTACCCCTGCGCGCGCTCGGTCACTGGTCGCTGTTGCCATTCGGTATGGCGATGACGAGCATCTCGCAGAAGCGTAGAGGACATCGACCCTTCATCATGGTGCCCGGCGGCGCCACTCCGCTCGGCGCACTCGGGTACGTGTCGGCGGCTTTCGAGCTTGCCGAGCAAGTCGAAGCGCGCGTTCTGCCGCGGCCAGAGCAGGTGATCATCGGCGTGGGGTCGACCTGTACGTCCGCCGGGCTGCTCGTCGGATTCGCGCACGCGGCGCGTTTGGGCATCGGTTTTCGCGACGCGCGCGGCCGGCCCTATCCGCCCGAGCTGCTCAGCGTGCGGGTGACTCCCTGGCCGGTCACCAGCAAAGCGCGCATCGTGAGCCTCGCCGTGCGCACGTCCCAGCTCCTGGCGAAGTTGTGCGGCGAACCGGCGCTTGTTCTCGACCGCGCCGCGCTGGGCCGGCACATCCACGTGAGCGGCGAGTTTCTCGGCCGCGGCTACGGCCAAGCGACCGCAGACGGCCGCCGCGCGGTAAAACTGTGGCACGAGCACGTCGGACACGAGCTCGACACGACTTACAGCGCCAAGTCCGCCGCTGCGCTGGTGCTCCGCGCAGAGCGGCGAAGACCGGGGCCCGCGCTGCTCTGGGCGACCAAGTCGAGCGTGCCGCTGCCGCCGGTGAACATTACCGCGATTCGAGCGGCCCCGAAGCTCGCGCTGCGCTGGATGGAACGAGCGGAACGCGAGCTGCTCTCGTCGCACGAGCTGCCCGCCGGCTATGAGCCGGCGAGCCGCGCTCTCACCAGCTCTGCGTAGCCTTCGCGAAAAGTCGGATAGCACAGCGCGTAGCCGCTGCTTCGAAGTCGAGCGTTGCTGCAACGCTTGTTGCTCGCGCCGCGACCCGTGGGCGCGCCCTTTGCCGAGGACTCGCGCGGCGGCGGCGCGCCGAGCGCTGCGGCGAGCCATTGGACGAGTGTGCGCGTGTCCACGGGCTCGTCGTCGACCGCCAGGTAGAGCCGCTGGGGCGCGTCGAGCGACAGCAGGTGCGCGAGTACGCCGGCGCAGTCATCGCGATGGATGCGGTTCGTGTACGTCGGGGCGCCCGGAGCGTAGCTCGCGACGCCGCGCGCGACGCGCTCGAGGAGGCTCGTGCGCCCGGGGCCGTAAATGCCGCCGAAGCGCACGCTCGTCGCGGAGACGCCGCTCGAGAATAGCCGCGCTTCGGCTTCGATCATGCAGAGGCCATTGAAGCCGCTCGGGTCGGCCTGCGACTCTTCATCGACCCATTGGCCGTCGTTTTGCGCGTAGACAGCGGTGCTCGAGCTGAAGAACACGTGCCGGAGCGGCCAGCCGCGGGTTCGCGCGGCGTTCAGCACGTTGGAGAGCCCCGTGACGTAGGTCGCGCGGTAGGCATCCTCGCCCGTCGCGTCCGGAGCGGCCGTATAAAACACGTACTCGAACTTGTTTGGCATTTCTGCCAGCGCGCGCGGGGCTTGAAGGTCGATGGCGAGTCCCCGAACGGAGGCTGGCAGCTCGCTCGTGTCCCGCCGCAAGCCGTACACGACGTGACCGTGCTCGGCGAGCCTTTGCCCGAGCGCCGCGCCGACGTACCCCGCGCCCGCGATCAAAATCGTCGCCACGGTCTCAGGCTGCTTTGCGGACGAGCTCCACGCGCTCTGCGATGCGAGTGGCGAGGGCCATGATGGTAATCTGTGGGTTTACGCCGATCGCCGTCGGAAACAAGCTCGCGTCGGCGACGTAGCAGCCCGGCAGATCCCAGAGCTCGCCCGACAAATTGACGACCGAGTCCTCGGGGCGTGAGCCCATGCGCGCCGTGCCCATCAGGTGCGGTGTGAATAGCTCGAGCGTGCTCGGGTCCGTCTGCAGCGCGTCGATACGCGAGAGCTCGTCCACGGAGCGCGCCACGTGCTGATTGAAGAACGGCAAGATCACGAACTCGGCGCCCATCGCGAAATGCATTTCGGAGAGTAGCTTGATGCCCTTCAAAAAGCGCGCGTGGTCGTAGGGGGTGATGTCGTAGCGCACGTAGGGCATGCCGAACACGCTGCGCGAGACCGTGCCCGAGCTGGAATCTTCGACCAGCACACCCGAGAGCACCATCTGGTTGTAACGCTGCATCAGCTCCCAGGCAGCGCGGCCGTGCACGGGCAGATAGGCGGCGAGAATGCTGGGCGCGACGAAGTTCTCGGCCATCAAGATGCCTTCCGCGTGAAACTCGCGGATTTGCGTGTTTTGACTCACGCCCTTCCAGCCCGCGACCTCTCCGGGATACACCGCGAGCACCTTGGCGTTCGGATGACACAAGAAGTTCTTGCCGAGTTGCCCGCTCGGGCGCCCCAGCCGATGGCGCTTCAGTAAAAACGGCGTTTGGACGGCCCCGCAGGCCACGATTACCGCGCGCGCGCGCACCTCGACCTGGCGCCCGGATCTCCTGGTGAGCGGGTCGATCGCGGAGGCCTGCACGCCGACGCAGCGGCCGCCTTCGATGAGGAGGCGCTCCACGCGCAGCTCCGTCAGGCAGCGCGCGCCCTGGTCGAAGGCCCGGGGCAGGTAGCTGACCAGCGTGGATTGCTTGGCACCGGTGGGACAGCCGAGCGCGCAATTGTTCGCGCCCACGCATGCCTCCTGATTGCGCCGGTTCTGGGTGTAGCGCCAGCCCATTTTCTCGGCGCCGCGCATCATGATGCGATTGTCTTCGCCGATGCTCACATCGAGCTGGTGCTCCGCGTGCACGCGCGCCTCGACCGCTTCGAAGAGCGGTTCCATCGCCTTTGGCCCGAGATCCGGCGAGCCTACGCGCTCTTGCCACTCGTCGAGGACGCGCTCCGGAGTGCGGTAGGTCATGCCGCCGTTGATCACCGTGCTCCCGCCGACGCAGCGTCCTTCGACGTACGCGATCGGTGGGGTACCGAAGATCAATGTGGCGCTCGCGTCGCGGTACAAGCGTGGGACGCTATCGGTCGTGTAGGGATTGAAGCTGTCGGTCGGGACATAGGCTCCCTCCTCGACGAAGAGCACGTCGTAGCCCGCTTCGGCCAGCCGTGTGCCCACCACGCCGCCGCCGGCTCCCGTTCCGATCACGATCACGTCGGCGTGGAAACGATCCTCCTTCGCGTAGTCTTCGAATGACAGGATCATGCGGGTCTCTTTTGCGTGCTCTGGCCCATGAGCTGCGCGCGCAGCTCGCGGCGCTCCGAAATGAAGGGGAGCGGCGCGTAGTTCAGCGCGCGGTGCACCTCGGCTTGGTCGAAATAAGCGCTCAGGATCGCGCCGCGGATCCCGGTCAGCATGGTGCGCAGCAGGTGTACGCGGCTCGTGCCGAGCTGCGTGAGGAACACGGCGCCTTCTTCGGCCGTAAGACCCTGCAGCCGGTGCCGGCTGAAGAACGCCAGCCGCGGCGCCCAATCCAAAATGAAAATCGCGATCCACAGCGCGCGCGCGGCCAGGGGGTGCATGTACCGCATCAAGCGGCGCACGTGGAGCTCGATGCGATCGACCACGTCCGGCAACTGCGGGGCCGGCGGAGGCGGGCACACCGCGCGGATGATCGCGCGGAAAGCTTCACGGGTCCAGCTGCCCATCGGGTATGGGTCAGCGCTTTTCCAGCCATCGCGTGGATGGCGCTCGGGCTTCGTGCTGCCTAGAACGCGTAACTTGAACGGCTTCGAAGAACGCTTCCGCCGATTGTCTTTGCGATCTGGCAGCACGGGGGACGTCATGGGGGTGCACCTCGTTGTGATCGTTTGCGTTCCGAGTTGCCCGAATGATTGGGCTTGCCGAGAGTTGCGGTGTCGCCCGTGCCGGCGCCGTTTGCGCCCGCTTCCTCGGCGCTCGCGGCCGCCGCGGCTGCCGCCGCGCGTGCGGCCAGCGCCGGACCGAGCGAAGTAATGAGCGCGGAGTCGACGCGCCGGTAGTACGCACGCGTGACTTCGATGGCGCGTTCCTCGTTGCCATCCGTCAACGCTGCGATGAAGCCGCGCAGGTGGTCCGGGAAGCTCGGCTCGAGCACCCACAGCGCCGGGAAGCGATCCATGATGTCCCGGTACGCTTCCAGAAACGGGTTCGCGATCCAGCGGATCGCCACCGAGTGGCCGGCGTCGATCAGCGCATCCAGCCAGCGGTGGAAGCCGTGCGCGATCACCACTGGGTCGCCGCGATCGAAGGCGGCGATCAGCAGATCCGTGATGTCCGAGAGGCGATTGCAGTCGGTGCGGTCGGCGCGCCGAATCGCGAGCCGCGTCGCGAACTCGATGACCATCAAGCGCGCCGGCAAAATGTCTTCCAGCATGTGCGCGACCTCGGAGAGATCGCGCGGCGACTCGAGGAACGGCGACAAGAGCTCCATGGTGCCGGTCCGACGAAAGTCGCTGACCGTCACGCCCTGCCCGTGCCGTACGGTGACCAGCCGAGCCTGCTCGAGCTTGCGCACCGCCTCACGCAGCGTGTTGCGATTGGTGCCGTACTTGCCGGCTAGCTCGCGTTCGCCAGGCAGCCGCTCACCAGCGGACAGCGCACCTTGCAGGATCTGCCTGCGCAGGTCCGAGAAGATGGTGGAAGCGATGTTGCTGGCCTGCGGCTGCTCATCCATGAGGAACCTTTCGGGTCGGCTTGGCCGGCCCAATTGGTTTAACCAATATGGGGTGGTTAAACCAGTGAGTCAAGCGGACCTATCTCCGCATCCTCCTCATGCGCGGGCCGGGCGAGCGCGGCCAGCGATTTTAGTGGGTTCGGGCGCTCGGGCGCTTCACGTCACAGTAAGAACGACGCGCCCAATGACAGATACGGCGTGCCGACGCGCGCGGTGAACGACACGCTGTCGCTGAGCAGGAAACGCGCGCCGCCCCAGAACACGAACCAGACGTTGGTCTTGTCGTCGTCGAACTCGACGTCGCAGCGTCCGGCGGGGCAGGGGCTGTAACGGTACGAGGCCTCCCAGCGCGTGTGTGCGATGGCAAGGCCCGGCTCCCCAAACACCCAGATCCGAGGCGTGAGGAAGAAGTTCCACTGCAACGTGACGGGCGCCATGAACGTGTCACCGCTGCAGTCGAAGTCAGCGAACTGGTCTGGCAAACGCCAGCCGCCATAGTCGCAATCGTCTCCGAAGTGAGCCCAGTCGAGGCCGAAACCGATCGCCATGTTGTTGTTGATGCGATCGATCGGACCGTTGTGCATGAGTGGGATGTTGAAGCGCACGCCGGGACCGAAGCCCGCGTCGTCCCAGACCTCGTGTTCCCAGAGCAGCACCGCGTGCGGCTCGATCTCGAACGAGTAGCGCGGGTGAGCGCCGGGGCGTTTGATCTGCGCTTGTGCGGAGCTCGAGCAGAGCCAGACAGCGGCCAGGAGAAGAGGCATCAGCAGACGGAAATGCACGGTCCACGCAGCTTAACCAATCCCGGGCTGGCGCGGCGAAAATCTCCGCGCGAGTAGCCCGTCTCGAACTTCCCGAAGCAGCTCGGGAGCCTCCGCTTGCACGCGCGCTTCGATTTTTTCGGCCCACAGCCGCACACTGGGCTCGTCCTCGGCACGGAGCTCCAAGCGCGCGCGACCGGACAAGGCTCGGGATAGGCGCCAGACGAGCACGTCGAGGTGAGAGTCCGGCGCCGTGAGGCCGCGGCGTGCGAGCGCGCTGCACAGCGTCGCGAAGCGGTCGCGCTCTTCATCGGCTTGCCAGCGCAAGTGCCCGCCGAGGCGCGCCTCGGGCGTCTCGGCCAAGGCACGCGTGTACGCCGCGCAAGCGCCCGGGTCCCGAGCGAGCACGCTGTCCAGCAGGAGCTCGATCCCGACGTGCGCGACCGCGCGGGCCGACCCGCGCCGCACGCCCCGCGCTTCGAGCGCGGCGAACGAGTCGTGACACAGGCATCGAAAGACGTGCGACCCGTGAAACACTTCATCGGTCACGTGGTGATGCGCGATGCCGAGCGTGAGCTGCTCGTGCTCGGCGAGCGGCGGTCGCGCTCGAATCATGGTCGCGAAGTCGGGGAGCATCGCGCCCAGCACGAACGCGCTGTCGTCGCGTTCGTAGGACGCGAGCGCCGCGTGACCAAAAAAGTTCACGATCGGGATCTAACGCCGCTGCGACCTGCCCACAATCCGCGCGCGGCGGCGCGGCCGTGCCTTGCGGCTTCCTGCTCCGGGTCGTACGGTCCGCCACCTTATGCGCATCCGTAGCTTGTTATGCTTACAATTTTGCTTCGTGTCCGGCGTTTTCGTGCTCGCGAGCTGCGCGGGCGCTGGCAAATACGGAGTTTTTGGCGCCGCATGCCCGCAGCTCACCGGAAGCGGGGATCCGCTGAGCATGAGCTACAGCGCCAACGCGCGCGCGAGCGCCAAGGTCGCGGCCTTCGTGGCCGCCAGCAAGGACCTGGTCGAGCTCTCGATCCAAATGGAGAGCATGGCCGCGGAGGCTTGCCGCCGCATGGGGCGCGATCTCGGCGTGCCGGAAGCGCACATGCAGCCGCGCAGCGATAACCCCGGCGCTGCAGCCGAGGTCGCGTGCGGCGCGCTCCGCGCGCGCATCGACGCAATCCTCCGGGACGGGGTGCAGATTCGTGCGCAGGCGACGCCGCCTCAGTGCCAGGCGGACCTGCAAGCGAAAGCGCAGTGCCAGGGTCGCTGTGACGTCGCCGTCGATCCCGGTGAAATCGTCGCGCAGTGTGAGCCGGCGCGCCTCTCCGGCTTTTGTCAGGGACGCTGCGTGGGGCGCTGCGAGGGACGTTGCAACGGAGAATGTCAGGGTCAGTGCGCGGCGACCGACGCGCAGGGACGTTGCGTCGGTGCGTGTAACGGGACGTGCAACGGCGGTTGCGACGCCACGTGCCACGCGCGCTGCGAAGGGCACTGGCAGGCGCCGCGCTGTGAAGGCCACGTACGGCCGCCCAGCGCTGACGCGGAGTGCAACGCGAGCTGCAACGCGCGCGCGAGCTTCCGCGCCCAGTGCAGCAGCGCCCAGGTGCAGGTCACGGCGTCGCAGAGTACGGAGATGGTCGGACGTTTGCTCGCGACGCTGCACGCGAACCTGCCCATGCTGCTCCAGGCGGAGATCGCGCTCGGCAAGCGGCTGGCCGGCGAGGTGCGGACCGTGGTCCAGGTCGGCGCCGAAATGCCGCGCGTCATCGGCGATGCGGGCGCGGAAGCCGCCGCCTGCGTGGCCGCGGGCGCTGCCGCGACGGCCCAGGCCTCGGCGCGTATCGACGTCAGCGTCCGCGCCAGCGCGAGCGTATCCGGCCGGGTGGGAGCAACGTCCGGCTGACCCCGGCGCCCAGGCTGAACGAACAGTCAGCAGTCAAGAAGCTCGCCTGCCGCTAGGCTAGGCGCCGCGTCTGGCCGCGTTGCCCGACGCTCGAAACGCGCGCCGGCGTCGAAACTTCCAGCTTGCGGCCAGAATCCGCTTGCCGCTGTGCCGGTAATCGACCTACATCGGCGCCGTTTCGGAGCCTGGAGGAACCATGCTCAAAGTCCTGGTCGCGAAAGAACGAGCTGAAGGCGAGACCCGCGTTGCGGCCACGCCCGATACGGTGAAACAAATCATTGCTGCTGGCCTGGCAGTGGATGTGGAGCGTGGCGCCGGGGACGCCTCGTTCATCCGCGATGCGGAATTCGAAGCAGCAGGTGCAAAGATCGTGGGCAACGACAAGGCCGCCTGGCAGGGCGCCGACATCGTGCTCAAGGTGCGCGCGCCGGCAGAGTTCGCCGAGTTCGGCGGCGACGAGATCGACGGCCTCAAGAAGGGCTCTCTGCTGATCGGGTTTCTGAACCCGTATGGTGCAGCTCAACGCATCAAGCAGCTGGCGGACCGCGCGGTGAACAGCATCTCCATGGAGATGATTCCGCGCATCACGCGCGCACAGAAAATGGACGCGCTGAGCTCGCAGGCGAGCATCGCCGGCTACAAGGCCGTGCTGCTGGCAGCGGCCGAGCTTCCCAAGTACTTTCCGATGCTCATGACGGCAGCCGGCACGGTGCGTCCCGCCCGCGTGGTCGTGATGGGCGCCGGTGTCGCGGGCCTCCAGGCCATCGCCACGGCGCGCCGACTCGGCGCCATCGTCGAGGCGAGCGACGTACGTCCGGCGGTCAAGGAACAGATCGAGTCGTTGGGGGCGCGCTTCATCGACCTGCCCGAGCTGCCCAAAGACTCGGAGGACGCGGGCGGTTACGCCAAGGAGCTGCCGGCGGAATTTCTGCGCAAGCAGCAGGAAATCGTCGCCAAACACGTGGCCGACGCGGACGTCGTCATCACCACGGCGCTGATTCCAGGCAAGCCTGCCCCCAAGCTCGTGCCGGCGGAGGTCGTCGAGCGCATGCGTCCCGGCTCGGTCATCGTCGATCTGGCGGTAGAGCAGGGTGGCAATTGCCCGCTCAGCGAAGCCGGCCGGAACGTGCGCAAGCACGGCGTGCTCATCATCGGGCATCGCAACCTCCCGGCCACGCTGCCCGCCGACGCAAGCATGATGTACAGCCGCAACGTTCTGGCGTTGCTCGGCGACATCGTCAAAAAGGGCGAGCTGACGCTCGACGTCGCCGACGAGATCATGCGCGGCGCGTTGCTCACGCACGGTGGAGGCGTCGTTCACCCCGGCATCGCCGGTCAGCTGGGTTTGGTCGTTGCGTCCCCAAAAGGGGGTAAGGAGGCGGCCTGATGTTGGGTCCGCTGCTGATCGGTACGTACATTTTCGTGCTGTCGATGTTCGTCGGGTTCGATGTCATCGGCAAAGTCGCTCCCACGCTGCACAACGCGGTGAGCGCGGGCATGAGCGCCGTGGGCGGCATCGCCCTGCTCGGCGGGTTTTACGCCCTTGCACGGAGCACTGACGGAGCGCTGGGGTTCATGCCGCTCGCCGCCGTTGCTCTCGCGGCAGCCAGCGTGGTCGCCGGCCTGGTGCTGGCCTCGCGGCTTTTGCCCGCTTCCAAGAAGCGAGAACCGACATGACCATGCTCGATTGGGCCGTCGAGGGCGGGTATCTGGTGAGCGCGCTGCTGTTCGTCGCGGGTCTCAAGAAGCTCAGCAAATTGCGCGGCGCCGGTGCCGGCAGTGGCTACCTCGTAGCCGCCGTGCTGCTCGCGGTCGTGGCCACGCTGCTCCAGCTCGGGCAGCTGAACTACGGACTCGCGTTCGGCGCGCTGGCGGCTGGCGGTGTCTTGGGCGCGGCGATCGGCTTTGGCGTCAAGACCGGGACCGCGGCCGGAGTCGGCTTGGTGACGGCTTGTGCGGGCGCAGCCGCCAGCTTGGTGGCGTTGTCGCTCGGCTGGTCACGCGCTCTCACGGAGGAGCCGGCCAGCCTGGCTCAGCTTCTGACGACCGATGCCACGAACGGCAACGCGGTTGCTCCTGCCTTGGTGATCGCGCTGATGACCGGCGGGATCGCGCTCGGTGCCGGATTGCTCGCTGCGCTCAAGGGGAGCGGGATGGGCGTCGACCTGCCGGCGCGCGGTGCGCTGTGGGGACTCGGTCTGCTCGGTGCGCTAGGTCTCACGGCGTTCATCTCGTACTCGACTCAAGATCCCGCGACCGTGCGTCTCTTGTTGCTCGTTTCAGCAGGCGTCGGCGTAGCGCTCGGCGCCGTGTTGGTGCTGCCGATCGCCGGACGAGACGTCGCGACCGGGGTGGCGCTCGGCAACGTCTTCGCCGGACTGGCTGCGGGCGCGCTCGGCTACGCGCTGCTCAATAACGGACTGTTGATGGTGGGCGCCATCCTGTTTGCGGGCTCCTTGACCCTGGCGACGCTGTTCGCCGAGGGCTCGAGCCGCTCGCTGTCGCAGCTCTTCGTTGGCGGGAGCTCGCAGACGAGCATGGACACGGGCGGCGCTCAGTACGAAAACGTTCGTTCCTGCGGCGTTCAAGAAGCCGCGATGGTGCTCGAGGACGCGCACTCGGTCGTGATTGTGCCGGGCTTCGGCTACGCCGTAGCTCAAGCGCAGCACGCTGCGCGCGAGCTGGCGGGGCTCCTGGAAAAGCGCGGCGCGAGCGTGCGCTACGCCGTGCACCCGATGGCGGGGCGCATGCCGGGCCACATGAATCTGCTGTTGTCGGAGGCGGACGTTCCTTACTCGAAATTGCACGAGCTCGAGGAGATCAACCCGGACTTCAAGAGCACCGACGTCGCGATCGTGCTCGGCGGCAACGACATCGTGAACCCCGACGCCGAAACGAGCAAGGACAGCGCCGTGTACGGCATGCCCATTCTCAAGGTGAACGAGGCGCGCACCGTGTTCGTCATCAAGCGCAGCCTGCGACCGGGGCACAGCGGCGCGAGAAACCCGCTCTTCGAATCGGAGAACACCATGCTCCTGTTCGGCGACGCGAAGAAGGTTTTACAGAGCGTGGCGACGGAGCTGAAAGGCTCCAGCGGCATGCACGGCGGACACTAGTGCCTCGGCTCAGATGTGCGTTCCGGATTTCCGCGGCCCGCACATGGGTGAGGGCCGCAGAAATCCTCGGCATGCGCAGATCCAGCCTCGGCACGGGTTTTGTTACTGACGTACGCCAACCCGGAATGAATTCCGGGCCGTCGTACTAACCCTGTAGCGGAGCGGTGGAGAGCGTCCGACTCGATCGCTGGCTCTGCGCCGCGCGCATCTACAAGTCGCGTACGCTAGCGCAGACGGCGTGCACCGGCGGCCACGTGCGCCTCAACGGAGCCCCTGCCAAGCCGAGCCACATGATTCGCGTGGGCGACGAGATTCAAGCCGACGCGCCGCGTGGAGCCGTCGTGCTCGAGGTGCGCGCGCTCGCTGAAAAACGCTTGTCAGCCGCCGCGGCTCGCGAGCTCTACGAGGATCACTCGCCGCCGCCTCCGCCTCGCGAGCCCAGGGTGGCACCGCGCGCGCGCGGCGCCGGACGACCGACGAAAGCGGAGCGCCGCGCGACGGAGCGTCTGCGCGGTGAGGACTAAGCTAGGCTAACCGCCCGGGCCGGCGTCTACGGCTCCAGGCGGTGGTGGTGCGTTGGCGTTCCCATCCTGAGCAACGTTCGGCGGCGCGGGTGGCGGGACGGCTTCGGGCGGTGCCGGAGCCTCGTTGTCCTGGTTAGTCGGGGGTGGGGGAGGCGCCGTGGGATGGTTGCGCTTCATCGCTTCCGCCAGGTAGCGGATCTGCTCCGGCGTCGGCGTGGGAGGAGGTGGTGGCGGCGGTTCGGGTGCCGGCGTCAGCTGCGGCGGGGGTGGCGGCTCCGGAGGAGGAGGAGGCTCCGGCGGCGGGGGGACGTACGGAGGCGGCGATGGAGCAGCAACGACCGGCGCTCGCATCAGTGCTGCGCGAGCAGCGGATACGTCCGAGGTGACCGGACGCTCGCGCTGATGCGACCCGGGATAGGTGGACGTGTAGGCGGGCCTCTGGGCCGGCGTGGAGGGCGCCACGTTTCCGAGCAGGCTGCTCGGCTGGGCGGGCGGGCTGCTGCCGACGTCCGTCGGCACGAGCAGGATCATGAGCAGGATGACGAGCAGCGTCCCGCCTATCAACGCGAAGCAAGGCGTCCAGCGCCACGCCAGGATTTCGTTGAATGGTTTTGCTGCCTGCATCGATGCGGACCCCCCGTCACCATAACCCCGATTCGGCTATCCGCAAAACCGGTTACGCAGCGCGGACAGCAACCTCGAATTGCGCTAGCCGCCTGAAACTTCGTCGTCTTCGGCCTCCGGTTCGGGGGGGATGGCGTCGTCGAGGTGCTCCAAATAGCCTTCCGGCAGCGAAACGACCTGCGTGCCGCTGCTCTTGCCGCGTGGCACGCGCATTGCTGACGGTGGAAACGCTTCCGCCGAGTCCAGCTGGCCGAGCACCGCCTCGAGGTCCTGCTCAGAGCTCACGCGCATCAGCGCCTGGCGCACCTGGGCACTGCCGCGGAAGCCTTTTGTGTACCAGCTCGCGTGTTTGCGAAATGCGCGCAGCGCGGCGGCTTCTCCGATCCACTCGCACAAGAGCCGCGCGTGCTCGCGCATGATCTCGCGGACCGCCCCGAGGTTGGGTGGATTGGGGGGCGGGAGCCCATTGAAGACATCGGCCAGGTCGCGAAACAGCCACGGTCTGCCGAGGCAGCCACGTCCGACGATGACCCCGTCGCAGCGCGTCGAGCGCATCATGCGCAGCGCGTCTTCGGCCTCCCAGATGTCGCCGTTGCCGAGCACCGGAATTCGCACGCGCTGTTTCAGATCGGCGATGGCTTCCCAGCGCGCTTCGCCGTCGTAGAGCTGTGCGGCCGTTCGCGCGTGGAGCCCGACCGCCTTGCAGCCCTCGTCCTCGCCGATCTGACCGGCGCTGCGGTAGGTCAGGTACTGGTCGTTGATGCCGAGTCGAAACTTGATCGTCACCGGCACGGTCTCTGCGCTGCCGACGGCCGCGCGCACGATGTTCGTGAGAAGCCGCGGTTTGAGCGGCAGCGCCGCTCCGCCGCCCTTTCGTGTCACCTTGCGCACCGGGCAGCCGAAGTTCATGTCGATGTGGTCGACCTTGCCTTCGCCGACGAGTCGCTTGACCGCCTCACCGACGTAGTACGGATCGACTCCGTAGAGCTGCAGACTGCGCGGCTGCTCCTCTGGTCCGAAGTCGGCGAGCTTGAGCGTCTTCTCTCGACCTTCGACCAGCGGTCGCGCCGTGATCATTTCGCTGACGTACAGGCCGGCTCCGAAACGACGGCACAACGCTCGGAACGGATAGTTGGTGACGCCCGCCATGGGCGCCAGAACCACGGGCGGCCACACCGTCATCGAGCCGATCCGAAGCGCGCTGAACTCGCCGGGCGACGCCGGTGGCACGTCTCGGTTGAGCTCGCTTTGGTAGATGGGGTCCATACGCGGGCGGCAGTATGTCTTTTGTCGTCGGCCGGCAATCCCCGCGAGGGCTCAAGACTCGCACAGAAATGGGCTTACTTCTTCAAACGGCTTTCGAGGAACGCGCGGGCTGCTTGTTTCGCGAGCATCGGGGCGGAAAACAAAGTCTTGGCCAGAGACGCGGCCAGCGCCATCGGCGTGCTGCCTTCAGCCTGCACCGAGACTCGCTCGCCGGTGCGTGCGTCTTCCATGGCGCCACGCGCGACGGTGCGTGTGCCGTCCGATCGGATCTCGATGATCATCCTCGCCACGACCGGCGGCTCTTCGGGTTCTGGAGCGAGCGCATCGCCGGCTCTTCGCGTCGGCAAGGGCCTGTCGTCTTCTCCGTCATTGCGGCCTGCACTCATGAATTTGTTCTCACTCGGGGTTTGGGTCCGGTTTTGTCGTGTCTCCGGGCAAGCTAAGGCGTGGTTTCTTGTTCATCCACGTCTGCCATTCGGATGGATCCTTCGCGGCCGCGTCGCACGCCGGAGGATAGTCGGGCCCCAGATAGCGAGGCTCCCGTCCGTCGGTGTTTTTGCTGATCAGGATGCGTTCGTGCTCGTCGAGGAAGAACGCCGCTTCGATCCGGCCGCTGGCGGCCGCTGGCCAAGCATAGGCCACGAAGCGGCGCTCGGCTCGTTCGTCGTCGAGCTCGGCGGTTGGTTCGGCGCTCAGCCCGCCAGAGCGGAGCGGCAGGCATACCAGATACAAGTACCCGCCGACCCGCGCTGCGCTGCCGGACCGCGTCGAGACCAGCGCACGCCAGCGCTCGCTCAAGATAGGCGGAAACGGTCGGCGTTGACCCTGTCCGCTGAGCTCGCCGATGAGCGCGGCGGATCCGATGCCGTCGCCGTCGTGGTCGAGGTAGGCGTGTTTGCGCATGCCGTCTTCGGCGAACACCAGCTCACGGAGCTGGGAAACGGCGTTCTTGGCCGCAGCGTCCTTGCCGCCTTGCACGATGCCGGGCACTGCCTCCTCCGCCACGAAGCGCAAGACGCCCACCGTCGCGGCGCCCGCCGCACCGACGAGCAGCAGGCGGAGCGGTTGCCGTTCCGCTCGTAAGCGTGCCGGCACGGACAAAAAGCAGATCCAGGTCAAGAATGCCGCCGGGATGGCCAGTTTTGGCACCACGGTCGAAGCCAATGCGAGCGCTGCTACTACCAGCACGCGCGCCGTGACCCAAGTCATGCGCTACCGATCGCGTTTGTCTTCGGCGATGTCGAGATGATCGAGCGACAGATCTTCCGAAGCGATGGAATAGGCGCCGAGCGGCGTCTCCGACGGATTCGGTTTCTGCTTCAGCGGCTGAGAGCGGAGGTCTGGGTAGCGCGTCTCGATGACCGGCTCTGCCTCCGCGGCCGTTGGCGAGGGCTCGAGTCCGGAGTCCGAGGCAACGGGACCATGCCCCTGCCAGGTGGGTACCGGTGGCGGGTAGGTGCTCGGCGGCTCTCCTTGAGGAATCGTGCGCTGATTCGAGATGCGCTCTGCCTGCAGCGCAAACAGCTCGGATTGAGCTTTGTCGCGCTCGGCGGTGAGGCGTAGGGCCTGCTGTTGCGCTTCGTCGCGCTGCACCTGGAGGCGGCGCAGGACCTCGCGAGCGCTCTCGCTCTCATCGACCAGCTTGCCGTTGTTCAGGAGCGCGTCCTGCAATTTGCGGTGCATCGTGGCGAGACTCATGCCCGGCGCGGTGAGCTCGGAGTCCGGGTCCGGCGGTTCGCTCTGAACCGACTGCGCTTCGCTCCGCTGAGCCCACGCCGCGTCCCGCTCCGCCGTGATGCGCAGCAGCGCCTGTTCGTGCTCTTCCAGCACGCCGGCGAGAAAGCGGTCTTGCTCTTGGATCAAGAAGGCGCGATCCACGGCGGTGGCCCGCCTGAGGTCCTGGAGCTCACTTTGCAGCCGATCACGCTCCGCCGCGAGATGTCTCAGCTGGTCTCTCTGCGCGCTTCCGCGCTCGACGAGCTGCTCGCGCAGCTTACCCAGCTCGCCAATTAGCAGCTCGCCCGCGTCGCGAGCCCCCGCCCAACGAGCGCTGGCGACCTGGATGCTCTCGAACACGTCGCTGAACGCGTCGCTGGACTGTGGCGCCACCGCCTGAACGCGCGCCCCCGAATCGAAGCCGCCGGACTCGGCGGGAGGGCTGCCCGAGGCGCCTATCCGGGGCGGCAGGTCGCTGTCCGATTTGGCCACGTCTGTTCCCGAATTGAGCCGGTCCGCGTACGCGCCGCTTGCACGATCTCGTTCCGGCACCACGCCGGTTTCGAGGTCGTCCTTGAGAGCTTGGGCGCCACCACCCGGCACGGTCGACATAGACGCTGAATAGTAGATGAAATTGAAGCAGAATAAACCCGCTCGCCGGTCGCTCGCGTCCGGCCTGCGGGCCCGTGGACGCCTCAGCCGCGATTTCGGCTCGGGTAGCGGTATCGCGGCACTCGCGTTATGAACGGTCATGGCCATGCAAAGCCAGGGAACACGCGCTCCGTCCTCGCCCGAACCCGAGCGGCAGTACCGGCCCGCCACGACCGAGGCGGAGCTGAACCGGGTACTCCAGCGCTTGCGTGACAACGCACAGCGCTTCGCGCGCACGCCGATCTCCCAGAAGATCACCTGGCTGCGCGAGATCGCCGCACGTACCGTGGAGGTGAGCGCGGAGCAGGTCGCGGCCGCGTGCAGGGCCAAGAGCATCCCCGAAGACAGCCCTGTCGCTGGTGAAGAATGGCTGGGCGGGCCCGCCGTCACCGTGCGCAACCTGCGGCTTTTGCGGGAATCGTTGGCTCAGGTGGCCGAGCGTGGTGTACCGGACGTCGAGCCCCGCACGATCATCGATCGGCCGGGTGGCGTCGCGGTGCGGACGATTCCGCGCGACGGCTTCGACAAGGCGCTGTTCGCTCCGTTCAGCTGTGACACGTGGCTCGGGGCAGGGGTCCAGCGCGACCGGATCGCTGACACGCAAGCGTCGTTCTACAAGATCCGCGAGCCTTCCGGCGGCGTGTCGCTCGTGCTCGGCGCTGGCAACGTGGCCAGCATTCCGCCCATGGACGTGCTCTACAAGATGTTCGTCGAGGGCAACGTCTGCATCCTGAAGATGAACCCCGTGAACGAGTACTTGGGGCCATTCTTGGAGCGAGCGTTCGCACCGTTGATTCAAAGCGGGTACCTGGCGGTCGTGTACGGCGGCGGAGAGGTCGGTGCGTACTTGTGCCGGCATGAATCCGTGGACGAAATTCACATCACGGGGTCGGATCTGACGCACGACCTGATCGTGTGGGGTCCGCCCGGTCCGGAGCGGGAGGACAGGAAGCGCCGGAACGATCCGCTGCTAAAGAAGCGCATCACCAGCGAGCTCGGCAATGTGAGCCCTGTGATGGTCGTTCCGGGCGCGTACAGCGACAGTGAGATCCGGTTCATGGCGCAGAACGTGGCGGGCATGGTGGCGAACAATGCTTCGTTCAATTGCAACGCCGCGAAGCTGCTGGTCTTGCCGAAAGGCTGGCATGGGCGTGCTCAGTTCCTGCGCGACATCGGTGAAGCGCTGAGCAAAATTCCGCCGCGCAGAGCCTACTACCCCGGTGCGAACGATCGGTACCAGGCACTCACGACGGACAAGTCCGAGGTGCGCAAATTCGGCCACGTCTCGGATGGTGATCTGCCGTGGACGCTCGTCACCGGTCTGAACGCGGACGACTCCGCCGAGCGCAACTTCTACACCGAGCCGTTTTGCTCGATCCTCAGCGAGACACAGGTCGGCAGCGACGACCCTGCGGAGTTCCTGGCGACGGCGACCGCCTTCGCGAATGACCGCGTCTGGGGAACGCTGAACGCCATGTTGTTCGTTCACCCGCGCACCGAGGGCGATCCGGCGCTTCGCCCGGCGCTCGACCGCGCCATATCCGAGCTCCGCTATGGAACGGTCGCCATCAATCACTGGCCAGCCCTGGTCTATGGCTTCGGTGCCCCGCCCTGGGGAGGGCACCCGAGCGCGACCCTCGACAACATCCAGAGTGGCCTCGGCTGGGTGCACAACACGCAAATGTTCGAAGACATCGAAAAGGCCGTGCTGCGCGGTCCGCTGACGGTGTTTCCCAAGCCGGCGTGGTTTCCGGGTCACAAGACGCTTCATCGCCTCGGACGTGCGCTCATGAACTTCGAGCTCGAGCCCAGCTGGAAGAAAGTGCCTGCCCTCGCGCTCATGGCCGCCCGCGCCTGAACCTGACGAACCAGACCTGAACAAGCTGAGCAAAAAGGCGCGGGAGCGTGAGCTCCGCGCGCGCGGGTGATCGCGCGGGTGATGTAGGCGAGGCGGGCGCACGCGATTTTTCTTCGCGGGTGCGCATGAAGGGCCGCGTGCGCGCCGCGCGATGCTACTCTCAGATTTGAATGTGGTTTTTGGCGCTCATTGCAGCGCTCGCGCTCGGCACGACGGGCTGCAACTCGTGCGAGCCAGGGGCGGCTCCGCAGCCGACCGCGTCTGCCGGAACAGGGCCGGATGCGCCTCCACGCCCTGGCGAGCCGCGCGCCCTCGAGTTCATCGCCGCCGACGGCGCCCGTCTTGCGGGGGACTTTCATCCGGCACCCACGCCTCGAAGCCCGGCGCTGGTACTCATTCACCGCTCGGGCGCTGATCGCAGTGAGTGGCAACCGCTCATGGGGCGGCTCGAGCGCGCTTCGAAACGCTACGGGACGCTCCGATTCGATCTGCGGGGCCACGGGAAATCCGCGATCTCCGCGGACACCGGCGCGCCAGCCGAAGCAGCCGAGCTCTTCGCGAGAGACGTGGATGCGGCGATTCAGCGCGCGGTGGAGGAAACGAGCGCGACGAGCGTCGTGCTCGTCGGCTCGAGTCTCGGCGCGACGCTGGCCGCGCGTGTCGCTTTCCGTCAGCCGCTCGTCAGCGCGATCGCCCTCGTCTCACCCGGGGCGGCCATCCAAGGTGCCGACCTGTACCGGGCGTATGCCGAGGTGCGGAATTTACCTACCTTCATCGCCGCCGCAGCAGACGACACGGTGGCCAGGGAGCCGTTGCGTGCGCTGGGAAAGATGGCCATGGCGGGTACGTCGAAGACCTACGCCGGGGAAGTTCATGGCGCCGGTTTTTTGGGGGAACGGCACGTAGAGTTCTGGCAGGATCTCGAGGCTTGGCTGATGAGCGTCCACGACGAGAGTCCACGCGAGCGTCGCTCGCTCTACTACGCTGAGGGTCTGTCGCCCGACAGTGCTCCGAAGGGCGCGAAGGACCGCGCCCAAGCGACGCGCTCGCGTTCGGATTCGAACGCCGCAGCCGGAAAGCAGGAGTGATGCCTCGTATTCTCGTCGTTGAAGACTCGTTCAGTATGCGCGCCTTCGTGCGAAGCACGCTGGAGATGGACGCCACGCTCGAGGGCGTGGAGGTCGTCGAGGCGGCGAGTGGATTCGACGCGTTACGTCTGCTGCCCCGCGGTCGTTATGACCTGGTGATCACTGACATCAACATGCCGGACATCAACGGTCTGGAGCTGGTGCGCTTCATGCGCCAGAGCGAGGCGCATCGCGGCACTCCGGTGCTCTTGATCTCGACCCAGTCCTCGGAGCGGGACCGAGAGCGAGGTCTTTCATTGGGGGCCAATAGCTACCTCGCCAAGCCGTTCAGCCCGGAGGCGCTGCAAAAAGAGGCCGCGCGTTACCTGAGTCATCTGTGCCAACCGGCGACGGGCGGCAGCAGCGTGCCGCCCCTCGAGCCGCATGGCTGACCCGACCGACAAGGCGCGCGAGGAGTTCTTCTCCGAAGCGCAGGAGATCATCGAGACGCTGTCGCGAAATCTCCTCGCGCTCGACCGCTCCATGAAGAGCGGGACCAACGATCCGTCGCTCATCAACGAGGCATTCCGCGCCGTCCACACGCTGAAGGGGCTCGCCGGCCTGTTTGGTGCCACCAAGATGGGGCTCCTCTCGCATCGCCTGGAAGACGTCCTCGACGACCTGCGGCTCGGCCGACTCGAGCTCAGCCCGGAGATCCTCGACGTCCTGTTCTCCGCGGTCGAGGTGTTCGGACAAATTCTGGCGGTCGACAAGCGCGTCAGCGATGACCCGCTGACCAGCGTCGACGAGCTCCTGGCAGAGCTGGAACGGGTCGGAGCGCGCGCCGAGCGGCCGTCGAGCCCGCTCACGGATTACGACCTCGATCCGGGCATGCTGGCCGTGCTCACGGAGTACGAGGAGCACCGGCTACGCACGAACATCGAACAGGGCCTGCGCCTGTACCGCATGCGCGTGCAGTTCGATCTCACGACCATCGACAAGGCGCTCGAGGAAATCAAGGACCGCGCCAAACGTCACGGCGAGATCATCACGTATCTGCCGACCGGCGAGGCCACCAGCATCGACACCATCGAGCTCGATCTGCTGATGGCCTCGCGCGACGATCTGGCCACGCTGATCGGATCACTCGGCGCCGACAACGTCGTGCTCGAGGAGATCCCGCGGCGTAGCCGCGACTCCATGCACGGCGGCACCGTACCGCCGCCACGCCCGGCAACCAGGGCGATCCTCTCCGAACGCCCCGACGCCATCGAGAGCGACGCGGATCACGCCGCCAATCTCGACCAGGCGGCGTCGCTGCGCTCCGTGACCCAGACGGTGCGCGTCGATATCCGCAAGCTGGACCATCTGATGAACATCGTCGGTGAGCTGGCCATCGTGCGCGGCTCACTGGGGCGTGTGGCGGAGCGGCTGCGCGGCGAAGGCCAAAGGCAGCTCGCGGCGGAGCTGCAGCGCGTACACCGCAACTTCGACCGGCGCTTGACCGAGATGCAGGACGGCATTCTCGAGGTGCGCATGGTCCCGCTGGGTCAAGTCTTCGATCGTCTGGCGCGCGTGGTGCGGCAAATCAGCCGCGAGGTGAACAAGGAGATTCGCCTCGTCATCACCGGTTCGGAGACCGAGATCGACAAGCTAATCGTCGAGGAGCTGAGCGATCCGCTCATGCACATGATCCGAAACGCCATCGATCATGGCATCGAGCTCGCGGAGCAGCGCAAGCAAGTCGGCAAGCCGCTCGCGGGCACGATCGCGCTGAATGCCTTCCAAAAAGGCAATCACGTCATGATCGAGATCGAGGACGACGGCAGTGGCATCGACGAGCGGGCGTTGCTCGAGAGCGCCGTGCGCTTCGGCAAGGTCGAGGCCAGCGCGGCGCCGGAGCTCAGCCGCGACGAGGTGCTCGCGTTGATCTTCCTGCCCGGCGTGAGCACGCGCAAGGAAGCCGGCGACCTGAGCGGACGCGGGGTGGGCATGGACGTCGTCAAGACGAACATCTCCAAGCTCGGCGGCGTGATCGACGTGCACAGCGAGTCGGGCATCGGCACCAAGATGACGATCACGCTGCCGATCACGCTGGCCATCGTCAGCGCGCTGATCGTGCGCGTCGGTGAGCAGACGTTCGCCATTCCGCTCGCCAGCGTATCCGAAGCGATCGCGTTCGACGCACCGGGCGTGCGCGTCGTCGATGGGCGGGAAGTCATGAGCCTGCGCGGCACGACCTTGCCGCTCTGCCGGCTGGACGTCTTGCTCGGCATGGATCGTCGCGGCAAGACGGCGCGCCGGCGCTTCGTGGTGGTGGCCTCCTTGGGCAATCGCCGGCTTGGCCTGGTCGTCGACCACCTGTACGGGCAGCAAGACATCGTCATCAAGTCACTGGGGCGCTCGCTGCGCAAGGTACGCGGGTTCGCCGGCGCGACGGAGCTCGGCGATCAGCGGGTGGGCCTCGTGCTCGACGCGGCCGCATTGATCGAAGAGGTCCTCGCGGGCGTCGAGCTGGCTCCCAAGGAGGTTCGCAGTCTCCATGGCTGACCTTTCGCCGATACGCGCAGGGCGCATGCAGCGGCGCACCGGTGAACGCGGGCCGGTTCGCGAATTCTTGGCCTTCGTTCTCGCGGGGGAGCTGTATGGCGTCGAGCTCACGCGCATCCGCGAGATTTTGAGCCCTCCGCCGCTCACGCCGGTGCCGCGAGCTCCGCCGGAGGTCATGGGGGTGTGCAGCGTGCGCGGCCTCCTCGTCACCGTCATCGACTTGCGGCGGCGGCTACGCCTCGCGGAAAACGACGTCACGCGCCGCGCGCGCATTCTGCTCACGCAGGGCGAAAGTAGTGAGGTAATCGGGCTGTTCGTGGACGAGGTACGGCACGTGATGCGCCTGGGGGAGAGTGAAATCGAGTCGTCTACTAGCGTGCTCGGCGGGGACGTCGCCGAGCACGTGCTCGGGATCGGTCGCCCGGACGGCACCTTCATGATTTTGCTCGATCTACCGGCAATCGTAGGAAATTGACGCACTCAGCCCTTTGGCAGGAACGCTTCTCATGCCCAGCGACAAACAACGACCAGACCCACAGAAGAGCCTCGTTGGTTTCGTGGTCGGGGACGTCGCGTACGCGGTGCCGATCAGCTCGGTCAAAGAGATCGTCAACCCCGTGCAGCTGACGGAGCTGCCACACACGCCGCGCGCGGTCGCCGGCGTCGCCGACCACCGCGGTGAGGTCGTACCGATCGTCGACCTGCGAATTCGCTTCGGCCTCGGGCGCTCGCCAGATCCGCGCAGGGGAAAGTGGATCCTGGTCGACGTGGAGGGCAAGACCGTGGGCTTGGCGGTGGACCGCGTCACGGAGGTGTTCGGCACAGGCGGCGCCGAGCTCCGCTCGCCACCGAACCTCGGGGGTGGCGAGGACGTGCGCGGCATCCTGGGCGTGACCACCTACGACGGCGTGCTCACCTTCGTGCTCGACGTGAGCCGCTTCGAAGTCATTCAAGCGGCGCTCTCTGAACACTTGCTGCAAGCTGCAGGAGCACGCCGATGACCGCGCTCGCGGCCATCGAAAGCGCGCTCCGTTCCCGGGATCCCGAGGATCGCCGCCAGGCGGCCGCGCGCCTCGGCGAGCTGGCCGGCGAAGCTCTGGTGCCGCTGTTGATGCGCGCTCTGGGCGACGAGGACTGGCGGGTGCGCAAGGAAGCGACCGCCGCGTCCATCGCGCTGGCGCCGTCATCGGACGTGCTGCGGGGTCTCGTGGAAGCCTTGTCCCCCGGTGACAACGTCGGCTTGCGCAACGCTGCCGTCGAAGCGCTGGCGGGTTACGGCGCGCCAGCTGTCGACGCTCTATCGAGCTCGCTGCCGATGCTGGACGCGGACGGCAGAAAGCTCGCGGTCGAGGCGCTCGGGCGTACCGGAGTGCCGATGGCGCTGCTCGTGCTCCGGCCGCTACTTTGGGATCACGATCCCAATGTGCGGGCGGCGACCGCCGAAAGCATCGCGCTGCTCGGCACCACCAGCCTCGATACCGCGGTGCCGCTCCTCGAGCAGTGTCTGGACGCAGACGATCAGCTGGTCCAGCTGGCTGCGCTCGACGGCCTGAACGGCCTCAACATCGCGCTGCGTTGGGACCGTTTGCGCCAGTTGTTATCGGTGCCCGTGCTCGAGCGCTCCGCGCTGCTCGCTGCGGGCCGTAGCGGCCACGTCGATGCGGCACCGCTCCTCGTGGCGGCGCTGGAGCGCGGTCATGGCGGCGCCTCGTTCAGACACGCCGTCCAGGCGCTCTCGCAATTCAGCGCCGTCTCGCCGCTCAGTCGCGACGCCGCGCGCCGCAGCCTGCGCGACCTTTCGCCGCGCGCTCGCGAGCGCGTGCTTTCGCAAGCCGCTGGTGCCAGCGATGACCTCGAGCTGCGCCGCGCGGCGCTGCTGTTGACCGGCGTGATGCCCTTCCCAGAGGCGGCCGAAGTGGCAGCGGACGCGCTCAGCGACGACAGCGTCGCTGGTACGGCGGAGCAGGCGCTGTCCATGCATGGAGCGCGGGCCGTCCCGGCGCTCGTGGCGCGCGCCCGCGCCGGATTCGGCTCGGAGCGCGCGATCTGCATCGAGCTGCTCGGTCAGCTGGCGGACGAATCGAATGCCGGTAGCGCACTCGCTGCCGTTCGTGCCGCTCTCGCAGACGGGTCACTCGAAGTGGTGGGCAGCGCGCTGGGTGCGCTGACACAGATCGGCGACGAGGAGTGTCTCGAGCTAGCTGCGGAGTGGCTCTGCGCGGACACCACGGTGTCCGTGCGCACGGCTGCTGCGGCCGCGCTGGCGGCGCTCGCGAAGCGCCATCCGACGCGCGCGCGCACGCTCGTCCGAAACATCGGCTCAGAGGGGCCGGAGGCGCAAGTCGTGGCCGTGGTGCTCACGGCGCTAGGTGAGCCGGTGCGAGGTTCGCTCGAGGAAGACGTCGCATTTCTCTCGCAAGCACTCTCGAACGACAATCCCCACGTCCGCCGGACCGCACTCGACGCGTTCGCCGCGCTGGCTTGCTCGCTGGGAGTCGAAGCGGTGGGCTTCGCGCTCACCGACGAAGAGCTCGAGGTGCAGCTGGCCGCGGTGCGGGCCCTCGGTCGGATGCGCAGCGACGACGGCTCGATCGCCGGTCTGCAGAATCTGTTCGACCTGATCGCACGCGGCGAGGACGACACGCTCGTCGCAGCCGCCATCCAGGCGCTCGGACAGGCCGGCGACCCGCGTGCGCTCACCGTGCTGAAGCCACTGGTGCGCTCGGATACGGCCGTGCATGCAGTCGCCGCGGTGGAGGCGCTCGGCAACATCGCGGATCCGCGCCGTGTCGAGGCGCTGACCGGCGCGCTCGCCCACGCGGATCCCGAAGTCGTCAAGGCAGCGTTGCGTGTGCTCGCGCAGGAGCGCGATCCGAGGGTGCCGACTCACGTCGGGGCGTGTTTGGATCACGAGGCGTGGGACGTGCGCCGGCTCGCGGCAGACTTGCTCGGAGACATCGGGGCGGCGACCGATTTGCTGCGCGCCAAGCTGTCCATCGAGCCCGAGCCTCTGGTAAAGGACGCCGTGCAGCGTGCGCTGGGGGAGGTCGATTCGGTAGGGGGAGTACGCCGCACACCGCCGCCACCTCTCGGGAGTTGGCGACCAAGATGAGCTTGCAGAGAGGGCTTTCGGCGAAGCCGCGCCTGCGCTCGGACGAGTTTCGCCTGCTCCGGGACTTGGTCAACGAGTCCGCCGGCCTGCATTTCGACGACGACGCCATGTTCCTGTTCGACCGGCGGCTCGGTGAACGCGTGGCGGCGCTCGAGCTCACCACGTTCGACGAGTACTACAAGTACCTGCGCTTCAGCGCGCGCGGCGCCGCGGAGCTCGAAGACGCCATCGATCTGCTCACCACGAAAGAGACCTATTTTTTTCGTCAAGAGTACCAGCTGCGCTCGTTCAGTCAGGAGCTCCTGCCGCGCCTGGCCACCGCCAACGCCGGCCACCGGCGGCTCGCGATCTGGAGCGCTGGCTGTGCGACGGGTGAGGAGGTGTACACGATCGCGGCGCTCGTCCACAAATCTTGCCTGTTCGAGGGCTGGGACGTGCGCATCATCGGCAGCGACATCTCGAAGCACAGCGTGGCGCTCGCGCGGCGCGGTGTGTATCGCGGGGCGTCCTTTCGGACGACTCCGGCCGAGCTCCGGGCGACCTACTTCATCGAACAGGGCGACGGCTGGCACGTCGTCGAGCCGATCAAGAAGATGTGCCACTTCGGGCAGCTGAATCTGCTCGACTCCGGCCGGGCGGCCATCGTCGGGCGCGTGGACGTGGTGTTCTGTCGCAACGTGCTGATTTACTTCGACGTGCGCTCGCGGCGCCGCGTCATCGATGGGCTATACGAGCGGCTGGTCCCGGGTGGATACTTGCTGCTTGGCCACTCGGAGTCGCTGCTGAACGTGACCACCGCTTTCGAGCTCGTGCACCTGCAGGAGGATCTAGTGTACAGAAAGCCGCTCACGACCGAGCGCTGGGACGGTAAGGCACGCCGATGACGGACCCCATCGTACGCGACGCTCCGCTCAGGGTGCTCGTGGTGGACGACTCCGCCTACAACCGCAAGAGCATTGGCGAGATTCTCGGGCAGAGCCCACAGGTCCAGGTGGTCGGCAAAGCCGCGGACGGCGAGGAGGCGCTGCGGCTCGTCACGACCTTGCGCCCCGACGTCATCACGCTCGATCTGGAGATGCCGCGCATGGACGGCTTCACCTTCTTGCGCATTCTGATGAGCAAGATGCCGACGCCGGTGATCGTGGTCTCGAGCTACAGCCAGAAAGAAAACGTGTTCAAGGCGCTCGAGCTGGGCGCGCTGGACTTCGTCGCCAAACCGGACCGCTACGCGGACGCGGAGCTCGGCGGCGTCCGCGATGAGCTCTTGCAAAAGGTGCTGCTCGCGCGTTCGTTGCGCTCACCTAGCTTTCTCGCAGCGCGCCAGGCCATGGAGTCGATCAGCGGTGCGCAGGCCGAGCCGGCGCGCAAAGAGGGCCCGGTTCTGGCGCCGCGCTACGTAGTCGCCATCGCCTCTTCGACGGGTGGACCGACGGCGCTGATGGAGATCTTCGCGCGCTTACCGCGCCGTTCGCCGAGCGCGCTCTTGATCGCTCAGCACATGCCCGACAAGTTCACGCGCACCTTCGCGGAGCGGCTCGACAGACGGAGCTTGTTGAAGGTCTCCGAAGCTCAGGAGCTCGATGCCGTCGGTCAAGGGATGGGCTTCGTGTGCCCCGGCCGCCGCTGCATGCAGCTCGAGGTCGTGCCGGGGACGAGCGATTTGCGGCTCCGCGTCCGTCAGCCCGACGAGAATGACCGCTACGTACCGAGCGCGGATCGGCTGTTCAACAGCGTGGCGCGCACGGTAGGGTCACGCGGCATCGGCGTCATCCTCACGGGCATGGGCGACGACGGCATGCACGGCGCGAAGGCCATCTTGCGCGCCGGTGGCACCGTGATCGCGGAGAGCGAGGAGACGGCCGTCGTTTACGGGATGCCCGGCGCAGCTGTCCGCGCTGGAGCCGTGACCCGGTCGCTGCCGTTGCCGCAGATCGGCGACTGGCTCGCCGGCCTCGGATCCTGACGACCGGTACGACGTCGCAGTAGACGGCACCGACGAACCCGCTCCGATTGCGTCGATGGCGAGGCCCTTGACAGCGTATGGAGCGTGCACATTTTCGCCTCACCGCGAGCGCAGGTCGAAGAGCTTCGACCGTGAGCGCGGACCTACAAGCGGTGAGTGGCTGCGAGCGACGTTTACCGCTCGGTCGCAGCGCTCCATCAAGGAGTTCGATCATGTTCGGTTATAGCGATTTCGACAGAACCATTCACCTGATGGAACAGCTCCGGCGGCGTATGGAAAGCGCGTTCGAAGGGTTCGACGCGGGCGAAGCCGGCGTTGGCGAGCTCGGTACGTTCCCGCGTACGAACGTGTACGACACGGGCAAGGGGTATCTCTTCGAAATGGAGGTTCCCGGCCTCACGGAGAAAGACATCAACATCACGCTCACCCAAGACGTGCTGACGGTGAGCGGCGAACGGAAAGCCGACGCACCACAAGGGTATACGGTGCACCGCCAGGAGCGTTTGCCTTACCGCTTCTCGCGCAGCTATCGCGTGCCGGCGCGCGTGAACCCGGACCAATGCTCCGCGACGGTCAAGGAGGGCGTGCTCCGCGTCACCCTCGAGAAGGCAGCCGAAGTCCAGCCACGGCAAATCACCGTCAAGGTGAACTGATGCTCGAGCACAGAAGGAATCGAGGAGGTTACAATGGCAACTCAGCTTGAAACGAAGCGTGGAAACAAGGGCTTGGAAAACGTGAAGCAGCGCGCGGCGGTCGTCCCGAACGTGGACGTGTACGAGAATGCTTCGGAAATCCTGCTCGTGGTCGATCTTCCGGGAATCTCCAAGGAAGATCTGCAGATAGACCTGGACAAGAATCAACTCACCATCGAGGCGCGGCGCCGGGCGGATCACGAAGAGCGCCTACATTCCCAGGAATTTCGGGCGCTCGACTACCGCCGCAGCTTCGCCATTCCCATCGGTATCGATCGCGACAAGGTGGATGCCGAGCTCAAGGCGGGTATCCTGACTCTGCGCCTGCCCAAGTCGGACGCGCTCCGGCCGCGGCAGATTCAGGTTCGCGCTCCTTGAGGGGAATGCATCTACTTGCCGAGCGGTTCGAGGAACGTGTAAGCAAAACCCCGCCGAGCTCGTTTTAGCTCGGCTGGAACAGCTCGGGTGCGCAAGAAGATGTATTGGCGAGTTATCTCCGCGCCGCTAGGGCGGCGAATCCAGTGGGCAATGGGCGCAACGATGACCGGCGTGATGCTGGTAACGGCGAGTTGCGCCCGCACGAACTCCCAGACTCCGGCTGCCACGGCAGAACCACCGGTACAGGCAGCGAGTCCGGCGCGGATCCTCCCTCATCCAGCCCTGTCCGTGAACAAGAGCGGGGTGTCCATTTCCGACGTGGCGGAGCGCGTTCTGCCCTCCGTGGTGAACATCGCACTGACGAAGGTCAGCCGCGCACGGGCACCCCGGTCGCCCATGTTCGACGACCCGATGTTCCGTCATTTCTTTGGACCCCCCGGTGAACAGCCGCGCGAGCGGCGCGAACAGGGCCTCGGGTCGGGTGTCATCGTCTCGCGCGACGGCATCGTGCTCACCAACAACCACGTGGTCGAAGGCGCGGACGAAATCAAAGTTACCACCTCCGATCGTCGCGAATTCGAGGCGACCGTGGTCGGCAGTGATCCCAAGAGCGATCTGGCCGTGATCAAGCTCAAGGGAGACGTGAGCTCGCTTTCGCCCGTCGAGATCGGGGACTCGTCGCAGCTTCGTCTCGGCGACGTGGTGCTCGCTATCGGCAATCCGTTCGGCGTGGGCCAGACGGTCACGATGGGCATCGTCTCCGCCAAGGGGCGCGCCGACGTCGGCATCGTCGACTACGAGGACTTCATCCAGACCGACGCAGCCATCAATCCGGGTAACTCCGGGGGCGCGCTCATCGACATGGAAGGCAAGCTGGTCGGCGTCAACACCGCCATTCTGTCGCGAACTGGCGGCTACATGGGCATCGGCTTCGCCATCCCCTCGAACATGGCGCGACCGATCATGGAGAGCTTGCAGAAGAACGGCCGCGTCGTGCGTGGCTGGCTCGGAGTCGGCATTCAGGACATCGATCAGGAGCTCGCGCGTGCGCTGCGCTTGCCGTCGAGAAACGGCGTGCTGATCTCCGATGTGTCGCCGGACAGTCCGGCGGCCAAAGCCGGAGTACAGCGCGGGGACGTGGTGGTGAAGGTCGAGGGCCAGCCGGTAGATTCGTCCGGTCAGCTGAGGAATGCGATCGCCACCGCCGGGGCGCAGAAAAAAGTTCGACTCGAGATCCTGAGAGACGGTAAATCGCTCACGTTGGACGTGGGCCTCGGTGAAATGCCGCAGGACGTCGCTTCAGCCGGCGCCCCGCCCGGCGGCAATCGCCCGGCGCCCAGCCTGGATGGGTTGACTCTCGAAACCCTCAACGACTTGAATCGCAGGCGCTTCCAGGTTCCGAGTGAGGTCGGATCGGGCGTCGTGGTGCTCGACGTGGCGCGAAATAGCGCCGCGGCCCGGGCCGGTCTCAGGCCGGGCGACGTGCTGCTCGAGGTCAACAAGCAGCGCATCGACGGAGTGGAGAAGTTCAAAGACGTCTACGGCAAGTCCAAGGGGGCGACCCTGCTCGTGGTCAGCCGCCAGGGCCGCGCGATCTTCATGGTCGTCCGGCGCTGAGCCAGGCTGCTTTTGGCTTCGGGGCTCGACTGTCCATCGCCCGGGACGTGCCCGGAATGTCCCCGATTTTGAGCGTTTGACGTAAAGGCGTGGCAATCCGACTTCAGCACACCCGGGTTGGCTGCTCTCGAATCGGCTAACATGAACCATTGATGGCGAAGGCACGCCGTGACGTGGCGTCGAGTCCGGGTGATGTTTCCGTGAACGCAGACGAGAGTGGAACCGTTGCGCGCCCGCGTCCCGCGCCCGAGCGCTTCAGTGAGCCGCCACGCTCGCTGCTGACGAAACTGTGCCCCGAGTGCCGCGGGCACTACCCGGCGGATTTCCGCGTTTGCCCGCGCGATGCCACGCCGCTCGAGGACGCGCCCGAAGCCAGTGATCCGCTGCTCGGTAAGAAGCTCGCGAACACGTACGAGATCGTCGCCGTGCTCGGCGAAGGTGGCATGGGTCGCGTGTACGAGGCGCGGCACGTGCGGCTCAGCGGCAAGCGCTACGCCGTCAAGATGTTGCACGAGGAGCTGGCACGACAGCCGGAGGTGGTGACTCGATTTCAACGTGAGGCCGAGGCCGCCAGCGCGCTGGTGCACCCCAACGTGGTCGGAGTGTTCGACGTCAATCACACGAACGACGGCCGGCCGTACATCGTCCAG
The DNA here is from genome assembly GCA_036520475.1 of Polyangiaceae bacterium. Lineage (GTDB taxonomy): Bacteria > Myxococcota_A > Polyangia > Polyangiales > Polyangiaceae > DATDJP01. The sequence goes on along the minus strand of DATDJP010000229.1, from coordinate 3,615 downwards.
GAGCTGCTCGAAGGTGAGGAGCTCGGCGTGTACCTCGATCGCGTCGAACGCCTGCCGGGGTCGGCCGCGGTCTACATCGTGCGCAACGTCTGCCACGCGCTGACGGCCGCCCACGCGCGCGGGATCATCCACCGCGACATGAAACCTGAGAACGTGTTCCTCGTCGGTAGCGCCGAAGCGCCCACCGTGAAAGTTCTCGACTTCGGGATTTCCAAGATCGGTGAGAGCGCGCAGAGCTTGACCAAGACCGGCGTCGTGCTCGGCACGCCGGCGTACATGGCTCCGGAGCAGGCGCGCGGCGACAAGGTGGACGAACGCGCAGACGTGTATGCCGTCGGGGCGATCCTGTACCGGGCCGTGACCGGCAGGAAGCCGTTCGAAAATCTGGATCCCATGGCCACGTTGAGCGCCGTGCTGGTGGATGAGCCGCCGCGGCCTTGTGCTCTGGAGCCAGGTCTACCGCCGACGCTCGAGCTCGTGATTCAGCGAGCGATGGCCAAGAAGCCCGCCGAGCGGTATCCGAGCATGGCGGCGCTCGAAGCCGACCTGGTGCAGTTCGACACCGGCGGGCTCGGGACCGAAGCGGCGGCGCTTGGGGGCGTTGCGGTTTCGCCGCCGCGCACGATCATCACCAGTCCCGGAGAGACGAGCTCCGATCCCAGCGCACGCACGGTGCTCGCGCGAGCGCCGGCGCCGAGCATGGCCGGGAGTGAAGCCGAGGTCACGCGCTCGGTGCGCTTTGCGCGCCCGGCCATCGTGATGCACACGGCCATGGGCATGATCGCCCTCCTGGCCGGCGTCGTGGATGCGGTGGCGGCTGCGATTCGCATGGCGAGCCAGGGCCGCACGGAGCTGACGATGGCCGAGATCACGTTGACCCTGGTGGGCGCGCTGGCCGCGCTGGTCACGCCGGCTTTCCTCTGGGTGCGCCACCTGCGGAAGAGCGTGTGGAGCAGCAGCCCGCGTGCGATCGCCGTCGCGGAACGCATGCGGAACATGTTGCTGCTCGCGGCGGCGGCCTACGGCGTCACGGCGCTCTTCGTTCACGTGCTCGAAGTGGTCGTGCGCCGGGATGCGAGCGGTATCGCCTGGCCGGGTTGGAACATGGTTTTGTTTCTGGTTTCGGCGAGCGTCGCGGCCGCGAGCTGGTTCGGCCCGGGCCTCTTGCGCCGGAACTGACCGAAAAAGCAGGCACGCGCGCGCCGCGCTGATTCCGGCTCGGCGGAACTTGACATGCTGCGTAACGGCGTCAGCCTGGCAGCCCATGGCCTCGTCCTTACGGCTTCGGCTCGCGTGTCTGCTCTGCACCGCGCTGCTGGCGATTTGCGCTGCGTCTCCTGCGCGAGCAGACCACGACGCCGGCAGCGTCGACCTCTCGACTCCCCGGCGGGCGATCCAGGCGTTCTCGAGGGCGGCCAACCGTGCCGACCACACCCACGCGGCGCGTGTGCTCGACCTGCGAAACATCCCGGTCAGCCGGCGAGCCCAACAAGGGCCCACGCTGGCGCGACAGCTGAAGGTGGTGCTCGATCGCGCACTTTGGATCGCGCCGGACGAATTGTCCGACGACGAGGCGGGTAAGGCCGAAGATGGTGCGCTCTCCGAACATTTGGGGGACGTGAAGGCCGAAGACAAGGCGGTGCCGATCCTGCTCAGCGCCGTGCGGCGGCCGGATGGCACGCGTGAGTGGCTGTTCTCCGCCCAGACGGTCTCGGCGATCCCCGACTTGTACGACGCTCACGCGAACCGCTGGATCGATCGCCTGCCTGCGCCGCTCATCGATATCTACATCTGGGAGGTCGCGCTGTGGCAGTGGGTCGGCCTGGCCGTGATCGGGCTCTTCAGCTTCGCGTTCGGCTGGCTCTTCGGTTGGCTCGCGGGACGCGTGGTGCTGCCGATCACACGCAAGACGGCGGTCGCCTGGGACGGAGAGCTGTTCAGCTGGACCGGCGGGGCGCTGCGCGTGCTGGCCGTGCTGCTCCTGTTCCGCGCGACGTTTCCGCTGCTGGACTTGAATCCGCCGGCGCACTCCGCGGTGAATCAGGTGCTGGCGCTGGCGCTGATCGGCGTGTTCGGCTGGCTGCTGATGCGCGTGGTGCGGTTCGTCAGCGTCGCCATCGAGCGGCACGCGGAACAGCGCGCCGGAGGGCCCGCCTTGGACGTGCGGCTCCGAGGCCTCCGCACTCAGCTCCTCGTACTGCGCCGCATCTCGACCATTCTGATCGGCGCGCTCAGTGTGGCGCTCATGCTCATGCAGTTCGAAGCCGTGCGCAACGTCGGCGTATCCATGCTGGCTTCCGCGGGCGTCGTCGGCATCGTGATCGGCTTGGCGGCGCAGAAGCCGATCACCGCGCTGCTCGCCGGCCTGCAAATGTCGATCACGCAGCCCATCCGCATCGGTGATTCGGTGGTCGTGCAGGGCGAGTTCGGCACCATCGAGGAGATCAAGCTGACCCACGTGGTGGTCAAGGTCTGGGACGAGCGGCGCCTGATCGTTCCCACCACGTACTTTCTCGACAACTCGTTTCAGAACTGGACACGTGGTTCGGCCGAGCTCACCGGGCAGGTGCTGGTGTTCGCCGATTTTACGCTGCCCGTCGCCGCGATGCGCGCCGAGCTCGACCGCCTGCTCGAGCACGAGGCGCTGTGGGACGGACGCGTGAAGAGCCTCGTCGTCATCGACGCGAACGAAGGGGCCGTGCAGATCCGCGCGCTGGTGTCGGCGAGCGACGCCGGACGGCTATTCGAGCTGCGCTGCCGAGTGCGCGAGGGGCTCGTCGCCTGGCTCCGCGATTTTCAGCACGGGCGCTACCTGCCGAAGCGTCGCATCGACGCAGAATCGCAGCCGGGCGAGGGCAGGCGCATCAGCTCCGCAGACGTGCGCGCGGACGCCGGCTACGCGCGCTAAAATTTCAGCTCGAGCGAGCTCTTGAACTCGAAGTCCGTCGGTTTCACGCCCTCTGGCGTGCGGCTCTCGTAGCGCGTGATGGTGTCGATGCGGCTCTGCAGAAGCTCGGTCACCTTGAACTCGAGCCCCGTGACGTTGAGCACGTACACGTCACCCGGCTCGTCGAAGCGTGGCTGAAAGTAGGTCACGGTGCTCACGCTGATGCGCTCGTCGGGCCTGACCGTGAGCGCCGCGTAGTTGTTCATGCGGTGCACTCCGTTCGGCTCCGCGTACTCGGTGCCCGAGACGACGGCCGTGTACACGAGCATGTAGGCGGCTCCGTAGTAGAGGTCCGCCGCTTCTGTCTTGAAGATCTCGAAACGTGGACCGGTCCCCAGGAGCCCGCGCCAGCGCACGCGCCGAAAGCGGTCCGTCTCCGACTGCACGAACGCCTCCCACCAGAACACGGGCGAAAGCCGGTAGTTGTGGCGCAAGTGCACGAAGGACCTGTGCACGTTGGTTTCGCCGCCCAGGTGCGCGTAGTCGCCGCTAGCGTTGAGGAAGCCGAGATGCCGCTCGCTCCGTCCGCCGAGCAAGGCGGATGTACCGGCGACCATGCCTTGGGTATTGCCTTGGTACGCCGAAAGCGACAAACGCAGGCGCGCTCCGAAGCCGCTCTCCGCGAGCTGCTGGCGGATGGGTTCGACATTGACCTGTGCTTCGGCGCG
>DATDJP010000228.1:0-30453 GCA_036520475.1 Polyangiaceae bacterium | reverse complement strand
ATCGAGATTGCTCGAAGCGCTAAGCATGTCGTCGCGCCAGCGCAAACTGCGGGCCTGCACCGTCACAGGCCCAGGCGCGCCGGCGGTGGAATCTCAAACTAATGCGTCTCTACGACATCGGTGAGGCGAGGTCGGTGTTCGTGGTGCCGCTGAGATAACGTCGCCGCTTCGGCCGAGTGAACGGACGTGTCACCCGGCCGAAACAGCGCGCACGTATCAGCCGGCTGCGCCGCCGCCGCCGCCGAGGCCACCCGAGCCGGCAGCGCCACCCGTCCCGCCTGCTCCGCCGGCGCCTGCTCCGGTGCAGCCCTTCGTGTCGAATCGACACTTCTTCGTGCAGCTCAGAGTGCCACCGGGACGGCTACCCATGGTGACGGACGCGCACGTCTCACGATCCAAGTTCGTCTTGTCGCACTGCTCGCCTCGGTCGATGCGACCGTTCCCGCAACGCTTCCGTGCCGCGGCCTCGTCTTGCCCCATGTCGTCGTCGGCGGCACCGCACGCGCTCAACAGAGATAGACCGAGTAGTACCGACAAACCTGCAGCAAAAACTTTCATGAGCTACTCCTTTTGGCTGATGCCAACTTCAGATCGTTTCGACTCTGCTTTCGGAGAAACGCACGAGCCGCTCTAACTACGGCACCCTACCACCACCCACTCTGTCGCCTGCCACCAAAAGCACAGAATCGTTCTCTCGAATCCGCAGTATTACCGTCAGAATCGAGCGTTGAACGAGCAGCGGACCGTCGCGGTCACAGCGTCAGCGGACGTCGCGCGCCACACTGCAAAGTTGGGAGGAGCGCACGAGTGCTGGGGCCACCGCGCGGAGGCAGGCAGCTACTTCACGAGCTCCGCTTTGAAGCGTTTGCCCTTGATGCGGCCTTCGCGCAGGCTCTGGACGGCGCGCTGACTGACACTCTTTGCAACGGCGACATAGGCAAAGCGCTCGTGGATTTCGATGACGCCGACGTCGGTTCCCGATACGCCGCCGGATCCCGTGAGCGCGCCCAGGATGTCGCCCGGCCGAAGCTTCTGTTTGCGACCGCCGAGCAGTCGAATCGTGTCCATCTTCGCTTCACTCTTGGGGGCGAGATTCGCGCTGGTACGAGGCTGTGCTGCGGCCGGCTCAAAGGCTGCGAGCCGCGAACCGACATACTGCTCGATGACTGCGAGCCTCGGTTTCTCGGCGCTCGCACAAAGCGAGATCGCCAAGCCTGGCTGACCCGCGCGCCCGGTACGACCGATGCGATGCACATAGATGACCGGCTGCGTGGGCAGCTCGAAGTTGACCACGAGGTCGAGCTTCTGAAGATCGATGCCGCGCGCCGCAACGTCGGTCGCGACCAGGACGCGCGTGCTGCCGTTCCGAAATTTGGCGAGCACGCGATCGCGGTCGAACTGCTCCAGATCGCCGTGCAAGGCCGCCACGCTCAGGCCGGCCGCTGCCAGCGATCGTTCGAGCTCCGCCACCGTCGCTTTCTGGTTTGCGAATACGAGCGCTGATTCGTGGGGATGGCGTGAAAGGACGGAGCGCAGGGCAGGGAGCTTGTCCTTGGTGGCGACGTGCAGCACGCGTTGCTCGATCTGGGGGCGCGCAGTGCCGGCATCCTCGATGGCGATCCATGCCGGATTGCGCTGGTGCTTGGCGCTGAGCTCACGGATCGATGCCGGAAAAGTCGCAGAGAACAGCGCCGTTTGCCGCGCCGCGGGTAGCGCCTTGAGAATTTTGGCGACGTCGTTCAAAAAGCCCATCTCCAGCATGCGGTCGGCCTCGTCGAGAACCACCGTCGCGAGGCGGTGCACCTTCAGAGTCCGCCGCTTCAAATGATCGAGGATCCGGCCTGGCGTGCCGACGGCCAAGTGCGTGCCCTTCTCGAGCGCCTTGCTCTGCTCTCGCAAAGAATCCCCGCCTGCCAGTACCACCACCGACAAGCCGGGCATGCGTTTGCCGAGCCGGCGCAGCTCGCGCGCCACCTGGGCGCTCAGCTCGCGAGTCGGGCAAACGACGAGGCCCGAGAGCTCCCGCTTCGCCAGGTCCAGCTGGCTCAAGAGTGGCAAAGCGAAGGCGGCGGTCTTGCCACTGCCGGTCTGCGATTGTGCGATCAGATCCGCGTGCTCGAGGAGTGCGGGAATGGCGCGCGCTTGAATCGGAGTGAGCTGCTCCCAGCCCAGCTCCTTGACGACGGAAATCAGCGCCGGCACGAGCGGCAGCGACGCGAAGTCGGTAACCGTCTGGCCCACCGGCCGCGAGGTTTCGCTTGGTTCGATCGAGGTCATTGGGGTTTGAGTGCGTCGAGCAGCGAGCTTGGGCGGCGGGCGAGCTCACCGCGAACGTGCTCGCGTACGGCTCGACTCAAGCGTACTTTTCGCCGACGCTTTGGAACAGCTTCTCGAACGCCCCGGCTGGAAGCTCGACGAATAGCGCCTCGGCTTCCGCGGTCACGTCTGCGCCAGCCAAGCAGCGAGCGGCGAGGTAGTGGCGGCGGCCTTCGCTGCGCTCGAGCCGGCCTTCGATGCGCAGCTCGGTCTGAAACGGCGTGGGACTCTTGTAGTGCACCGTGAGCGAGCGGGTCAGCGAGGGTACGTTCCGGCGGACTTGCAGATAACCGAGCAAGTGATCGAAAGCCGCGGCCACCATCCCGCCGTGCACGAAGCCCGGCGCCCCCTCGAACACCGGACCGAAAGTGACGAGCGCGACGGCGATGTCGCCTTCCAAACTCAGTTTCATCGGCGGTGCGACCGGGTTGCATCCGCCAACCAGCGTGGCGCGATCGGTAAAGACCGCCAGATCATCCATGCTGCGACACTCTGGAAAGCCTTGCTGGTACGTGCGCCCTGGATGAGGCCGGAGCTGCTCCAGCGCCTCGCGTGCTGCGGCCGAGGCGCGCTCGAGACCTTCCACCGGTGCGTCCGTCGTCACGCACAGGGCCGAGAGCTCGCGCAGCAGGGCCGCCAAGCGGCGCTTCTCGGCCCAAGCAGGAGTGACGAGCGTCTCCGGGATGTCCCAGTAGTGGCGCGCCTGTTCGTCTGGCATCGCACAAAGTGAAACATGTTTCACTCCGACGGTCAAATGCACGAGCCTGCCCGCCGTCGCGCTGATACGGCGTTGAAGCCCACGAGTAGACCCGTCGTGACCTCAGGGCGTAGCGGCGTTGTACGCTGTTCTGAGCACGGTGCACGGGCTCGTCGGGGTGTCCGAATTGACGATGAGCGACGCATCGATGCCGTTCGGCAAGCGCATGACGCAGGTGTGCGTTTCGCGCCCTCCCGACCAGAAGTAGTCACCACCGTGGTAGTAGGCCGTTCCGCCATCCACCCCCGTCGCGGAGTTCCATCCCGCGCGGTTCGCGTCCATGTAGCTCTTGCTGGACGCGGACAAGATGTGGTCGCTATAGCGGACTCCCGTCAAGAACTCTGCGAGTTGTTGAGCGTTCAGTTGAAGCATGGCGTGACCGCCGCAACCGCTGCTGGTGGACGCCCAGGATTTTCCGCCGAGCGTCGCATCGCTGAAATTGTAGGACAGGGCTTCGGTCGTGCCCGCAACCGGCTCGCAGGAAATGTCTTCGATGCCCAGGCGCTCGAACGCGATGTCGTCGAGCGCGTCTAGATACAGCTCTCGCGAGTTGTCCTCCGTCACCACGGGGACGCTGTTGCCTTCGAGCTCGCGGCGCAGCGCCGGGATGAGCACGCGCTGGAGCGCGAAGTTCGCGTTCTTGTACTTGCGCGTTGCGCCCGGGATCGCTCCGATCTGCTCGACCATGACCTCGAGCCCGTCCCACGTGTTGCCGGCACCTTCGATGTCGGTCGTCGTCAGCAGCTGATCGAAGCCGGACGTGTGAGTCAGGAGATGCTCGAACGTCAGCCCGTCGTTCGTCGCGTGAGGAGTCCACGCCGCGGGGAGCCAGTCGAGGACCTCCGTACTCGGCGGCATCTCGTTTCGCTCCAGCAGTGCGAGCAGCGCTACACCGGTCAGATGTTTGGTCACGCTCGCCACCGTGGACGGCGTGCGCGAGGTCATGAAGTGCACGGGGTTCGGCGCGCGCTGAGCGAGCCCACCTGCGCCTGCGATCGCGAGCTGAGACTGATCGGCGATAGCGTAGGCGAAGCCGGTGACGTTACCAGAGAGGGAGCTCTGAATCTTGCTCGCCAGCTGGCTCGTGTTCGTGCGACCCACGGGATCGGCCGGCGCGGCACGCCATGTACCGATGTAGTAGCGGCCGCCGGCAGGGCGTTCGATCACCTCGAGGTCGCTCAGAGCGCGGCCGACCTGGGCCTGGGTGGCCCACTGAGTCTTGAAGTCATTCCAGCTCGTGTAGACGTAGTAAGCCCACGTGCCTGCCGCGATATCCGTGACGCCCACGTACTCCTGGACGTCACCCGGTTTGTGCAGCCCGCTCAGATCGCGCAAGCGCTGACCCTGGGCGCGCGCCTGCGTGTAAGCGTCGCCGAACCCCGACAGCGAGCTCGAGTGAATCAGCTGCTGGGCGGGCCCCACGGCGGCCTGCCAGACGCCCCAATAGCGCGTCTGCCCACCTTCGAGCGAGAGTTCGACATCGACGAGACGCTCGCCCTGATCCGCGTGCTGGACGAACGCGATTTGAAACGCTGCCCAGGTGTTGCTCTTGGTGATCGGATAGATGCTGCCCGAGCCAGACCACACGCCGTAGTACCAGGTGTATCCGTCGTGCTCAGCGATCTCCATGTCCACGAGCTGGCGGTTCTGCGCTCGCTCCAGCTCGACGCGCTGCAGAAATGCCGCTTCGTTCGTATAGCGGTACAGGGCCGAGCTGCCAGTCCCGGGCGCCCAGGTGCCGAAGAACTGCGCCGCGCCGTTCTGCACGGATACGTCGAGATCGATCAAGCGCATGCCGGCCGCGTGATGCTGCCGCCAGCGCTGCACCAGCTGTTGGAAGGTCTTCGAGTAGTGTGTGCCGTGTCGCGCCGCCGCGGCTCGCGGACTCAGCGTCGCGTCGTCCTGGATCGGCGGGCTCACGGTGAGCCCAAGCACCGGCGCCCGCGGCGCGACGACCTCGAGCCCATCGTGAGTCTCGTTCAAGTCACTGCGCAGCGCGAGCGCCTCGGCGCTCTCACCCAGGGACGGCTCGAGTCCGGCCCCTGTGTTGTCGCCGGAGCAGCCGGTCAGCAGGACCAAGGTCGCCAAGCCTTGCGCATACGAACCGTAGCGGCTTGTTCTCATGCTCCTAGACGCTGGCAGGCGCCGGGTGTCGCAAGGAAATCTTCCAGCCTCGTGCTTCAGACCCAGCGCTTGGGGGCGAAATTTGCCGACTTGCTGCTCAACCCGGCAAGCGTCCGGCCGACATTGAGCTCAGGGGGGTTCGCGCATTGCCGACGATCGATAACGAAAACCCGCAAATGTGTTCGCAATCGTCTGAAGTTCGGAAGCCCCCCGCGCCGGCGAGCTCCGACCCACCGTCCGACCCACTCTCGGCCGTCCTCTTTCTGCTCAAGCCCGAGCCGCTGTTCTCGGGAATTGGGAGCAGCGCGGGGAAGTGGAGTGTTCGCTACGGGCAGTGCGAAGACTTCAGCTTTGGCCTCATTCTCAGTGGGCAATGCTTCATCGAGGGTTACGATTTCGGCGTGCGCTTTCTGGCCGAGGGCGACTTCATTCTTCTTTCGCAGACGGCAGGTTTCACTTTAGGGTCCGACCTGTCGATGAACTGACGCTGTTGTCCTTGGGCAATGCTCTAAGTTGATGCAATCGTTAGTGAATATGGATTGGTAAAATATCTGTGCGACAAGTTGCAGCGGGGAGCGTCTCCAGAGCGGAACCGGAATTCCGAGCGGAGCATTCCTCATGGGCGAGCAATGGACCATCTCGCGGCGCAACTTCTTCAAGGTGACGGGGCTGTCGGGCGCGAGCCTGTGGCTGCCGGGCTGCGACTTCGACCTGGATATCGTGCCGAGCCTCAGCGCGGTGCTGACGCGGCGGGAAGACTTGGTGTCGCTGCGCTTCGAGTTCGCGAATTTGCAGCTCGTGCCAAACGCGGCGGGGCTGGAGCTCGTCCACGACGGGTCCGGGATCGCTTACATCATCGTGCATTTTGCGCCGCAGCACTTTCTGGAGCAGGCGGTAGACGAAAATGCGGTGGACACCTTCGTGGGGCCGCCGCCGCTTCCGGCGTCGGTGTTGCCGCCACCGCCGGTGAATGCGCGGATCGCGGGGCCGAGCCGGCTCGTGTTCAAGGTGCCGGCCAATCATCCGCCGATTCCGTATACCGGGGCGGGTCTGCTCGAGGCATTGAGCACGCTCGAGCTGAATGTGGCGCCGAATGCGACGCCGCCGGATGCGATTCGACGGGTGGTGTTGCCGCCCGGCGGAATAACCACGGCGCCGATTGCTTCGCGCACGCGCTCCATCTCGAGGACGCGCAATCAGCTGGCGGCCGAGCGCTATCTGCTCGGCACGGGCGCTGCGTCGTCGCTGACCTTCGCTGAAGCGATCGATCCGTCGCCGACGGTGTTGCCGCAGGTGCGGCCGCGCGCGCCGACGAACATCGAGACGGCGCTGGAGCTGCCGTTCCGGATGATCCTTTCGCCGAACAAGCACGCGCGCTTCGCGCACGCTGCGACCGCGGTACAGAGCGAAAAGAACGGCCGTCACGAGCTGTGGCACACGCGCTTGGCCACGCGAGACCCAGAGACCGCGAACGTCACAGAGTCTGCGCATCGCATGCGCACGGTGCGCGCGATCTGGACGCGCGATTTCGATTTTCCGCGGCCGGCTCCCTTCGACAACCTCGGGAGCAAGCCGGAGCAGTCGTTCAACCTTCCGCCGGATCCCGGCACCTTCGGCCTGCCGTCGCTGTTCCCGAACCAGCGCGGCAGCATCGTGCACCTGAGCTCGAACTACGTCGATTGGCCGAATCATCCGAGTTACGTGCCGAAGCCAATCAACGCCAGCAAGCTGATGCTGAGTGCGCTCGGCGGCTGGCTGGACGCGAACGTCAATTTCACGCTGAAGAGTCCGCTGCCGCTGGTGTCGTGGGATCACCAGGCCTCGATGGGCCGCGACTACTACGTGAAGGTGGTCACCAGGGGCCGTTTGTTCCCGTGGGGACATCAGTCGCTGTTGATTCAGATCACCGAGCGCAAGTTCCGATGGCCTGACACCACGATTGGGTATTTGTGGCAGCGCAACTACATCGAGGTGATCGAGCCCAGGCGCGATTACCCGGAGAGCTGGCGGCGTCTTCCGTACTCCTCGATAATCTTCAGGACGCTGGTCACGCCGAATCTGAATATCCCGTTTCCGGGCGGCAATGCCGCCAATCCGATACAAACTACGCCGAGTAATCGCTTTCGCTTCAAGGTGCAGGGCGTCGATCGGGAAGGGGGCGTCTCGAATTTCGACGTGGTCGCTGCCTGGTATCCGGACACCGGAAACCCGCTGCCCGGCGACGCAAAGCTAATCGATGCGAAGAACATCTACGCCGGTTATCCAACCGCGGACAAGACGTCGAGCTTTGCGGGTCAGCGCATCGCGTACAGCAGGAACGCCAAGGCCGACGACAGCACGTACGAAACGGAGCAGGTCGTATTCGACGGCACGATTCAGAACCAACAGCCGCCGGGGGTGGACTTTCCGACGACGGCGATCGGACTACCGTATGCGCCCGGCATCGCGGAGACCGCGCTCAACGTGGAGGCGATACGCCACCTGCTCGGACAGCAAGCCGCGACGTCGTTCGAGTACTACTCGAAATACCTCGAATCGGGCTTTCCCGCGGACGGCACGGACACGACGCACGCGAACCGCGGCGAGATCCTGTTTTCGGTGAAGGGTGGCGGCTCGGTCGGCGCGGATTTCTCGAAGAAGTCGGATACGTCGGGTGGCTTCATCGATCCCTCGATGAGCTTCAAGGGGCTGTCGCGGAAGACGCAGCTCACGTCGGACTTGGGGCAGGCCGCGCAGAACAAGTTCGACCCGGCGCAGTATCTGCCAGACGCGATGCTGTTCGGCGTGATTCCGTTCGCGGACGTGCTGCCGGACGGCCTCTTGAAGGATGCGCCGAACTTCGTGACGCAGGCGCTGGATGCGGTCTCGGGCTTCATGGAGGACGCGGCCGCGCTGATGGCGATGCTTCAGAAGCTCGAGACGGACATCGGCGCCGGCGCGCCGGCCGTGCTCGCGACATTGCGTACGAAGCTCGACGGAGTCCTGGACGAAATCGGCGAGTTGGTCACGCTCGGCAACAGCAATCCGGACGATGTCGATGACAGCGCGCTCGGCGCCGTCAACACGCTGGTGGATGACCTGGTCGGCGCGTTGGAAGGTGTCAGCACGGCCGCGGACGGCCTGCCGGCGATCCTCGACAGTGAAAAGGAGGACTTGAAGCGCCGCGTGCGCTCCGTCCTGAACCTGCTCGGCCCCGTCAAGGACGGCCTGAAGGCGTTCGCGACGGGCCTCGACATGGTCAAGAACCTGACCGTCAAGTTCGAGTGGCGCACGCCGCTGCAGAAGGACAGCGCGGGCTTCTTCGTGCCGCGCACGTCGACCCCCAAGGGCGGCTTTTTGCTCGCCGTCGAGGCGCGCGCCAAGCAGGTCGGCAACAACCCGCCTGGCGTGAGCGTCATCGCGGGCATCGAGAACTTCAAGATCAACGTCTTCGGCGAGAGCGCGAAGCTGGTGGCGATCCCGTTCAAGCGGCTCTTGTTCAAGGTCGAGTCGAACAGGAAGCCTGAGGTCGACGTCGTGTTCGACGGAGACGTCGGCTTCGACGACATCCTGGCGTTCATCCAGACCCTGGCCAAGCTGATCCCGAGCGCGGGCTTCTCCGATCCACCGGCGCTCGAAGTGGACGCAGAGGGCATTCGCGCGAGTTTCAGCGTGCCGATTCCGTCGATCGCGGTCGGCGTGTTCAGCATCCAGAACATGCGACTCGGCGCCGGCTTCGAGATTCCGTTCATCGGCAATCCGCTGTCCATCAGCTTCTTCTTCTGCACGCGCGAAGAGCCGTTCATCTTGACGGTGATGATGGTCGGAGGCGGCGGCTTCGTGAACCTGAAGCTGTCTCCGAAGGGAATCATGCTGCTGGAAGCCGCGCTCGAAGCGCGCGCGCAGCTGGCGGTGGATTTCGGCGTCGCCTCGGGATCGATCTCGATCGCCGTGGGCGTGTATTTCAGGCTAGAGGTGGACGTGGGGCCGCCCGAGAAGCAGGCGGGCGAGCTCACCGGCTACCTGCGCTTCCAGGGCAAAGTCGACGTGCTCGGGCTGATTTCGGCCTCGATCACGCTGCTCCTGGAGATGACCTACGAGTTCGAATCGAAGAAGCTCGTGGGGCGCGCGACCTTGACGATCGAGGTCAGCGTCTGCTTCTTCAGCTTCAGCGTGGAGGTGTCGTGCGAGCGCAAGCTCGCGGGCGGCAACGACGACCCCACGTTCATGGATCAATTCGAAAAGCTCAACCCCGGCACACCCGCGGAGCTCGATCCGTGGGCGGAGTACCTGTCGAGCTTCGTGATGGCGGCCGCGTAGGACACGCGCGAGGAGCAGCATGCCGACGACCACTCAGATGATGTACACGGTGCTGCCGAACGGTGGCCCGAACGGCGCTTACCGCGTTTCAATCTACGTCTCTCCGCGCCTGACCGGGCTCGGAGCGACGGGCCGCCTGCAAGATTGGGCGCTCGGCAACTGGGCGCAGAAACTGCAGGCTCTGTTCATCTCGAGCCCGAAGCTCGCGCTCGAGATCGGCTCGGCGGGTGGACCCCAGCTCACGGCGCAACTGACGCCTGAAAGCGTGAGCGGGCTCGACCCGGCGCTCTGGGACAAGATATTTCCGCTGGCGCTTACGCAAGTCACGCCGCGCGTCTTCCAAGATCATTCGAAGCGCTGGATGCGTTCCTATCCCGTGCAGCCTTTGGAGGCGTACATCGACGCGCTCTACAATCAGATCGCGAACGAGTATCCGGACTCGTTTCCGGACCTCAAGGGCACGACTCCCATCACGGAGCTGCTCGACACGATGGGCCGCGTCAAGACGGTGATCGACCGCGCGCTGCCGCCGGTGCGTATCAAGGGAGAGCCCAAGAGGTACGCACCCGTGCCGTCACGCGGCCGCGCGACGCACCCCGATCGCCAGACCGAGCTCGAGCTGACGGCGCTCGCCACGAGCTTGAACGTGCCCAATATCCCGTTCTCGGCGTTTTTTCAGGCGATCCGCTTCTTCAAGCGCGGCAATCAGACGCCGTACCGTTCGGCGGATCTGCCGTACGACTCGTCGCTCGTGCCCGATCGGCCGAAGGAGCCGCTGTTCGACTTTCACCAGGCGCTGGCCGCGCTCGGCGACCATCCGTACCTGCTGCGGCGGCTGGGACTCATCCTCGACTGTGTGCTCGATCCGGGCGCCGCGGCCGTGCTCGGTGCATCGAACAAACTGCAGCTCTTGGCGCCGTCGCTACTGCCGATCGCGGCGCTCACGCCGTGGACGCAATACAACGTGGACGCCACGTCCGGCTTTCGCGCGGAGCCGCGCGCGGGTGGCGACCTGAAGCACGGTTTGTTGAAGCTGGATGATCCGACTGCGTATCAAGTCATTCAAACCGACCCCGACGGCAACGCCATCAAAGTCTACGACTACGCCGTCAACATGCACCGCCATAGAAATACGCTGCTGGCGCAGAGGGCTCAGAAGCCAGACGCCAAATCGAGCCAGGCTCCGGAAGAAACGAGCTTGCCGGCTCTGCGCAGCGGCGGCCTGATGGTGATCAGGAGCCAGCGCGACGACAAGCTCTGGGACACGACGGCGCGCCAGGCCGCGTTCGAAGCCAACCCCGAAGCCGCGGTGCTCTACGCAGACGACGTGCTGCGCGGCTACCGCGTTGACGTGAGCTACAAGGGCAAGTGGTTCTCGCTGTGCCGCCGCAGCGGCCGCTACGAAGTCGCGGGACAGGTCATCCAGCAGCCGGGGCCCGACGAGGGTTACCTGAAAGCGGAGAGCGCCTCGAGTGATCCGGAGCCGGTGCCGCAGGGCCAGCAAGAACCCGATCTGTACGTGCACGAGACGCTGGTCGCGTGGCGCAACTTCAGCCTGGCCGCGGTCGTTCCTGGCAAGACGATTGTACCCGTGCCAGAGGCCGACAAGCGCCAGAGCGACAAACCGGGCATGCCGAGTAACGCGCCGGGCGCGGGCTTTCAGGTGGCGACGCGCTTCGTGGCGGAAGCGTATTCGCTGCCCCCGCTGCGGTACGGCGAAACGTATCTGTTCCGCGCCCGCGCCGTGGACCTGGCTGGCAATGGTCTGCCCGCTCCGCCCTCGGTGAACTACCCGACGCCCTTGCCGGAGCAGCCCACACCGGCCGTCGGCGAATCCCAGGCCATCGTGTATCGGCGCCACGACCCGGTGCCCGCGCCGATGCTCGTCGTCACCAAGCCATTCGTCGAAGGCGAATCCATGGAGCGGCTCGTCATCCGCAGCCGCGGCGACGCTAGCCCGGATCCGCTGCCGGCGAGCCTGGGCATCAACGAGAGCGTGATGTTCCAGCAATCGAACGTGCGTTGGGTGGCGGCGCCCAAGGCACACGTCGGCGAAATCGAGGCGCACGGCATGTTCGATGCGCTCTTCAAACAGAGCCCGGACGTCTCGCGTGACCTCTTGAAGAAGGAAGCCGGATCGTTCGACGACCTGGTGAACCTCGAGACCCAAAGCCCCGGTGATCCCAATCGCGCGACCATCGTCGATGTCACGGGTGCAGAAGTGGCCCCGGCCAGCTTGCCGGCGGACTGGAAGAAGGGCAATCCGCTGCCGGACGGCCATTACTTCATCCACAAGGAAAACCCCGTCCAGCTCCCGTACCTGCCCGATCCATTGGCACACGGCGTCGCGTTCATGCCGCGCGACGGCTCGAATGCGGTGGTGCATCAACCGTTCGCGACCAGCGGCTGGCCCGGTGCAGCGCCGTTTCCGCTCGTGCTCGGCGCGGCCGCCGCGCCCGCGCTCATCGTCGGAGGCCCGGATGTCAAAGCGCAGCTGCCGAAGGGCACGATGCTCACCGTGCGTTACGCCACCGCCGTGGTGCCGCCCACCTCCAGCAGTGAAGGGGAGCTCTCGCTCATGGCGCGCTGGCACGGCATGAGCAACACCGGTCGCAACAACACCAAGCTCAACGGCTATCAGCACTGGATGCTCACGCCATTTCGGACCATGGTGCTCGTGCACGCGGTCGAAAAGCCGATCCGTCCGGCGCGCTTCGTTTCGCTATACGCAGTACGCAACACGGGCAAGACCTTCGCCATGCTCGGCGGCGGCATCATCGATCTGCACACCGAGAGCACCGGTGAGCTCGAGGTGCGTGCGCGCTGGCGCGACTTCGTCGACGACCCGACCTCGGACCAGGATCCGTACACCGTCGACAAGGACGGCCACGTCGCCGACCGCCGCGTCGACTATGGCGAGGCGCCCGTGCGCTTCCCCCCCAAGGTTGACACTCTGCTGCCGCACGAGTTCGGCGACACCAAGCACCGCTGGGTCTACTACCACCTGATCGGAACCACCCGCTACCGCGAATACTTCCCGCACAAGATCACGAACCACGAAGAGCTCGTGCCCCATCCGACGTATCCCCAGATCATCCAGAAACGGAAGCTGATCTCCGTCGATGGCCCCGAGTACCTGACGCCCGAGAGCAGCCCCATCGACATCAAGAGCTCTGCACGCCCCGACGTGCCGCAGCCGCTCTACGTCGTGCCCACGTTTCAGTGGAAGGACACGCCCACCGGACGCCAGCGCCTGGGCCGCGGGCTGCGGATTTACCTGAACCGCGGCTGGTACAGCTCGGGAGAAGACGAGCTGCTCGGCGTCGTGCTGTTTCCGCCGAATGCGTCGCCGAGCGCCCTCGACGAGTACCGCGACTACGTCAGCCAGTGGGGTAGCGATCCGCTGTTCGACAAGACCGGGCCGAGCACGTTCCTCAGCGCGTCGCACTTCACCTCCGATCCCGCGGAGCCGCAAACCGCCCCCCGCGCCGTGGCCGATGGCCTGGTTGTCGCAGAGACCTTCGGGCCCGGGAAGAGCAACCTGCCTGTGCGCGTAGTCGGCTTCGAGCCGCTCTGGGACGAGGACCGCAAGCTCTGGTACGTCGATCTCACGCTGACGCCGGGCAGCGCGTACTACACGTTCGTGCGCTTTGCTCTCTGCCGCTACCAGCCGCACTCACTGCTCAACGTCGAGCTGTCGCGCGTCGTGCGCACGGAGTTCGCGCAGCTCTTGGCCGATCGCACCGCGACCCTGTCGTACGCGACCGCTCACATCGACGTCACGTTGCACGGCCCCTCCGCGCTGTCCAAGCTCGGACAAAGGTTGAACGGGAGCAACCCGCAGTTTGCGCAGATCGGTCCGACCTCGACCGTTGCGGACGGGCCCGGCGACATCGGGACGCTTCCGGACGATCCTCCTGTCGTGGCTCCGACTCTAACCTCCAATCCAGTTGCGGGCTCGGCTCACAAGATCGTGGCGCGCATCGAGTGGCGACCCATTGGATCGCACGGCGACCTCGGTTGGGAAGGGGTCGACACAGGCGTCGAGCTGGCGTCGTACACGTCACTGCTTTCGACCAACGTGTACTGGAAGGGTAGCGTGCGCTGGCCGCGCCGGGATTTGCCCACGAATCGGGAGTATCGTCTGGCGCTTTACGAGTACGAGATCTGGGAGACGGACGAAGACGTCGCTGAGAACAACGTGACGAGCACATCGGCAGTGGTGCCGATGCGGCGTCGCCTGGTTTACGTCGATTTTTGGCCGCTGGACGTGGGTCCGATCATCAGCGGCGGGTAGCCTGGGGACGTGGCGAGTCCTCCTGACGCTTCGATCAACGGGCAACCTTCAAGTAATCAACCTTGGGTAATGTCACGCGCTCACCTATTCTCGGCGGTTTGAACCGTTGAAACGTGGTGCCGGCCCAGGCCAGAAAAATCAGCTTCGCGGACTCGAGCTTTTCCGTGAAGCGCGCCTCGATTTCGAAAGGACGGCCGTCTTCCGTCAGGCGCGTGATCACGATCGTCACGTCACGTAACTTCACCTGATGCCCAAGCGGCATCGGATGGTGCCGACTACGATGCAAGAGCTCCCAGTCGAGCTTGAAGTAGCCTTGATCTTGCTGCACGCGCAGGGTGCGTTCGTCCACCCGTTCCACGTGAACGGCCGAGACGCCGGTCGCGAGCCAGCGTACGTGCTTGGGTCGGTGCCGCCCGGTGGCAACGCGTGCGAGCGGCAGGTAACCGCCAAACGCGTCACCCAGCGGTGGGTTCAAGAGCACCGCGGATTTCTGTTCCACGCTCGGGTCGTCGGGCACGGCCTCGTCCGTGCGGCCGATGAAGCGAGCCACCTTGGCTGCACTCTCTCTGCCTCCGGAGAGGGCCATGGGGGAGAGGATGCCATGGACTATCAGGGTGGCGGCTGCGGCGAACGGAGCAACTCGTGCGCGTAGGCGCGAGGTCAGAAGAGTGGGCGCACGAGCCAGGGCCGCCGCGACGAAGAATGCCAGCAGCGCCATGGCGCCGATTCCTGGCGCAAACAGCAAGCGATCGTGGGGAACGGTCGCGCAAAAGGGCAAGGCAGACAGGAGAAAACCGGCGGCACAAAACTGCAGTCGGGGATCGGATCGAAGCAGGGGCAGAACCAACCACGCGCAGCCCGCGATCAGCGCGATCATCCAGGCCAACATCACCGCCGGCAGCCAGGATGCGACGACCGGATAGGAATGCCAGAGCTCCGAAGGCGGAAGGGCCAGCTGAGCCGAAAGCAAGGCTGGAAAACGATGCAGCGCCGCCTGCAGAAAATCGAGCGGAGCCGAGAGCGGATCCAGCAGCAAGCCCGAGCGCGCGCTGCCATAGCCGAGCGCGCGATATAGAATGCGCCATGCGACGAACACGACCGCGTACGGCAAGAGCGACAAGGCGCGGCTGCGCCGGCTCGCGCCGTCCAGCAGCAGCGCGTAGCAGAGCACGTACGCGGCGGTGGTCAACGCGGACTCACCGGCAAGCAGGCTCGCGCCGAACGCCACGCTGGCCAGGACGGCGAAGCGGTGCTGCTCGGTCTGGCGCGCTTTGATGTGAGTCCAGAGCATGAGGAGCCCGAGCGCGAAGGCCACGAGCAGATTGCGGTTCGCCACCCAGGAGACGCCGAAAGCGTGCGAGTCGTCGAACGCGAAGAGGAACAGCGCCAGACGGCCGGGCCATGCGCTGCCGAAGATCGAATCGTAGATGAAGCTCAAGAGGACGAGGGCGAAGCCAAACCACAGCACATTGTGCGCGTGGTGCGCGGTCGCCGAGTCCGGCCAGAGCGCGTAGTCCAAGGCGTGCGTGAGCGATGACAGCGGACGGAAGAAAGAAACCTTGCCGAGCGGGTCCGCCCACCAGCCGCGCAGCCCGATGTCTTGCTGAGCCGCGTTCAACTCGGGAGTCGAAAACGTGAACAGGTCGAAGGGGCCGCCACGGGTTCCCGGGAGTGGGATGCCCTTCAAGATCACGCGTGTGTAATAGTCGTCACCGACGAGCCCAGTGTCGACTGAGCGCAACATCAAGCCCAGAGAACCGGCGATGATGACCCACGGCGCAATCCGGTGCGAGAGGATCGCCGCAAGTCTTTTGTGAAGCCAAGCCAACATCCGCCCCGGTGATCATCCCGCACTGTCGGCGCCGCAAGAGGGTAGTCACCGCTACTTCAGCGCATGCCCGTCGTGAGACACCGCGACAAAGCGACAAGCGCGTTGTGCAAAGAACAATCGCACGACCCGCGAGACCATCGAGTCGGGCATTGGAGGACAGCGCGGGTGATTGAGTGTTCGCGCGCACGCACTCAGGAAACAATTGTGTGCCGTGAGCCAAGGGCAGCGCGCGGTGTTGCAACTATCGTTGTCTTAATCTCGACCGCGTGTTTTCATCGCGCCCAATGATGTTTTCACGGGGTTGGTTGCTCGTTCCTGGGGTTCTGGTTGCTTGCGGCGCAGGCTCGGCTGCCGAGGCGGTGCGTCCAGAGGCGCCATCGGCGGCAAAAGCGCTGAACGAGGGTGAATGCCGCGACGTCGGCAAGGGTGGTGAGCCGCTGGTCGTCGATTGGAAGCCCGAGCAGCGCGGCGATCTCGAGGTAGCCATGAAAGATGGCATAGCGATCGTCGCCTATAGCTGCACGGGGATCAAAATTCTCACCGAGTGCAAGCTGGATGGAGACTACGGCTACATCGGCATGACTCGCCGCGAGCAGGTGGTTCGCCTGCAGAACGCAGACGAGGTGCGCGCCAACCTGCCGCTCAGCGGAGTGGCGATCGCCGCTGAGCTCGAGCGCGGTTCCAGCCTCGACATCGCGATGATCTTGGTCGGCAAACGCCGCACCACCTGGGACGCTCCCGCCATAGACGAGCTCCAGGGCTCGTGCGACGGCGCGACGCACTTCGTGCGCGGAGCCACGGTCGGCGCTTTCGCGATGACCACGGGCTCGCAGGCGAAGGCGCGTGCGGCCGCGGAGATTTTTGGCGCCGGCACGGAAGGAAGTTCGTCGAGCGCGAAGCAGACGCAGAATCGAGATGGCGCTGTCTCGGACTGTCAGAAAGCCACGCCGGATTCGAACAAGGCGCCCGACCAGTGCGGCGCGCCGATCCGCCTGGTTCTGTCGCCGCTCGGCAAAGGCCGCGCGGGCGCCGCTACCGAGCCCGTCGCGAAGAAGCCGGAGCCCGCCGAGAAGAGCGAGTGCCCGAGCGGCATGGTGTTCTCGGAAGGTAAGTGCACCACCCCGGCGACCGCGACGGCCTACGAGTGCGCGCCGGGCAATGTCAGCGAGTGCACCGCTCAGTGCGACAAGGGCAATGCGCCGAGCTGCGGCAACCTGGGCAGCGCTCTGCTCCGCAAAGGGGATCAGGGCCCCGCCACGGCGGCGCTGAAGAAGGGTTGCGACGCCGCACACGCGCGAAGCTGCGCGCTGCTCGGTACGTCGATCGCGAACGGCAGTGCGTCCGTGCCGGGCGTGACCGCCGCTCTGCTTCTGCAGAAGAGCTGTGACGGCGGAGAGGCGATCGGCTGTAAGGAGCTCGGCAAGCTCTACCTCGCCGGCGGCGCAGACACGGCAAAAGACGAAACTAAAGGGAGCACGCTACTGCGTCAGGCATGCGACGGCGCGGATGACGAAGCCTGCGCCCTGCTCGCCGCTCAACTGGAGCGCGGCCAGGGCGGCGCGCGCGATCCCATGAAGGCCACGCAGCTTTACAAGCGTGCCTGTGACGGCGGTCACACGGCCGCCTGTGCGTCTGCCGGGAAGCTGTACGAGTTCGGCGCGATGCGTAACCCCGTGCTGGCTTCCATGGTGTATCAGCGGGGTTGTGTGCGCGGCAGCGGTGAAGCGTGCAGCGGCTGGGGACGCACGCAGTTCGAGCGCTCACCGGACTCGGCAAAGCGCAGCTTCGAGATGGCCTGCAACTTCCGCGATCCGCTCGGGTGCGCGGCGCTCAAGGTGCTGTTCGGCGCGAACCGTCCCTTCGTTCCCGATCCGCGCGCGCAGATGGCGCTTCAGGATGCATGCCGCCGCGGCAGCGACGCGGACTGCATGTCTTCGGGATTGCTCGACACGGCGCGCGGTCTCCCCGCCGGCAAGATCGACTTGCAGCGCGTGTGCACCCGCGGAAGCGCCTTCGCCTGCGCGGCGCTGAAGAAGGCGCAATAGCTGACACTCCGGGGCCGCGCGAGATGACGCAATTGGGCCCGCGCGTCGTCTGACGTCCCTGGCTAAAAAGCGCCGCTGAGGCCGAGCCCCGTGAACGCTTCGCCGACGTAAGCCATCGGAAGCAGGCGACCGCGGGCAAACACGTTGCTGTCGGACTTCGGTTCGTAGCGATCGGGATCGTTCGCCGTCAGAAGCAGGATGGCGCCCGTGCCGAGCACCGCCGCGCCCACGCCGACGCCGATCCATCCGAATTTGTCGTGGCCCCGCGCTTCTTCCAGGTTGTCGAGCCGAATGCGCAGCTCCTCCACGCAACTGGGGGTAGACACTGCCGTCCTGCCGTCCGTGCCGGGATAGCAGTCGCCGCCTGGAGTGTTCAGGTCCGCGTTGTCGAACTCGTCCTTGGCGTCGTTCTTTTGGCCCTGGTTGTAGATGAGAAAGCCGGTGCCGCCCGCGGCGAGCGCGGCACCCGTAGCCAGGCCGATGATGCCGAGGGTCCGCTGCGTCGTGGCGGCGCCGCGGTAACTCGCGCGTTTCTCGGGGGTTGGCTGGAGATCGATGGGCACTTCCAGGCGGCCGCGCTCCGGTATGTTCACGTCGCGTTGAAAGGGGAAAAACCCTGCGCGTTCCACGCGGATGCTGTGTTTACCGGGGGGCAGCTGCAATGGGGCGGCGTACGTGCCGCGCGGCACGTTGTCCACGAACACGACGGAATCGGGCTCGCTGATCCGAAGCGCCAGAGATCCGCCCTGGCTCTGAAGGGCGGCTTGATCCACCGCGAGATCGAGGCTGACCTCGCCCGTCACTCCCTCTCCGAGCGTGACGCTGCGCGTGGCGGTCACATAGCCGGGCCGGCGTACCTCGATCGTGTGTGTGCCCGGTGCGAAGGCCAGCGACGCGGGGAGCGGCGTCTTGCCCACGGGCGCCGAATCCACGAGGACGTCTGCTGCCGGTACGTTGGTTTTGACGGTGAGCCGCGCCAGGGTGCGATCGAGCTCACGCAACACCAGGCTGACGTCCGCTTTGCTCTTCCCGGCGACGACGACTCGCCGGCGTTCGGGATATCGACCCGGCGCGATGGCGCTCACCCAGTGCTCGCCGCTCGAAACGCGAACTGGGCCGGGCAGTGGTGACCTGCCGACAGGCAGATTGTCGACCTCCACGTCCGCGCCGGCGACGTCCACCGTGATGGCCAGCTCGGCGATCAACGCGGCTTGCTCTTCTCGCCGCGCCTTGGCGAGCTCGAGCTCTCGGGCGCCGAGTTGACCAGGATTCGCGAGCAGGCGATCGAACGTGGCCACCGCATCAACCGAGTGATGCATGGACGAATGCACCAGACCCACGTTGAACAGGACCAGTGGGTGCGGAACGAGCTCGTAGGCACGCGTGAACTCGGCGAGCGCTCCGGAGTTGTCCCCCTGATTGAAGAGCTTGAGTCCGCGATCGAAGCGTTCATGCGCCTCGTGCCGAGTGGCGTCGCTCGTGCCCGACTGCGCGAGTGAAGCTCGAGGACAAGAAACAGAGGCGAAAAGGACCAAGCACAACGACAGTTCCGCGAAACGTCCTCTCAAAACGGATTCTCCTCGCTCAGACCATGCTCGCGCGCGCGGGAGTTGGATACTCCTTTGGGCGCCGATCCACTCGGCGCCGCTTGGCGCCCGGCAGCGGAACGAGCCTCGCTCGCGCTCGGCGCGTTCACGCTCGCAGAGGCGGGAGGTGTCGCCGACGTCGACGCCGCGCTCGCCACGGTCACGATTGGACCTTCGTTGACCGAGCTCGCGGGGGTCGGCGCGCTCGGCGCAGGCTGAGAGGTGGCGTTCACCCGCTCGTCCGACGCTTCCACGAGCTCTTTCCCAATCGACGAGGGAGCAGCCATCTTGGCCACGATCCCGATGGCGGTGCCGAGTACGATCAGCGCTGCTACCGCCCAGAGCAGCATTCGTCCGTTGGCCGGCTTCGCCGCGAGCTCGACACCGGCCCCCGTGCCCGCAGCTTCGATCTCTCCGGAGCTGGTCGGCTGGGTGGCGCCCAGCGCCGTGGCCGCGTGGGGGAACGCCGAGCCCGCGCTGACATAGGAAATATTGGGGCTGTGCCGGGTTTGAAGCAGACCGGGGTCGATGGCGTCCAGCGCCTCGCGCATGGCGCGCGCCGTCGGAAAACGCTGCTCCGGGTCGGTTGACATGGCACGCGCCACCAGCGCTGCCAGCGCGGCGGGAACGTCGGGGCGCAACTGAAGGAGCGACGTGTACTTGCCTTCGTGGATCAGCACGGCCAGGTGCGGCAGCGTCTCGGCAACGAACGGTTTTCGGCCGGTCAAACATTCGTAGAGCACCACGCCCAGCGCGTACACATCGGCGCGCACGTCGAGCGTCGTCTCACCACGCGCCTGTTCCGGCGGCATGTAGTACGGCGTGCCGAGCGCCGTGCCTTCGTTCGTGAGATTGAAGTTCCCAGTGCGAGTCGGATCGAACTTCGAAATGCCGAAGTCCAGGATCTTCACGAAGAGCCGTTCGTGATCGAGAATGAACAGGTTCTCGGGCTTGATGTCGCGGTGGATGATGCCGGCATCGTGAGCCGTTTGGATGCCGTCGCACGCTTGACGGATGATCTCCAGCGCTTCGAACACGGACAGCTGTTGCTTCTCGTGGAGCAGGTGCTCGAGTGAGCTCCCCTTGAGGAGCTCCATCACGATGTACGGCTCGCCGGACTCGAGCTGGCCAGCGTCGAAGGTCTCCACGATATGCGGGTTACCGATCCGACCCGCTGCCGACGCTTCGCGCAGAAAGCGCTGCACGACGGACGGCACGCGCGCCATCGGTCCGTGGAGGAGCTTCATGGCGCGACGGTGCTTCGTGAGCTCGTGCTCGACCTCGTAGACCGCCCCCATGCCGCCCGTGCCGAGCAGCCGAATGACCCGCAACTTGCCGAGGAGCAGTGTGCCGGAGGGGATGACCGTCGCTTCGTCCACGCTGGAAATACCCAAGTTAGCAGGTTCCCCTAACGAGGTCGCGTCCGCGAAGAAAACACCGGGCGAGCGCCGCGCGGGCTGCGCCTTCGCTTGGAGGTCCGCTCCCATGACGAGCGGGCCTTTCGAAGACGCGCTGTGGGCCTACCGCGAAATGCGCGGGAGTTCCGTGGCTAAGGGTTGGCCTGCTCCGGAAAGCTCGTGAGAGTGTGCGTGCGAACGTGCGTGACGCGTCTCCGCACGCTGTCGACGGCGACCTTTGCGGCGCGTATCCGGGCCCGTTGGGAGCGCTTGCGAATAAGGCTTTTACCGTGTTAATAGCGAATGCATGCTGCGTATTCGATCGGCTTTAGGATTCTTTCTCTTCACGGCTGGTGTGGGTCTCGGTGCTTGCGGAAGCGACAGTGACAAGGAGAAGCTAAAAGCTGCCAAGCTCGCTGAAGGCTGCACGCTCAACTCCAACTGCGAGAACCCGCTCGTGTGCACCTTCGAGCGCTGTCACCGCGAATGCGAGGAGGACCGCGACTGCGCCGGCGAGGAGCGTTGCGTGCAGGGCGCCACCGGGCGCGTCTGTCAGCTCTCGATCCATACCGGCTGCACGAGCAACGCGCAGTGTAAGGGCACGCAGACGTGCGGCGTGGACAAAGAGTGCCGCGACACGTGCGATGACACTAGCGACTGCGGCCCCGGCCAGGTCTGCGCGGTCAGCAAAGAGTGCGCGAGCACTGACCCGACCAAAGACATCGTCGATCCGCAAGGCAACATTCAACCGGATCCGTTCGGCGGCACGGGCGGCGCCGGAGGAGCGGGCGGCACGTCAGGCAGCGGCGGCGTGGGCGGTACGGCTGGCAATGGCGGCGTGGGCGGTACCGGTGGTGGCACGGGCGGTACGGCGGGCAGTGGCGGCACGGCGGGCGCTGGTGGGACCGCTGGCACATCTGGCTCTGGCGGCACTGGCGGCACTGGCGGTGCCATTCAGTGCCCCGCGGGTCTGGGCAATTGCGACTCCAACCCCGGCGACTGTGAAACGAGCCTGGCGCTGATCACGAGCTGCGGCGGGTGCGACATCACGTGCGACGCCAGTCACGCAACGGTGCGCTGCAGCACGACCACGTACACGTGCGAGATCGACACAGCGGGCGGCGGCTGCAACGCGGGCTGGGCCAACTGCGACAACAACGCGACCACGGGCTGCGAGGCGGAGCTCGCCAAAGACAAAAACAACTGCGGCACGTGCGGCAAGAGCTGCGGCGGCGGTGAGTGCGCTAGCAGCCAGTGCCGGGCTGCCGTCGTGATGGATCCCGCGGGCACTCAGTACCAAAACTACATGCGCGGCTTTTTGGCGGGAAATACCGTCTACGCGACGTATAACTACAGCGGCATTGTTGCGCGCAGCGTGACATTGCCGCCCACGACGCCTGCGTCAGAGGGCACGGTGATCCATTCAGCGGCTGCTCCGCCGGCTATTGGTCCCACGCTCGCTGATCCGGGCACCGGATTTCTCTACTTCGCTGCATCCTCCTCGATCGTCAAGAAGCGGCTCGATGGAACCCTCGGCATTGGCGAGGTACTCACGACCGTTGCGCAGCCCGCTAATTTGACGATGAACGCTACCGCGCTGTTCTTTTCAACTTACAGCGCCGGCAGCTACAATATTTACACCGGTGCCAAGTCAGCTTCGAGCGCTGCTGCCGCCCCCATCATCAGCGGACGCGGGAATATCTACGAGCTGTTTGCCGCGGGTACGCGGCTCTACTGGACGGAGTACGTTTCGACAGCGCCGCATTATCGCCTCTTCACCGCGCTTCAATCCGGCGGAACGGTGACGGAGCTCGACGAGAACATCGGCAACGGCAACTATATCGACTTCGCGACCGACGGGACGTACGTCTACTGGAATCAGTACTCAGATATCGCGAAGATCAAGCGCGTGGCCATCGCGACTTCGACCAAGGCCAGCTCGCTGGACGTAGAGGTGGCGCAGTCGTATCCGACGGAAGGCTTGGCGGTGGACGACACGTACGTCTACTTCGCCAACAATGCGCAACTCATTCGGCGCACGCTCAAGGATGGCACGGGCACTGCGCAAAACATCACTCAGCTGAACGGCGGCGCGCCTTACTGGTACGGCCTGTTCGGGGTCGACAGCCAGTACCTCTACGGCATCGGCTCCCAGGGCGAAATTCTTCGGGTCGCCAAGACTCCCTGATTGCCTCCGAACAGTGCGAGCTCCGGTTCATCGAGCGACAGGGCGAGAACCGGAGCGGGGCAAGGATTCGCGATCTTACGCGCGCAAACTAACTTTTCAATTTGCTTGAGCGCGTCCCGAGACGGCGCGCTCAAGGCGCTGTCCAGCGCCGCAGAAAACGACCTCCCCGGAAGGGCCGCCCGGCCAATCCGCATGGCAACGCCAGCGTCACGAAGCGCCGTCTAGCCGTCTTTGCTCGTGATCGAGGCGTCCAGGCGGTGTGGCCCGGATTTCGGCTTGGCGCGGTCGGCGGCGTGTCCGGTACATTGTGACCCGGTATGCGTACTCCCTTGGCACTCCGAGCTTCGCTAACTTGCGCCCTATGCCTGTTCGCGGGGCAGGCGGCAGCGGACAAGGTGAAGCCGGCGTCGAATCATCGGCTCTCGTTGCTCGTGGCTCCGATTGGCAAGGCCGCGTACATCGGCGACTTCGGCCCGGACAATCCGCCCGTCACCGAGACCAATTTCATGGCGACCACCAACGTGCTGGCGCTCAGCGCTCGCTACGGTGTCCTGGTCCAGCGCGGGCTCGAGCTCGGTGGAAGCTTCGAGTATCTCAGGCCCTACAGTGAGCGCACCGGGCCGGACGGCGTGCGGCTGCGTCACGACGGAATGAACGCCATGCTCTACGTGCGCCCGCACATGCCTCCGCGGAGTCGCCGGATCGAATCGGGCGGACACGCTCGCATCGGGCTCGCAACGGGAACCTGGGGCTCGAAACTAACGACGGGTCTGGGCGTCGGGCTGGGCCTCGACGTGCGCGTCTGGCTGAATCCGCACTGGGCGCTAGGGGTGGAGCTCGCCGGCACTCTGGTCGTGCTCAGCGCCGGCGAATCGAGCGGGTCGCAAGAGTTCGCCGGCGAAGAGCGCGACTCGGCGGAATTCGTCAGCGCCACCGGCTTCGTCGCCACGCCGCTGTTGACAATCGTCTACGCGCCCTGACGCGTGGCTAGCGCGGATCGTTCACAGAATCTTGGCAACGCACGGAGCGCCGGCCCCGATGCCGCCCGGGTTGGCCTGCGGGTGAAAGACGCTGGCATTGGGCGCGAGCGCCGCGGCGAGGGTGTGCGTTCCGCTCCCGCCGTTCGTGAACTTCCACGAAATTTTGGTGCCCGCCGCGAGCGCCGCGTTTCCTTTGTTGAAGATGCGCATTCCGTTCGGAAACTCCGACGGGGATCCCGCCGTTTGGCACGTCACCTTGCGGATGAGGGCAACGACTGGCCCCTTGTGGGGCACGCGCACGCTCGGTGCAGGCGCAGGCTTGTTCTCCGCGAACACGGAGGCCGAGTGCAAAGCAAAGGCGCTGACGGCGATGAGGGCAAGACCCAGTCTTTTCATGATGTTCTCCGGATGTGTCGGTGCGGAGCCGTGCCTCGGGGAGGCCGCTTCGTCGTGGCTCCGACTTCGGTCGTTTCCCTGAAGACGACGCGGGGCGGCCGTTGTCGCATTTTTTCTTTCGCCATCTGCGCGATCAGGGCCGGGAGCTCCGGATCAGAGGAGCACCGGGCAATGTTACGGTTGCGGGTGCCATGCTAGAAATCCGCGCTACCACGCCGTCCGATGCTGAAACGATTCTGAGCTTCGTGCGGGCGCTCGCCGAGTACGAGCGGCAGCCCGAGGCCGTTCAGGTCGATGCCGCGACGCTTCGGGCTCAGCTCGAGGCCCCCCATCCCCCCTTCGAGTGCCTGCTCGCCGAGCTGGACGGAGCGACGGTGGGGTTTGCGCTGTTCTTTCACAGCTACTCCACCTGGCGGGGCAAGCGCGGTGTGTGGCTCGAGGATTTGTTCGTCCTGCCGAGCGCGCGCCGGCACGGTGTGGGGGCGGCGTTGCTCAGGCGTGTGGCTCAGATCGCGCGCGAACGCGACTGCGCGCGCTTCGAATGGTGCGTGCTCGACTGGAATGAAACAGCCATCAGTTTTTACAAGAAGCTCGGCGCGGACGTGCTCGGTGAATGGCGACTCTGCAGGGTGAGCGACGCCGCACTGGCGCAGCTCGGGACGCCCGAAGCTTGACGTGCCGTTTTCGTGTCGTTACCGCCGCTTCCGGACCAGGTTCAGCGCGGGCCAACCGCGTTTGCCGGCGCGGGTGCGTTGCACGAGCCGTAGGCGTGCGTACTGTTTAGGCTGTGGTTGCTCCTGCCGAGCAAGTCTGGCCGAGCCGGATGACGTTGGTCCGTCACGGTGAAAGCTCGGGGAACGTGGCCCGCGACGCTGCGGAGGCGGCGGGCGCCGCGCTGATCGAAATCACGGGCCGGGACGTGGATGTGCCCCTGTCCGAGCTCGGCGAGCGGCAGTCGCGCGCGCTCGGACGCTGGTACCGGGACAGGCCTGCCGGGGAACGACCGAGCGTGCTGTTGACGTCGCCCTACGTGAGAGCGCGGCAAACCGCGACTCTGCTGGCAGAAGCCGCCGAGCTCTCGGACCTGGTGCACGTGGTCGACGAGCGCCTACGCGAGAAGGAGTTCGGCATCCTCAATCGCCTGACGCACGTTGGTATCCGACAGCAATACGCCGAGCACTGGGAGATGCGAGCTCAGCTGGGCAAGTTCTACTACCGGCCGCCGGGTGGCGAGAGCTGGTGCGACGTGATCCTGCGGCTCCGCAGCTTACTCAACTACATTCAGATTCAATACCGGAACGAGCGTGTGCTCGTGGTCGGTCATCAGGTCATCGTGCTGTGTTTCCGCTATCTGCTCGAGGAGCTGTCAGAAGAGCAATTGATGGCGATTGACCGTCAGGGGGACGTGGCCAATTGCTCGATCACGGATTACCAGTTCGAGCGCCAAGACAACGGTCGCCAGCACATGGCCCTTACCGTGTACAACTTCGTAGCGCCGCTCGACGAGCAAGGAACGCCCGTCACCGAGGAGCCAGACGCGGGAGCGGCGCTGCGGTGAGTGAGGGTGCGCGGCGCGCGCCGAGCGCAAGTGCCCGGCTGATCACGCCTGCGCTGCTCAGACGCTGGCCGCTGCCGGAGGTCTCTGGAGTCCTGGGCAAAAAGGAGCGCGGGCAAGTGCTGGTCGTGGGGGGATCGGAGCAGGTCCCGGGCGCCGTGATCCTCGCCGCGAACGCAGCGCTGCGCGCCGGCGCCGGGACACTGCAGATCGCGACCGGTCGCAGCGTGGCGCCGTACGTCGCGACTCATGTGCCCGAGGCACGCGTGATGGGCTTATCGCAAATGCGCTCGGGCGAGCTCTCGAAATCGAGCTGCCGCGCGATTCACGCGGACGTGGAACGCGCCGACGCCGTGCTCATCGGGCCCGGCATGTTCGACGGCCGGGCGGGCATGGAGCTCATCGACCACTGCCTGAGCGGCGGCACGCGCGCCCTGTTGATTGTCGATGCTGCGGCGCTCACGGCGCTCCGCTCGAAGCCGCGAACGCGGCGCAAGTCTGCGCCCCGGGTGATCGCCATGCCGCACGCGGGCGAGATGGCGAAGCTGTGGGGAATCACGCCCGAAGCCGTGCTCGAAGACCCGCTCGCGCTGGCGCGCACCGTGGCGCAGGAGCTCGGGATCATCGTCGCATTGAAGGGCGCCGAGACGTTCATCGCCGCGCCGGATGGCCGAGTGTTTCGTAACACGGCCGGCAACGCCGGCCTCGGCACCTCCGGCTCCGGCGACACGTTGGCCGGCATCACCGCCGGCCTGTGCGCGCGCGGCGCAGACCCCTTCCAGGCGACCGTTTGGGGCGTCTATTTACACGCCAAGGCAGGTGAGGCGCTGGCTCGTAGCGTAGCGCCGCTCGGGTTTCTTGCGCGCGAGCTGCCTCCAGAAGTCCCGCGCTTGCTCGCGAAGCTGAAACCGCGCTGATCGCCGGCGAAGCGCCGCTCATCCTGCGCGCTCGATCGTGTACAAGGGGGACCATGACGAACAGCGCTGAAGCGCCGCTGGCCGGGCGAGTCGCCCTCATCACGGGTGCCAATACGGGCATTGGCCTGACGACGGCGATCGGGCTGGCGCGGCAGGGGGCGCAGGTGTTCGTCGCGTGCCGCTCGTCAGACAAGGCGCTTCTGGCAGTGGACGAGATCCAGCGCGCGAGCGGCAACTCGCGTGTCGCGGCGCTGTCCGTCGATCTGGGAGACCTGGCGTCGGTTCGAGCCTGCGCGGACGCTTTCCTGCGCCAGGATCTGCCGCTGCACTTGCTGATCAACAATGCCGGCCTGGCTGGTGCACGCGGCCTCACCAAGTCGGGCTTCGAGCTCGCCTTTGGCGTCAACCACGTCGGGCCCTTCCTCCTGACGTCCTTGTTGCTCGATCGCATCAAGCGCTCGGCTCCGGCCCGCATCGTGACCGTCGCGAGCAAAGCGCACTACAGGGTCACTGGCATCGACTGGGACGCCGTGCGCCAGCCGACCAAGACCAGGACCGCGCTTCATGAATACGGCGTATCCAAGCTGGCCAACGTGCTGTTCTCGGCCGAGCTCGCCCGGCGGCTCGACGGCGCCGGCGTCAATACCTATTCGCTGCATCCGGGCGTGGTCGCGTCCGACGTGTGGCGTTCGGTGCCGTGGCCGTTCCGCTCGCTCATGAAGCTCGGCATGATTTCTACGGAGCAGGGCGCGGCCACTTCGCTGTACTGCGCCACCTCTGCCGAAGCCGGAGCGCAAACCGGACTTTACTATGACGAGTGCCGTGCGAGAGAAGCCAGCAAGGCAGGGCAGGACCGGACGCTGGCGACCGAGCTCTGGCAACGGAGCGAGGAATGGGCGCGGTAGCCGCGCGGCAACTGGAGTCAACTCAGATGTTCGTTGCGGTGTATTGGTGGAGAGTCAAACCCGGTATGGAGGAGCAGTTTCGCGCGGCCTGGCGTCGCGGGACGGAGCTGATCACGGCGCGATACGGCTCGTATGGGTCGCGGCTTCACCGCGAGCGCGACGGACGTTTCGTCGGCTATGCCGAGTGGCCGGACTACGAGACGTGGAAGCGCGCGTTCGACGCCAAGATGGTCTACGACGATGCCGAGACAAGGCGGTGTTTCGTGGAAGCGATCGCCGAGACGCCGCCCAACAATGAGCCGGCATTCGTGATGGAAATCACCGACGATCTGCTGACACGCCACCAGCCCCTCGGCTAGCTTCGGCGGCTCAATCCGATGCATTGCACGCGATGAGACGCGTGCGTTCGGATGGCCACGCTGTTCGAAATTGCCGCCGCCGTGCGCGTTGTCGCATAGTCACCGGGAGCGTCCGTCGCGTGTCATGAGTGTCAACGTCGTACTGCTGCGCGTGATCGTGGAAGCCGCCGAGCTGGCCGGCGTTGCACGCGAAGACTTGCTGCGTGCGGCGACCCTGACTCCGGAGCGGCTCCAGAATTCGTCGGGTCGCGTTTCCAACGAGGAGTACGAGCGGGTGCAACTCGCCGCGCTCGAGCTCACGAAGAACGAAGCGCTGGCGCTGCACATCGGTGAGCAGTCGCAGTTTGCGGGCCTGGACGTGATGCCGAGCTTGCTCGCGCACGCCGAGACGCTCAGAGACGCCCTGCATACCTATTTCCGATTTCAGGCAATTCTGTTCGATGGCCCGAGCTCGGCGCTGCGGGAAGAGGGCGAAACGGCAATTCTCCGCTATGAGTTCAATCGCGGCAATCCGCGTTGCGAGCGGTTCAATGCGGAGCTCGGGAGCGCGGGCCTATTGCGGATGTTCCGGCACTACGGTGGGCCGGGCGCGCGCGCACGCCGGGTGTTTTTCGAGCACGCAGCGCCCGGGCACGTGGCGGAGTATGCACGCATTTTCGAGGGCGCCGAGCGCTTTGGTAACAGCTTTACGGGCCTTCAGTTCGATGTCGCGCTGCTCAATCGCGGGTCGGTGCATGCGGATCCCGGCCTGTACCGGATGTTCGAAGACCAAGCCGTGGGCCGCCTGGATCGCGTGAGGCGCAAGGCCAGCTTCTCGAGTCAAGTCGTGGAGTACCTGGCCGCGAGTCCCAGCGGCGCACGCCTGGAGATGAGCACGGTCGCGCAGTACTTCACTATCAGTGAGCGCAGCTTGCGACGGCGCCTGTGCGCGGAAGGCGTGACCTACTCTCGGCTGGTCGAGCGCGCGCTCGGCAGCATCGCGCAGCGTTTGCTGCAGGACCCCAAGCAATCCATCAGCGAAACGGCGTATGCCCTGGGTTTCTCCACGCCGAGCGCCTTTCACCGTGCGTTCAAGCGATGGACGGGCGAGACGCCGAACGGCTACCGCAAAAGATCCTGACAGCCACTATCCCGGTGGGCGTCGCCTCAGCCTACCCCGCGCAAAACAGTTACATTCGGGCGCTCTCGCCACGGCGCTCGCCAGGAAACCCGCCACTTCGGCCGCGTATCTTGGCGGCTTGAAAATTGCTTTGTTGCGTCAGGCCGCGCACTACGCCGGTAAAGGCATCGGGGGATTCATGGTTCGACGGCTTGGACATGCGACGGGAGTCGCCCTCATTCCGCTCGCCGCAGCGCTGGCGCTCGATTGCGGCGGAGAGGACTTCGTCGATACAAACGATCCGAACGACGCGTCTATCGACGCTGAGCGGGCCGACGGCGCAAGCGACGCCCAGCGTAGCGACGCCCGATCGGATGCAAGCTCGGCCGATGCGGACGCAGGCCGCCCCGACGCGGACGCCGGAATATTCGATGCGGCGCTCGATGCGGACGCCCGCCTCGATGCAGCGTTACCCGACGCCGATGCCGCAGTCTTCAATTCGGGGACGAGTGGGCTCATGCAATCGCTCGGTACCGCCGCCCCGTTCGTCGTCCTTGGCGGCGCGACGGTGACCAATAGCGGCGTTGCCACGGTACTCCTCGGAGACGTGGGCACGACAGGGCCGTCCATCACCGGCTTGACGGGGCCACCCTTTCAGCCGTCCGGGAGCGTGGCGATCAACAACGCGCGGGCGACCCAGGCCGTGCTCGATCTGGGCACCGCCTACACGGCGCTTGCTGGCCGTCCCTGCCCGCCGGCAAACAGTTTGACGGGTCAGGATCTGGGCGGCAAGACGCTCGCGCCGGGCGTGTATTGTTTTACGTCGTCCGCGCTCCAATCGGCCAACACGGTTCTCACGTTCGATGCCAAGGGCGACCCAAACGCCGTCTGGATCATTCAAGTTGCCAGTGCGCTGACCGTGATGGACGGCGCCAGCGCGATCGTCATCGGGGGTCTTCCCTCAATGGGTTGCAGGATCTTCTGGACCACGGGAACCGGCGCGACGATCAACGGAGGGGCACACTACATTGGCAATATTTTGGCGAGCTCGCAGACCAGCATGCTGACGAATGCGACGCTGGTGCCAGGTAGAGCATTCGGACGAACCGCCGGCGTGACGCTCTTGAGCAATACGATCTCTGCCGCCCTTTGCCCCTAATTCCCGCCGTTCCGCGGCGCCGTCACGGGTGATCGCGTGATCTTCGATGCTTCGGCTGAGCGCATTTCTTCGGGAGAAACCATGAAACGTCGATCCTCGTACGAACGGTTCCAGACCTTGACCCTCTGCCTTCTGGCGAGCGTAGCGGTCTCCGCCTGGGCAGAGCGGGCGCAAGGCCAAGTCGAGCAAGGATTCGCGATGAATCGCCTCGAGCCGTCCGAAGCGGGGAGCGAGTGGTTCGTC
>DATDJP010000227.1:0-49021 GCA_036520475.1 Polyangiaceae bacterium | reverse complement strand
CGCGCCTGCCGGCACGCTCACCATCTCGGCTTGCGCGCCGCTGCTGGTGCATTCGAGCGGAACCGAGCCGCCGTCGGTCGGCACATTGCCGCCGCCGCCGCCAGCGCCGCCTGAAGGGTTGCTGTCGTCACCACCGCCGCCGCCGCACGCCGGTAGCGCGAACGTCATGAGCAGCACGGCCACCGCAGCTCGCTGAGAACCGCGCTGCCCGACACTCAATTCGATGTTTCCTCGTCGCTTCATGAAATCTACTCGCTCAAGCCAAGGGCCGCGCCGCGCGCGACGAATTAACGCTCAGCCAGACTTCATGGACTTCATGTGCTGGCCCCTGAGAGCGGCATCCGTTTTGAGCCGCCGGAATAGCAACAGCAATGCACATGCCACTTGCGCGCCCGGCGCGAGCGGTGGTGAGAAAGTCGAGGATCGGTGCGCACTACCGGCTCCGCCCGCGCGCCAGGTCGTTCGCGCGCGCTGCGAGCTCTCGCGCAAGCAACGCGCGGGTTGCACCTTGGACGCAGGTTTTGCGCTATCCCAGCTCTACCGACCCGTAACCACCTCTGAGAAGCCCATAAAACCGTGGCACGTCGCGTGCACAATGCCCCAGCATGACCGCGCAGCTTGTGCCTTATCCGATCTTTTCACACGCCGCATTGCCTGCGGAGTTCAACGGGCTTCGCTGGTCCGTAGCGCAGAAAGCCGCGAGCGGTGAGAGCGGGGACTTCGTCTGGGTCCTGCCACGGGGCGATCAGCTATGCGTGGTGATTGGCGACGCATGTGGCAAGGGCGTACCGGCGGCCCGCCTCGTTGATGTCGTGCGACCCCACCTGAACGAGCTCGGCCGCTTGGTGGAAACACCCAGCGAGCTCCTGACCGCCATCAACAGCGCCATTGCCGGGCAGCTGCCCGACGATGTCTTCATCACCGCAGCGGCGCTCATCATCGACCCGAGCACGGGCGCCGCCTCTTGCGCGAACGCCGGTCACGTCCCGCCCGTGCTGCGGCGCGCCGACGCAACGCGCCTGATCGGCGCGGCGTCGGGTCCGCCGCTCGGCATGCTGCCCGGCGCCACCTACCGCGACGACTACTTCACGGTGGAGCCTGGGGACATCCTCTTGATGATGACCGACGGCATCGTCGAGGCCCTCGAAGAAGACTTGTATGAAATGCCCCGGGTGCGCGCGCTCCTGGGACACGCTCCTCGAAACCTCGACGAGATCAATCAGCTCATTCTTGCAGAGGTCGCGCGACGCGCGACGCGCCCGGACGATCGGGCGATCATCGGTCTGGAAATGCGCCGCGACGCAACGCTCCCCGGCTCCGTGCTCGAGCTCCCGACGCGACAAGCAGCGTGACCATGAAAGTGCTCATCGTCACCAAGATCTTTCCGAACGGTCTGGAGCCGTTCTCTGCGCCGTTCAATCGGCAGCAGTTCGCGGAGCTCCGTCCGTTCTGCGACGTGGAAGTGATGGCGACCATCCCATGGTTTCCGTTCGCCGGTCGCTTCGCCAGGTGGTCTGCGGCGGGCCGGCTCACCGGCGTCCCCGACCAAGAGACCATCGATGGCATGCGCGTCCATCACCCGCGCACTGTTTTCGTGCCGCGCCTGGCGCGCAGCCTCGCAGGGCCGCTCTATACGGCGTCGCTCGCGCGGCGCGTGCTCGCCTACCGCGGACGCGTCGACGTGGTGCTCGGCTCCTGGGCCTACCCGGACGGTTACGCAGCGATCCAGCTCGCGGAGCTCCTGGGAGTGCCCGCGGTCGTGAAGCTGCATGGCTCGGACATCAACGTCGTGGCCCGCATGCCCGGGCCCGAGCGCCGCCTGCGCGCCGCCCTGCCCCGTGCCGCACGAATCGTCGCCGTCAGCCGCCAGCTCGCGGAAAAGACCGTCGAGCTCGGCGTCCCTGCCGAGCGCGTCGATGTGATCCCGAACGGCGTCAACACCGAGTTGTTTCAGCCGCGCTCACGCAGCGCCGCCCGGCAGGAGCTCGGAGTCTCGGCGGACCGGCGCGTCATTCTGTATGTCGGCCGCCTCGAACGAGAAAAAGGCGTCGTCGATTTGCTGGCAGCATTCGAAAAGCTGAGCGCGCACGAATCGCTCGAGCTCGTGCTACTCGGTGACGGCACGGCGCGTCCGCTGTGCGACGCCGCCGCCGCGCGCGCCAGTGGGAAAATTCGCGTCCTCGGCGCGCGCCCGCTGCGCGAGGTGCCAGCCTGGGTCGCCGCCTCGGACGTGCTCACCTTGCCCAGCTGGAACGAGGGCATGCCGAACGTCGTGCTCGAAGCGCTGGCCAGCGGCCGGCGTGTGGTAGCCACACGCGTCGGCGCCGTACCCGATTTGATTTCCAGCGAGCTTCTCGGCGAGGTCGTAGAGCCCCGAGCGCCCGACGCGCTCGCGGAGGCCCTGCTCCGCGCCGCAGGGCGCGACTACGATCCCGCGGCGGTCGCGCGCACGGCTGGGATCCGCAGCTGGCGGCAGAGCGCTGCAGAGCTGCACGCCACTCTACTCCGAGCTACGGGGCGACCCGCTTCTGTCGAAGCGCCGGAAAAAGAGGCCGCTTGAACGGCTTATCGTCACTCCACGACTCCGAATCGACGGCGCCCCGCAGCCTTCGAGGCGAAGCGGCGCGCTTCGGTCGCCGTGCCGCCAAGGCAGCGGCTGGGGTGGTACTGCCCAAGCTTTGGTTCGCCTATCACGGCTCGCGTCACGGCAAGCGCCTCAGCGTCACCTTCGACGACGGCCCGACGGACCTGACCAAGGCTTACGTCGCGCTCCTCGAGAGCTTCGGCGTTCGCGCCACATTTTTCGTGGTGGGCGAGAACTGCCGCGCGCGGGCACACGAGCTCGAGGAGCTTGCCGTACGCGGACACGAGATCGCGTTGCACGGCTATTCGCATCGGCCGTTCCCGGCCCTCGCGACGAACGAGCTC
Source organism: Polyangiaceae bacterium (assembly GCA_036520475.1). Lineage (GTDB taxonomy): Bacteria > Myxococcota_A > Polyangia > Polyangiales > Polyangiaceae > DATDJP01. Next base: position 46,093 of record DATDJP010000227.1, on the reverse strand, counting down.
ACTCGCGAGCTGGATGCGACCTGCGAGCTTCTACCCGCCACGAGCGGAAGGACGCTGGTGCGGCCACCGCGCGGCGAGCTCTCGCCGGGAGCGCTCATGACCTGCGCGCGCGCGGGCTACACCACGGTGCTGTGGTCGCGGGATTCGGGCGATTGCCGCACGCAGGACAGCGCCGAGCTGGTGCGTGGTTTCCAGGAGCTCCCTGCCCGCGCGGGCGACATTCTGCTGTTTCACGAGGGCCAGCCTTGGACGCTGGCCGCTCTGCCGCACATTCTCGACGACTTACTTGAGGCGGATCATGAACTGGTCACGGTGGGCGAATTGCTTGCTGCTTAGCGCCGCACTGTCGAGCTCGGCCGCGTGTCGGCGCGCCGAGGTCGAGGTGACGGGTGAAACGGTGAAACGCGTGAGCGGTGCGCCGGCCGCGCTGCGTTCGGCCGTGTTCGACGGGAAGCGCCTGCACCTGCGCGGTGTGCGCGGGGAAACCCTGGGCGTGCAAGTTCGCTTCAAGAACCCCGATCGCAGCGAGGTGAGTCTCGCGCTGCCGCCACGCGTGGCGACGATCGAAGGGTACCGGGTCGGCTATGTCACGGTCGGAGAGCCCTCCACGCGCATGTACGGGCCGAGCGCAGGTCGCGGCAGCTACCCCGACCCGCTGCTCCCGGCCGGCCAGCGATTTCGGGCCGACAAACACGCCTTCTTCGACGTGCACATCGATGTAGCGGCCGCGCCTGGCAGCTACGCCGGTGAGCTGCGCGTCGGTGACAAGAGCTTCACGGCCGAGCTGCGAGTCGAGCCGATCACGATCGATCTGCGCAAAGACCCGCTCGTCTGGGTCTTTTATTTGCCCAAGGAGATCGCTCGTATCCATCGCTTGCGTGACGAAGACAACGCAGCGCTGTTGCGAGTCGAACGCGTCTACCACGAGCTGTTTCGCGAGCACGGCACTTACCTGGCCGCCAATCAAAGGCCGGACCGCTTTCCCGCCCGCCGTGAGTTCCTGAAAGGCGTGAAATATTGGCCCGTGTCCGTGGATGCGACGAGCGAAGCCAGCATCACGGAGGACGTCCAGCGCTGGCTCGAGCTGTTCGAAGGCTCGAACGTCACGCCCTTCGCCATCCCCATCGATGAGCCGCGCACTTTGGCTCAGAAGCAGCGCGCGAAGTGGATCGCAGACGTGATGGGCCGTGCCGGCGGCAAAGCGCCGCGCCTTCTCCGCGGCGTGACGGACGCAGCAGCGCCGCTCTACGCGGACAGCATCGATCTGTACATTTCCCCGGACAACATTCCCGCGCTGGCTCGAGCTCGAGGAAAGTCCGGGCAGCGCTTCTGGACGTACAACGGCAAGCCGCCCCAGGCCGGCAGCATGATCATCGACACCGACGGCGCTGCCCTGCGCACGTGGGGTTGGATCGCTTACCGCTACGATATCGAGCTCTGGTACGCCTGGGAGGGTCTGTATTTCGAGGATCGTTACAATCGCGGCGGCCCCACCGACGTCTGGAAAGACCCCGTCACCTTCGACGAACGCTCCAAGGGCGGTGAGGACTTCGGCAACGGCGACGGCTTGCTCGCCTACCCGGGACCCGTCGCTTCACTGCGACTCAAGGCCCTGCGACGCGGGCTCCAGGACCGCTTGCTCCTGGAAAAGCTCTCCGATTGCGGCGGTCGCGCGCAGGCCGACGCCATCGCCGCGCGCGTCGTACCGCGCGCTCTCGGCGAGGCGGGCAGCGAGCCCAGCTGGTCCGCGGACGAGCAAGCGTTCGAGCGCGCGCGTTCGGACGTTCTGGATGCCCTGAGCGAGAGGTGCCGAGATGCGGCGTGACTGGCTCGAGCACGAGCCGCGCGCGCTCGACGTGCTGCGGCAACTGGGCCGGCTCTTCCGCCGTGCCTCGCGGCGGCCCTTCGTGGTGCTCGCTTCGACGCTCCTGTTCGCGCTGCTGGCCGTCTCTGCCTGGGCCCTGAAGGAACGCAACTACGCCCCGCGCGTCATCCTGCGCGCCATCGAGGCGGACTATCAGTATGGCGCCAATCCGCGCCCCAAGCGTCGGTTGCGCGATCACGTGCGCGACGCAGTGTTCACGAATCAGAGGCTGATGGAGGTGATGCGCAAACATCACCTGTACGAAGTCATCCTGAACACCAATCCTCAGGCTGCCCTGTCGTCGTTCCGCGACGACATCGCGGTGGACGTGTACAGAAACTACTTCGTCGAGGAGCGCTCGCCCAAAGATCCACCCCGCTCGGCCCGTATCGGCATCCGCTATCAGTCCTCGGATCGGAACCTGGCGCTGGACGTGACCCGCGACCTGGCGCTGCTCGTCTCGGATCACGAGAGCCGAACACGCCGCGCGCAAGTGGCAGAGCTGGCACGCGACGCGGCGACACAGCTCGAACGCGCCCAAACTGACGTCCTCGCTCATCAGCGTGCGATCGCGGAAAAGGTCACCTTGATTCAGAGCGGCCTCGATCGACAAGCCGTGGTCGAGCTCGCCAGCTTGCAGCGCTCCTTACCGCTGCTCGAGCGCCGCGTGACGGACGCTGAGCAACGCAAGGCCGCCCTCGACCTGAATGCCTCACTGGAAGCGAAGGAGCTCGGCTTGCGCTTCGAAATCGTGGACAGCGGCGCGGTCACGGAGAGCTCCGTCCCCGACGGCGAAGACTTCGCGCTGCTCGGCCTGTTCGCGTTCCTTTTCGGTTTACCTTTCGTCGGCCTGTTGGTCGGCGCTTTCGACACTCGCGTTCGCGACGCCGATGATCTGCGGCGTCTCGGAGTGTCGGTCCTTGGTCAGATCCGTAGTTCGAACTCGAGAGTAGAAGGTTACGCATGAGTCCTTTGAATCCCGACACCGCCTCAGACCCGCGCCAGCAGCTGGATCGCGCGCTCTCCTTCGGTCGCCGCGTGCGCCATTTCGCGTGGGCCGTCCCGGCCGCGCTGGCGCTGGGCGCGGTCTTGTGCGGCATATTCCTGCTGGTGAGAAAGCCGGATTACGTATCGGAGACGGTCCTGCTCTACACGGAGGCGATGCGCCCGGCCGACCAGAGCGGCCAGTCCGCAACACAGCCGCGCAACACGGCCGTGCGGCTCAAGGAAATGCTCATGGCGCGCCCCATGCTCACACGCGTGCTGAACGAGCATGGCCTGTATCAAGACGTCCTGCGCAAGGAAGGCCTGGTGGACGCGATCGACGAGTTCCGCAAGGATTTGAGCTTCCGGGCTCCCGGCGGAGAGACGTACACGCTCGCCTACAAGACGGAGTCGGCGGAGACTGCGCAAAAGGTCACCGCGCGCCTCGCCGAGCTCTTGATGTCCGAGGACGGCAAGGCGCGCCGCGGGCAGGCGCGGCTAACGCGCGATTTTCTCGCCGGCGAGGCCAAGCGCACGGAGAAGGAATTGAAGGAAGCAGAGCTCGAGCTCGCTAAGTTCATGGCCGAGCACCCCAGCATCGCGATGGACTCGATGCTGCTCATGGGCGGCCCGACGAGCGGCGCGGCCATCCGGGCATCGACGGGTGGCTCGCAGCAACGTGAGCCGCTGGCCGAGCTGCGCCGCGCTGTGGGCACCTGGCAAACCCTGGGACCTGCCACGCGCGGCGGCGCGGCTCCGGCTCGGGCTGCCGGCGGCGGCGCGCCCGTCTTCGATCGCGCCGAGAAAGCGCGCGCCGAGGCGGCGCTCGCCGCAGCCCAGGCGGATCTTTCTGAAAAGTCCCAGCGCTTCACGGAGGAACACCCGGACGTTCGTTCCGCATCGGCTGCCGTCGCTCGCGCGCAGGAGCGTCTGAAGAGCCTCGGTTCACCGGCACCAGCGCTCCCGGCCGTCGCCGGCGGCCCGGCGCAACCGCGCCGCGTGTTCGTGCCGAGCCGGTCCGCTGCGCCGGCCGAGGAAAAGAAGGAGCCGGCCGCGGAAGAGCTCGTGGAGCTCGAGACGCAGTGGGCACGCTTGACGCGCTCGGTGAACGAAACCCGCCAGCGTCACGAGCAAATCGAGGCCAGCTTTTTCAAGTCCGACATCGCCGCGAGCTCGGAGAACGGCGGCCACGCCGTCCAGGTACAGATCATCGATCCTGCGTACTTGCCGCTCAAGCCTCAGCCCCCCGGCCGAGGACTGCTCGCGGCCATTTTCCTGGGGGTGTCGCTCCTGCTCGGTCTGATGGTCGCCGTAGCTTGCGCGATCTTCGACGACCGCATCTACGACAGCCAGGACACCGACCCCAGCTTACCCATTCTGACTGAAGTTCCGAGTGCTACCAACATCAGGAGGGCACATGCCCACGCATGAGATAGCGCGTTACGCTTATCCGATCATCGAAGTCGACGGGGACGAGATCCCGGCTCGCGAAAAGAAGAGCCGCACGGCGACGCTGAGGCTCAGCGTGTGTCCACCGGCCCAGTCGAACACCGAAGCCATCACGCGCTGGCGTCGTCCGACGACTGTCGTCGAGAACGTCGAGCTCCCTGAAAAGCTCGATCCGAACCTGGTGATGCTAACAGCCCCCGATCAACCCGCTGCCACGAGCTACCGACTGCTCCGGCATCGCCTGCTCTCGAACGGTGACCCGCGCGTGATCGCCATCACCAGCGCCGCGAACGGCGAAGGCAAATCGACTTGCGCGTTGAACCTGGCGCTGGCTCTCGGCGAAGACGTGGGAGCTCGCGTGGCGGTGGTCGAAGCGAATCTGCGGCGGCCCTCACTCGCGAAGAGCCTCGGTTTCGTACCGTCGCATTGCTTCGCCGAACAGATGACGAACCTGGACTCCACGACTCGGCCCTGGGTGATGACGAAGCTCGACGGCCGCCGCGTGGAGGTGGCAGCCGTCGATCCTGACGCGCCCGAGCGACCCAAGCTCGACCGCGTGCTGCTGGCAGCGGCCCTCAAGGATCTCCGGAGTGAGTACGACTACATCGTGGTCGATACGCCGGCGGTGCTCGATAGCGCCGACGTCAATCTGATCTCCGAAGCCGTCGACGGAGTAGTGATGGTGGCGCGCGCCAAGAAAACGCGGCGTGCGGCGCTCAGAGCCGCTGTCGCGCAGCTGGCCCCCGCGCGGGTGCTCGGGGTGGTGCTCCTGGACAGTATGGGCAAAGAGGTTTCGTGAACGCTCTTCGCAAGCTTCAGGACAAGCAGCTCCACCGCTGGCTGGGCGGCTATGCGCGCCAGCTCGTCGAGCGACGCTTTGCACGCAAGCCGCACGGCAAGCGTCACCTGCTGTTTGCGATCTGCGATCACTACGAGCCGCTCTGGGGCGACGCAGACGCGCGCACCGGGCGCGCGCGCGTCGAAAGCTGGCGACAGCAGTACCCGCACCTGGACGAGTTCCGCGACGCGGACGGGCGCCCCCCGCGGCACTCGTTCTTCTTCCCGGGAGAACAATACGCTCCGGAGTACCTCGACGCGCTCGCCGAGCTCTCTGGCAAGGGCTTCGGCGAGGTCGAGCTGCACCTGCACCACGACGGAGACACGTCCGCAAAGCTGCGCACCGACATCCTGCGTTACCTGGACGAGCTCGGGCGCCACGGACACCTGTCTCGGGACGCAGATGGACGTCTCCGTTATGCCTTCATTCACGGCAACTGGTGCCTGGCGAACGCTCGCGGTGACGGGCGCTGGTGCGGCGTGGACGACGAGATCCCGCTCTTGTTCGAGACCGGTTGCTACGCCGATTTCACGTTCCCCGCAGCTCCGAACGAATGCCAGCCGAACATCGTCAATCAAATCTACTGGCCGAGCGGCACGCTCTCGGCCCGCCGCGCCTACGAGAGCGGCGAGCGGGCTCGCGTCGGCGAACGCAAATCGGATCGCATCTTGATGATTCAAGGCCCGCTGGCGCTGACGCGCCGTCCTTCATCGTTCGTGCCACGCATCGAAGGCGCTGCCTTGACGGCGAAGGATCCGGGCACGCCGAGCCGCCTCCGAAGCTGGGTCAATCAGGGCATCGGTGTGCAAGGGCTTCCGGAGTGGGTCTTCGTCAAGTTGCACACGCACGGCGCGCCCGAAGCACAGGCTGCTGCGCTGCTCGGCGAACCGACGCGCGCGCTGCACCGTGAGCTCGCAGCCAGCTACAACGACGGCAAGGAGTGGTCTTTACACTACGTGACGGCTCGCGAAATGTTCAACGTCGCGCTGGCCGCGATGGACGGGTTATCCGGGGATCCGAATGCTTATCGCGATTACGTGCTCGCGCCGCCCCCCGCTGCACAGCGATCGCAAATGTCTGCGCTTGGAGTAGTAGATCATGGACCTGTACGGAGCTTTCTTTAGAACCGCGCTCTTGCCGGCGTGGGAGACGCACCTCAAAAAACGGCCCACGCTCGCATACTGGCAAGAGCTCGAACGCACGCAGTGGTGTTCCCTCGACGAGCTATACGCGCTCCAGACGCGCTCGCTCGGACTTCTCTTGCGCCACGCCAGCGATCACACCCCCTACTACCGCGACTGCTTCCAGGCCGCCGGTATCAGGCCGGAAGACGTCCGCTCCATCGACGATCTGCAGAAGCTGCCTGTGCTCACGCGTGATGCGGCTCGCGACCATCTTCAAGCGCGCAAATCGACGATTCCTCCGTTTCCGGACGTGCGCAAGATGACGAGTGGCACCACGGGGCAGCCGCTAGAGTTTTGTTACGACTGGAACTCCGAATACTGGCGCCAGGCAATGAAGATGCGCGGCTACGGTTGGGCGGGGTATCGGCCGGGCGCGCGCAGCTTGCACTATTGGGGGCGCCTCGACGCTCTGTACAACTACCCGTGGAAGCAGCGCGTGAAGACCGGGCTCGACCGTCGGCTGAAGCGCGAGCTCTACGTGGACTGCACGGATCGCTCCGAAGAGGGTCTGGACCGCGTCATCCGCATCATCGAGGAGACCAAGCCCGAGGTGATGGTGTGCTATTCGCAGGCCATCGCGACCTTGTCGCGACACGTGGTCGAGCGCGGCCGGCGCACGTGGGACACGATTCCCATCCTGTGCGCCGCCGAACGCGTCTTCCCTGCAGATCGCGAGGTCATCGAGAAAGCCTTTGGTCCAGCGGTGTTCGAGACCTACGGCAGCCGCGAAGTCATGCTCATGGCCACCGAGTGCGAGGCGCACAGTGGCCTGCACATCTCGATGGAAAACCTGATCGTCGAAGTGCTCGTCAACGAAAACGGCCGCATGCGCCCCGCCCGGCCCGGCGAGACAGGTGAAGTCGCGGTCACCGACTTGCATAACTACGGTTGCCCGTTCATTCGCTACTTGAACGGGGATCTGGCCATCGCCGGCGAGAATGGCCGCTGCGGCTGCGGCCGCGAGCTGCTTCGCATCACGTCCGTCGAAGGCCGTCGCAACGACACCCTGCGCGACGCGCATGGGCAACCCGTGAGCGGCATGTTCTTCACCGTGCTCTTCTCCGTGCTCGCCGATAAAGTCCGTCACTTCCAGGCCGTCCAGCGGAAGGACGGTTCGCTCGAGCTGAAGCTCGTGCCGACAGCGCAGTTCGACGACGCCGTGCTGCAGGGCATTCTTCAGAATTGCTCGAAATACTTGCGCGGTGTTGACGTGAAGACCGAGCTGGTCAACGTCATTCCGGCTTCCCCCAACGGCAAGCACCGCCTCGTCGTGGTCGAACAGTAAGTAGGATCTGAAATGGCGTGAGCTTTCCTGGCTCGCGCCCGTGATTACGGGTCAAGGGTCACGTGAACTACAATCAGCTTGCTTTCTGGCTGCTTTTTCTGGCCGTCATCGCACCTTACTGGCGGCTGTCCCACCGCGGGCAGAACATTTTACTGCTCGTCGCGAGCTACTTTTTCTACAGCTTCTGGGACTACCGCTTCCTGTTTCTGATCTTGCTCTCCACGGTCATCGATTTCGTCGGAGGCCTCGGAGTCGGAGGCGGACGGCTAGCCAAGAGCCGGCTGTGGGGCCTCGGAGCGCTGGTCGTCGGCGCATCCGTCTTGCTGTGCAGTGAAGGCTTCACCGACTTTCGCATCCCGCTCGGCACGCTCGCCGTCAGCACGCTCTATGCGCTCGTCGTTCCGCGCCTGTACGCGCTCGAAGAGCGCCGGCGCCGCAAGGTGTTCCTCGTCATCAGCTTGACCGCGAACCTCGTGATCCTGGGGTTCTTCAAGTACTTCGACTTCTTCGTGGGTTCGGCCACCGAGGCGCTGACACGCCTCGGGTTCATCTCCGGACCCGCGCCGCTGCTCGGCATCCTGCTCCCCGCCGGCATCAGCTTCTACACGTTCCAGGCGATGAGCTACACCATCGACATCTGGCGCGGGGAGTGTGAGCCGACGGATAACTTCGTAGACTTCGCGCTATTCGTCTGCTTCTTCCCGCACCTGGTCGCAGGACCCATCATGCGCGCGCACACGCTCCTGCCGCAGGTCGTGAACCGGCGCATGCTCGAGCCCAATGCCTTCAGCGCCGGCCTCTGGCTGGTGGTGGTGGGTTTGTTCAAGAAGATGGTGGTCTCGGACAGCATGGCGCCAATCGCCAACTCGGTGTTCTACCGGCTGGGCACGGGCGACACCGCGGGCATGACGGGCGCCGAAGTCCTGATCGGCATCTACGCTTTCACACTGCAAATTTACGGCGACTTTTCGGGTTATTCCGCGATCGCACGCGGCATCTCGAAGTGGCTCGGCTTCGAGCTCATAATCAATTTCAACCTGCCCTATCTGGCGACCACGCCGAGCGATTTCTGGCGACGCTGGCACATCTCCCTGTCCACGTGGCTGCGGGACTATCTGTACATCCCGCTCGGCGGCAATCGCCACGGCGTGAAGAGTGAGTACAAAAACCTGATGATCACGATGCTGCTCGGCGGCCTCTGGCACGGCGCGAGCTGGACGTTCGTGGCATGGGGTCTGTACCACGGCGTGATCCTCTGCGTGTTCCGCGCGCTCGGGATTCGAGACGCGAAGCCCTCCGGCGGCCTTTTGCGCTACGGGCTGCGACTCGCTCTCATGTTTCATCTCACGTGTGCCGGCTGGCTGCTATTCCGCGCGGACAACTTCGGCGCCGTCACGAGCGCGCTCGACTTGTTGTTCACGCAGTTCCAGCCCAGCGCCGCGGTGCTGACTCCGCTCGCGCTCGTGCTGTTCTACGGCGGTGCGCTCTTCGCCTTCGAGATCTTCGTCAAGGGTGAAGAACGCTTCGACAAGCTGCTGCGCTCGCCCTGGGCGGTCCAGGGAGCGTGCCTGACTTACTTCGTCGGTATGTTGCTCGTATTCCGCGCCGCCCACGCTTTCGAGTTCATCTACTTCCAGTTCTGAACGCCATGCCCAGCTTGCAGAAACCCCCTTCTCTCGAGTCGCAGCCAGCGCACTTCTCGGCACTGGCGTCGGCGGCCACGCCGGAACCCCTGACTCTGTCGCCGAACGGGGCGGCCGCCAGCGACGCTGCCAGCGTCGATGGATCAGACCCCGCCCGGCCCGCAGTCGCGCCCCGCGATTCAAAATCCGCACGTCGTTGGCTCCTGATCGTGGGCATGCTGATCGCCGCGCTGCTCGCGCTCGAGGTCGTGACGCGCTGGAAGCTGTTCAGCGCATCCAAGGACCTCTCGCGTTTCGGCACCTACCCGGAGCGCGCCCGTGCCTTGGCCAGCGCGCCCGGCAAACGCGTCGCCTTCGTGGGCAATTCGCTGACCGAGCGCGGCGTCGACACGAAGCAGTTCGAAACCATCGCGAATGTGTCGAGCGATCTATTCGTCGCGGACGGCTCACACGTGAACACCTGGTACTGGATGATCGAGCGGCTCTTCTGGAAGCCGGCACTGAAGCCCGACCTGATCGTCATGAATTTCTACGAGACGGGCCTCGAAGACGGCAAACGCATCGAGCTAGGACGTCTGGCTCAGTTCTTCGTCGAGCCCGATGATTGGATGCAGGTGTTCAAGAACGACGTCACGGAGCTCGAGCCGCGAGTCGAGCTCGTTTTGTCGTCCTTCTGGGCAACGTACGCCGTGCGCGACCGGATCAAGGATCGGACACTCGGCATGATTCCCGGTTACAAGCGTTACACCGAGCGCATGAACGACATAAATTTTCAGCACGAAACCAAGCAGATGCGCGCTCCGCACGTAGCGACGACCCGGCACGCCCTGGCGCGCCTCTGCGAACGCGCGCGCGAGCAGGGCACGCCGCTGTTGTTCGTTGCGTTCCCCAGCCAGGGTGAGCACAAACCGGCCTACGACGTGCCGCGCGAAACGATCGCCGTCATCGAGAAGAATCGTCACCGCTACCTCGACCTGCGCGTCGTCCCCGAGCTGAAGCCCGAACACTACACCGACGCCGTGCACCTCACGCCAGCCGGCACAGCGATTTACACGCGCCTTCTGGGCGCTAAGCTCGAAGGCCACATGTAGAGCGCGGTGCAGAGACTCATGGCCTCTGCCACGCCGCCAAGACTCTGGCGCTCGCGTAGTAGTTCTGATGTGAAAGGCTCGAGTTGGCGCTGCTCGTGAGGCTCGAGCTCGTCGTGTAATGTCCCAGCGGACGGCTGAGCACTTCCGCCTTGACTACCGTGCGGGCGAGATCGAGCGGCAGATTGATCGCAAACCAAAGCGCGTCCCCGGGATCGCGCATTTTGCCGTCCGTCGGCGCGACTCGATAGAAGACCTGACCCCCGGCAGTCGTGAACCTGAGGTGCACGTCTTGGGCCCAGTAGAACCAGCTCGACTGGCGCGATTTCACGCTCGCAAAGCCTTCGGGCGTCGACATGTCGAACGCAAGGACCGTGTTTCCATGGTAGTCCACCGGCGCATTGAAGAACGAGGACTGACCTGCGACGTCGAGGAGCGCAGCGCCGTAAAACAGTCGCACGGGCACCTCGCTCGTCTCGGGTGTCGTCCAGCCCCATCGATCGTTGTCCGCGCGCGTCACGTCGACCAGGGCGTTGCTCCCCGCGTCGTAGCGCCGGAACGTGACGCCTGATGCGGCTGGGTTCCAGACCGCCTGATACCGCCCGCTCGAGCTCGGGATGCGAAAGGAAGCCGAGCCCCCAGCATAGGGCACCGTGCCCGTACGCTCAGCGCCGCCCAGCAAATATTGCAGGAAGCGCGCCGCTTCGTAGTCCGAGTGGTAGTCGAAGAAGCCGCCCTGCGGCACGCAGGTGGCGCCACTGCGCTGCATCGGGCTCTGTCGCTCCGTTCCCTCGCACGTGGGATCGACGATCAACCCTAACGTCTGATCGATTCCCCAAGTTCTGCCGAAACCGCCGGCGCCGGGGCTGCGTTGACCGGCGTACGGGTATTCACCGAGGTGACCCGTTCCCCAGTGCGGCCAGCCATAGCAGTGCCCGAGCTCGTGGTTCATCGTGTAGCCGAAATCGTCTCCGGTTCCCTGATCCCCACCGGCGAGCCCGCCGCCCACGTTCCGACTCAGCTCCACGTACCAGACCGCACCGGGCACGGCGTTCGCGCGCGCGATGGCTCCCATGCCGCCACGCACGCCCGACATGAGGCCGTAGCCGCTGTGCGGCGTGCATGTCCCGTTCGTCCGGTCGGTGTTGCTGCAGTGCGGATACTCCGCCACGACGATCGGCCCGTGAGCAGCCGTGTCCCCGTTCGGCGTTAGCCCATCCGTGCGCGCGCTGATCATCAGGCGCTCCGGTCGCCACTCGCCGATGGGGTTGTGGCCAATCTGAAGCTCGGACACGGGCAATCGGGCGGCATACGCCACGCGAGTGGCATCCGTCAGCGCCTCGGGTTGTCCATCGTCGAACAACTTGCCGCTCACTGTGTAGATCGTGAACGAGGAGCGCGCTTTGACGGCGACCGGGACAGCCCGCGTTTGACTGCCCGCACGCAGCGTCAGCTCGAGCCCGGGTCTCACCCAGCTCGACGGCAACGTCGCGCGATAGAGATCGACTGCAAAGTTCGTCACGGTGCCGGGTAGCGTCGCGGGCCCGACGAAACACAGCGTTTCTAGCGTATCACTGCCCACGCGACCGCTGACGCTGATCGCTGGCGGAGCACCACTCCCCGTCACCTCCACGGCCACGGCCAGTGGGCGCTCCGCGGAAACTGTCAAAAACGGTGAATCCAGTGAGCTGAGGTGCGTCTGTCCGAGGCGCACGGCACCCAGCGTTGCTGATGCGGCATCGTTCCCGCTGCACGGACCGCGGATCACCACGGGCTCGGGAACGCGATGCGTCGATGGGCGCAACGTTGGCAATGTCGGCCCGGAGCCACTGCCGGCCGCCGACGTTCCAGCGGTGCCGCCCACGGAAGCGCCGGCAGTGCCACCCGAACCGGCGTTGCTCGCTCCTCCCTGGCCTGCGCTCCCAGCCGTTGCGCCGCTTCCGCCAGCGGCTCCTGCGCCACCCGTCGGTTGACCGCCGTCGCTGCAGCCGAGCCCCACGAACAGGGTGCCAAGACACCAAACCGGAAATCGTTTCCTGTCCATCATCAGCTCCGAGTCCGAGCAACAGTTCCCGCGATTGTACACGGCGGCAGCGATGACGAGTCGTGCGCAGCGTTCCGACTTAGACTTCGCGTCAACCGAAACAAATCCGCGGACGGCGGACATCCGCCGTCGCTCGAGCGCGATCCGTGAGCAGCGTCAAAGCCGCACGAATCACGGGCTCCAGGCCCTCACCCGCAGTCCGTTCCGCTCAACATCGCCGAGGGGGCCGGCCGAACTTCTGAAGCAGACGGCGCACGGCATTTCGCGATCGCACGGGGCTCCGATGGAATGTGCCGCGGTGCTCGACGTCGTTTCGCGCTTTAGGCGCTCTTGGGGAAGAGCGGTGCAGGCAGGCCATTGAGCTTCTCGCAAGGGTCGTCGCCATGCTGACCAAGCTGTGCCGCTGAGCATGACCGTCGCCGGCGCCGTCAACGCCCAGGCTCACGTCAAGGTCCACGCTCACGCTCGCGCTCACGAGCAGAAAGCTATACGGCCACTAAGACGCAATTTGATAACCGGGGTCGCGGCACACTCTCACAACGTGAGCGTTGTCGTGGGCGTTGTCGGCGACGGCGACGGCGACGGCGACGAACGCAACTTTGACTGCGAGCGTCCGATCAGGGGGGCATGCTGAGTTTTCAGAAGTTGGATGTCACGGCTATCTGGTAGTTGCTACGGCCGTCGTCACCCGGTCCGCCGAGAACCTTTCGCGCCAAGAGGAGCAGGGCCGCATCGTCGTCGAGTGACTCGCTCGCCATGCGCCGCAACTTCGCCATTGCATCGCGAAAGGTCGCCAGCGTCTCCGCGCTAACCTCGAAACGCAGCACGTGCTTCATCGGTCCCGCTGGCGCGTCTGGCCCATCTCCCGGTTTGCGTCCGGCGACGAGCTGTTCGATCTGCCGCTGCGTCTTGCCGCGCGCAACAGCGAGCCACTGGTTTTCGTTCTCAGCCGTGGCCACACGCGTCAGCTCGCGCACCGCAGACCAGCACAGTGCACCTTCCTGCAGCGCCGAATCGAGCTCCGGCAAATGCTCGAGCGTTTCCGCCACACGCAGCTTTTCTTCCGTGGAGCGCGGTTTGTAGCCGAACAGCCGCTCCACGTACTCCGCGAAGCTAGCGAAGCCCAGGTGTCCGTGCGTGCCGGAACGCAGCGCGCACAGTAGCCACCGCCCTTCGTGCCAGTCGAGCTCCGCGCGCGTCTTCGCCAATCGTGACAGCTCTTCGTGGGCGCGCATCCAGTCCGACGTTTCAGCATCAGCAGCGCTGGTCATGCATAGCTGAGTAACACGCCGATTTTCGCGCCACGTAGTGCCGCGCTGGCGCGCGTTCGAGCCGCGCGCCACTTCGCAAGTCGTTCTGCGCCGCAGCGCGCGTCTACGCGGCGTCTCGCGTCCCGACTGCGGCTGCGCGCCGCCAACCGTCGAAAATGACCCAGCTCGTCACCGACACCTGTCATATCCGTCCGAAATTTTCATGTGCTCTCGAACGGACGCGCGCACAACGCGTGCGCACCGTGCGCACCTCTGGCGCACGGTGCGCACGGAATGCGTTCCCCACAGAGCTCAATCGCATCAAGCGACGCCTAACACCTGCTGACGTGATAGGTTAAGCCGGTCTCGCGGACATTGTCGCGCTATCGCGAGCGTGGCGCGACGCGCGCGCATCGATTGGAGCAAGGCACGTGGTTGAGCACCGAAAGCGTTGTGCAGCTCCTCGGAGGAATACCATGCTGACGACCAAGAGCGCCTCGGCGCAAGTACAACGATTCGCGGTCAAGGCACTGATCATCGTGCTGTCAGCGTTCGTGTTGACCTCGTGCCCAACCCCGATCGGGACCGTGACCAACTTCCCCAGTACCGGTATCTTCGGGCCTCGCGGGATCGCGGCGGGCCCGGACGGGAATCTCTGGTTCACCAACTCCGCGAGCAATACCATTGGGCGGATCACGCCGGCTGGCGTCGTGTCCAACTTCACCGATCCGAGTATCAGCCGCCCGGCTGAGATCGTGGCGGGGCCGGACGGGAACCTATGGTTTATTAACTCCTGGACCGATTCGATCGGACGGATCACTCCGTCGGGCGTCGTGTCCAACTTCACCGATCCGAGTATCAGCAGCCCGTGGGGGATCGCGGCGGGCCCGGATGGGAATGTGTGGTTCACCAACGGGCATTCGATCGGGCGGATCACCCCGGCTGGCGTCGTGACCAACTTCACCGGTACCGGTATCTCCGGGCCTCGCGGGATCGCGGCAGGCCCGGACGGCAATCTGTGGTTCACCAACTCCTCGAGCAATACGATTGGGCGGATCACGCCGGCCGGCGTCGTGACCAACTTCACCGTTCCCGGCGTCAGTGAACTGAATGGGATAGCGGCGGGGCCGGACGGCAACCTCTGGTTCACTAATGGCTACAATCCCTCGTCTTCTCTAAGCAATTCGATTGGCCGGATTACCCCCTTGGGCGTCGTATCCACCTTCACCGATCCGAGCATAAAAAACCCGACGGGGATTGCGGCGGGGCCGGACGGGAACCTCTGGTTCACCACCTACGAGAACGATTCGATCGGGCGGATCACGCCGGCTGGCGTCGTGTCCAACTTCACCGATCCGAGTATCAGCACCCCGCGGGGGATCGCCGCGGGCCCGGACGGGAACCTCTGGTTCGTCAACTTCACGAACAGTTCGATCGGGCGGATCACGCCGGCCGGCGCCGTGTCCAACTTTACCAGTGCCGGCAATGGTATCAGCGACCCGCGTGAGATCGCGGGGGCCCGGACGGAAACCTCTGGTTCACTAACGCGTACAACGATTCGATCGGGCGGATCACGCCGGCTGGCGTGGTGTCCAACTTCACCGGTGCGAGTATAAGTAACCCGCTGGGGATCGTAGCGGGGCCGGATGGGAACCTCTGGTTCACCAATGTCGGAACCCCTCCTAACTACCTCGACGGTTCTATCGGGCGGATCACGCCGGCTGGCGTCGTGTCCAACTTCACTGGTGCCGGTATCAGTGCCCCGCAGGGGATCGCGGCGGGCCCGGACGGGAACCTCTGGTTCACCAACGGCTCGGGCAACTCGATTGGGCGGATCACGCCGGCTGGCGTCGTGTCCAACTTCACCGATGCGAGTATAAATCGCCCGCAGGGGATTGTAGCGGGGCCGGATGGGAACCTCTGGTTCACCAACCTCGGAACCCGTCCTAACTACCTCGACGGTTCTATCGGGCGGATCACGCCGGCCGGCGTCGTGTCCAACTTTACGGGTCCCGGTATCAGGTACCCGTGGAGGATCGCGGCGGGCCCGGACGGGAACCTCTGGTTCACCAACTCCGACCTCAACACCAACACCAATTCGATCGGACGGATCACGCCGGCCGGCGTCGTGTCCGACTTCACCATCGGTATCTGGTTGTCCTATCTACGAGGGATCGCGGCTGGGCCGGACGGGAACCTGTGGTTCACGAGCTCCAACAATTCGATCCTGCGGATCACGCCGGCTGGCCGCTTGCTGTCCGGCTTCATCGACCGGCGGATCAGCGACCCGCTGGGGATCGCGGCGGGCCCGGACGGGGGCATGTGGTTCACCAACAGTGGGAACAGTTCGATCGGCCGAATCACCGCCGCGAATTCGCCTTGATCGCCTTGCCGTGATGGCCCGCAGAGAACAACAGCCGTCCAATATGTGGCTCTGACATCACCGCTCTTCATACCCGTAAGCCGTGAGCGTCAGAGCAATCAACTGTGCAGCGACGGGCAAGTACGGCCATTTATCTTGAGCGCGACGCATCAGATGGCCGTAGAGTGCACGAATTACGGCTTTATGGGTGATGATGAGAACGGGCGCTCGTAGGACGCAGAGCCCTCAGGCAGCGGCGGGTGCGTGGCGCAACGTCACGCCCGTTAGTCTGAGCAACAGGTCTTCGCGTTCCAGCAAGCCGTGCGCCGCGCGGAACTGCTGCCAATAGCTCCGTCCTCGGCGCGAGCGCGGCGATGGTTCAACTTGTACTGGGACCTCGGACGAACGATCCTCGATTGTCAAGCGCGTGAGGGCTGGGGAGCGAATGCGATGGATCGGCTCTCGCACGACCTACGCCAAGAGTTCCCCGACATGGCGGGGCGCTCGCCCAGAAACCTGAAGACCCTGCGGGCGTTCGCCGCGGCGTGGCCCGATCTCGAGCTCGTGCAACGGGTCGTTGCACAGATTCCCTGGCGCCAGAACATCGCCCCTGCTCGAGCGCCTTGACGAGCGAGACCAGCGAATCTGGTACGCTCAACAGGCCATCGAGCACGGATGGTCGCAGCCAGTGCTCGTACACCATCTCGCCACGAAAGGCGTTCCACCGCCAGAGCACGTTGCAGAGCAACTTCTCGCTCACGCTGCCGCCACGACGGCCTTCAAGGATCCGTACGTCTTCGACTTCCTCGGCACGGCCGACCCCGCCATGAGCAGGAGATCGAGCATGAGTGGCGCTGGCCGCTTCTGCGCGTGTGTGCGTGCGTGCGGCCCGGCCATCTCATTTTGAGCACTCGCGCTTTGCGCTACGAGGGGAAGGCCTTCGTTCAGTTCAGACCGGCGCGCTCAACCGGCACAAGGCCGTGCGCAACACTTGCTGCAGCGCCGGGCGTTGCTGCAGACCCGAGCACTCGCGTTCGATGTCGTCGAGAGCCTTTCGCGCTTCGCTCTTTCGGAAGCCGAGACCCTCGAGAGCCCGGCAGGCCTTTTGAACCACCGTTGCGAACGCGTCCTCGCTCACGGGGCGCGGCTCGCGCTGCGGCGCTTGCCCGTCCTGTCCGGCCGGCGTCGCCATCGACTTTTGCTGGCGAAAGTGCCGGCGCGCGGCAATGTGCTGGCGCCCATACGACTGCTCCGCCCACAGCTGATTGTGGGCATGGCATCGCACGCGTAGGTTCTGGACCTCGTCGCCGCCGCCTTGAGCGCGCGGCTGGATGTGGTCGAGCTCCAGAAAGGCACCCGCCGAGCAACGCCGCCCATCGGGCGCGACGTACGTGCATTGCTCCCCATCGCGCTCGAACACCTCCCGCCGAACCGCGCGGGGAATACCGGTGCTCGATTTTCTCGCTCCGGCGCGCTTCGTGCGCGAAGGCTTGGGTTGCTTCAGCGCGCCGAGCCGAGTCTTCTCGAGCTGCTCCAAGAGTACGTCCAGCGCACGCTCCAACCGTGGCCAGATCGCGCGTAGGGTTTGCGTGGCTCATCAAGTCGAGCGATCGCGCGAGCTTCTCACGCAGCCTGCTGCTCGCCGTGAACTCGACTTTGAAGCGACCTTCGGACAGCGGTTCCAGACGCGCAGGTTTCACGCGAGCCAAGGCCAATTCAGGTTGCGGCGCGCCCCCGTCCGCTGGCTGGACGGGCGGCGGCGCCGGCGTTTTCCGTTCCGGCAGCTTGCGAATGCGCGACGGCACATCCGGCTTGGGAAAACGCCGGGCGAGCCAAACCTCGATCTCGTGCTTGCGCTTGCCCGACGCCGCTCGAAGAAGCTCGCTGTGGTTCTCTTCCGTCAGGTGCTCGTGCAGGAGCTGCAGCGCCGACAAGTGCAGGGCACCCGACGCCACCAGTGAGTAGATGACGGGAAAGCGCCGGGCCAAGCGCGCCGCCAGAATGCGCCGGAACGCCTGTCCCTCGCTCATGCCGTGATGTTCTACGCAGAGCTGGAACATCGACGAAAAACCGGCCTTCAGGTGAAGCTTCCGGCTCTCGATCTCAGCGAGATGCGCTAAAAGTTTCGCGCATAGCGCGCGCTCTGCACCGAGCAATGTCGCAACGCTGCCGAGCAGCTCTTCATCGAGCAGGGAAGTGACTTTCATGCTTCATCGCATACCATGCACTTTTTCGAGCTCCTGTGAGCCGCAAGGCTGCGCGACCACAGCGTCGAACGCTCGAAAACCTCGCCTCACGCGCAGACACGCGCGAGTGGTCGCGTGAAGGTCCGCAACCATCCAGTCCGCGCAAGAGCCACGAAATCGCGACGGGTCTGGCTCAGAAGCCGTCCAGAGAAATCGACAGCGCCACGCATTTTCTTCCCGAGGAATTCGTTGATAGATGCCGCGCCTGACCTTGCCGGTCCACCCCCTCGTGCGATTGGCGCTCACCTCGTTCGCATCGTGCAAGCCGTTCCTCGTCGCGCAACCGGTGAGCAATTCTCGTTTGATGCACGGTGATGCCCGCGCACGGGTGGCGTCGGTGGCATGCCTTGCTTAGACACCACTCGAACCGCCGCGAGCGCCGGCGCAGTGCTCTGTTTTCGCCCGGTACTCCGCACCGCACGCCATACGATTCGCGCTCCGCAATGGAAACGCTGAGCGCGACGAACGCGACTTCGATTCAGGGTCGCCGGACGGCGTGAGCTCGGATGTCCCCACGACCAAAGTGAATCGTACCGCTTTGCTCGAGATGCAGTCCGAAATCGCTACGAGCGTCCACCAGCGCTTGTTTCGACCAGATTTTGCGCTCGAAATAGAGACGCTGAGCGGGTGAGGCGCCAGCGAGCGCGACCCTTAACTCAGGGTCGCGCCGGAACGGCGCTCGTGATCTTGGATTGCCCCCGACCACCATTCATACCATTCACTACGTGGACAAGTGGTCCTCGTCGGGCGCCGCGCCGTGCGACTGACATCTGCGAGCTGGGACACGCGTGGCTGCGCATGATCAATCGCGGCCTCCTCCCGCGACTCCGCTTCATGAGCGATCGTTGGGAGCGTCTAGCCCCACTAGTTGCCCGACGAAAGCCCGGGCCTTGCTTCACCCGTAAGCATAAATTTTGTACACGGGCCTAGTGATCCACTCGCCGTGCACTCCGCGCCGCGCGTGACGCGCTCAATTGAGACGCTGAGCGCGACGCGTATGCGACAGCAGGCGCGCTTTCAACTCCGCGTCGTACCGGACATCTCGTTGATGCAGGTGTATGCCGACGCGATGGATAGCGTAGGCGAGTCCTACCGCTTTGCTCGAAATGCAATCCGAAGCAGCTACGAGCGCTGGCGCAACGCTCTGTTTAGCGCGGCACGCTACACCAGTGTAACAGGCGCTGAGTGCTGCCCGCGAGCGCAATCTTCAACGGCGCGCCGCACAGCGGTCTCGGCATCTCCGAGGAACGACGTGACGCGCGCGAGGTAGCTCGCGTCACTTCTGAATCAACAACACACCCAGGTTCTGTTCCGGGGAAACCTCGCGCTGGGCGCGCAGCACCTCCTTTTCGCGTGTCTCGCCGGCGACCGCCAACAGCACCACGCCCTCGAACAGGTGACACGCAGCCAGCGCCTGGCGGACGTCCACTTCCACGAGCGGCGAGAGGTCGGCGAGGACTTGGCCGGCACGACCCGCGGAGTAGGTGAGCAGCGCCTTCAGTACCGGCAGCTGCTGAGCCGGCGCGGGCCGCGTCGTCGGGGCCACCAGCGCGAGCGACGGGGACAACCAGCGGCCCTCGATCTCGCACCCAAGATCCGGGACGCTGAGGCGCGTCCCGTCCCCAGGCACGCTACGCAGGCTCAGGAGCGCGACCGGGCTCGGAGACCTTGAAGCCACCGCGTGAGCCAATTGTGCCGCTATCAGGGGCACCTGCGTTCCGGCCGACAACGGTAACAAAGCTATGGTTTTTCGTCCCGATCCGGCCAGCGCCCGCGCCGCCCGCAAACAATCCACGGAATCGAGGCTCTCGGAGTGAGGCGCAACCTTTGCGTGTGGCGCAGCGCTCGAGCGAGAATTAAAGGAAGGGGCATCGCTTAGTGCGTCTGCGCTTATCACCGCTTCATATGCCACTCGACATCTCTGATAACTGGGCAGCGACCTGTCAACGGGCGCGGACTCTTGCGGTCCTGGGCGCCCTCACGCTCGTCGCCTCGCATGCGGGCGCCCGCGACCGGCTGCAGGGCGTCGGGCAGGCGTCGCTCGGCTACACCGACAACGTACGCTCGAGCCCGGACGAGGCCATCTACGCTCCCGACGAGCCGAGCGAAGTACTGGTCCCGGAGAAGACCGGCGACGTGTTCGCCATGCTCAGTCCGGGCCTGGTCTACGGAATCGAGAACCCCGGCAGCGCGCACCGTTTCACGTACACGTACACGGCCAGTCTGTTTTTCGACAACTGGGGCGCGAATAGCTACTCGAATCGACTGGAATGGCGCGGCGGTTTGGAACCGCATCCACGCCTTCAGCTGATTTTCGTGGCCAGCGCCACGCAGTCTCATCAACACACGCAGGGCACACTGCTCTCGGCTTCGCAGACGGCGCTGAACGCTACGGTGCCGGGCACGGGCGCGTTCATATTGGCCGGCGGTTCGCAGAGTCTCGTGTACGAGCTCTCCCCGGAGTGGGCATTTCTCCAGGGCACGGGAGCCGGCGCTCAGTTTCCAATCTTCGATACAGAAGGGTCTCGCACGTACCAGATCAGCCAGCGGCTCGGCCTCGAGCGGGTGTGGCTCAGCGACGCAGTTGGGCTGGAAGGGCGGGGCAACTACGTCGCATACCGCGGTACCGCGCTGCGGGAGACCGCGCTCGGCACATTCGCTGGCGGCGACCAGTCGCAGTTCGTCGCGGAGCTCGTCGGCACGTGGCGCCACGACTTCGGCTACTACTTCGCGAGCCGCGTCGAGGCCGGTGCCGCCCGCGTGTGGATGCTCGAGCGAGGTCGTCAGTTTTCACAGCCCATCGGCCTGGCGGCGCTCTCGTACATCCACGAAAACGGTGAGGCAGAGCTGAGTTATCGGCACGCCCTCACCACCAGCGTCTTTCTCGGACAGACCTTCCTGAGCGACGAGGTGCGCCTGCGCGCCTCGATCCCACTGGACGAGGACGACAAGATCTTTTTGTCTGCTTCCAGCGGCTACCAGCGTTCGCGCATCCTCGATGAATACGGGGACCTCGCGACGCGCGTCGACCTGTGGCTCGGAGACGTCGCGCTGAGCTACGAGGTGCTGCCCGTGCTGACGGTTGCAGCGCGTTACCAGCACGTCGAGCAGGTTTCGGGGGCCGAGCTGCCGCCGCTGCCGCTCAGCTACGTGCGCAACACGGGCCTCCTCACCGCGACCGTCGAATATCCGCCAGAACGGGAAATGCCGCGAACTTACCGGGAATCCCGCCGCGTGGACCGCAGCGACGTCTTCGAAAGCTCGTACGAAGACCCGACCGAGGCCCAGCCGGGCCCGGCTGCCCCCTGAGGCGTGGGCATGCGTCCTGCTGCAGCTTTTGCGTACGCTCTGCACCGGATGCGCGCTTCGCGGACTTCTCCCCGAAATCTCACGGCGAAACGCCTGGGCTTCGACGTGGGCGCGTGTTTTGCAAATGCCAATTTTCGACCAAGGGCACGAAGATGAACGACCGCATAGCAGTCATGGGCTTAGGATACGTGGGGCTCCCGGTAGCGCTGGCCATCGCCAAGCGCTTTTCCAACACGGTTGGCTTCGACATCAACGAAGCGCGCATCGAGTCGCTAAAAAAGGGCATCGACGCCACCGGCGAGCGTTCGAAAGAGGAGCTGCAGAGCTCGACGCTGGAGATGACCACGGACCCGCAGAAGCTCTCGGAAGCGAACTTCTTCATCGTCGCGGTCCCGACGCCCATCGACGCCAACCACGTTCCCGATTTGACCCCGGTGCTACTGGCGACCGACACGCTGGCGCAGGTGATCCGGCCGGGGAGCGTGGTCGTTTACGAATCGACGGTGTATCCCGGAGTTACCGAAGACATCTGCGGCCCGCGCCTCGCGGCCGGCTCCGGCTTGCGCCCTCACGTCGATTTCAAGCTCGGCTACTCGCCGGAGCGCATCAACCCCGGCGATCGGGAACACACCTTCGAACGCATCGTCAAGGTGGTGGCGGGTGAAGACGCGGAGACGCTCGAGCGCGTCGCGCACGTCTATGGCAGCGTCGTCGAAGCGGGTGTCTATCGCGCGCCGTCGATCAAGGTCGCTGAAGCCGCGAAGGCAATCGAGAACACGCAGCGGGATCTGAACATCGCGCTCATGAACGAGCTAGCCGTCATCTTCGACCGGATCGGCATCCGCACGCGCGACGTGATCGACGCAGCCAGCACCAAGTGGAACTTCTTGCGCTTCGAGCCGGGGCTCGTCGGCGGACACTGCATCGGGGTCGACCCGTACTACCTGACGACGATGGCTGAATCCGTCGGCTACCATCCGCAGGTCATCCTCGCGGGCCGCCGCATCAACGAAGGCATGGGCTCCTTCATCGCGCAATCGACGGTGAAGATGCTGGCTCAGGCCGACGTCCCCATCCGCAGCGCGCGCGTCGGCGTGCTCGGCTTCACGTTCAAGCCGAACGTCACCGACCTCCGCAACACCAAGGTCATCGACATCGTGCGCGAGCTGCGCGAGTTCGGCATCGATCCGCTGATTCACGATCCGATGGTCCTACCCGACGACGCGGCGCACGAATACAAGATCCGGATTTTGCCCTGGTCGGAATTGACCGCGCTGGACGCGCTGATTTTTGCCGTACCGCACGACGAGCTCCTCGCGAAGCCCCGAAACGAGCTATTGGCAGTGCTGCGTCCGGGCGGCATCCTGATGGATGTAAAGTCAGCTTTGGACCCCAAGACTCTGCCGGACGGGGTTCGCTACTGGAGCTTATGACAATGACTGCCTACGACAGACTGTGCGATGGCTTACGCAAAGAGCCTCGGCGTTGGCTCGTGACGGGAGCCGCGGGGTTCATCGGGTCCAATCTGCTCGAGCGCTTGCTCGAGCTCGGACAGCACGTGGTGGGAGTAGACAACTTCATCACGGGACACCGCGCAAACCTGGATGATGCGTGCACCAAGACCACGCACGGCGCGCGCTTCGACTTCATCGAAGGTGACATCTGCGATCACGCGCTGTGCGAGCGTGCGGTCAGCGGCTGCGACTACGTGCTGCATCAGGCTGCGCTCGGTTCGGTACCCCGCTCCGTCGACGATCCCCGAGCGTCTCACGCCAGCAACGTCGATGGCTTCGTCAATTTGATCGACGCTGCGCGCCGCGCTCAGGTCAAACGCTTCGTCTACGCTTCCTCCAGCTCGGTGTACGGAAGCGACACCTCGGACGTGAAGAGCGAGGAACGCACCGGCCAGCCGCTCTCCCCATACGCGGCCACGAAGCTAATCGACGAAGTGTACGCCGACGTGTTCGCCCGCGTGTACGGGATCGAAGCCATCGGGCTTCGCTATTTCAACGTCTTCGGCGCGCGGCAGGACCCGAACGGCCCCTACGCTGCGGTGATCCCGCGCTGGACGCAGCATCTCCTGGACGACGAGGCGTGCCTGCTCTTCGGAGAGGGCAACAAGAGCCGCGATTTCTGTTACATCGCGAACGTCGTGCAGGCGAACCTGCTCGCGGCCACGGCGCCCAGCGCAGCCGCGGAAGCGCGCGTCTTCAACATCGCCTGCGGAGAGCGCACCACGCTCGCACAGCTGTTCGAGCTGATCCGCGAACGCGTGGCGGAGCATCATCCCGGCGCGCAAGCGGCCAATCTGGCGTCCCGACCCCCGCAAGTCGGCGACATTCCGCACTCGCTGGCCGACGTGTCGCGTGCGCGGCAGCTCCTCGGGTACGAGCCCACCCACGACATCGGTCGTGGGCTCGACGAGACCACGCGCTGGTACGTCGGACGCGCCGGCGTCCGCCACGGCACGGCGGGTCATGCCGTACGAGTTGCGGCGCTCGGCACGGACGCATGACCACGGAAACGAGCATGCGTCACAGTGGAATCTCGCGCGTAGCGCCAGAAATCCAGCGCGTGGCCGTGCTCGGTTGCGGGCAGCTCGGCTCGGAGTGGATTCAGCTTTGCCTCGCGGCGGAGCTTCACGTCACTGCCGTCAAGCTGCTGCCCGGCCCAATCGAAGACACCGAGCGACGCCTGCGCGCGCGCGGCGCCGGGCAACTCGCGCGCGGCGCCCGCCTGACCGTGACGCGCGCCATGAACGACCTGGCGACCGCGCACTTGGTGATCGAAGCCGCCGCGGAGAGCGTCCGCATCAAACAGAACGTGCTCGCCGAAGCCGAGACCTGCGCCGCGACGGATATAGCCTTCGCGACGACCACTGGTTCACTCAGGGTGTCCGAAATCGCCGAAGCTCTGGCTTCTGACAAGCGCCTGATCGGGCTGCACTGGTGCAACCCGCTGGCGGATGGCAACTTGGTCGAGCTGGCAGCGACTCGTGGAACGTCGACCGCCACCTTGGACGCGGCACAGGCGCTGTGCGCTCGTGTGGGCAAGACGCCAATTCTCACTTTTGATCATCCGGGGTTCATCGTGAATCAACTCGTCGTTTCTCACATTTTGCACGCCATCGAGCTCGTCGAGCGCGGCCCTGCGGGTATCGAAGAAATCGATCGAGCCATGACCCTCAGCGGCCTCTGCACGGACGGCCCGTTCGCGATGGCGGACGCCCTCGGGCTGGATGTACTGCTCACGCTGGCGAAGAACCTGTATGCCGAGCATGCGGACGGGCGCTTCGCGTGCCCGAGCCTGCTGCGGCACCTGGTGAGACGCGGCGCCCTGGGCAAAAAGACCGGCGCCGGCTTCTATCTCTACGGAGAGACGCGCACGCCCAACCCAGACGCTTCGCCTTTCGCCGCTCTGCGCAGCGTGAGCCCGCACGCCTCAGCGGCGTGAAGTGATCTCGACGCTGAGAAACAGGCGCACGGCGCACGCGGGTTCCGCTTGGCTGCAATGCCCATCGGAAGCGAACCGGCGCTCCCTTCAAATATCCGGCCAGGTTCGTCGATCTGGCGGCTTGTAACGGGACGTCTCGGCGAAGGACGGGATCGCGCAGAGGGCGCGGAAGTACGGCATGGGCATGCCGACGTCGACCGAAATACGGTTCACGTCGAGCGGATCGAAGCCGTTCCACAGCCAGGACACGCCGCTACCATTGGAGAAGCCCAGCTCGTACCCGGCGTCGCTCACGGCATCGCGAATCAGCGGTTGCGTGGAGATGGAACGCCCTACGGGGTACGAGATCGCCGAGATGGGCTCATTGAGCTGCTCTTCGACGTCTTCGCGCGCGCCCTTGAGCTCGCCCGCGAGATCTCGAATCGGTACCGTCTGAAGCACGCGATGCGTACGCGTGTGAGAATGAATTTCCATGCCGGCGCGGCGCAGCGCGCGCACTTCATCCCAGGTCATGACCACGGCGTCCGCGTAGCGCCGTTCGAGCTCGCGATCCCAGGGCACACCCGCCGCGCGACCCAGCTCCTCCAAAAACCGCTCCACGTCGAGCGCATACTCGGTCTTCACGAAGCGTAAGAGCTGCTGCTGGGGTCGCGCGCTCGGACGTAGATCCCACACTTTGTGGTACGGATAGCGGAGCGGGGCGGCCTCCGCGCGCGCGTTCTTGACGATGTAGCTGATGCGATCCCACCAGAACACGCGACGCTCCTCGATGTAGCTGGTGGCGACGAAGAACACCGCCTTGACGCCGTGCTTCTGCAAGATCGGCAGCGCGATGTCGTGGCATTCCCGGTAGCCGTCGTCGAACGTCACGAGCGCCGGGTTGGGCGGAAGCGGTTTACCCTTCATGAACGCCAGGAGCTCTTCGACGCCCACGAGGCTGAAGTCACGGCGCAAAGCTGCAATCTGTGCGTCGAACTCGCCGGGCGTTGCGTCGATGACCCCGTCGTCGAAGGGCTGAGCGGACGGGTTCGGGTGCAGACGGTGATAGGTCAGCACCGTCAAACAGGGCGTTTTCGACCAGGCGCGCGCGCGGAGTACTGCGTCTAGTGCGCCGGAAGAATCCAAAAGTTGTGCAACATCCCGCCGGGACATGGCCAAGGACTCAATGGAGCAACCAGCGTGCCAGCGGCCCCCGCGCTTCCGAGCGAGCTCTCAGGATACGGTCTGGCGGCTCGATGCGCCCCTGCTTAGCCCAGAAGTGGTGCTTCGAGGCGTCATCCCCGGCGAGCGAGCGAGGGTCCATCCCGCCACAGCGCTGCGTGGCAGCATCGGCAGAACCACCCCTGAGGCCGCTGAACTGCCCGCTTCACGCTCGAAACGCAAGGCTTGCGCCTGGACGCAGCCGGTGCGGCCGAAACGTCTAGCTGCCCAGCTCGAAACGTAGCGAATAGCTGATCACCGTGGGTCCGGCCTTCGGCCGCTCGAACGACACGCTCGAGAAGGCGGTCACCATGCAGTCCCGGAACTCCGTGCCGCCCATGGCCGTGCGGGGCTTTCGTACTTCTGGTTTGCCGCCTGCGCGGCCTATGAACAAATCGACGCCGAACGTGCCACCCTTCTCGGGTTCTTGCACCATCCGGTAGCAACGGAGAAATTCGTCGAAGCGGCTCTCGATGGCGCGCTTGAACGGTTCCTTCTCGGTCTCGTCGTTGCTGCCACCACCCACATGCAACCCCACGTTCCGCAACTTGACTTCAGGCAACGGCTCCGCGCCAGCCGGCGGCTCGGGCGGCGGTCCGGCTGCATCGCTGCCGCTCGCGACCGGCGCGCCGGTCGCGGAGTACGCGGGCTGCGCAGGCGAAGCGCTGGGCTCTTCGGTTGCTCCCGCAGCCGGACTGCCAGCGCCAGGCGCTTGCGCGGAAGGACACTTGGCAGCGCACGCCACGATCGCGGGCAGCGTCGCCACGAAACCGATCACGACCAGAGCTCGGCATGACATGACGGCTCCGCTTAGCATAGCCCGCTCCCGGCGCGGGGCGGCGCTGCTGATCGCCGCGCTGATCCCCGCCTGTGACGACAGAGCGCCGCCGGCGCGGACGTCCAAGCGCGACGCCGGAGCCGCGAGCGCCAAACCCATGGCGACGGCACCTCCCGCGAGCTCGTCCGCGCGGGCGATCGCCGAAGCGCCCCCTGGGGACGCCGGGGTCAAGGGACGCGCGTCGCTCGACGAGCGGGATGTCAGCGGGGCAACGGCGTGGATCTTCGACCGCGCCGTGGACGTGGGACCTGCCGGTCCCGCCAGCGCTTCCGAGCAGGGCGTAGTGTTCGTCACGGGCTCCGACGACATCGTGCTGGCTGCCCTCACCAAGCCGAAGCGGAACGCGGCAGCGCGCGCGGCGGCACCAGTGAAAACCATCGCGGAGGAGACGCGATTCCGACACAGCACGCGCCGTCCCCTCGTGCTCGGTCAGATTGTCTACTGGGTCAGCGCTGGTCGCCTCCTGCGCCGTTCGCTCGCCGCCGGCGCGCCGCAGGAAGTACTACGGACCGATGCCCGCACCGGCACCAAGCTCAGCGGCGCGCTGCTCGGAAGCACACCGTACGTCGTGTACATCACCGAGAGCGGGTCGGGAGATCCGCGCGCGCGTTTGTGGGTGGAAGGCCAAGCGCTGGTCGATCTCTCACCCGAAGGCTCGAGCGCGAGCAGCACCAGCCTGCTCCTGCAAAGTACTGGGCAGCTGCTGTTCGTCGCGCTCGAAGGGCGCTCGGCCATGTCGCCGGTGCACGTGCGGAGCATCCGCGTGCACGAAGGCCGCCCCGAGCTCGATGCCGATCGAGTCCTTTGGGTTGGCGGAGGCGCGCAGGCCGCGACGGAGCTCGAAACCGTCAAAGACGAAAACGCACAGCTCTGGACCGTCGTGCCCCTCGAGCGCAGCGCCACCGAGTTCGCGTTAGCGTCGATCCCGGTGCGCCGAGACGCGGTCCCTGACGACGCGGTGAGCTGGACGGCCTACGCCAACGGCCTCGATAGGCCCGCCGTGGCGACTGGCCAGCTGTGCGGGCGCGCCGCGCTCCTGACTGCGCGTCCGTCGACCGCAGCACCCGGGGCGCGTCAGAAGCTGCACTTGAGCACCCTCGAGGGCGGCGCGGTGACCGATCGGGCTGTGGTCCTGGAAGCGCAGCGGATTCGTGACGTTTCCCTCGCTACCTGGGAGGGCGGCGGGCTGATCGCGTTGATCGCCGACGGGCGCACTCTGGCCGTAACCGTGCACTGCGCCACACCAGGCAAGCGCTTCTGACCGCCAAATTCATTGCATTCTACATTTGCAGAATGTAAAGAACTTTGGATGGGACGCGAAATCGAGCTCCAATCAGCCGACCCGTCACGCGAACCCCGAGAGCTGAGCCGAGAGGCTCTGCGCGCCGCGCTGATCCAGCGGATCCCGCGCTGGTACTCGCCGTGGCTGCACCTGTCGGCCACGACCGGCATCGGCGTCGCCGTGTTGGCGCTCGCGCTTTCGAACCTGCACTCGGTTTCCCTGTGGGAGCTGCTCATGGTTCCGTCCGTGTTTTGCATCTCGAACGCGGTCGAGTGGCTGGCGCACCGCTACTTGCTTCATCGCCGGACCTGGCCGATGCACGTGCTGTACGACCGGCACACACCTGAACACCACCGCGTTTATCAGGTAGGCGACATGGCGATCCGAGACTGGCGTGAGCTTCGCCTCGTGTTGATTCCTGCGACGGGCGTGCTCGGCATTGTCCTCGTCATGGTCCCCGGAGCGCTGCTCGCGGCGACGCTGCTGGGGTCGAACGCCGGCTGGTTGTTCCTGCTGACGTCCAGCGGATACGTCGTCAGCTACGAGCTCACGCACCTCATCTATCACATGCCGAAGGAGCACAGATTGGCCCGGCTCGCCTGGGTGCGCGTCATGCGCAATCACCACGCGACCCACCACGATCCCTCGCTGATGCGGAGCTGGAACTTCAACGTGACCGTACCACTGGCCGATTGGGTGCTCGGAACGTGGTTCAAAGCGGGCAAGGCATCGCCGCAACCAAAAGCAGACCGAGACGCACGCGGCCTGAGCCGAAATCGCGGTTCGTACGTCTGAAACACCAGGGCATGCTTCTCCACGTCGAGCGTTGGTGTGCGATCGCGCTTTGTCTTGCGCTGAGCGCGTGCGGGCGCTCACCCGAAGCGTCCCAGCCGGCCAGCAGCCCGCAATCGGAGGCGGCACCTCCGGCTGAGCAACAGGCTCCGGCTCAAAAGCCAGGCGCCTACGCGACCCCGCCGCCATCCCCTGCTCCGGAGCCGGCGGCGAGCGGCCCGAGCTCCATGTCTGACCGCTCGCGAGCGACGGACAGCGAGGACGACGCAATGCTCGCCACGCTGGAAGAGGCAGAAGCCGCCTTGGCGCGTGCCAAGGCAGAGCTCGAGACGGCGCTCCTGACGGACAGGGACAAGGCGAAGGGCGGCGAGGGGGCACCCGCGACGGGCGCGCCCGCGCGACGTCGGGCCGGGCGAGCCGAAGAGAGCGAAGCGAAATCGGCTCAAGCCCAGAAAAGCGTGTCGCCATGCGCGAATGCCTGTCGCGCGTTCGCTTCGCTCGAACGAGCGGCGGCCGCCGTGTGCCGCCTGGCGGGAGATGCCAACGAGCGCTGCAGCCGTGCGCGCCGCGTCGTCGCGGACAGCGAAGAGCGCGTGACGACCTGCCGCTGTCAGCGTTAGAACGCAGGCAGCGCGCGTGGAACTTCCGGTACCCGTCGGCCGCCTGGCGCCGAGCCCTACGGGCCTTTTGCACCTTGGCCACGCGCGCAGTTTCTTGCTCGCGTTCTGGCACGTGCGGAGGCGCGGCGGCAGGCTCGTCCTGCGCCTCGAGGATCTAGATGGCCCGCGGGTTCAGCCGGAGTGGGTGTCTGCCACCTTGCGCGATTTGAGCTGGCTCGGCCTGGACTGGGACGGGCAGCCGCAGCTCCAGTCCGACAACATCGAACGCATCCGCAGCGCCGCGCGGGATCTCGAGGAGCGCGGACTCGCATACGCCTGCATCTGCACGCGCGGCGAGCTGCGTGCGTCGAGCGCACCGCACGCGGGGGATGCAGAGCCGCGCTATCCTGGAACGTGCCAGCAACGCTTTGCCTCGCTCTCGGCAGCCGAAGCGGCCAGCGGACGGCGCGCCGGGCTGCGCTTTCTGGTCCCCCCCGGTGCGATCACCATCCAGGACGGCTTCGCCGGCACGTCGTCCTGGGACGTCGCAGCCGACGTCGGCGATTTCCTTATTTTGCGCAGGGACAAGCTCCCGGCGTATCAGCTGGCCGTGGTGGTCGACGACGCCGCCCAAGGCATCACCGAAGTACTGCGGGGCGACGATCTCTTGTCTAGCGCAGCGCGCCAATGGCACCTCCAGCGAGCGCTCGGGCTGCCGACACCCGCCTGGTTTCACGTGCCTCTGGTGTGCGACGCGAGCGGCCGCCGTCTCGCGAAGCGCAGCGATGATCTGAGCTTGGCGGAGCTTCGCGCGCGCGGTGTCGATGCGCGCGCTGTCATCGGGTGGGTCGCAGCCAGCGCCGGCATGCGTGTCCCGGAACGTGTCAGCGCCCGCGAAGCCGCGTCGGAATTCGATTTGGCGCGACTACCGCGCTCACCGGTCTTGTTGCGCGAGGAGGATCTGACGCGCCTCGCAGCCTCGCGCTGACGCCAGCGGCGGCTCGCGTGCCTAACGCCGGCGCGTGAACCAGTCGGTGCGCGGATCGAGCGCAACGAGCAGCGCGGCTTCGGACCCGGGCGGGAGGGGCTCTCCTTCGCTGAGAACTCGCACGTAAAACAGCGTACGGTCTTCCTGCGAAGGTGTAACCGCGACCTGCAACGCCTGGCGGGCGCGCGCTCTCGGTACGGAAGCCACGAGCGGACGCGGCGGCCCGTCGACGACGCGAGCCTGCGCCGCCTGAGCGCGCGGAGGCGCGGAAGGCGGCGGATAAGAAACGGGCGCCGACCCGGCCAGCAGCGCAGCAGCAGGGTTCGAC
Source organism: Polyangiaceae bacterium (assembly GCA_036520475.1). Taxonomy (GTDB): domain Bacteria; phylum Myxococcota_A; class Polyangia; order Polyangiales; family Polyangiaceae; genus DATDJP01. The sequence goes on along the minus strand of DATDJP010000227.1, from coordinate 15,067 downwards.
GGCGCGCGCGGAAAGAGCGGACCGGGCGAGGCGGGGACCAGCGTCGGGGGGATCTGCAGCTCGCTCGAGAGGTCTGCGGCGGCTCGCGCTAGCTGCACGGCGCGCCAGTCGTCCCCCGCTTCTCCAGCCATTTCGGCGGCCCGCCGCAGCCAACGCAGCGCCTCGCGCGCGTCTCCTCGTGTCCAGAGTGCTGAAGCGGTGTCCAGGGCAGTCGTGACCTGTTCATCGTCCTGCGCCGTGGAAACTGGAAACGCGCTGCCTTCCATGCCCTCTTCTACTCCCATTGTGCGGGATCAGTCGAGCGTTCCAGGCTCGGCGATTTCCGTATCAGCGCACCTGCGGCACGCACTCGGAGCTCGGAGCGGTACCCGATGGGACCCACCACGGCATCTTGACGCAGCGCTTCGCTAATGGATGCCGCGCATGCGTTTGGCGAGCACGGGGGAGACGGCAACGACGAGCACGCCGACCGCGACAGCAACCATTGCGATCGTCCCGAATACGTCGCCATAGATCATCACGGTGTCTTGCGGCGCCGGGATGCGCGCGCCGCTCTCGTCCTCGCCGCTCACCCCCGTGAGCATGGCGATCAGCCCCGCGATGTACTGCGCGAACGCGGACGCGAGAAACCACGTGCCCATCATCATGGAGCCGATGCGCACGGGTGACAGCTTGGTGATCATCGACAGCCCGATCGGCGACAGGCAGAGCTCACCCGTCGTATGCAGCATATAGCCGAGGACCAGCCAGCCGATCCACACCATGCCGTCCGCCGCGGCGCTGCGTGCCCCCAAGTAGAGCGCGCCGAACCCGAGGCCGAGCTGCAGGATCCCGAGGCCGAATTTGAGCGGAGTGCTCGGCTCTTTGCCGACGCGAGCCAGCTTGACCCAGAGCGCACCAAAGAGCGGCCCGAACATCAGAATAAATAGCGCGTTCAGCGATTGGAAGACGGAAGCCGGAATTTTCATGCCGAACAGCGTGCGCTCGACATTGCGATCGGTGAACAGGTTGATGGAGCTGCCGGCCTGCTCGAAGAATGCCCAGAACACCATCGAAAACGAAATCAACACCATCGCCACGCCGAGCCGATCGCGTTCGACGCCCTCGCACTTCTTGAACAGGTAGAAGAGCAACGCTGCCAGCACGACGATCCCGAAGATCGTGAGCAGGGTGCCGACCAGGCGGCCGCTCTGCACCAGTTGCCAGAACACGAGCGCGGCCAGCGCGGATCCCACGTACACCGCGTGCTCCCGGCTCAAGCCCGGCAGCACCTTCACGCGCAGCCGCTCCGGGTCCGGCGGCTCGGCGACGTGATTCAGGTATTTTTGGCCGTTCAGGAACACGATGAGGCCGAACACCATGCCCACACCGGCCAGGCCGAACCCGTACTTCCAGCCGTACGTCTCGCCGATGAAGCCGCACAAGAGCGGCGCCGCCGCCGCCCCCAGGTTGATGCCCATGTAGAAAATCGTGAAGCCGGAGTCGCGGCGCGGATCGCCTTCGTCATAGAGACGCCCGACCGTCGTCGAGATGTTGGGCTTGAAGAAGCCGTTGCCGCAGATCAAGAGCGCGAGCGCGAAATAAAATACCTGCTCGGTCTCGATGGCCATCGCGAAATGCCCGAGCGCCATCAGCACGCCGCCCAGCACCACGGACTTGCGCAAGCCGAGCAAGCGGTCCGCGATCAACCCTCCGATCACCGGCGTGGCGTAGACCAGCGCCGTGTAGCTGCCGTAAACGGCATACGCGGCGTTGTCGCTGAACAGGAAATGGCGCGTCATGTAGAAGACCAGCAGCGCGCGCATGCCGTAGAAGCTGAAGCGCTCCCACATCTCCGCGAAGAACAGCACCACCAGACCTTTGGGATGGCCTTTCTGAACTTGCATGCGCCGAGAGATCTCCGGGTTCGTGAGCGGGCGATAGTACTCAGGCCCTCCCACGCACGGTCGCTTTTCTGAGCGCCGCTTCGTCCGGAGAGGGCCGGCGGCATGCAATAACGAGGCGCGAAATCGGTGGACGCGAGCCCCGCGGACCGTCTTTACTTGCTCGCGCCCGATCGCCCCCGATTGGTCGGGCTCTCGCGTGGAGGCTCCATCATGAATTTCGAGAGTGCCGGGCGTTGTTGCGCCGTCGCCGCCTTACTCGTAGGAGCGGCGTGTGCATCCGGGCCGCGCGCCGACGCTGCGAACGCGCCGGTCGAACCGGACCCACCCGACGCGGCGAGCGCCGCGCCAGCTCCCGAAACACCCGTTTCATCGCCCGCCGCGGACGAGCCCGACGCCGGCGACGTCGACGAGACGCCCAAAGACTGCAACTTCCGCGTCAAAGGCTTCTGCTTCAAGACCGACGAAGACGCCTGCGCCGCCGCCGGCTGCGACGTCGCCCGCTGCATGATCCTGGAGAGCCACCCCGCGAAGGTGAAGTGCCGGGATTAAGCGTCGCGGCCCCGTGAATGTGAACGTGAACGTGAACGATCTCTCCTCTTCCCACTCTCGGATCACGGGCACGTACGAGCGGCGAACCGCGGCGGTGTAGGCGAAACGCGGGTAGGCGAACCGCGGAGGCGTAGGCTAACGCGAGGGCGAATGCGAATGCGCCGCAGCGCTGGGACGGAAGCTGGAGGCTTCGGGCGGCTTGATTTGTTTGGGCTAGCGCGGGGCGACGCGGGCGGCAGTGGGAACGAAGTTTCGCGGGGTCAGATCAGGGGCGCGTCGGAGCGGCGGCTCTCTGCACGGCGGAGCGCATTGCTTTTCTCCAAACGCGCGGCCACGCGCACGATGCGCGTGATGTCCTCGAAAGATAGCAGGCCGACGTAGCCCTGAGCGCCGCGGACGACCACGGGACGGCCGTCGTGCTCGAGGATCGAGCGCCGGACTTCGTCCAGAGTGGCCGAAGCGTCCACTTCGGTGACCTGGCGCTCAATCAAGCCGGCAACGTAGGCGTCGGGGCCGAGCTTCGGTAGGGCGCGCAGCGCGACTTCACGCCCGAGCACGCCGATCAATTGCTCACCGTGCACGACGGGGAAGTGCGATTGCGGCGTGCGCAGAATGAGCCCGACGAGGCGTCCCAGTGGTTCTCCAGGGCCGAGCACGACGTGGCTCGGGTTCACCACGTCACCCGCACGCAAGTCGCGGAGCAGCACGCTCGCCTGACTCGAAGCGCGTTCTTGAGCGGCGCCCAGGAACACGAACACGCCGATGATCATCAGCACGGGATCTTTGAGCTTGAACAACGCCAGCGCAATCAGCCCGGCCGCCAGCATCTGGGCCAGGGCGGCCGCGATGTTCGTGGCGCGCGCGCGACCCAGGATCATGGCCAGGCCGGCCCGGAGCACGCGCCCGCCGTCCATGGGCAAGGCCGGGATCATGTTGAATACGGCGAGCACCAGGTTGCTGATCAGCAAATTACTGAGCAGGCCAGACCAGGACGGTCGGCCCAGACCCTGCCAGATGTCACCTTCCAAAAACCAGGGACTTCCGAAGGTTAGCAGAGCGACGACGAAGAGCAGGGCACCGATGGCCACGTTGACGAGCGGCCCCGCGAGCGCGATGAGCAGCTCCTGCCAGGGGTGCTGCGGCTCCCGAGTGAGACGGGCTACCCCGCCCACCGGTAGCAGCACGATCTCGCGCACGCCGACGCCGAATGCTTGCGCGACGAGGCTGTGCCCGAGCTCGTGGAGCACCACACAGAAAAACAGGCAGCAGACCAGGAACGCGCCGAACAGCGCCCCGAGCCCCCCGTGCTCACGGCTGAATAAAAGCGCGAAATAGCCGACAATCAGCGCGAATGTCAGGTGAACGCGGATGTCGATGCCTGACACACGGGCTATGCGGTAAGACCACTTCATCAACTATCTCGAGGGCGCCGAGCGCCTCCCGCGAATATAGCGCCGAATCCCTGAACACGCTCTACGCGCAGTTCTTGGCCCTGGAAGGGCCGTCCCGGCACACTCGCCGGGCAAAATGCCAAGTCAGTGCGAAGTCTGTTCTAGCCTCGCGCGTGCGATAGGCGGCTCGGTTCCCGCTGGCGGCACTTCCGTGTACCGGGTCGTGGTGCCGGAACGCGTGCTGGCCCTCTGTGAAGAGCACGCCCAAAAAGTGCAAGATTGCCGCCCGACGTCGCTGGAAGAGCTGCGCGGCAGGTTCCTCGAGCCGTTTCCCGGTCAGCGCTCGCTGATTCCGCGTCGCGCGCAGGTCTACGCGGCAGGCAGCCCCGTCGAAAAACGCCACCGGCGCGGCCGGCGCACGACGGATTGAAGCAGGACTCGGACGCGCTCAGCGCGCTTTGGCGCCCGGCTTACCGCACGCCTCGACGCAACGCGTGACGCCGACCTGACAGCCCTGCTCGCAGGGCACGTCGCCGTCGCAAGCGAGGACGCAGTCCGTGAAGGTGCTCTGACATTCCGTGTTGCAGCGCTGAACGCTGGCGCGTTCCGCGAGCTCGGGTCCGGCCTCTACCCGAGGCATCACGGCGGCGCTGGCTCCGAGAACCAGGTAGACCAGGTCACGCAACATACCCACGGCGTAACGGCCGGCGCGGGCGCGGCCTAAGACTCCGCCGAGCTCACTCCGAGTTCAGTCGCGCAATGGTCATTTCGACGCTGCAACGTCGGCAGCGAAAGGCCTCCCTAACAGCGCGTCTCTTAACGGGTTCAGCGCGGCACGCAGCGTGCAAAGGTGCGGCAAGTGCAGATGCGGTGCCCGGCAGACCCCCCTCTGCCGGATTGAGCCGCTCCCTGTTGCAGCGGCCCGGGGTCCCCCCCTCCCCCGGGCCGCTGTTCTTTTTTCCGGTGCGGCGCTGTGCGCGGCTTCGCATACTCGCGCGCTTGGAACGAGCCGTCGGATTCGTCCTGTTCGCTCCCGGTGCGGGGGCAAGCTCGGAAAGCACATGGATGCAGGGCTGGAGCGCGCGCTTGGCCGAGATCGCGCCCGTCGTAACGTTCGACTACGACTACATGCAAGCGGGACGGCGGCGCCCGGATCCAGCGCCGCGGCTGATCGAAGCGCATCGACGCGCGCTGCTCGAGGCGCGCCGAGAACAGGTTGGTAAGGCCGTGCTCGCGGGCAAGAGCATGGGATCGCGCATCGGCTGCCACGTCGCAGCATTCGAGCCGGTCGCCGCGCTCGTGTGCTTCGGCTACCCGCTCTGTGCGCCGGGTTCCGGCAAGCTGCGCGATCAGGTGTTGCTCGAGCTCCGCACGCCTATCTTGTTCGTGCAAGGCTCCCGGGATCCCTTGTGCCCGCTACCGGTGCTCGCACGCGTTCGCGATCGGATGCGCTGTACGAACGGTCTGCACGTCGTCGAGGACGGCGATCACTCGCTGGCCGTGACGCGCCTTCGCCTTGCCCAGCGCGACACCACGCAAGCACGGGTGGACGCAGAGGTATTGGAAGCGGTCAGAGACTTCCTGTCGCGCGAGGTGAAGGCGCCCGCGCAGCCGGCGTGAAGCTCACCGTGGCAGCGAGCCCGAAGTGATCGGAAAGGTGGCTACTCAAGCGCTCACCGCCGACCAAAAGCTCGAGCGGATCATCGAGCACGCGCTCGATCCCGAGCGCTCGCAGCGGCCCCCGCACCAAGATGTGGTCGATCAGCGAGCCCCCAGGCCCGCGGCCTCCGTTCAGCGTGTTCGCAGAGCAAAATGAGCATCGTGCCGCGTTCGGCCCATCCAGATATGGATTGAAAAACCCGAGCTCTGCAAAGGACGCGTACTGCTCCGGCACACGCGCCCCCACTCTCGTCGCTGCCAAAGCCGGCCCGGTGTTGAGATCGCCGATGAGCAGCACGGGCGCTGTCGTCCCGGCCTTTTGGCCGATCCATACGCGTAGCTCCCGCACCTGGCGCGCATGCTCCGACTTCCACGAACCGGCACGAGCGGGGTACGCGACGCTGCGCGAATCCGCGGTCAGGTGCGTGCAGAACACGTGCAAATCCGTGGTCGCGCTCTTCGGACGCAAGCGCGCGTAAAGCACGCCGCGCGCCAGCTGCTCGGACTCGAAGCGCAAGAAATCCTCTTCGACCACGTCCAGGCTCGTCAGTAGACCGATGCCATACGACCCGCCGTACACGTAGGTCGCGCCGCCTCTCGCCCGCGCCGCCGGTAGATGCAGGCCGGCCGGCGCGCATTCAGTCGTGACCTTCGCGAGCGAGCGCAGCGGGTCGCGCGTCAGACACTCCGTGCAGCCGCTCGAAAGGCTCGTCACCAGGTGACCGCAGTGGCGGACCGCACACGGCGCGAGGCCCGCTTCGGAAGTTGCGCCACAGTGTCGTTGCACGCAGCGCAACACTGGCCGCGCCTCCATGTCGGTGCAGCGGGTGATACTTTGACGCGCCGCAGGCGGGCGTAGCGCGTGCAACAAACGCGGCGCGGCTGCGTCCGCGAGCTCACGCCAATGCGACTCGAGCCACACTTCCTGCACGCAGATCAGATCCGCCGGCAGCGCGGCGAGCGCCTGAACCACGGGCGCTGCGCGTTCCGCCGCGTGCGGCAGCACTCCGACCGCCAGCCCAGCGTTGTATGTCGCGACGCGCAACGCGCCTGCAGCAGCGGGAGCGTGAGCTCGCGTCTCGCTATGCGGCTCGACGTCAACCGCGTGCTCGGAGCTCCCCATCGCTGCATGTCGCGGGGCCGGGCGCTGGTTTTGCGCGCTCCGACACGAAAAGATTGCACACGCGAGACCCAGCGCCGCCAGAGCAACAGGCAAATACCCGCTCGATGTCACAGCACGCGCACGCATCACCGCAGCTGCCGTGCAAGTCCGGTGCCCGAGCAGTTCGCATACGCCGACGCTTGTGCCAGAATGCGCCCGCAATGGGCGAGCTTTATCTAAAACAACTCTTGATGGGCCGCGATGTTGCCAAGGGCCAATTCGCTGCCAAGCAAATGCAGAACTTCGTCTACCTCGTGGGGGATCGAGAGCGGGGTGAGTGCGTCATCATCGATCCGGCGTGGGACGTACCCGGCATCTTGGCCGTCGCAGCGGCGGACGGCCTGCGCGTCACAGGGGCGCTGGCGACGCACTATCACCCGGACCACGTGGGCGGCACGATCTTCGGCATCGGGATCGAGGGTCTGTCGAAGCTGCTCGAGCTGAACCCGTGCAAAGTTCACCTGCACAAGCTGGAAGCGGACGGCGTTCGCATGGTGACGGGCGTCTCCAAATCGGACCTCGAGCCACACGACTCCGGAGACAAAGTCGCGGTGGGCGACGTCGAGATCGAGCTGCTCCACACGCCGGGCCACACGCCGGGTTCGTCTTGTTTCCGCGTCGGCAAGGCGCTCCTTGCCGGCGATACGCTGTTTCTTCAGGGCTGCGGGCGCGTCGATTTGCCGGGCGGGGATCCGGAAGAAATGCGCCGAACGTTGACGCAGCGCCTGGCGACGATCCCCGGAGACTTCATGTTGTACCCGGGCCACGCCTACGGCGGCGAGTCCGCTCCCTTCGAGCAGGTCCGGCGCACGAACCCTCACCTGGGCGCGGCCAAGGACCCCTCATGAGCGCTTCGCAATTCGAAACCGTCAGCGTGCAGCGCACTGCCGACATCGTCACGGTGTCTCTCGAACGGCTCACCATGCCGCCGCAGATGTTCCGGGAGCTCGGGAGCCTGTTCCGCTCGTTCGCCCAAGATCCCGCGCTGCGCGCCGTCGTGCTGCGCAGCGCGGTGCAGCACTTCACGTATGGCCTGGACCTCGCAGTGACCTTCTCGGAACACGGCGTCTCAGGGGGTGGCGCCAGCGAAGGCCTCGCGCTGCACCATTCGATCTGCAGTTTGCAAGATGACATCGGCGCAGTAGCAGCGTGCCCCGTAAAGGTGGTGGCAGCCGTGCACGGTCGCTGCATCGGCGGCGGCATCGATTTGATCAGCGCGTGCGACGTCCGGCTCGCCTCCGTGGACGCAAAGTTCTCCGTGCCCGAGACCAAAGCGGACCTCGGCACTCTGGAGCGCCTGCCGGCACTGATCGGGCAGGCCCACACCCGTGAGCTCGCGTCCACGCGTCAGGACATTTCGGCCGCCCGCGCGCAACAGATCGGCCTCATCAACGACGTGTACGGGGATCGCTCGGCGCTCGACGCCGCCGCCGAGGCGCTGGCCCGCGAAATCGCCGCCAATCCGCTGGGTGCGACGAATAAGCCATACGCTTCCGCACCTTGCGCGCACTCGGCCTGACCCAGCCGTTTAACGAACCCAAGCTAAGTGGCATGCACCTTCTCGTATGGACATCGTCACCCGGCTGCGAGCGCCCGCCTTCCGGCGTTTCAGGTCCTTCGGAGCGCCCGCAGTGACGATCGAGCACGAGCTGATTGCCCGCGCTCTGGATGGCGACGGCCGAGCCTTTCAAACCCTGGTGCAGCCGCACCTCGGCATGCTTTACCGCATCGCCGCACGGGCATGCGGGGATCGCGCGTTGGCAGAGGACGCGGTGCAGGAAGCACTGACCATCGGTTACCAGAAGCTGGCTCGCTATCAGCCCGGCACGTCGCTGAAGGCCTTCCTGGCGGCGATTGCCGTACGTCAGGCTCAAACCCTGTTGCGCGGCGAGCGCCGGCGGCATGCGCGCGAGACCGTCGCGGAAGCGCCGGAGCCCCTGGCGGGCCCGGGCGAAACGCTGAACGCCGAGCGTTTGGCGGAGCGCATTCGCAACGCGCTGGCGTCCATGCCCAAAAAACGCCGCGAAGTGGCGCTGATGCGCCTCGACGGCGATCTTTCATACGCTGAAATCGCTGCCAACGTGGGCAGCACAGAGGGAAGCGCACGTGTGCTCGTGCACCTGGCGATACGCGAGCTCCGCGAAAAGCTCGACGACGTCGCTCCTGTCGCGCCAGCGCACGCCACTTCGCGAGAAAGCTCATCCGCATGAAATCCGAAACAGACGACACCGACGAGACCTCTGTCCGTCAGCTCTTCGACGCCAGCGCCGACGAGCCGAGTGGTCCCGTCCTCACGAAGCTCGCAGCGCGGGCCGGGGAAATTCCGAGCTCGCCGCGGCGCGTGCCCAGCTGGTTCCCGCGCTGGGCGTGGGCCCCTTCCGCCGCCGGCCTGGCGGCAGCTGCCGGCGCGCTGGCCGTCACGCTCGCCAGCTGGTTCGGCGAGCCGGAAGGCGAGCTCGGGCCAGCGACGGCGACTCCCGCGGTGGTACCCGCCGTGGCATTGGCACCCGTTCCCACGCCGGCTCAGCCAGAGAGCAAGGACGGCCCAATCGAGCCTCGCCAAGCTGCGACCGCCGCGCCCGACAGCGACGAGCGCGCGCTCGGGACCGAGCCTCTAGCGGCGGAACTTTCGGCCGAGTCGGCCCTGGATTCCGAGCTCGACGCGCTGTACGGGCCACCAGCGGACGCTGATCTGGATGCGTGGCTGCACGCGACCTCCGAGCTTTTGCACGTACACGACGGTTGAGCCGTGTGCTTTCGCAGACCATGAAATACGTGCTCCGCTGTCTGCTGCTCGTCGCGGCGCTGCTCGTGCCGACACTGGTCTGGGCGGACGCGGCGCCGCATCCGACGCCCGATCAGAAGCGCGCGCAGGTGGAGGCGCGTATGCGCCAGATCCGCCTCGACATCCTGCAGAAGGAGGTCGGGCTCGAGGCGGAAAAGACCCGCGTCGTGGCGGTGCTGCTCGAGCGTCACGGCGCCGAGCGCAGGAAGCTCCAGGGTGCGCTTCAGAGCGAGCGTCGAACTGTCGAGAAGCTGCTCGAGACGGACAGCGACGACCAGGCGGCGTACGCGAGGGCGCTCCGTGCGGTGCACACCCGCCACGCTCAGCTCCGCGCGCAACGCGAACGTGAGCTCGAGGAGATCAGCCGGCACATGACGCCGAAGCAGCAGGCGAAGTTCTTGAGCGCGCTCCGCCGTGTGCACAAGAAATTGCGCGCGCTGCTCCGGAGTTACTCCGGCTCCGAACGCCCGTGATCAAGCCGTACGGGCTTTGACGACCGCCTCACCGGCGAGCTTCAACGCGTTGCGCGGGTCGATCGGTCCGGCGCTGCGCTGGAAGCGTTCCAGCATGAGACGCAAATTGTTCGGACTGTCGGCGTTTTTCAGCGCGTCCTCCGCGCTCACGCGCCCGGCAACGAACAGCACTGCCAGGGCGCTGTCGAAGGTCTGGCAACCTTCGACGGCCGACTGTTCCATGGCCTCCTTGAGCGCCTCGATCTGACCGCGCTTGATCAGGTCCTTGATGCGCGGTGTGTCGAGCAGGATCTCGAGCACCGCCGCGCGTCCGCCTTCCATGGCGGGGACCAGGCGCTGGGAAATGATCGCGCGCACATTGAACGACAGCTGCAAGCAGATCTCGTGCTGACGGCTCGGCGGAAAGAAGTTCAGGATGCGCTCGATCGCCTGGTTGGCGTTATTCGCATGCAACGTCGACAGGCAGAGGTGCCCGGTCTCGGAGAACGCGATGGCTGCTTCCATCGTTTCAACGTCGCGGATCTCGCCGATCAGGATCAGATCCGGCGCTTGCCGCAGCGCATTCTTGAGCGCATTTCCGTACGTCAGCGTGTCCAGGCCGACTTCGCGCTGCGTGACCACGCATTTCTTGTGTGGGTGCACGTACTCGATCGGATCTTCGACGGTGATGATGTGACCGGTCTCACTGGCGTTGCGGTGATCGATCATCGCGGCCAGGGTCGTGGACTTGCCGCTGCCCGTCGCACCGACGACGAGCACCAAGCCGCGTTTGCTCATCACCACGTTCTTCAGGACGTCGGGGTGACGGAGCTCGTCGAGGCCTTTGATCTCGGTACGAACCAGGCGCACCACGATGCCAACGTCGCCCCGCTGGCGGAAGACGTTCACGCGGAACCGACCCTTTTCGCCGATCGCCAGGATCAGATTCATCTCCAGCGTGCGCCGGAATTCCTCGCGCTGCTCTGGGCGCATGAAGGCGTCCGCCATGCGCGCGACCTGCTCCGAATCCAGCGTGGTCTTGCCGCGGTGCCCCACCCCATCCACGCGGAACACGGGCGCGCTGCCCGCGGTCAAATACAGGTCCGACGCGTTGATGCGTAGCATGTGCTCGAGCAGCCGACTCACGCCGGGCTCGAGCTCTGGGGCATCACGCGCGGGATCGGTCATGCGCTGCGTGCGGCATTCTGAGCGGCAGCCATGGCGTTCAACACTTCCGAGTTCGGCAGACGCTCACGCGCGTCCTCGAGCGAGATCGCGCGTTTGTTGACGAGCTCGACCACGCTGTTCTCGAGGGTCGACATCCCGAATTTGCCGCCCACCTGCATCTGAGACGGAATCTGGTGCGTCTTTCCTTCGCGGATGATGTTGCGGACGCCCGGTGTGCCGACCAGGATCTCGTAGGCGCCCACGCGCCCGCCGCCGCGCTTGCGCAGCAACATTTGGGACACGACGCCGACGATGGACTCCGACATCATGCTGCGGACCTGACCCTGCTGCTCGCTCGGGAACGTGTCGATCATGCGATCGACGGTGCCACCAGCGCTCGAGGTGTGCATGGTGCCGAACACGAGGTGTCCGGTCTCCGCGGCCGTCAGCGCCAGCGACATGGTCTCGATGTCGCGCATTTCGCCGATCAGAATCACGTCCGGATCTTCGCGCAGAGCGCTGCGCAGCGCGGCCGAGAACGACTTCGACTGCGAGCCAATTTCACGTTGATTGATCAGAGACCGCTTCGACTTGTGGACGAACTCGATCGGATCCTCGAGCGTGAGGATGTGGCCGGCCATTTTCGTGTTGATGTAGTCGATCATGGCCGCCAGCGTGGTGGACTTACCGCTGCCGGTCGGACCGGTCACGAGCACGAGGCCCTTCTCGGCGTCGGCCATGGTGCGGATGGCAGCGGGCAAACCCAGGTCTTCCATGCGCGGCACGTTCACCGGAATGTTGCGGAAGACGGCGCCTTCACCGCGGTTGTGCACGAACGCGTTCACACGGAAGCGCAGGCGTTCGTCCATCGTGTATGCGAAGTCCACTTCCAGGTTCTCCTGAAACGCGCGCCGCTGGGTGTCGTTCATCACCTCGAGGATCACGCGGTGCGCTTCCTCGACCGAGAACGCCGCCACATCGATACGCAGCAGATCGCCGTGCAGGCGGATCATCGGCGCCTCACCCGCCGAAATGTGTAGGTCCGATGCGCCCTGCTCGGCCATGAACTTCAACAACTGGGTTGCTGCTACCATCGTGTGCTCCTGTGCGGTCTGCCGGCCCAGTCCGCAGGCTCGGCCTCTCTCGTGACGCACAAACGACCTTTCTCACCCCGGGATTAGAGCGGAACCGGTCCTTCGCCATCGAAACGGCGCGCAACGATCTTACGCCTCTCGGGCGGTTATGTGCGCCGGACGACAGGCCGTAATCCCTGACGATGACCGTCCCTTCCGCCGCTCCGAGCCCTGCCCGTGACAAACGGGCGGCCCAGCACGTGACGATCGGCTTTTTTCAGGGAAAGGTCGCCGAGGGGCGTCTGGCCGAATTCAGCCCCGAGCTGAGCGAGCTTTCGCTCGAGACACTCGAGGGCGGGCGAGACACGATCACCGTACGGCAGATTGCCTACATTGGCTTCCATCGGGATCCGTTCGACCTGCTCGACGAGGATCTGCCGGGTGCGCTCGACTACAAGGTGCACCTTCACGGCGGGAGGGTATTTCCCGTGCTCCTCGTACCGGGCAGCTGGCAGAGCTCGAGCGGTTTTTTCGGCTTGCCGCGAGGCGCCGGGACCTACCGTGAGTTGTTCTTCTTCAATCACGGCGTGCTCGCCAAAGAGCGGGACGAGCCCATCGGTACGATGCTCATCAAACAGGGCGCCCTCAATCCGGACGCCCTGAACCACGCGCTCAGCGCGCAGACCACTGGCCGCGCCACACCGATCGGGCAAATCCTCGTCGAAACGCTCAAGATCAGCGAACAGGACGTGGCCCGGGCCGTTCACCTGCAGCAGGAACGCAAACAACGCATCGGCGAGGTGTTGACCGACGAGGGTCTGGCGACGGTGGCGGACGTGGAAGCCGCGCTCGTCGAACAGAAGAAGCGCAAGGGCAAGCGCCTCGGCGAGGTGCTCGTCGACCTGAACATCGTCACGGAGGAGACGCTGCTCAAGACGCTCGCCAGGAAGTTCGACCTCCGGTTCGTCAATTGCAGCGATTACCCGCCCGCGCCCGAGCTGATGAACGAGGTCTCCGCGGAGATCGCGGAAAAATACGGAATTTTGCCGATCGAGATCCGGGACGACAAGCTCGTCCTGGCGATCGCCGACCCGCTCGCGCTCGACGGCGTCCACCTCGTGGCACCGGGCGCGAGCCACGCCATCGAGCTGGTCATGACCACGCCCGCGGCGCTGCGTGCGGGGCTGGATGCCGTGCTCGGTCACGTGATCGCCCCGACCCCTTCCGCGCACGGCGCCGAGCTCGACTCCCTCCTCAAGAGCCTCGCCGACGAACACCCGCTGAGCGATCTGCCACACGTGCACAAGGAGACTCCGACGCTCGCGCCGGAGTTGCCAGTGCCGGACACCTTCGAACAGCTCGTGCAGGAGGCCGCGCGGCGCAACACGTCGCACATTCACCTGGAGACCGACGGGGCCGGGCACGCGCTCTTGCGCTTTCGCCGCGAAGGGGTGTGCGAGATCATCGATTCGATTCCGGCTTCGCGCGTCGAGGCCGTGCTGCGGCACGCCGAGGAACTGGCCCAGTTGTCCGCGCTCGAGCGCGACGTGCCACAGCAAGGCACGCTCTCGCTGCAAACCACGTCGGGCGCCTACGAGCTCTCGGTTTCTTCGATCCCGCTCGCGCCGAGCGGCACGGATCTGGTGCTCACGTTCGCCCGAGACTCCCGCCAATTGTTGCCGCTCGACGAGCTCGGATTTTCGCCTGGCGCACTGCGCACGTTCCAGCGCGCGCTCGAGCACCCGTCGGGGCTGATCCTATTCACGGGGCCGATGGGTTCGGGGCGCACCACATCCATGCACGCCGCGCTGGCTTCTCTGGACGCGACGCGGTCGAAGCTGTGGGTGGCTGACGACAAGCTCGCGCCATTCGGTGTCCAGCTCGCCGACACGCGCATCCGGCATTTGCAGGTGAAACCGCACGTCGGTTTCGGCTTCTCCAGCGCGCTCCGCTGCCTGCTGCGCGCCGACGCGGACGTCATCCTGCTCGGCGAGCTCGACGACCCGGAAACGGCGCGCATCGCGCTCGACGCGGTCCACGCGGGCAGGCGCATCCTGTCCGCCATCAACGCGAGGTCGGCGATGGAGGGGCTGGCGCGGCTCCTCGACATCGCGCGTGACGCGCGCGCCATAGGCGACAGCTTGCGAGCGATAGTCTCTCAACGGTTGGTTCGGCGCTTGTGCACCGAATGTCGGGAAGCGTCGCCGGCCACGCTGGCGGAGCGCGACGAGCTGTCTCGCGCCTGCCGCAACGTTCAAGTGGATTCCTTGCTGCGCTGGGTGTTCGAACCGGACCTCACGTTTTGGCGCAAGCGCGGCTGCAAAGCCTGCGGCGGTAGCGGCCATGCTGGCCACGTCCCGCTCTACGAGCTGCTCGTGGTCGACCCGGAGCTCGCCCGCGCGATCGCCACACGCACGTCGCTGCGTGAGCTGCAAGATCTCGCGATCCGCAATGGCGCCACGACTCTCCTGCAGGACGGCATCGCCAAGGCGCTCGCCGGCACCACCGATCTCGAGCAAGTGCTCGGCGCGCTGGGCTCGCACCTCGGGGCGTGACCGGCGAAGGACTGATTGCTTCCGGTCCGTAACAGCCCACTCTCACAACGTGAGCGTCGTCGTGGGCGTTGTCGGCGACGGCGACGGCGACGGCGACGAACGCAACTTTGACTGCGAGCGTCCGATTAGGGGGCATGCTGAGTTTTCAGAAGTTGGATGTCTACCGTTGTTCCATCGAGTTCGTAGCCATTGCGGCGGAGATAGGCGGAAGCGTTCCTCGCGGGCACGCGGAGCTGCGCGACCAACTTCGGCGCGCAGCTCTGTCCGTTCCGCTCAACATCGCCGAGGGGGCCGGCCGAACTTCTGAAGCGGACGGCGCACGGCATTTCGCGATCGCACGGGGCTCCGCGATGGAATGTGCCGCGGTGCTCGACGTCGTTCGCGCTTT
>DATDJP010000226.1:0-8879 GCA_036520475.1 Polyangiaceae bacterium | reverse complement strand
CCCGAAACAAGTTGTGCGGGTCGTACGCTTTTTTCACTTCTTCCAGCCGCGTGAAGTTCTTGCCGTACGCAGCGCGGATCCGCGCGCCGTCTTCGTCCGCCGTCTGAAAATTGATGTAGTTGCCGCCCGTCGAAAAGCGCGCGATGCGCTGCCAGGCACTCCGGACCCAGGTCCGGAAGAGCTCGGCTTGCGGTTCATTCGGCTCCCACGCCCCCAGCGCGCCGAGCGCAAAGCGCGCGTCACGGTTGCCCACTGCGCCATCGTCGGACGCGAGCTCGTTGAGCCTCCCGCCCAGGTGCAAGATGCCGAGCTGGCCTTCCGGTATGGGGCAATCGGCGGCCAGGGCTTGCCAGGTAGCAAGTAGTTCATCGCTGAGCTCGGCGGCGAACTCCGTCTTCCAGTAGTAGTGGTTGCCCTTGGGCTCGGTACAATCCAAATAGGACTGCAGCTCCACGTACGGCTGCTCGCGCAACAAGTCGAACACGGGCTCACCGAGCGCGCGAATCGGCGCCAGCACCGACGACGTCTCTGCCAGCGGGCCACTGTAACAAACGGCCATCGCGCACACCCGTTCGCCGTGCCATGCCTCGGGAACGAACGGCGCCCCAGGCGCTCGCAGCGAGATCGACCACACGCTCAGCTCACGCGGCGCTGCGCGCGTGAGGCGCTGGTACGTCTTCAGCACCTCCGCGGCGCGCGCGAACGGCCACGCGATGAGGCCGCCGTACACCGTCGGCCCGACCTCATGCACACGGAGCGTGAAGCGCGTGACCACGCCGAGGTTTCCCCCTCCCCCGCGCAGCGCCCAGAACAAGTCCGCGTGCTCGTCGCGACTGGCGCGACGGACGCTGCCATCGGCGGTAACGATTTCCACTTCTTCCAGATTGTCGACGGTCCACCCGAAGCGGCGGGTGAGATATCCCAGGCCACCTCCCAGCGTCAGTCCCGCCACGCCGACCTCCGAGACGAAGCCGAGCGCCGTCGCGAGCCCGTGCTCCTGCGTCGCGCGATCCACGTCTTGCAAGAGGCAGCCCCCGCCCGCGTGCACGAGCTTTCGCTCCTTGTCGACGCGCACCTCACGCAGACCCGAGAGATCCAGCGCCAAACCGCGCTCGACCAGCGCGGTCCCCGCGATGTTGTGACCGCCGCCCTTGATGCTGAGCAAGAGCGCATGCTCGCGAGCAAAGCGCACGACGCCCGAAACATCGGCGGCAGACACCGGCTGCACGACGAGTGCCGGCGCGCGCGCTTGCATGCCGTTCCAGAGCAACACAGCCTCGTCCCAGCCGGCGTCCCCGGGATGAAGCACTCGACCCTGCAGGCGCGCTCTCAGATCGGCGAGCTGCTCGGGCGAAAGCCGCACGCTCCCGCCATTCAGACCTGCAAATTGCGTCGTATTCGTGACCACGGACGGTGATGTCATGCCGAACACCATGCAGCCGAGCGCGCCCCCTCCGCGTCGGGTGGATCCTGCAATCTACCGCACGCCACACAATGAGGGATTCCCCTCACACCGCGTCAGCCGGGCGCCAGCAGCTTGTGCTCGAAAGCGTACGCAGCGGCGGCGGTACGCGAGCGCACGTCGAGCTTGCAGAAGATGTTGCTCAAGTGGCGTTCGATGGTCTTTTCACTGAGAAACAGCGCCGCGGCGATGGCCTTGTTGCTCTTGCCGGACGCGACCAGGCGCAGCACTTCGAGCTCGCGCGCCGTCAGCGTGTGCCCGTCAGGCTTCGCCGTGCCCTGAAGCAGACCCGCGACGCGACGCAGATCGGGCTCGGCGCCGAGCTGCTCGAACACCCTCTTCGCCGCCTCGAGCTCGAGCGCGGCCCCCTCTTCGTCGCCCAGGGCGCGGTACGCGACACCGCAGGCCGCGCGCGCGCACGCCGCCGCGTGGGGTGCGTTCGTCTGCTGCCAGAGCTGCGCGGCTTGCTGCAGGCTGCTTGCCGCGAGCTCGGCCTTGCCTTCTGCCAGATCGACGGTGCCCTGGGCGTAGAGCGCCATCGCACGCACCACGCCGGAGTCGAAGGTCTCGGCGAGACGCCCGAGCTCCTGGCTCGCCTCGCGCGCGGCCGGCACATCCCCACCCCGCAGCAGGATCTCGACGTAAGCCGGCAGCAGCTTCGCGCGCGCCAGCACGTCTGGGGTCGCGTTCAACACCCGGCGAATCGCGGCCGCGGCGGCGTCGCTCCGCCCCTGAGCGAGCCGCAACAACGAAAGGCCCGGCTGCGGCTCCCGACCGAGTTGACTGGCCTCGCGGTAGGCTCGTTCAGCCTCCACGAAATCACCGCGCAAGCGGTGCACTTCCGCTTCCTGGTAGTGCGCGGCGGCGGCGGCCTGCGCGTTCACGGGCTGACACCGCTCGCAAGCGCGGCGCGCCTCGGCGACCGCGGCCGGCCAGTCGCCGGTCCGCTGCAAGATCTCCGAGCGATGCACCCGGCACACGCCGCTGAACGCGACCATGTCCGGTTGCTCGTCGCACCAGACCGCCAGCGCGCGCGTCCATTCGTCCGCGCGCTCCACCGCGTACACGTCCCGGCAGCACTCGATGACGCTGCAGTACAGAAGCCCCGTGATGATCACCGACAGCTCGCCGGCCGTGGCGCCCACCATGACTTCATCCAGCACACGGAGCCCGCGCTGCACCTCACCCTGGACGATGTGCAAGCGCGCCTGCAGGTGCCGTGCGACCGCGAGCAGATCCGCGTCGTCGCAGCGCTCTGCAATTTCCACCGCGCGGTCCGCCGACGCCGCAGCAGATGCGTAGTTCCCCGCACCGAAGTCCTGTTCCACACGCGGCAGCAGGAGGTAGCCGTGCTCCAGGCAGTCGCCGGGCTCGTGCTCGATACAGCGCTCGGCACGGCTGAGCCAGCCACTGGCGTGCGCCGCCTCACCGCGGAAAAGCAGGCGCAAGCCAATCCAGAACGCCGCCCGCGCCGCGCGCGTGCCCTCTCCCGCCGCGAGGCGCGCGTGGTACGCCCGCTCGAGCGCCCTCAGATACTCCGCGTCGCGGCCAAGCAGGTACGCGCACGTCGCGAGGCACTCGAGCTCCGAGGCTTCGAGCAACGCCGCTCGATCGGCGAGCGACAGCGCGCGATGCGCCTCCGCCCAGGCACGGCTCGCGAACCGCTCTCGTCCGCGTGCCAGCGCGTCGGCGCGCGGCTCGCCCGGTTCCGTTGGCTCGAGCTCGTCCATCGTCCACTTCGCCCCGTGAGGCTGAGTGATCCTTGGCCCGGTTTGCCGCCGCTCGCAACCGCTGCCGCGAAGCGCGTAGAATCCGCGCTGATCAGCGCTGAGTGCACGTCCTCACTCCTCTACATTGACGGGACAACAGCTTGATGCGCTCGGCGGCAGTACTTAAGAAGTTTCGATGTCGCGCCCTTGCTGTCGAACGATTTGCTGGACCGCGATCTGGAACAAGAGCCGCGACGGCATCGGCCTCGAACATCTGCTGCTGACGGAGCGCGCCGCGGATAGCGTCGTCCTCGCGTTCGACGAGCAGCAAAGTCCGTTTCGACTCACCTATCGCCTTGCCTGGAACGAGTCGTGGCAACTCCGTGAGGCCGAGCTCCTCGTCGCGACGGAGCGGGCCACCCAATCGTTGCATCTGCAGACGGACGGCCACGGTCACTGGAAACACGGCGATGGTCGGGCCATCGATGAGCTCGACGGTTGCCTCGACATCGACATCTGGCCGACGCCGTTCACGAACAGTTTCCCGATTCGCCGCGAACGCATGCCGGTCGGAGAGCGGCGCGAGTTCCGCATGGCCTGGGTCTTCGCGCCGGACCTGACCGTTCATCCACAACCGCAGGCGTACACGCGCCTCGCAGACCGGCTCTACCTGTTCGAAAGCCTCGACGGCACCGGCTTCAACGCCGAGCTTCCGGTGGATGAAGACGGCATCGTGCTGGACTATCCGGACCTGTTCCGTCGGGTAAGAGCGGCTCAATGATCAGCGCGTATCCGTTCAGCTCTGACGTCGCTTTCTGAAGTGTTCTGGTGCGACGCATCTTGCACCGCGAGCAAGACTTCACGTCCAAGGTGTGCCACGCGGCCTACCATCTTCTCCAGCGCCCGCACCGCATCCCATCTAGACGAGGATTATCTCTGCTTTCGGATTGAGCGCTCGGATGTCCGTGGCATCAGATGTTGCGATACGGTGCCCGCGCTGTTGAGCGCAAAGGACGACGGTCGCATCAATCACGTCAGCCGTTCCTTTGACGCCGCATAACTGACCTGCCGCACGAGCTCGTTGATCGTCGAGCGGCTCAACCTCCACTTCATCAGAACCAAGCAAGCGGGCCAGGCGCGCCTGCCGGCGCCCGTCACGCCACACTTGGCCTACGACTCCAGCCGGCACCGCCAGAGCGAGCCGGTGCTCCAAGGCGCGAGCAATAAGCGCGACGACACGTCGGTCGTTTCGATCGAACGCGATCAGCGCACCCGCGTCCAAAGTCAGACCGGCCATCAGCCGCGTCGTCCGCGCGGTTTCTTGCCCGACACTCCAAGAGCGCGGTCCGCAGCGAGTTTCTCCGCTTTCGTGAGGGGACCACCCGATTCAGCGAGCATCTCGGCAAGCAACGTCGAAAGCTCATCCAGCTTGGCCTTCTCTTCGAGCGCTGCGGCCACGTATGCACTCACGCTTGCGGCACGGCCCCGGCGAACCGCCTGGCGTGCGCGTTCAGCGACGTTCTTGGGCAAGCTAATGGCTATCTTTTCGGTCGTGGTCATACCCGTAGTATGACTACCAGAGCGTTTGGTGTCCAGCGTGAGGGTAAAAGGACGAGCGGCTCGAGGTGCGGTGCCGTGGCTGCGTTCGGGACACAAAGGGGAGCAGTGAGGCGAGCATGTCGCCTTGGCTGCTGTTCCGCCGAGTAATTCCCAAAGGCATCCCAATTCGTATGGTATGCGAATGAAATGACACCTTCCTCCGTCTCCGATAGCGAGCTTCTCGCGCGTATCCCGGAGTTGCTCACGCCAGAACGCTCAGCTATTGCCGACGTGATCGAACACTTGGCGGAGGTAGACCGGCGTCGCCTGTATCTCGAGCAAGCCTGCTCCTCGCTCCACGAGTTTTGCATCGAACGGCTGGGCTACAGCGAGGACGAAGCCCTCGAACGCGTCCGGGTCGCGCACCTCGCCCAACGTCTGCCACGAGTTCTCGCCGAGCTCCGCGATGGCACCGTGCAGATCACGGATCTTTCCTTGCTGGCGCCTCATCTCACGGAAGAAAACGCAGAAGCGCTCCTCAGCGCCGCCCGCGGCAAGTCGCACGAGGACCTCGAAAGGCTGTTGGCTGAATCGCTCCCTCGAGCCGACGCGGAGCCCACCGGAGCCGGTTCCAAAATCGAGCCACTCTCCCCCGACAAGTATCTGGTGGAGTTCACGGCGAGCGAGGAGCTCCACGCCAAGCTCGAAAAGGCGCAAGAACTCCTGAGACACGTGCTGCCAGCGGAAGACCTCCCGAGGCTAATGGAGCGCGCGCTCGCTGCACTCATCGAGCAGGAGACAAAGCGCAAGAGTGGCGCGACCGTGAAGCCCAAACGCCGCTAGCAAAAGCCGGCCGGCTCGCGCCACGTGCCGCGCGCATCCCGACATCGAGCCAGAAAGGATTTTTCCCGGCTCACGCACGCTTCGCTCACGAACGCTCATCAACTGGGGCCAAACCGGCACAGCGTTGGCGAAAAGCGGGAGTCTTTCGTGCCTTCTGCAGGCGTGTTTGCGGGCCGCGTGTTACTCATGTTTCGCTGTCGCAGCACGGAGGCCAGTTTCATGGGGATCAGTTACCTGCAGCCCGCCGAGACTTTCGTTCGCGCACCTGCCAATGGCCCGTGTTCACCGCTCGCGTGGTTGGCGCTTGGAGCCACACTGTTTGCCTGTGGACCCGCGCCGATCGGCGGTGCCGCGGGCTCAGGCGGAACCGGCGGTTCTGCCGGAACGGCCGGCTCTGGGGGCGCCAGTGTCGGACCCCAATTCAAGCCCCCGGACTGCGAGCAGACGCACTCCTTCTACGCGCACGGAGGAGTCGGCGAAGCGGACACCACTCCCTTTCCGATACCGCTGCGACCCGACAATGGCGGGAACGCTTACCAGTGCTTCTACTTCGATCCGCCCTACCCCGCGGACTCTCAGGGCTTGTGGTTCTATCCCGATCTGTCGCGCGCCGATAAGCGTTTCATTCACCACATGATTCTGTACGGCACAGAGACGCGAAAGCACGTCTCTGGAACCTCTGAACGCTGCAGTGGCATCCAGGTCGGGGCCTACTTCGTCGCCGGTTGGGCCCCCGGATCGGGTGAAACGCAGTTCCCATCCGACGTCGGCGTGCTGCTGCCGAACGCAGCCACGGGTCAGTACATTCTCGAAGTGCACTACGGCAATCCCAACAACATAGCCGACGCCGTCGACTCGACCGGTATGCAGTTTTGCACGGCGCGCCCGGACGCAAGGCCGCACACCGCATCGACTCACTTTACCGGCACGGAGGCGATCTGCGTCCCTCCGGGCGGAGAGTTCACGGCTCAGGGACCGTGTGACCCGAGGGACGACCTGGGCGACATCCACGTCATCGGCTGGTCACCGCATGCGCACCTGCTTGCCGACCGCGTGACCACCAAGATCATGCGAGCGAATGGCAGCGTCGAGGTCATGCACGACGAGCCGTACAGCTTCAACAATCAGAGACCCTACGGCGCTCCGGGAGGCGAGATCATCATCCGCGCGGGCGACACCATCGAAACGAGCTGCCACTACCGAAATCCGACTGCGTTCGAGGTCCCCTTCGGCGAAAAGACGCAGGACGAGATGTGTTACAACTTCGTCCTGGCGTGGCCGGCCAATGCTCTGTCCATCGACCCTGCTACCTTGGGCGATTGGGAGCGCGAGGCACTCCTCGGCCAGCAAGAACGGCGCTGCGTGAAGCCGCTGTCCATCTTCGGCAGCTGCAATGGCGCCGACGATATGCCGAAGTAGGATGTGATCCGCGTTACGGATCCGGCCGCAAGGCGACGCCGCAGTAGACACAGGGCACGCGTTCACCTTCGAAGACGACATCCTGATTGGTTGGCGCTCCGCACGAATGGCAGCGCACCACGAGTCGCTCTCCGCCCGCCAATCGGGCGCGATGCAAGTACTCGCGTGTCGAGCGGTGAAACACGAGATCAATGCCATTCTGTTCGGCCATGATCCGCCCCACGATTCCTTCTGTCTCGAGCTCCGTACGGCCGATGCGACGCGCAAGGTCTTGAACCGTGAAGCGATCCGTGGTGCGCACCATGCTCGTCACTGCGCCCAGAAACTCACGATCCTTACGCGCTCGCCGGCCAAACAGGTAAAGCGTGAGACCCGGCACGAGCAAGACGCTGCCGAATAACATGCCGGGAGCGAGGCTCTCCGCCGTGGTCGCCCCTTTCGTCGGAGCCAGCACCATGAAGAACGCCAGACACAAGAACGGCAAAGCGAGCAACGTCAGGCAACCCCCGGCCTTCTCAGAGCGCGTCATGATCACGGGTAACGTATCAGAATCGTCGCGTTCCCCGTCCGAGCAGCATCGCCCCCTCAAGGCGGGCGCCTAGCGCCACGCCACCGCCAGCTTCTCCCGACCATTTATTTCCCCAACGACTTCGGATTTTGGGGATTTCCTCGGCACTTCCGAGAGTTAAATCAGCAGCGGAATTGGGGCAACCGGCGAAACCTTGTGCGTACGTTTGGCAGTACACCAAGATACTGGAGCATGCAGTAGCGACCGCGACCGGAGACCCTATGGCCCACGCACGCAAGACAACCCCGCCGAAGCCCGCTCCTGCCAAGGTAGCAGAGCAGCACGCGGCCGTCGTGCGCCATGAATCCCGCGGCGATCGCAAGGCGCGCATCCGGCGCGTGTTCGAGGAAGTGCGCCGCGACCACCGGCCACTCCTGAACCTGCTCGCCAAGTAGCCGCGCGTGCGCTTCTCGGACGGGACGTTCCTCGACGTCGAGGATGTAGAGGAGCAGCACGCGAACGAGCTAGCGATCTCCGGTGGTAGCGCCGGCATCCGGGACCGCGGCTTGCTTGAGTCAGCAGTCATGCGCCCCTCAAGCCAGCTTCGGTGACGTGCTCGCGTACCCCACGCTGGCAACCATGGCGGTCGTGTACCTCGTGGGCATCGCCCAGAACCACGCCTTCTTGGATGGCAACAAGCGTGCGGCGCTCCAAGTGTGCGTCACGTTCCTGCGACTGAACGGTCTCGACGTGACGCTGGGCACCCAACCGTGGCACGCGCACGTGCTCGACGTCGCCAGCGGTGCGCTCGACGTTCCGCAAGTGGCGGCCTTGCTCGTCGCTGAGATGGGCGGCGATGTGGAGATCGCAGCGGATTGAGAGCGGCCCACATCCCATAGCTCGATGCGGTGCATTGAACGTCGGGGAGCGTTCATGGTTTGACAAACTTTTCGACTCTCTAGCCGGCGGTGACCTCGAAGGTCTCGTTCAGAGCAAACGTGGAGAGCGACCGAACACGAGGATGATGCGGAGGGCACATCATGAGCACGAGGAAGACATCGACGGCGCCGTGCCCCAGTTGCGGCTCGCCCGACGTCGTGCGCGTGATCCACGGCATGCCGGACGAAGAAGCCGAGGCTGCGGCACGGCGCGGCGAAGTGGTGCTCGGCGGGTGCCTCGTCTGGCCTGGGAAGCCGGACTGGCACTGCCGAGCGTGCGAGCACGAGTTTGGAACGAGGAAGGAGCGACAACGCGACGGCTAATCGAGCGCGCTCGCCCCTGGGTCGAAAAGATTCGGCTTAGTGAAGGGAGGCTCGCTGTTCGAGTCGCTACTGAATCGTGAACTCGACCTCGACCGGGCCGACCATGTCGCTTGGTGCGAGCGTCCGAAAGCTGAGGG
>DATDJP010000225.1:0-92018 GCA_036520475.1 Polyangiaceae bacterium | reverse complement strand
AATCTGTCCAATGTGCGAGTAACGATGGGGGTATTGAAATAAAGTTCGAACTCCCGATCTGCTGGCCAGGTTGTGGGTCGCGTGAGCACGCCATGCACACCCTGGCCGCGGAGTGAGCTGGCCAAACGCCTTTCGTCATCGCAGTTGACGCCGGGCCGGCGCGGCCAGGGGGCGGAGATTCAAACCCGCGTTCGGCGGTGAGCCCCGTCCGCTCGGCCGCGAGGTCGGTGCACCGGTCTTGCAGCGAGCTCGCCTCCACCGAACTGAGCCGCGTGTAGCGAAAAACGCCGGGATCACTGAACGTGAGGGCATTCTCCGTCGCTCGGTGCCGTGATCGTATTCGCGTCGAGCTGCACACCGGCGGTCTGGGCCAACGCCCTGCCGTTCAACTTGGATCCCGTCTTCATCGTAATGGCGGTCCCGGCGATGATCGTGCCTTGAAACTGCACTGTCTTGCCGATCGTTACGGCTTCGCTGATTCGCCAGAATACGCCGCACGCCCGCGCGTTGTTCGTCAGGATGACCTGCGCACCGTCGGCGACGGTGAGCGTCTTCTTGCCGCGGATGATGAAGAAGGCGTTGGGGTCGCCGCCAGCGTCCAGATAGACGCGGCCGTTCACCAGCACGTCCGCGCTGAAGCTGTTCATGCACGTGACGCCGGGACGGAGCGTGACGTCACCCGTCAGGCCACCGACCACGTTGGTGAGATTGGTGTCGCACGCGCGGGGATCGATATTGCCGACCAAGGCGGTGACGTTGCGCTGCGCCAGCCCCGTCAGCCCTGTGTTCGGCGCCAGCGAGTCGTTGCCGTACTTCGTGTACGCCGCTCCATCGAAGCCGGTGATGCTCGAGAGGGCCGCAGCGCTCACGCCGATGCTACCCACTATTGTCGTGATGTTGGCGGCCGTGACCGAGTTGTAGGCCAGCGCGGCAAATTGCTTGGCGGCGCCTACCGTGGGTCCCGTGTAAGGGCCTCCGGAATCACCGGAGCCCGAACTGCCGCCGGAGCCGGAACTGCCGCCGGCTCCTGCCTGGCCACCCTGCGCGTCAGCTTTACCGTTCGCGCCGCCGGTGGCACTGCCGTCGCGGTCACGGCCCGCGTTGGAAGTGGTCTCCGAACAGGCCGAAAACACCACCCCAACCGAGACGAGGACGAGATTCGTGATCAGACGTATGGAGGTCAAAGGGCTTCCCTTTCCGGTTCGTTGCGCGCGACGGGGAAGCACACACATCATTGGCGCGAGCCGCCCGACATTCGCGAACGCTCGCCAGTGGACCGATAGCCGGCTCACACCGCTACAGGCCCACCCCCTTTGGACTTCTCAACATGCGTCGTCATCGCCGTTCGGCAAGGGGCGCGCCCGGTTATCGCCAGCGACGCGACCACACTCATCCCGCCGATGAGCCGATTCGCGACCCGGCTCTCGCGCGCGCTGTGGATTCGCACGTGTCGCTCGCGCAGTTTACCCGGGAAGCGGCGCAGCATGCCGACCCTGCCGTTTTCGACGCAGCTGGCCTGACCTGGCTCGGGCTCGAGCGGGCAACCCGTACTACCCCGGATCCGCGCTCGACGTCTGTGGACCCGGCAGCGTAAGGGGAGGAAAGGCCGCCGAGGATCTGTGCCGAGATCCCGGTTGCAAGCAGCTCGCCGAACTCCGAGGCGCGCAGCGGCCGGCTGAAGTAGAACCCTTGTGCCTCGTCGCAATCATGAGCCTGAAGAAACGATAGCTCTTCCTGCGTCTCCACCCCTTCTGCGACGACGCCGAGGTTGAGGCTCCGACCCATGCTGATGACCGCATTCACGATGGGCTCCTCATGAGCGGTGGTGATCTGACGCACGAATGACTGATCAATCTTGAGAGCGCCGATTGGAAATCTCCTGAGATAGCTCAGACTGGAATAGCCTGTACCGAAGTCGTCGACCGCGAGTCGAATTCCTCTCGCTCGGAGCGCGACGAGGATGGCTTCCGTAGCCGCCGCGTGCTTCATGAGAACGCTTTCGGTGAGCTCCAGCTCGAGACGTCCGGGATCCAGGCCGGTTTCCTCCAGGATCGCGAATACACCCTCGAGAAAGTTCTGGTTGCGAAACTCCACGGCCGAAATGTTCACGGCAATCGTCGCCAGTGTCAGCCCGTCTTCGACCCAGGCCTGCGCCTGCTTGCACGCCTCCCGAAGCACCCAGTTACCGATCGGCACGATCAGGCCGCAGTCTTCCGCGACCGGAATGAACGCGGCGGGTGGCACCGATCCACGACGTGGATGGCGCCAGCGTATCAGCGCCTCGGCGCCGGTGATCTGCCCGTTCTTCAGGTTCACCTTTGGCTGGTAGTGCAGCTCGAACTCATGCCGCTCGAGCGCGCGGCGCAGGCCCTCTTCGAGAGACTGACGCTCCACCGCGCGGACGTTCATGGCGGGCATGAAGAACTGATAGCGCTGCCTGCCGTTTTCTTTGGCCTGATACATCGCTGTATCCGCGTTCTTGATCAGGGTCTCCGCGTCCAGACCGTCATCGGGATAGACGCTGACGCCGATACTCGTCGTGACATGGAGATCGTGTTGCTCGATGCAGTGCGCTTCTGCAACTACCTGCAACATTCTGTGCGCCGTCACAGTAGCGTCTTCCGCGCGCTCCATCTCTGCGAGCAGCACGACGAACTCGTCGCCTCCCTGCCGGCTCACGGTATCCGAGACGCGCACGCAGTTGAGCAGCCGCCCTGCGACGGATTGAAGCACTTCATCGCCGATCGCATGTCCCAGCGAATCGTTGATGTGCTTGAAGCCATCCAGATCCAGAAACAGTATCGCGACCTTCTTGCCGTGACGCGACGCCAGAGCAATCGCCTGATTGACGCGGTCGTTCAGCAGCATTCGATTGGGCAAGCCCGTCAAAAAGTCATGTTGAGCCGAATGGGCGAGCTGTTCTGCCATCACTCGAGCCGCGCTCACGTCGCGGAAAACGATCACGGTCCCGATGGTCGCTCCGGCGCGGTCTCGGATGGCTGCGGCTGACTCATCGATCGCGATCTCGAGTCCGTCACGCCGGATCAGCACACGGTTCGACGGGCCTCGTACGGTTGACGGAGCCCGATCTTCGATATCCGGGATAATCGGGATAGCTTCGCGCGTCTTGATGTCCACAATCTGAAAAATTTCGGCCATGGGCCGCCCCGCCGCTTCTCGAAACGACCAGCCCATCAGATCTTCAGCGACGCGATTGAGGAAAGTAATATCACCTACTGTGTCCGTGCATGCGACGGCCTCGCCGATGCAATTCAGCGTGACCTGGGCGCGTTCTTTCTCGGCGAACAAGGCCTCTTCCATCGCCTTGCGCTCGACGGCATAGCGCAAGGCGCGGCCGAGCCCGCGCGACTCGATCTGGCCCTTGATCAGGTAGTCCTGCGCGCCTTCCTGCAACGCCTGCGCGGCGATCGTATGATCGTCGAGGCCGGTCAGCACCACCAGCGGCACGCTTGGGGCAGCGGCGTGGGCGCGGCGTACGGCGCCCAGCCCCTGGGCATCGGGTAATCCCAGGTCGAGCAGGATCACGTCCACCCGATGCTCTGCAAGATGCTCTTCCGCATCCTTCATGCACTCCACGTGCGTCAGCTTGGTGTCGTGATTGCCCTGCTCCCTGAACATTTCGCGGAACAGGCGGGCATCGCCGCGGTTATCCTCCACGACGAGCAGCATCTGGATGGATCCGAGGCTCACATCTGCCCCTGATGAGGCAACTTGGCCTTGGTCAGCCAGAAATCGTTGATGCTCGTCACCAGATTCTCGAATGCGTGCAGCTGTACGGGCTTGGTCAGGTAGCAGTTCGCGTGGAGCTGATAGCTTTTCACTATGTCTGCTTTGGACTCCGACGTCGTCAGGATGACGGTAGGGATGGTATTCAGGTCATCATCCGCCTTGATGCGCGCCAGAACCTCGCGGCCATCCATGCGAGGCAGGTTGAGATCGAGCAAAATGAGGTCCGGGCGCGGCGCGTCGGCCAGTGCCCCCTCCTGCTTCAGAAAGCTCATGGCTTCCACGCCGTCCACCGCCACGTGCAGCTGGATCATCTTGTTCGCTTCGCGGAAGGCTTCCAGCGTCAACCGGACGTCGCCGGGGCTGTCCTCGACGAGGAGCACGTGAAGGGGTGCTGATCCATTACGGCTCATGAGGCACGCTCACTTCCCGCCAGGGCGAAGTGAAAAGTGGACCCGTGTCCAGGCTGTGACTCGACTGAGATGCTACCGCCGTGACGTTCGACAATCTTCTTGCAGATGGCCAAACCAATACCGGTGCCCGCGAAGTCTTCTCGTCTGTGTAGCCTTTGAAACATGCCAAAAATCCTTTCGAAGTACTGCGGCTCGATGCCGAGTCCATTGTCTTTCACCGCAAATCTCCAGCGCGCTTCACGGTCTCTGACAGCGGACACGTGCACGTGCGGGACATCGGAGCTTCGGTACTTGATGCCGTTGCTGACCAGGTTCTGAAAGAGCTGGATCAGCTGGGATTCGTCGGCGAGGACGGCGGGTAGCGGATCGTGTGTAACCACGGCTCCGCTTTCTTCGATGGCGCCGCCCAGATTCAGGAGCGCCTCTTCCAGCGCTTGTTCACTGGACGTGTCGGCCAAGACGTCACTCCTCGTGCCAACGCGCGAATAGGCGAGCAGATCCTGGATCAAGCGCTGCATGCGGCTGGCACCGTCGACGGCGAAGGCGATGAACTCGTCGGCATCGGAGTCCAGTTTTCCCTTGTATCGCTTCGATAGAAGCTGCGTGTAGCTGGCCACCATCCGTAGCGGTTCCTGCAAGTCGTGAGAGGCGATGTAGGCAAACTGGCCGAGTTCTTCGTTCGATCGCTTCAACTCGCCCATCTTCTCGACGAGCTGCGCCTCGATCAGCAGGTGCGCCTCGGCCTTCTTGCGCGTGGTGATGTCCCGGATCGCTGCGGTGACCAAAACGCCGTCTGCGCTTTTCAGGGGACTCAGCATGATCTCGATGGGAAACTTGCTGCCATTCTTGCGTCGTCCCGAGAGCTCGAGCCCCGTGCCAATCTCTTGCGTCAGGGCCTCGTCCGCCGATCTCAGTGCGTCCGCGATCAGGCGTTCAGCGAAGCCCTGCGGGATGATGTTCGTGACTTTCTGGCCCACCAGCTCATCGCGGCTGTATCCGAATTGCTTCTCGGCCTGAACGTTCAAGAGCACGATCTCGCCGCCTTGATTGACGACCACCATGGCATCCGGCGCGGCTTCGAGGAGGCCGCGATACTTCGCTGCTGATTCCTCGCGCTGGGTAATGTCGTGGCTGATTTCGGAGAATCCCCGCAGCATCCCTGCCGGGTCACGCAGGGCCGTCACGGTGACGTTTGCCAGGAAGCGCGAGCCGTCTCTCCGCACGCGCAGGCTCTGTTCTTCGTGATAGCCGCCGGCAGTCGCGATGCGAAGAATCTCCGCGGGCCTGCCGCGCGCGACATCCTCCGGCGTGAAGAAGCACGCGAAATTTTGCCCGATGATCTGCTCGGCCGTGTAACCCTTGATGCGTTCGGCTCCAGCGTGCCAGCTGAGGACGTCACCGGCCGGGTCGGTCATGAAGATGGCGTAATCCTGGATGCCATTCAGAAGCATCCGGTAATTGTCTTCGCTGTCGCCGAGCGCCTGCTCCACGGACCTCCGCCGTGAGTTCTCGCGCTTGACGAAAAAACCCGCTGCTGCAGCGATCAGTACGCCCATCACGGTTCCGACGAGCAGACCGATCTTTGTCTGAACACTCTCGACCGACGAGCTCATGCCTCGATATGAGAACCAACCGACGAGGACCCAAATTGCAATCGCGGACGCAAACGCCAGCTGCACGATTCGACTGACCACCGACTGCCTCATGACTTTCCCCTCCTGTCGGTGATTAGTGACGCGCGACCCATGAACACGGGGCTCGTCGGGCTCAGTTGCCCGCCCGCGTCGCACTGCCTCGAACGCGGTCGACGTCCACCGGCAGTTGCGCTCCCGCAATCCTCTGCTGGCGAGTCCCTGGTTCAGAGCGGGTTACTGTCCCGCCGACTCGAGCGCGAAGAGTGTTCACGCCGGCGCCCCAGAGGAATGCACTAACGTGCTCACGATTCACTGATTGTCAACGAAACGGCACAGCGCGACTCGAGGGCGACCCGAAGCCTGCACCGCCTATTCGCCTATTCGCGCGCGGACGAGCCGGGTAGGTCGTGCTTCCGATTCGTTTTGGACCCACACTGGTCGTTCAACCCGAGGGAAGACATCAATGACTGGCCAGGAGCGCATCGCTTTAGTCGGCGATTCGACTATCGATGTCCGTCAAACTGAAGCTTTGCTGAGAACAGCCGCGCTGCAGAACGCGATCTTCAACAGCGCCAATTTCTCGAGCATCGCGACGGACGCGAAAGGCGTCATTCAGATCTTCAACGTCGGCGCCGAGCGCATGCTCGGCTACACGGCCGGCGACATGGTGAACAAGATCACGCCCGCGGATATCTCCGATCCCCAGGAAGTGATCGCGCGTGCCAAGCAACTCAGCATAGAGCTCGGGACCCAGATCATGCCCGGCTTCGAGGCGCTGGTGTTCAAGGCCTCGCGGGGCATCGAGGATATCTACGAGCTGACATACATCCGCAAGGATCGCAGCCGCTTTCCGGCAGTGGTGTCCGTCACGGCGCTGCGCGACGCCGAGGACGCCATCATCGGCTACCTGCTGATTGGCACAGACAATACCGCGCGCAAGCAGGTAGAGGAGGAGCGCACGAAGCTCGACCAGCGGCTGCGCGATCAGCACTTCTATACCCGCTCGCTCATCGAATCGAACATCGACGCACTGATGGCCATCGATCCGCGCGGCATCATCACGGACGTCAACAAACAGACAGAGGCGCTCACGGGCTGTACGCGCGACGAGCTGATCGGCGCGCCGTTCAAGAACTATTTCACGGATCCGGCCCGCGCCGAAGCCGGCATCAATCGCGTCCTCACCGAAGGCAAGGTCACCAACTACGAGCTCACTGCGCGCGCCAGGGATGGCACGCTCACGGTGGTTTCCTACAACGCGACCACGTTCCACGATCGCGACCGGCGCCTGCAGGGCGTGTTCGCCGCGGCGCGCGACATGACCGAGCGCAAGCGCTTCGAGCATACGCTGCAGCAGAAGAACGCGGAGCTCGAAGACGCCAGCCGCATGAAATCCGAGTTTCTGGCGAACATGTCACACGAGCTTCGGACGCCGCTGAATGCCATCATCGGCTTCTCGGAGGTGCTCGGGGACGGCTTGATGGGCGAGATGACCGAGCAGCAGCGCGGTTTCATCGGGGATATCTTCGGCAGCGGTAAGCATCTGCTCTCTCTGATCAACGACATCCTCGATCTGTCCAAGATCGAAGCCGGCAAGATGACGCTCGACCTCGAGCCGGTACAGGTGGGATCGCTCTTCGAGAACAGCCTGTCGATCATCAGGGAGAAAGCGGCGACCCGACACGTCCGCCTGGACATGGCCGTGGCGGAGGAGCTCGGCTGCATCGAGGCCGACACGCGCAAGGTCAAGCAAATCGTATTCAACCTGCTGTCGAACGCCGTGAAGTTCACGGGAGACGGCGGGCGCGTGACGCTACGCGCCCGCCACGTCCAGCGTAGTGAGGTGGCCCAGCCGTCGAGCTCCTGGGCGCGCCGGAGCTTCCCCCTTTCGGACAGCGACTACACGGAGTTCCTGGAGGTCAGCGTGATGGACAGCGGGATCGGTATCTCGCCCCAGGACCTGGAGCACCTGTTTCGGCCGTTCAGTCAGATCGATAGCGGCCTGGCGCGTAAGTTCGAAGGCACCGGGCTCGGCCTGGCCATGGTCAAGCTCCTCGCGGAGCTGCACGGCGGAACGATCGCCGTCGAGAGTGCTGTCGGCGAGGGATCGCGCTTCTCGGTATGGCTACCGCTACGCACGGTGCAGCTGCCGGAGGGCGAGACCACGCCGCTCAAGGCGCCATCACCTGTCGGGCTGCAGCAGCACATCGCTGGCGCTCCTGCAGAAACGCGGACCGCGCTCGTGGTGGAAGACGATCCCAAATCCGCCGAGCTCATCCGCGTGCAGCTCGAAGCGCAGGGCTTCAACGTCCTGCATGCCATTTCCGCGGAGGCGGCCATGGGTCTCGCCACCCAGCAGCCCCTGGCCCTGATCACGCTCGACATCATGCTGCCCAATCTGGACGGCTGGGATCTCCTGAGTCGCATCAAGCAACTGCCAGCGCTGCGGCACATCCCGGTCGTGATCATCTCGATCGTGGCCGATCGCAGCAAGGGTTTTGCGCTTGGCGCCGCGGCGGTCATGCAGAAGCCGATATCGCGGCAAGAGCTGTCCGAGTCGCTCGTCGAGCTAGGCCTGTTTCCGCGCGCGCAGGGCCAGACCCTCAAGGTGCTCGTGGTCGATGACGATCCCAGGGCCGTGGAGTTGAATGTCCTTCGAATCGCTGAGCTTGCCAGTACCGTGCTCCGCGCGCCAGGTGGGCGCGAGGCGATTGACATCGCTCGACGGGAGCTGCCCGACTTGATCGTGCTGGATCTGACGATGGCTGACGTGAATGGCTTCGACGTCGTGGACGCGCTTCAAGGGCACGCGGAGACGGCCCGCATTCCGATCCTGGTGGTCACGGCCAAGGATATGTCCGCCGCGGACCTGTCGAGGCTGAGTGGCCATGTCAGTGCGGTCGTCGAAAAGGGGTCGTTCGACCGTCACCGGCTCGCGGCTGAAGTCCGGCGCGCGATGTCGGGCCGGAGATTGGTCGCGTGACATGGCAAGAGTGCTGATCGTCGAAGACAACCTCGCGAACATGAAGCTCGCCATGTTCCTGCTGCAGTCAGCGGGTCACACCGTGCTGACCGCCACGGATGCAGAGCTCGGGCTGGCGCTGGCCCGCGATCAGCAGCCGAACCTGATCTTGATGGATATCCAGCTCCCCGGCATGGACGGCCTGCAGGCCGTCGAGCTGCTCAAGCGTGACGACGCGACGCGGACGATTCCGGTGATCGCGCTCACCGCGCTCGCCATGAAGGGGGACGAGGAGCGCATTCGCGCGGCAGGCTGTGACGCTTACATCGCGAAGCCGATGCGCTACAAAGAGTTTCTGGCGACCGTAACCGCCCAGCTGTGCCGGTCATGAACAGCGCACCCGAGCCTCTGGACCGCCCGTCGCGCATTCTGATCGTCGACGATAAACCTCAGAACAGGCGGCTCTTGGAGGTCATGCTCACGCCGGAGGGTTATCTCGTGGAGAGCTCCTCGAGCGGCGAGCAGGCACTCGCCAGCGTCACAGAGCAGCCGCCCGACCTGATCCTGCTCGACGTCATGATGCCCGGCATGGACGGTTACACCGTGGCGAGCAGGCTCAAGGCGGATCCGAGCACCAAGAACATTCCCATCGTCATGCTCACCGCTCACGACGATCGAAACGCCAAGATGCTCGGTCTACGGGCGGGCGCGGAGGAATTTCTCACCAAGCCCGTGGACCGCGCCGAGCTGTGCGTGCGCGTGAGAAACCTGCTCCGGCTCAAGGCGTATGGCGATGCTCAGGGCGAGTACAGCCAGCTGCTCGAAAGCGAGGTCAGCTCGCGCACCGCGGACCTGGTCGAGAGTGAGCGCCTGTATCGCTCGACGTTCGACGCGGCGCCCGTCGGTATCGTGCACGTGGGCCTGAACGGGCAGTGGCTGCGGGTCAATCAGCGCCTCTGCGACATGCTCGGTTACTCTCGCGCGGAGCTCCAGAGCAGCGGCGTTCAGGAGCTCACGCACTCGAAAGAAGCGACCGGCGAAGCGGCCTCGCTCCGTCAAATGGCGGAGGGCACGCTGGATCGCCACGTAATCGAGGAGAAGCGCTACCGGCGGAGAGACGGCAGCTTCGTGTTCGCCAGGGTGAACCTCTCCGTTCACCGCGACGCGGAGGGTAAACCGCAGCATTTTATCTCGGTCGTCGAGGACGTTACGGAACGTCGGACGCTGGAAGCGCAGGTGCGACAAGCCAGCAAGATGGAAGCCATCGGGCTACTGGCCTCGGGGGTCGCCCATGACTTCAACAATCTCCTGTCCGTCGTCCTCAGCTACAGCGAGCTGCTTGCGGCGGACCTGAAGGACGGCGATCCGATGCGCTCCGACCTGGAGGAGATCAGGGGGGCCGGTTTGCAGGCCGTGCAGCTGACCCGCCAGCTTCTGGCATTCAGCCGCCAGCAGGTGCTGGAGCCGCAGATCGTTGACCTGACGGAGATCGTGCGCGGCATGGGAAAGATGCTCGGGCGCCTGATTGGCGCTGATGTGCAGCTCAGCGTCACGGGCGGTCACGCGCTCGGTAAAATTCTGGTCGATCCGGGGCAGATGGAGCAGGTGATCATGAACCTCGCCGTCAACGCTCGCGATGCAATGCCGGGGGGCGGCAAGCTCGCGATCGAAACGAAGAGCGTCGTCCTCGATGAGATTTCGGCAGCGGAGCTCGTGGGCGTGAAGCCCGGGTCGCACGTGCTCTTGACCGTCAAGGACACCGGAACCGGCATGGACCGCGCCACGCTAGCTCGCATGTTCGAGCCGTTCTTCACGACGAAGGAGCCTGGCAAGGGCACGGGTCTCGGCCTCGCGACGGTCTTCGGAATCGTACGTCAGAGCGGCGGTGCGATTGACGTTTTCAGCGAACCCAACGTCGGGACTGCGTTCGACATCTATTTTCCAACGGCGCACGCATCGGCGGCGCCTCGCGTCTCGATGCGCCCCGCGGAGCTCCACACGCTGAGTGGTTCCGAGACGATACTGCTGGTCGAGAACGAGGACCGGGTTCGCACCCTGGCCTGCGCGATTCTGCGCAAATATGGCTACACCGTCCTCGATGCCCAGAGCAGCGGCGATGCTTGCCTGATCTGCGAGCAGCACATCGGGGACATACACCTGCTCCTGACCGACATCGTGATGCCGCGCATGAATGGTCGGCAGCTGGCCACCCGGCTCCTGGCCGTGCGTCCAATGATGCGGGTGCTCTACATGTCTGGCTACGCGGACAGCGCTGTCGCGCACCATGCCGCTGAAGACCCAGGCTTCGCGTTCCTGCAGAAGCCGATCACTCCCGTGGCTCTCGCTCGCAAAGTTCGCGAGACGCTCGCCCCGGCGTGAGCCCTCTCCCCTAGTACTCTGGATTAGCGCTGGCGCCCGCTTTGTCCTCTTTGGGGCGTTCGGCGATCAGGCACTCGGTCGTCAGCATGAGACCCGCAACGCTTGCGGCGTTTTCAAGTGCCGTACGGACGACCTTGACCGGATCGATTACGCCCATGGCGAGCAGGTCTCCATACTCGCCAGTTGCCGCGTTGAAGCCGAAGTTTCCGGAGCCTTCTTTGGCCTTTTGCACGACGATTGACGCTTCCTCGCCTGCGTTCGTGGCCAGCTGACGGAGCGGTTCTTCGATCGCACGACGGATGATGTTGACGCCTACCTGCTGCTCGTCGTTGAGCTTGAGTGCGCCGAGCGCCGCTTGTGCCCGCAGAAGTGCGATGCCGCCACCGGGTACGATGCCTTCTTCGACAGCTGCACGGGTGGCGTTCAGGGCGTCTTCGACCCGTGCTTTCTTTTCCTTCATCTCGGTCTCGGTTGCCGCGCCGACCTTGATGACGGCCACGCCACCGACGAGCTTCGCGAGGCGCTCCTGGAGCTTCTCGCGATCGTACTCGCTGGTCGTGTTCTCGATCTGATTGCGGATTTCCTGTTGCCGGGCCTTGATCTGATCCTTCTCTCCGGCGCCGGCGATGATCGTCGTCGTGTCCTTGTCGATCTTGACGGTCTTGGCGCGGCCGAGGTCGGTGATGGTCACGTTTTCGAGCTTCAGGCCAAGCTCCTCCGCAATCACCTGACCTCCGGTCAAGATAGCGATGTCTTTCAACATCTCCTTGCGCCGATCACCGAATCCGGGCGCCTTGACGGCGGCGCAAGTCAGCGTGCCGCGGAGCTTGTTGACGACCAGCGTGGCGAGCGCTTCCCCTTCGAGGTCCTCGGCGATGATGAGCAGTGGTTTTTGCGCACGTGCAATCGCCTCCAGCACCGGCAAAAGATCCTTCATGTTGCTGACCTTCTTCTCGGACAGCAGGATGTAAGGGTCTTCGAGCGTGACCTCCATTCGCTCAGGATCGGTGACGAAGTACGGCGACAGGTAGCCCCGGTCGAACTGCATGCCTTCGACGACGTCGAGACTGGTCTCGGCGGTCTTGGCCTCCTCGACCGTGATCACACCTTCCTTGCCCACCTTTCCCATGGCTTCGCTGAGGAGTTGGCCAATCGACTGGTCACCGTTGGCGCTGATCGTTCCGACTTGAGCGATCTCGCCTGGATCCTTGGTTGATTTGGCGCTCTTCTTGAGTGCGGCGACCACGGCTTCTACCGCCCTTTCGATGCCGCGCTTGATCTCCATCGGGTTGTGACCCGCAGCAACGAGCTTCGAGCCCTCGCGGTAGATTGCTTGTGCCAGCAGGGTCGCTGTGGTGGTTCCGTCGCCAGCGACATCGCTCGTCTTACTCGCAACCTCACGCACCATCTGAGCGCCCATATTCTCGAAGCGGTTCTCGAGCTCGATCTCCTTGGCCACCGTAACGCCATCCTTGGTGATCGTCGGTGAACCATAGCTCTTCTGGAGAACGACGTTCCTTCCCTTCGGCCCAAGCGTGATCTTGACCACATCGGCGAGCGCGTTGACGCCTGCAAGGATGAGCTTCCGAGCGTCCTCGGTGTAAACGATTTCTTTGGCTGACATGTAAACCTCACGCATATGTGCTGATGCGTTTTCAACTTTTCTTGCCACGCTGCACGACGTGCGGCGCCCGAGTACTTCGCTACTTTTCGATGACCCCGAGGATGTCATCCTCACGAATGATTAGTCGCTCCTCGCCATCAATCTTCACTTCCGTTCCTTCGTATTTGCCGAACAGGACGCGATCCCCCACCCGCACGCCCACCTGACGCGTCGTGCCATCCTCTTGAACCTTCCCGTTGCCGACCGCCATGACTTCGCCTCGGATAGGCTTCTCTTTGGCCGTATCGGGGATGATGATCCCGCCCGCGCTCGTTTCTTCTTCCTTCTCGCGCTTGATGAGCACGCGGTCCTGAAGCGGTCGAAGCTGTGTCATGAAATCTCCTGCTGTGTCTGGACGCAAAACGCCATCGGCGCTCAAGGACCGCGCGGCCGCTCAAGGACCGCGCGGCCTGGAAAGTCTCCGGACGGCGGGGCGGCAGCCGTACGGCGCGGCATCGCTCGCACTCCCTCGCGGTACAAAAGTGCTAACACGTTAACCTAAGCACCATGCTCGCCATGGTCAACGAGCGCATAGAGGGAGATCCGTCAGGTCGAACTTTCGTCCCAGCACAGGCTGCGCCGAGTGCCCTTTTCCTCCACTCCTCCACGCTTCCTCCACGCTGCTCGCGCACGGCAATCCGCTCAGGTGCGGATGAGCTCCACGTGCCGACCGGAAGCTGCCGCCAGGACTTCGAGATCGTTCGGATCGGAAGTCACGATTTGATCGCCGTCTTCCGCCAAAAGCACGATGGCCGCGTCGATGACATCACTCTTGCGAGTCTGTCCCAGCAGCGTACCCGCAGCGCGCCCCAATTCTTCGTCCAGCCCGCGGACATCGATGCCAGCCAGCGCCTTTCCGAGTAGGGCTTGACGCGGTCCCCGGCCTCGCCAGACCTGTCCGACGACACCCCCGTGCGAGACCGGTATTTGGCTGGCGAGCAGCGCGGCTTTGAAGCGACGCCACATCGCACGGTCGTTGCGCTCCAAGGCCACGAGCGCCCCGCTATCCAAAATCAGTCTCATGGGCGCGGCCGGCGTGCAGGTCGGAGGCGCACGTTCTTCGGTCCGCGGACAACTACGGCCTGCTGCCTGTCCGCACGCGCCTGCGCTACGAGCTCGTCTTCAGAGATGACTCCGAACTCAGCTTCGTATGCGGCCAGTGCGTCAGCCATGGCCTGAAGTCGCTGCTCTTTGGCGACGCGTTCAGCCATTGCCAGGTTCACCCACCCGCTCAGCGACTCGGCTCGTCCAGCGGCGACCGCTGCGCTGGCGGCCTCAAGGAGCGACGGATCCACTGTTACCGTGAGCCTCTCCTTGCGCTGAGTCATACAACTATCATACTGGCGTTTGCATCCCAGTGCAACGAACTGGTGATCGCGACTACAATTCCACCTGCGTTCCGATCTCGAGCACTCGATCCGAGGGCAGGCCGAAAAAGGCGGTCGCGGGCTGCGCGTTGCGCGCCATGAATGCGAACACGCGCTCGCGCCAGATGGCCATCCCGGGTCGCTCGCTGGCCAACACCGTTTCGCGACCGAGCACGAACGTGGTGTGCTCGGGAGCGTAGTCGGGCAGCTTCGCTCGGGCGAGCAGCGCCGGTATGTCCGGCGTTTGCATGAAACCGTACCGTGCTCGGAGTCGGCAAAATCCCGCCGGAAGTTGCTCGACATCGAACCGCTCGGAGTCGTCCACGAATGGCACCTCTTCGGTGGTCACCGTGAGCAGTACGACGCGCTGATGAACGACTCGGTTGTGCATGAAGTTTTGCATCAGGGGTGGCGGGCAGCCGGTCGCGTTGCTCGTCATGAACACGGCCATGCCTGGAACGCGAGCGGGGAGCTCGACACGCATGAGCTCGAAGAAATCGTCGAGAGGCACGAGTTGCTCGCGGAACCTCTCGGCGAGGATCGTGCGCCCGCGTTTCCAGGTGGCGAGCGCCGTGAACACCGTCACGCCCACGACCAGCGGAAACCAGCCGCCGTCGTGAATCTTCACGAGATTGGCGCCGAGGAAGGCGAGATCGATGACCAGGAAGACACTCGTCAGCCCGACCGCAGCAGGCGCTGACCAGCCCCACCGGTAGCGCGCGACGACGTACGAAAGGAGCGTCGTGATCACCATCGTGAGCGTAACGGCGATGCCGTACGCTGCAGCGAGACGGCTCGAGGAGCCAAAGCTCAGCACGAGCGCGATCGTGGCGATCATCAGCAGCCAATTGATGGCGGGCACGTAGATCTGTCCGATCTGTCGCTCGGAAGTATGCAGCAGGCGGAAGCGCGGCATGTATCCGAGCATGATCGCTTGCCGCGTGATCGAGTAGGCACCCGAAATCAGAGCTTGGGACGCGATGATGGTCGCGAGCGTTGCCAGGATTACCAGCGGTATGAGTGCCCAGCCCGGAGCCATGCGAAAAAACGGGCTCTCCGCCGCTCCTGGTTCTCGGATCAGCAATGCACCCTGGCCGAAGTAGTTCAGGAGCAGGCCGGGCATGGCGACGCCAAACCACGTGACACGCATCGGACGATTGCCGAAATGTCCCATGTCGGCGTAGAGCGCTTCACCTCCGGTGACGACCAGGAACACGGACCCAAGCACGAGAAATCCGTGAAACCCGGTACGTTCGAAAAACCTCACAGCGTAGAGTGGGTTCACCGCCGCGAACACGGACGGATCGCGCGCGATCTGCGCGAGCCCGAGCACGGCCAATGTCGTGAACCAAACGAGCATGACGGGCCCGAAAACCGCACCAATGCCGGCGGTGCCCCGTCGTTGCACGGCAAACAGCACGATCAGGATGCCAATCGTTATCGGTACGACGAGCGGATGAAGAGACGGCGCCGCCAGCTCGAGCCCTTCCACCGCGCTCAGCACCGAAATGGCGGGCGTTATCATGCCGTCGCCGTAGAGCAGCGCCGCTCCGCACAATCCGAGCAACACGACGTAGCGGCTGCGGCGGGAGGGCGGTAGCGCCTGATGCGCGAGCGCCATGAGCGCAAGGATGCCGCCCTCGCCGCGGTTGTCGGCGCGTAGCACGTAACCGAGGTACTTCACGGACACGACGATCGTCATTGACCAGAACACCAGCGACAGCACCCCGAGCACGTTTGCCGGCTCCGGGGCGACCGCGTGTGGTCCGTGCAAACACTCGCGGAGCGCGTACAGCGGACTCGTCCCGATATCGCCGAAGACGATGCCGAGCGCTGCGAGCGACAACGTATATAGGTATCGGCCGTGGGGCGCGGACGTAGCGTGCGGAGGGCTGGCGCGCTCGGCGGGAGCATTCATGATGGTTCCTCGACTTCCTACCGAGACTGAACGCCGTTCGAGCGTTCCCAGGGTGTCGGAATCGGAGCGAGGTGCCCCGGAGCACGCGCTGCATGACCTCGCGCGCTCTTATCCCCGAGCCGAGCGTAGCTCATGCACGCTCGACGCCTGGACCCGGCTCCCGCACTGCGGGATTCGGCTGCTTCACAAGTTCTACTTGCGATGACGTAGCACGGCACGAGCTCGCTCGACACTGCTCGCAGCGCTCGGAACAGCAACTTGATACTTTCTTGATACCCAAGCACGGCAGCTTGACGCTCGCTGGATCCAAGCCGCGTTACAACGAGAGCTGGGGAGGAAAGAACCTCTCCTGCCCGTTCTCCTGCCACGACACGCGACAGGCTGTGGATGACCGCAAGCACGCAAAAGCTATCGTGGATCTTCGGTGTACTCGCTGCGCTCGCCGGGCTGCTGGCGTTGTTTGGCGTCGCCTATTTCTATCAAGCACGTGCCGATCGCGAACTACGCGAGCTACCCGAACATGAGAGCCGCGCGCTGTACGAACGCACGCTCGAGACGCTGCGCACGTCGTGCGCGCACATGACCGGGCCGAACTTGAGCGAGTACTGCCGGCAGCAGGCCGACATCATCCAGCGCTTCCCATACTGCGATCGCGCGTGTCGCGAGATCGCCGAAAAGTTCGCGGCGCACCCGGCGCGCTGAGCGCGAAGACGAGTGGAACATGGATCTTCTATTCATCATCATCACGTGCAGTTTTTTCGCGCTCACCTGGGGCTTCGTGCGCCTCTGTGAGATGGTCTAATCATGGCCGGGTTCGTGATTGGGGCCGGCATACTCGCAGCGCTGCTTCTGGCCTACCTCGCCTACGCGCTGCTCTTTCCGGAGAAGCTGTCATGACGTCGAACGCTGCCGTTCAGCTCGTGGTTTTCCTGATCTTGCTGCTCGTGGGAGCGGTGCCGCTCGGCGCCTACATGGCCCGGGTGTACTCGGGGCAGGCACGCTGGACGTCGCGCGTGCTCGGCCCCATCGAGCGCGTCGTCTACCGACTCAGCGGCGTGCGCGCCGACGAGGAGATGCCGTGGAAGAAGTACGCGGCAGCGCTGTTGCTGTTCAACCTCCTCGGCACGCTCGTGGTGTACGTACTCCTGCGCTTGCAGGCCGCTCTGCCGTTAAACCCGGCACGGCTGCCCGCCGTCGCTCCCGAGCTCGCGTTCAACACCGCGGTGAGCTTTGCGACGAATACGAACTGGCAGGCGTATGCTGGCGAAACGACTCTCAGCCACCTCGTGCAAATGCTCGGCTTGGCGGTGCAGAACTTCGTGTCTGCAGCCACTGGCATGGCCGTGTTGGTTGCCCTCATCCGCGGCTTCACCCGACGCACGACGGACGGGCTCGGCAGCTTCTGGGTCGATGTGACGCGAGCCACGTTGTACGTGCTGCTCCCGCTGTCATTCGTGCTCGCGGTGCTTTTGGTCTCACAGGGTGTCGTGCAGACGTTCTCGGGGTCAGCGTCCGCAGATCTTCTCGACGCCGTCTCTTCGAACGCCGGCGCGGTGACGGATCAGGTGCTCGCGCTGGGGCCAGCCGCATCGCAAATCGCCATCAAGCAGCTCGGAACGAACGGCGGAGGGTTCTTCAGCGTCAACTCGGCCCACCCCTTCGAGAACCCGACGCCCGTCTCGAACTTGCTGCAGGTGCTCGCCATCCTGCTAATTCCGGCCGCGCTTTGCTTCACGTTCGGCGCCCTGGTGAAGGATCGCAGGCAGGGCTGGGCAGTTTTTGCGGCCATGCTCGTGATGTTCGTGCCTCTGCTCGCCGCCACCGCTGTCTGCGAGCAGGCCGGCAATCCCGCACTGTCCGCGCTCGGCATCGACCAGGCCCCCTCGACGCTTGCGGCCGGCGGAAACATGGAGGGCAAGGAGGTTCGGTTCGGAATCACGAACAGCGCCCTGTGGGCGACCGCCACGACCGCTGCCTCCAATGGCTCGGTCAACGCCATGCACGACAGCTTCACGCCGCTTGGCGGCCTCGTTCCGATGTGGCTCATGCAACTCGGCGAGATCGTGTTCGGCGGTGTGGGTTCCGGTCTGTACGGCATGCT
The DNA here is from genome assembly GCA_036520475.1 of Polyangiaceae bacterium. Lineage (GTDB taxonomy): Bacteria > Myxococcota_A > Polyangia > Polyangiales > Polyangiaceae > DATDJP01. Next base: position 73,834 of record DATDJP010000225.1, on the reverse strand, counting down.
CATCTACGCGATCGTCACCGTGTTCATCGCCGGGCTAATGGTGGGGCGGACCCCAGAGTATCTCGGTAAGAAGATCGAAGCGTACGAGATGAAGATGGCGTCGCTCGTCATCTTGCTCCCGGCCGCCACGGTGCTCCTCGGTACTGCCATCGCGTGCGTCGTCCCAGCTGGCACGGCGACGCTCGGCAATCCGGGAGCACACGGCTTCAGTGAGATCCTGTATGCGTTCTCGTCCGGCGCCAACAACAACGGCTCGGCGTTCGGCGGGATCACGGTCAGCGGCACCTTCTATACGACCGCAATTGGCCTCTGCATGTTGATCGGCCGCTACTGGGTCATCGTGCCGGTCGTCGCGATCGCGGGTGCGCTGGCGAAGAAGAAGAGCGTGCCGGCGACCACTGGAACGCTACCCACGCACACCCCGCTCTTCGTCAGCCTGCTCGTCGGAACCATCGTACTCGTCGGTGCGTTGACCTTCGTGCCGGCCCTCGCGCTCGGTCCGATCGTCGAGCACCTGCAGCTGCAGGCACGCTGAAAGAGACGTCTGCCATGTCACGCCCTTCCGATCACCAAAAGCCTCTGTTCGACCGCGCCATCCTCAGGAGCGCGCTCGTTGACGCATTCAGGAAGCTCGCTCCCGGGCACATGCTGAGAAATCCAGTCCTGTTCATCGTGGAGGTCGGCAGCGCCTTCACCACGCTGCTGTTCGTTCACGCAGCTGCCACCGGACGCGGTGATGCCCATCCGGCCTTCATCGGTATGGTGGCGCTCGCGCTCTGGTTCACCGTGCTATTCGCGAACTTCGCGGAAGCGATGGCCGAAGGACGCGGTAAGGCTCAAGCGGACACGCTGCGCAAAGCCCGGCAGGACGTGCTGGCCTTGCGCTTGAAGCCGGGCGCTGCGGGCACAGCGGAGCTCTTGGACCCGAGCCGTCGTGCGCATGCCCTCGAGGAAATCGTCTCATCCAGGCTTCGCAGCGGCGACGTTCTCTTCGTCGCCGCGGGTGAGCTGATTGCCGCAGACGGTGAGGTCGTCGAAGGGGTTGCGTCCGTTGACGAGAGCGCGATCACGGGTGAAAGCGCCCCGGTGATCCGGGAGAGTGGTGGCGACCGCAGCGCAGTGACGGGCGGCACCCGCGTGCTTTCCGACTGGCTAGTCGTCCGCGTTACGACGAATCCCGGCGAGGCGTTTCTCGATCGCATGATCGCCATGGTCGAGGGTGCGAAGCGCAAGAAGACGCCGAACGAGATCGCGCTCGACATCCTGCTCGCAGCGCTGACGATCGTTTTCCTGCTCGTTACCGTGACGCTCCTGCCGTTTTCGCGCTACGCAGTGACGAGCTCGGGCCAAGGGAGCCCCGTCCCGCTCACGGTTCTCGTCGCGCTGCTCGTGTGTCTCATCCCGACCACGATTGGCGGGTTGTTGTCAGCGATCGGCATCGCGGGGATGGACCGGCTGATTCAGGCCAACGTCATCGCCACTTCAGGGCGCGCGGTCGAGGCCGCGGGGGACGTCGATGTTCTGCTCCTCGATAAGACGGGTACCATCACCCTTGGCAACCGGCAGGCGACGGCGTTCCTGCCCGCGCCAGGTGTCCAGGAGAGTGAGCTGGCAGACGCGGCGCAGCTGTCGTCGCTCGCAGATGAGACACCCGAGGGGCGCTCGATCGTCGTGCTTGCCAAGGAGAAGCACGGGCTTCGCGGGCGAGACGTCGAGGCGCTCCGGGCCACATTCAGCGCATTTTCCGCGCAAACCCGCATGAGCGGCGTCGACCTGGATGGCAGGCAAATTCGCAAGGGAGCAGCCGACGCCATCATCCGGTTCGTCGAAGAGAAGGGCAGCACGTTTCCCGCGGCAGTTCGCGAAGTGGTCGAGGATGTTGCGAAGCAGGGAGCGACGCCGCTCGTCGTCGCCGATGGCGCGCGCGTGCTCGGTGTGGTGCAGCTCAAGGACATCGTGAAGGGCGGCATTCGGGAACGCTTCGCCGAGATGCGACGCTGCGGCATCAAAACCATCATGATCACTGGCGACAACGCGCTCACCGCCGCAGCCATTGCTGCCGAGGCTGGGGTCGACGACTTCCTCGCGGAGGCCACGCCCGAGGCGAAGCTGGCGATGATTCGCGACTATCAGCGGAAGGGGCACCTCGTGGCGATGACGGGGGACGGGACCAACGACGCTCCTGCGCTAGCTCAGGCCGATGTTGCGGTCGCGATGAACACCGGGACGCAGGCGGCGAAGGAAGCCGGCAACATGGTGGACCTGGACTCGAACCCGACCAAGCTTCTCTCGATCGTGGAGATCGGCAAACAGATGCTGATGACGCGCGGCGCGCTCACGACCTTCAGCATCGCGAACGATCTCGCCAAGTACTTCGCGATCATCCCGGCCGCTTTCGTCGCGACGTACCCGGCGCTCGGAGCCCTCAACGTGATGGGGCTGCGCTCCCCGACCACGGCCGTGATGAGTGCCGTGATCTTCAACGCCCTCATCATCATTGCGCTCATTCCGCTCGCGCTTCGCGGCATCCAGTACCGTCCCGCTCCAGCGCCGGCCCTGCTGCGCCGGAATGTCGTAGTCTACGGACTCGGCGGTGTTCTGCTGCCGTTCCCCTGCATCAAGCTCATCGACCTCGCGCTCACGGCGTTAGGGGTGAGCTGAAGGAAACCTGTCATGCTCTCGCTGCTTCGTCCCGCGTCCGTCCTGCTCGGGCTTCTCACCGCACTCGCCGGCGTCGCATACCCGCTCGCAGTGACGGGAGCGACGCAGGCCGTGTTCCCCAATCAGGCCCGCGGCAGCCTCGTTCGCATGCACGGTCGGACCGTCGGCTCGAGCCTCGTAGGCCAGCCTTTCGACGACCCGCGCTACTTCTGGGGTCGCCCGTCTGCCACCACTCCCGTTCCGTACAACGCGGGTGCCTCCGCGGGCTCCAACCTTGGGCCGTCGAACCCAGCGCTGGAGACGGCCGTTCGCGAGCGCGTCGCTGCCCTTCGCAGCGCCCATCCCGAGCGGGCGTCGGCGCCGGTTCCAGTAGACCTCGCGACGACCTCTGCGAGCGGACTCGATCCCGACATCTCTCCCGCTGCTGCGCTCTATCAAGCAGAGCGGGTGGCCCGGATTCGCGGGTTACCTGCGCAGCGGGTTCGCAACCTGATCGAGGCGAACATCCAGGGCCGAACCTTGGGCGTTCTCGGAGAGCCTCGGGTGAACGTTCTTCAGCTCAACCTGGCGCTGGATGGCGTGACGCGAACGGGCCCTCAACAGCCGAACTGACACGCTCCAGCATGATCGAGCCCGAAGGCCGCCCAGACCCTGACGTCTTGCTGCGCCGCATGCGGCAGGAGGAGGCGCGATCCAAGCGCGGCAAGCTCAAGATTTTTTTCGGGTTTGCCCCCGGCGTGGGCAAGACCTACCGCATGCTCCAGGTCGCGCGCGACCTCGTGTCCGACCAGAAGCTGGATGTCGTCGTGGGCATCGTGGAGGACCATCGCCGCGCCGAGACGGCCGCCTTGGTGCTCGGCCTGGAGCTGCTCCCGCGCCGAAAGGTCGAGTACCGCGGGCGCCTGCTCGATGAGCTCGATCTCGACACCGCGCTCGCGCGCAGGCCCAAGCTGCTCCTCGTCGACGAGCTCGCCCACACGAACGCCCCGGGCTCTCGACACGCGAAGCGATGGCAAGATGTCGAGGAGCTGCTCGCCGCCGGCATCGACGTCTTCTCGACGATGAACGTGCAACATGTCGACAGCCTCAACGACGTCGTGGCGCAGATCACCCGTGTTCAGGTGCGCGAGACCGTGCCCGACTCGGTGCTCGACGGGGCCGACAGCATCGAGCTCGTCGACATTGCGCCCGAAGAGCTGATAGAGCGGCTCAAAGAGGGGAAAGTCTATCTTCCTGACCAGGCGAAGCGCGCCGCGGATCACTTCTTCCAGCGCGGCAATCTGCTAGCGCTGCGCGAGCTCGCGTTGCGCCGGACCGCCCAGCACGTCGACGAGGACGTGCGCGAGTACCGCGAAGAGCATGGCGTTACGTCCACGTGGCCCGCCGGCGAGCGCATCCTGGTATGCGTCGGCCCAGCTCCGAGCTCCGGACGTCTCATCCGCGCTGCAGCGCGCATGGCGGCGGGTCTCCGCTGCAGCTGGATCGCATCGTACGTCGAGCCAACCGCGCTCGAAGGCATGACCGACGCTGACCGCGAGCGCCTCGAATCGCACCTTCGCGTCGCCGAGTCGCTGGGAGCGACGGTCACGCGATTGTCAGGGCAGCGCGTCGCGGAAGCGCTGCTCGCTTACGCACGAAAGCACAATGTCACCCGCATCGTGATCGGCAAGCCGACGCATTCTCGCTTGCGCGACCGCATCCGCGGGTCTCTTCTCGACGAAGTGGTGCGCGGCAGCGGGGACATCGACGTCCACGTGATCAGCGGCGGCGCGCCCGAGCCGTCGACGCGACAGAACCACGAGCCGGATCAGCGGCGTGCGTCGTGGAACCGGTATGTTTGGGCCATGGGCATCGTTGCCGTGTCACTCGCGGCCGCTGCACTGCTGCGCGCGGCGCTCGGTTTGCCCGATCTCGAGATGCTGTTCTTGCTAGCGGTCATGATCACGGCCGTACGCTTTGGGCGGGGACCGTCGCTGGTAGCGGCCGCACTCGGCGTCGCTTGCTACGACTTCTTCTTCGTGACTCCTTTACACACCTTCTCCGTGAGCGACCGGAAATACTTCCTGACGTTCGCCATGATGTTCGCGGTCAGCCTGGCAATGAGCGAGCTGGCAGCACGACTCCGCCGCCAGGAGCAAGACGCTCGCGTGCGCGAAGAGCGCACCGGCGTTCTCTACGCCCTCACGAAAGAGCTCGCCTCGACCGATTCTCCGCGTGAAATCAGCGAGATTGCCGCACGACATGCGGCGGATATCTTCGCAGCGGCTGCCGTCGTTCTACTCCCCTCGGCAGATGGCGAGCTACGCATGGGTGGAGCTGCGCCGAAGGATGCCGAGCTCCATGCAAACGAATTGGGCGTGGCCAAGTGGGCGCACGAGCACGACGATCTGGCGGGGTTCGGCACGGATACCCTGCCAGGTTCACACGCGCTCTGCGCGCCGCTTCACGCTGGGCCTTCGCGCCTGGGGGTACTGGCGCTCGTGCTCGCACAAGAATCCGGGCTGCGGGCAGAACAACGGGCGTTTCTCGACGTGTTCTGCGGGCAGGTCGCAGTGGCGCTGGAACGCGCCCGCCTGTCCGATGAGGCGAAGAAAGCAGCACTCCGCGCAAGAACGGAGGAGATGCGCTCTTCCCTCCTCTCCGCCGTTTCACACGATCTCCGGACACCGCTCGCGTCGATCACGGGAGCGGCCACGACGATTAGAGATGGCGCGAATCTCAGCGACGGAACGAAACAAGAACTGGTCGAATCGATCGTCGATGAGGCGGAGCGCCTCGAACGGCTCGTCGCGAACCTGCTCGACATGACTCGACTGGAGTCTGGCGGGCTGGCTCTCAAGAAAGACTGGGTTCCGCTGGATGAAATCATCGGCTCCGCGCTGACCCGACTCGAAGCGAAGCTCCAGGATCGCGCCGTCACAGTTGACATCGCACCCGCTGTCCCCCTCGTTCTCGTCGACCCTGTCCTTTTCGAGCAGCTATTCGTGAACCTGCTGGAGAACGCGGACAAGTACACGCCGCCGGCGGCACCGATCGACGTCGTCGCCACGACGGAGGGCGACTCTGTTTTCATCGGCGTGAGTGACCGCGGGCCTGGGATCCCGATCGGTACAGAAGTCAAGGTGTTCGACAAGTTCCATCGGGGACCGCACAGAGGAGTGTCCGGAGCGGGACTGGGACTGGCGATCTGCAAGGGCATCGTCGAGGCGCACGGTGGCAAGATCACCGTGGAGAATCGCGCGCGGGGTGGGGCGACATTTCACGTCACCATTCCGAGCGGCGGCAGGCCTCCATCGCTTCTCGTTGCGGGAGACAGTGCATGAACGCTCGAGGAGCGCCGGTCCTCGTCGTGGAAGACGAGCCGCAGATGCGCAAATTCATTCGTGCATCACTGGTGTCCCATGGTTACCGCGTCATCGAGGCCGAGAGCGCTTCCGAGGCCCTCATGCTCGTTACGAGTCACAACCCGGAACTGTTGCTGCTGGATCTCGGGTTGCCCGACGGCGACGGCATCGAGCTCACCCGGCAGCTGAGAGAGTGGAGTCGTGTACCCATCATCGTGCTGTCGGCGCGCGGGCGTGAAGACGACAAGGTTGCGGCACTCGACGCAGGCGCGGACGACTACTTGACCAAGCCTTTCGGCGTGAACGAGCTCCTGGCTCGGCTGCGGGTCGCGCTGAGGCACGCAGAGAACGCTCGGGCCACCACGCCTGCGCAGGTCTTGGAATTCGGCGAGCTCAAGATCGATCTCACGCGGCGAGAGGTGTTCCGGGGAACTGCTGAGCTGCACTTGACCCCGCTCGAGTACAAGCTGCTCGTGCTGCTCGCGCAACACGCGGGCAAAGTCCTCACGCACCGGCAAATCCTAACGGAGGTCTGGGGGCCTGCGTACGCGACGCAAACGCACTACGTGCGCGTGCACATGGCCGAGCTGCGCAAGAAGGTCGAGCTCGAGTCGTCGCGCCCCAAGTTTCTCGTGACTGAGCCCGGAGTTGGCTACCGCTTCCGGGATCGCTCGTGACGACTACGGACAGCCTGCCTGACTCGTCGTCGTTGCGCCGTCGAAGTCGAAGTAAAAGGTCCGACGGGCATACGTGCTTTCGATGTTTGGCTTCTCCGACGTGCTGGCCGGTACTGGCGCCGACCAGATCCACATCGCGCTGGTCGTCGTCAGGACGGAGCCCCACGGTCCAGCGCCGTGAGCAGCGATTTCAGTCGCGCCGGTCCAGGTCGAATCGTCGAAATCGAGCGCGGTCCAATTCGGCGCCTCCGTCGACGCTACTTTCCAAGCGTCGTCGGTGACGACCAAGGCCCGCACTCCCGCATCTTCACTGACGGTGAGCTCGCCGATAATGCCGCGGTCATTGCCATTTTGACTGGACGTGTTGGTACCGCGCACGGCTACTACGTTCCTTCGGCCAGGGTGCACGAAGAGCGACACGTCGATCGTGACCCCGACGCCCCAGTTACTCGTAGTCCCCACGCTGGTTCCGTTGACGAACACTTCGCATTCGTTGTCTGCCGTGATTTTGAGGTGAGCCTGGAGCGTGGCGTCGCGCGCGATGGTCTGGCAGGCGGGGTTTGCATCCGCGCCGCCGTCGTTCGCGTCGCTCGCCTCACTGCCGGCGTCCGCGATCCCGCCGCCGGATCCGCCGGCGCCGCTCGATCCCGCAGTACCGGCAGCCCCCGCACTACCCGCCTGAGCCGCGTCCGCGCCCGCGTCTTTGCCCCGAGCTCTCTTGTCGCCGTCGCCGCCGCATGCGGGCGCCAGGACGTACGAGGCAACGCTGAGAACGAGGAGCCCGCGACGAAGCAAATGGGTAGTCATGATCCCATAGCGTGACCACGTTTTGAAGCCGGGGGGAAGAGGTCCGGCCCGACAGAGTCGATGTTTCCGGACGCTAGCGACCTCGGGAGAGGACGGGGCGCACCGCGATGTACGCCGTGCGCTGATGTGTGCGCTCGGCGCGGGCCCTCAAGCGGCAGGACTCCCGAGGAGCTTCAGCGACTCTTGCACGATGCGGTCGGCGTCGTGCGCGGGTCCGTCGTGCAGCACGGTGCGATCGGGCCTCACGGCGAGACACCACCCGTACGGCGCGGCATCCGGCACGAGACCACCATCGAGGTCTTCATGAGCCGTCGCGTTCCCCGGAGGAGGTCTTCGGCCGCGCGGCGCTACGTAGACTGTACGTCCTCCGGCGTGCAACCACCGACGCCGGGTCGGCTCCGACAAGCATTGACCTGGGTCGACACCGAGTCCGACGAGCGCAAGCTCTGAGCCGAGGGCCTCATCGCTCCACTCGATTGATCCGGACGAAGAACGAACGAGCGCCTGCGGAAGCCACGCGCCCCGTCGCCCACTACCTCCCGGCACGAACAAACCTTCCGCGAACGCGTTCTGCGGCTTCATCCCCAGCTCGTCGAACATGCGGCGAACCATCGCTATGCGCCGTGAGAGCGCCATCGCGCCGTGAACGAGCGCCGCTCGCAGATGGCTTCGAGGCATGACGAGCTGCCCCATGAGCTTCGCGAGCCGGATCATCTTGACGGCGTGCGGGCGGCGCTCCTGATCGTACGAATCGAGGATGGTGACCGAAGCCCTGCCTCGCATGACCCACGCGAGTTTCCACGCCAGGTTCGCCGCATCACGGAGTCCCGCAACCAGGCCCTGCCCGATGAACGGCGGCGTGACGTGCGCTGCGTCACCGACGACGAAGACGCCGCCCCTGGCGAATCGACGGCAGGCGCGCGCCTGGAATCTGTACACGGCCTTGCGTTCGATACGCACCGTGCCGCCCCTGGCCCACGGCCGGAGCAGCTCGACGATTTTGGCGTCCGCTTCCATCTCTTCGCGGGTTTCGCCGGGCTTGAGCATGAACTCCCAGCGCGTCCGTCCCCCGGGTGCGACCATGTGCGGAGTGGGTCGCTCCGGATCGCACAGGAACTCGACGTGGTCGAAGTCTCCGGGGACGTCGAGCGCGTCGACGATGAGCCAGTCCTCGGCATAGCTCTCGCCTTCGAATCGCTCGCCGATGGCGTCGCGCACCTTCGAGTTCGCGCCGTCCGCACCGACCAGGTAGCGAGCCCGCACGACGGACTCCTCGCCCGCGCTCGATCGGAGCACCACGCTGACCGCCTCCCCGTCGTCCGAGAAGCGGACCATTTCGACGCTCGTCCGTGTTGAAACGCTGGGCTGGCGCTCGACCTGCGTGCGCAGAGCGCGCTCGAGCTCCGGCTGGTAAAACGTGACCAACTTCGGGTGGCCGTCGATGGCGCCAGCGGTGTTGATGCTGCCGAACTCCCCGGCGTGCGGGCAGTACATCCGAACGTACGGGATCGACACCTTCGCGAAGGAGTCCTCCGTCAGGCCGACCATCTGCAGGATGCGCAGCGCCTCGTTGTCGAGCGCGATCGCGCGTGGCGCCATGAAGATGTCAGGGGATTTGTCCACAATCAGCGTTCGGACCCCGTAGCGTCCGAGCAAGGCGGCCATGGCCGCGCCCACCGGGCCGTAGCCGACAATCAATACGTCCACTTCTCGGGGCAGGTCGCTCACGTCACGCCTCGGCCACGACGCGATTCCGCTGAACGCCGAGGTCTATGCTGCCATCGGCGGAGCGGATACGCGCTTCAACGACGTCGCCCGGTTTCAGGTACTGGATGCGCTTCGACTGAATCTGGAAGAAGAGCGCCCACCTCTTTTTTTCGGATAGAAGCTGCCCAACTCGTTGCTTCGCGGGCGACGGCACCGCGAGCGCACAGCCGGCAGGTGTGCCCGTGGACAGCAGGTCTCCCGCGTCGAAGTCCTGGATGCGCGACAGCTCCGTGAGTGTCTCGGCGGGACCGTAAACGAGGTTTGCCGTCGTGTCGTCTTGCCGGACCTCTCCGTTGACCGTGAGCGTGAGCCGAAGCTGCTTGATGCTGTCGATGTTGGTTTCGTCGAGCAGGGTCAGATGAGGTCCCACGGGCCCGAACGTTCGAAACGACTTGCCCTTGTAGAATTGCATTTGCGGGATCTGAATGTCGCGCGCCGAGTAGTCATTCACGATCACCGCTGCAGCCACGAACTCGTGCAGGTTGGCATCCGTGACCACGACCGGTCCTCGAATATCGCGGCGCAGAACCAGCCCGAGCTCGATCTCGTAGTCGAGGAAGCGGACCTGCTTGGGGCGGATCACGTCGCTGTCCGCGGGAACGATGCAGCTCGACGCCTTGGTGAAGATCATGTTGAACGTCTTCGTGTCGGGGTCCACACCCGATTCGATCATGTGTTGGCGATAGTTCGCGCCCTGGCAGACGAACTGCTGATTCCGGGTCAGCGGTGACAGGAGCGTCACTTCGCTCATGTCCACGGAACTGCCGGGGAGCTCGGCGAGCTCGCGCGCAGGGACGCTGCGGATCACATCGCCGGTGGTCGCGAGCTCGCCGGCAATCGGCGTGACGCGGCGCTCGCGCAGGACGCCCCACTGGCTGCGCCCTTGCTGGTGGAAGCGAACGATATCGATGGACATGACGACACCTCGTGGAGACGAATCAGCCGAAAATGCGTGCGAGCGTGAGCAGCTTGTGGAAGGTGAGATCCGAGCTACGGCGCAGGTTGCGCACGGCGGCAAGTAGGGCCGCCGGCGTGAAATGTGGCCGCGTGAAGGAACGCGGCATCGGCTCACCCCACTGCGCCATCGCGTCGCGGCTGAGCGGGTGCACGCCCATCGGCTGCTCGGCGGTGAACAAGTCGCCGTCGCAGTAGTGCTCGTGCTTGTCCCCCCAAGCGTCCTCCCAGTAGTCGAAGATCTGACTGCCGAGGATGTGGCGACCGATGCCCCAAGCGTGCTGGTAGCCTTTCTCGCGTAGCACGCGCTGGCCCATGCCGACCGCGTCCGCGTCGACGAGCTCGAACGCCGCGTGGCTATAGCTCGGCATGAAGGCCTGCGCGATCGCCAGCGTGTGGTGATCGGTCGGCGTATCGCCGAGGTCGAGCCGCATGAACGCCACCGCGGGCGAGCCGTCGGGCAGGACCTGAACGTCGCTCGGGATGAAGCCGAGGTGCTGCGTGTACCACGCGCAAGTGGCCTGAAAGTCGGCGACCTCGAGCACGACGTGACCGAGCCGCAGGACCTCCGGGGGCTGCACGGGCGACCGCTGCGCGCCGTTGATGCGCCTGCGCTCGTGGCCGACGTTGAACGTGAGCGGCGCGCGCGTCGCGATCGCGGCGGCCGGCCTCTGCCCATGGACGACCTCGACGCTGAATCCCGACGGGTCGCGCAGAACGACGCGCTCGCCGGCCCCGGGATGCTCGCTCACCTGAATGGGGCTTGCACCCTCGAGCTCTGCGAGACGGTCGAGCTCGTCGCGCGTGCGTACGGCAAATCCAGCCCCCGCGAAGCGCGCGCGCGGCGCTCGCTCGACGCGATAGCAGTACGCGCACGGCGCAGTGCCACGCATGTAGAGGACGTCGCGCGTGCGGCTCGCGAGCCCGAGGCCGAAGTCGCACAGGAAGTCCTGCGCCCGCTCGAGGTCGGGGCGCTCGAAGATGAGATACGCAAGCTCCGAGGCCCTGGCCGTTGGGTTCGGGTGCCGAGCCGGCTCGGCTGTCTTCAAATGGTACATGCGGGCGGCTCCTTGCCCCATTGCGTGGATTCAAATACACCCTTTGTCACAATGAACTACAATGTCAAGTTGACATACTTGAATAGTTTCACATACTGGCACCCGAAAAGATGCCGAACGCGAGAGCACGCAAGAAGCCCGATCACCGAACGCGCGTCGGGCGTGAGCGCAGCGCGCGCACCGAGACGCGCATCCTCGAGGCGGCGCTCCGTGTGTTCGCGGACCTCGGCCCTGACGCGCCGAAAATCGATGACTTCGTCGCTGCCGCGGGCATTTCACGGGGCACATTTTACAACCACTTCCAGAGCGTCGAGGAGCTGCTCGCCGCGACGTCCGAGTGGACCACGCGCGAGCTCATCGAGACCATCGAGAGCGCGCTCGAGGGCATCGAGGGGCCGGCCCTGCGCTTCGGCGTCGGGCTGCGACTCTTTTTCAGCAAAGCGCAGGCGGACGCGGTGTGGTGCCGCTTCGTCGCGCGCGTCTGGAAGCTCGGCGGTGTCGAGCTGCCCGCCCGCGATCTCGAGCTCGGCCTTCGCCTCGGCGTATTTCGCGCCCCGAGCGGCCCGGCGGCGCGCGATCTGCTGTTCGGAGGCGTGCGCGAGGCGCTGCTGCGCATCGGTACCGAAAAAACCGCGCCGGCCTACGGGGCGCACATGACCCAGCTCTGCCTTCAAGCGCTCGGCACCGATCGCCGGCTGATTGCTGCCGTCGTGAAGCACGAGCTGCCGTCGCTCCCCTCCGACGCGGCGCGAGCGGACGCGCAGACCGGCTAACCCAGAGTTCAGGCCGCGCGCGCGTCCGACAGATCGACGCAGGCGAGCGAGACTGTCGCCTCGGGGCCCCTATAGTGCCAGCATACCCGGCCATTTTCGCATCCAACGTCGGCTCCGCGCCCGTGCGCGCCATGTCGGATCGTCGCGGTTCACGCGCGCGGAGCCTTCGATCAGCTGATCCAGTCTGCGTTCGAGGCGCGCAGCAACGGCGGAGTCCTCGACCACGACCATCAGCTCGCTTTCCCAGTAGGAGGACGTCACGTCGAAGTTGGCACTGCCCACCGCGCAGCGCCGCCCATCCACGCTCATCAGCTTTGCATGCACGTGTGGGTAGAGGGCGCCGAGGTCCGGCTGCGAACCCGGTAGCTCACGTTGCGCAAACAGGTACACCTCGCCTCCGGCCTCGACGATTGGATCGAGCCGCGAGTGCACGAATTCGGTCGCGGTGCTGCGCGCGGACGACCACGGCCCAGTGAACCGTGTATCGCCGTGCATGGGGGTGAGGTGGCCGGTGAGCACTCGAACCCGCACGCCCTTGCGAATCGCGCGGACCAGCGCGTGCTGAAACTCGAGCACGTAAGGAAATCCGTTGACTGCGTAAATGTGAGATCGCGCGTGTTCGACCAGCTCCAGATACGCCTCGAGCGTGTATGCGTCGCGGAGACCGTGGTGAACGACGATCCGCGCCGCCGCCGATCCGGCTCGGGCGGCCTCGTGAATGGCGAACGCCGCGCCTCCGGCATCCGTCCATGCTTTGAGGAAAGAAGCAGCAATTGCGGCCACGGCTGGACCTTCGATGCGAGCGCCAGCGTCGAGCCACGGCACCTGTCGCCAGGTCGTGCTGGCGTCGAGGTGCGCCTCGCCGAAGCCTGTGTAGTACTCGTGCGAGAAGTTCCGCCCACCGACGAGCGCGAGCCGATCGTCGACAACCACGAGCTTTCGGTGGTCACGCTGTTTGACGTCCATGACCGAGGGGAGCTTCGTGAGCGGCCGCCCTACGCGAAGCTCGATGCCGGGTCGCTCGGCGAGGCGTGTGAGCAGCGGATTGTGCGCGCCAAACGAGCCGTGCATGCCGTGCAACGAGTCGACGAGCACGCGCGTGGTTACGCCCCGTGTCACGGCAGCAGCAAGCGCCTCCTCGATCGCCCGCCCGACCTCGTCGTCGAGGGCCATGTAGACCTGCACGTTGAGCGAGTGGCGACTTTGCGCGATCGCGTCCAGCAACCAGCCGCGTGCCTGCGCGTTGTCGAGCTCTACCTCGATTTGATTTCCCTCGATCGAGAGCGCCGGCCGGTCGTGGAGCGGCTCGGGATGGTCCAGCTCGCGATCGAATACGGCCACGACCGGGAATCCGACTCCACGCAAGCGCGAAGCGACGCGTCGCAGCCGCACCGAATCGTTGGCGGGAGCCACGTCGAACGCGTCGCCCTCGTCGAGAATCGCGCGCGCGTCGAGCACGTGGGACACGATGTTTGCGGCACGAAGACGCTCTCGGAGACGATCGGTGAGACTCGTCGGGCGAAGCCGCACCGCCAGCGGCTCGAGACCGGCAACGCGTGCGGCGTCGCGCAGGACTCGGAGTCGTTCGTCGGCCAGCTCGGCGTCGAAGAGCAGCAAAGGCTGCTCTGCCGGGCGCAGCACCGCGACGCGCTGCTCAATGGCGGCGAGCGCGTCGGGCGGCGCATCATCCACGACGTGCACGGCACCGAGCCATCCTGCCGTGACGCTGGCCGGAAGCTCGAGCTCGCCCGAGGGAGACGTCGTGACCGTTGCAACCACGCGGCCTTCCCAAACGAATGCGAGCACGGCGTCGGCCGCGGGCGAGAGCGTGCGCACCGGGCTCACCTCCTCGACACGGCCGCGGATCGCTCCGCCGACATCGGCCAGGTCCGTGATATCGAACCGGCGTGGGCGCGGGCCGCTCTGAACAGCGGGAGGGGTCAGCAGTACGGGCGCTGGCCAAGCGTAGCCAACGAGCAGCAGCAGCGGCACGCGCGCGAGCACGATGAGATCGACGGGACCGGCGCGCGCCGCGGCGTCGAGCGCCGCGCGCAGCGAGAGCACGGCGCGGGGAATGATGTCAACGCGGGCGCGGATCCCGAGGACCTCGAGCGTTGCAGCGAGCTCGCCGGGGGGCAGCTCTCGCGGTCCGACGGCCGAAACTTCGACCGACGAATCGACGTGCTCGCGCAGGAACGCGATGATGGAGGCGCGCGAGCGCTCACCGATGGCCGCGCAGAATACGTGCCGAATCTCATCTCGACGCTCGGCATCCCCAGGCCAAAGCATGGCCACGGCGAGGCGCCTGGCCGCGCCGATGAGTAGCGATACCGCCTCGAACGAGCGCGCACCGGCAACGAGCAAGTCGATCTGCTCCGTGAGCGCCAGCTCGACCAGCGCCTGCAGCGGCAAATCAGGCGCGTGCCGCACTTCTGCGTTGTGCGCGAGCGGCGCGGCCGCGACACGCCACGCCTCCAATCCGGTGATTTCGCGCGCGTTTGACTCGCCTCCGACCTCGCTCGACCACCAAGTTTGAAATCCCCGCATCCTGCCCACGACGATCACGCGCTCGAGCACCGGTGCTACGCGCCGAAGCGCGGACAGCGCGGGGCCGGGGTCCGCGTGCGGATCGGCCAGGACGAGCGCGCGTCGGTATTTCACGTCGACCCTCCGCTGGGCGAAAGCGCACGACGGACGAGCGTCAGTGTCGACGGATCGAGCACCCAGGCTTCAATCGACGCGACGTTACCATCGGCCGCCATCGTATAGAGGTTGAATCCCGCACGCACCCGTTCGTCCGGATGGTCGAGGCTCGCGCCGCTCGCACAGACCACCTCGAGCATGCCCGCCTGGGTGGTGAGCCGACGTCGCCGGCGTACATGCAGGTGTCCGAACAGGACCAGCCCGCGCGTGAGGGGCGACAGCGCTTCGCGCAGTCTGCGGGCATCGACCAGGCCGCTTCGAAGCTGCTCGACGCGCAGGCCTGAGTCGAGGGGATCGTGATGGATCAAGAGCACTGGAGTGCGACGTGAGACCTCGGGATGCGCGAGGACGCCGCGCAGCGCCTCGAGTTGCGCATGACCTACGAAGCCGGCGGACACGAACGGCGGGCGCGGTACAGCGCTCGACAGCGCGATGAACGCGGCGGGGCCGCGCAGCTTCACGCACGGGAAATGTCCGGCGGGCACGCGCGTCGCGAGCGACGGCAAATCGCTCTGCAAAAACGGCTCGAAGTGGCTAAAAAACCGGCCCTCGTGCGCAATTTGAGGCAGGTAGATATCGTGGTTGCCCGGCACGACCGTCACTTCCCGCGTGCGTGCCAGGCGATCGAGAAGCCGTCGCGCTTCAGTGTATTCGCTCTCGAGCGCGAGATTCGTGATGTCGCCGGTGACCACTACGTGGTCGGCGCGCACTGCCGCGGCCTCGAGCACTGCGAGCAGGTATTCGCGGCGAAACACGCGACCGCGGCGTAGAAGCACGTTCGCGTAGCCGGTCATGCGCTTGTTGAACAGAGCCTGCCGCCACTCGCTGCCGAGCGGCGACAGCACGTGAAGATCGGAGACGTGCGCGATCCGCAGCATTGATCCGAACTTACCACTTCGCGTCACGGACTGCGTTGCGCCCGTCAACAACGAGGCCGCTCTGGTGAGGACCACCACGCCGAAACCCCGGTTGCCGGAGCCCCAAGCACACGCGATTGGACGATTCGAGGACCGCGTGGGCACGTCGTTCTCGCTCACGCGCGTGACTTGCGTGCTCGATGGCCAAACCGTGTATTCGGGTGCCGGCGGGCAGAGTTTGCAGTTGTTTCAGCGCACGCTGTCCCCCGGAACCCACTCGGTCTCCGTGATCGTGCCATGCGGATGTCGAGCAACTGTTCGACATGTAAGGGAGTTACCCATGCAATTGCAACTCTGGCCCCAGCGGGGCATGCTCGACCCATTATGCTGATTGAACACCCCAATATTGTGCGCAGGGCTCTGCTCGGCGCGATTGTCATCCTTGCACCCCTGCTCGCAGCCGGTGCCTGCAACGAGCCGGATCTGGAATTTAGCGTGCTCGCACCGACTCCGGCGTACATAGAGCAGAGCAACTCTATCACCGTGACCGTTCAGAACGTCGGTGGTGTAGACGCGACGCTCGGAGAGGTTAGCTCTGCGGCGCTCGGCTTGACTCCGCCCTTTGCGCTCGACACGACGCGCGGCACGTGCACGACAGGCACGGTACTCGCGAAATCGTACGGCGGCAACTGCACGCTCTACGTCCTGCTCACGCCGAGCAGGGTCGACTTTTATCGGCAGTCGCTCGCGCTCGCTTACGGGTGGGGCGACGGCGAGACTCGCAGCGAATCGAAGGAGCTCGTGGTGCTCGCGGCGCCCCCGCTCGAGGGGTTCAGGACTGGTGGCGACTACGGAGCGAGGCCGCTGCACCTGAGCACTCGCCAGACCTACTCGATCCAAAATCGCGGCACGAACGAGCTAGTGCTCGGTGACCTGAGCGAAGCCGGGCTGGGTTTGCAGCTGCCGTTCCATCGAAACGGGGGAACGTGTGAGAGTGGGCAGCGTTTGTCGCCGAACGCGAGTTGTTCGATTTGGATCAGTTTCGTGCCGACGGCCCTGCAAGCGTTTACGAACACCGCCACGCTACGCTACGGCTTGGCCAGCAGGGGGACACTCGAGTTCTCCAATCAACTCACCCTGCAGGGAACGGGCACGGCGCCAGTCCGCGTATCCGCGAATGCGCCGCTTTCACAGCCGGCGGCGCCGGGGACCAGCCGGCGCGACACGGTGACGTTCACGAACTGGGGCGGCGCCACGGCCGTGCTCGGCACGGTCACGGACGCGGTGCTCGGGCTCGCTCCGCCCTTCTCCATCGCGGGGGGTACATGCACGACTGGTGCGACGCTCGCCCCGCAAACCGGAAGCTGCACGCTCGAGCTCCAGTTCTCGCCGACGGAGATCGGAACGTTCCAGGATGAGCTGCAGCTCCCTTACACCTACGCACATGGAGCGGCCTTCTCGATTTCGAAACGCTTGTCGTCACGTGCGGAAGCCAACCCCAGCGCCCGCTGTTTCGACACGGGCTGCCCCGACGGTCAAATTTGCTCCGCGGCGGCTCCCGGGGCGGGCACCTGCGTCGAGGTGCCGCCTCCGCCACCGAACTGCATGGCGCCGTGTTTGTGGGAGGCGCGCCGCCACTGCCTGCCGACGTTCGGTGAGTGCACGGAAGAAACCACCCCGATTTCGACACTCACCTGCGACGCCGACACCGGCTGGGCGGTGCAGTCGACGAGATTTAGCGTCTACCAGGGGGGTGGCTGGGACACCAGGAGTCGGAGGTTCGGCACCGAGTGCTTCGCGGAGCGGCGCTACGATGCCACGGGTTTCCTGTTCACGGTTACCAGCTCCTATACTGACGGCAGTCAGCCGATCGCGTATGCCGACGACCTGTTCGCCCAGCCGGGCACGCGCAAGGTGTATTGCGGGCCGTACACGGGCACGCAGGCGCCGCCTGGAGTAGCGCCGTTCGTCGAGCAGCAAACTCCCGAGTGCTCGGCCTGGATCGATCAGTATTTGAACCCAACTGGGTGTCAGTCGAGCAGCCCGGGCACGTGCTCCGGACTGTGATCCGCTGCACCGTCCATTCTCCGCGGGCAGCCGAAGCTCGCGCGCCGCGGTCACGTTCATCTCCCTCAGAGCTGCGCTTCGAGCACGAGGTTGAAGGGGGTCTGGGTGGCCCGCCGGAAGCGTGCAAAGCCGGCTTCATTGACGATACGGCGCAGGCGCGCTTCGCCGGCCTGCGCGCCCAGCGCCGGGCCGCGCTGCGAGAGTGAGTGCGGAACGCAGAGCATCGTCGACGCCGAGTAGAAGACCCGGCCCACCGCGTTGTGGTTGTCCTCCCGCCGATCGGCGGCGAACGGCTCGACGATCAGCCACGTGCCGCCGGGCGCCAGCACCTCCTTCACACGGCGCGCCGCGCCCCCCGGATTCTCCATGTCGTGGAGGCAGTCGAAGTGACAGACGAGATCGTACTCGCGACCGGGGAACTCCGTCGCCGACGCGACCTCGAAGGTGACGCGATCGCCGACTCCAGCCTCGGCAGCGCGCGCGCGCGCGAGCTCGATCGACTTCGGGTGCGAATCGTACCCAAAGAAGCGTGCCTTCGGGAACGCCTGCGCCATGAGGATGGTGGATGCGCCGAGACCGCAGCCGACATCGGCCACCTTCGCGCCGCGTTCGAGCTTCGCGACGACACCGTCGAGCGCAGGCAACCAGGAGCTGACGAGGCTACCGCGATAGCCGGCGCGGAAGAAGCGCTCGGTGCCCTCGAAGAGGCAGTGATGATGCTCGCCCCACGGCAGACCGTCGCCAGTCTTGAACCGATCCGAGATGCGGTCAACGGCGCTCCACATCGCGTGCATGAGTTGGAAGAAGCCGGGCACGAACGCAGGCGAGAGCTCATCGGCGAACGCGGTCGCTTGCTCGGGCGGGAGCTCGTACGTCTCGCTCTCCTTCGCGTAGCGGACGTAGCCGCTCGCGGCCTGTGCATCGAGCCATTCCTGAACGTAGCGCTCTGCCGTGCCCGTGCGCTTCGCGAGGTCGGCGGCGGTCGCGGGCGCTACCGCGAGCGCCTTGTACAGACCGAGCCGATCGCCGACGACGACGAGGGCCGCGCTCATGGCAGCCCCCGCATCGCCGACGATCTGACCAATGAATGCTTCCAGCTTCGCGGGATCGGGATTCTCTCTGTTCATCATGAACAGAGGGCGTGACTTCCCTTGTCACGACGTGACTACAGCGCGACCTCTCAGGGACTACGGAACGTAACGACAGAATATTCCTGTAGAAATCGACTGTCGCAAATGTTTGGCGAGAGAGGGGCTGTGCTCCCCGATCCGGGTCATGGCGTCGAGCAGGCGTTTCCGCACGTTGATGCGCGCCTTCTCCGCCGTCGAGGACGCCTTCCGGCCCCGACCGCCCAGACCGACACCCTGGGCGAGCTCGCTCGCGAGTGCTTCGATCTCTTCACGAGCGCGCGTCGCACGCATGGTATCGGCGTTCTTCGTCGCCTCCGCCTCCGTCTCGCGCAGATCGTCGAGCCGACTTTTGTACGCGGCAATGGCGCGCGAGTCGAGGACATCGCCTGCGTCTTCGACGTGCCCGGACTCGCCGCTCGGCGCGAGCAGGTCGGCGGCGTGAAACTCGCGCCCTGGATGAAGCACGAGCTTCGCGAGGATCGAGAGCCCCCTCGAGTCGCGCAGGTGGAAGGTGACGTCGGCGCGGATCGTCCACAGCTCGCCCTCTTTCACCAGCTCGAAATGCCGTGCCGGCGGTCGCGAAGCGGAGACGGGGGCGGAGACGTTGGCGAGCGCCTGCAATCTCTCCACCCACGCCGAGATGGGCCGACCGTCCATCACGAACGCGGCCGGGCTCCAGCAGAAGTGCCGATGCGCGAGGGGCGCGAGCAGCGGTACGAGCTTCGCGGCCGTCTCGGCATCGCCGAGCGCGAGGCAAGCGTCCGCCGCCCAGACGAGGTTCGGACGTCCGCGCAGCGGCGGGTCGTGATGCGCGAAGAATTCGAGATCTTCGCGCGCCTCCTCGGCGCGGCCGAGCCGAGCCAGCATGCCCGCGCGGAACGAACGCCGGTACATGGCATCCGCAATGCGCGCGAGGAGGTCGAGCGCTTCCGGCAGTCGAGCAGCGAGCTCGTCGAGCCGACCTTGGGCATGGAGCCTGCCGACAGTGTGCAGCGCGAGCGTCATCGGTGCCGCGGCGTCGTCGGCACGCGCAGCGAGCGCGGCCGCCTCGGCACACAGCGCCTCGGATGCCTCGAACTTCCCGTCCATCACGGCACGCATTGCGCGCATGACCGGTGCGCGCCAGCGGAACGCGGGCAGATCGACGGCGCGCGAGAGGTCGTCGTACTCCTCGATGGTCGTATCGGCGCTCGCGGAATCTCCGAGCTCGAGACGATCGAAGACGAGCCGCATGAGGCCGCGCAGCACGGCCAAGCGGTCACCGACTCGCGTCGCGATCGACACGAGCTCGAGATCGAGCGGCAGACGCTGGCTCGCATCGTCGAAAAAGAGAAGCGCCGACGTCCCGGCCACGAGCACTTCGACACGCGTCGGCTCGTCCGCTACGCGTCGCGCCATCGTGATCGCCTCGCGCGCGAGCGTGATCGGGTGCTCGGGATCGAGAGCCGGTTGGAGCGCAGCGGCGAGGCGCGCGAGCAGCCGCGCCCGAAGCGGGCTCTCGTCGGCGGGCAGCGCGGCGAGCGCCTCCTCGAGGAGCCCGACGAGCACGCGGTCGACCTGCGCGACGACGAAGACGGCGCCATAACGGAGCGCCGCGCGCGCGAGCCGCTCGTCGTCGTCGATGCGGCGCGCGATGTTGGCGGCCGCGACTGCCGTCTCACGCCCGAGCGTCGCCTGACCGGCGCCGATCCGCGCAGCGGCGAGCTCGAGCAGTAGATCGCACTTTTCGACGTCGCGCCCCGCTGGATGCAGTTCCGTCGCGCGCGCGAGGAGCTCTGCCGCCTCCTCGAAGGCTAGCCGCCGTGACGCGCGCTCGGCGCCGCGTCGCGCCCACGCGATCGCCTCATCGGGCGACACCACGGGGGCGGCCGCGAAGAGATGGTGGACCGCCTCGGCGAGCGATGCGTCGGCGTCGTCCCCATGACGCTCGAGGAGCGTGCGCGCGACGCGCGCGTGGAGCTCGGCGCGGCGGGCCGCCGGCAGGTCCTGATAGAGCACCTCGCGGATCAAGATGTGCGAAAATGCGCTGCGATCACCCACGTCGACGAGCACGTTGCTGCGGACTGCCTCGGCGGCGAGGTCGCGAGCGGCCGCCAGCGGCCTTTCGAGGAGCGACGCGACGATGCCCAGATCGAGCGTGCGGCCTAGCACCGACCCCGCGTCCAGGAGCGCGTGCGCCGGCGCCGAGAGCAAGGAGAGACGCGCACGGATCACATTGCGAACGCCGTCCGGAAGTGACCCCAAAACGCTCGCCGCCCCTCCTCGATCGCGCGTGAGGCGCAGCATCTCGACGACGAAGAGCGGGTTACCTTCCGTCGCGTCGAAGAGCACGTCCGCGTTACTGACTCCCTCTGTCGCGGCCCAGCTCCGAACCTCACCACGCGCGAGGCGGCGGAGCGCGAGGAAGCGTCCTTCACGAGCGACCTTGGCCAGCGCATCGCCCGCTTCCGGCGAGAGACGCGCCTCGATGTCGCGGTAGGTGGCGACGACGACGACGCGCGATGCATGCAGGTTGCGAGCGACGAAGTGGAGCAACGCCAGCGTGCTGACGTCCGCCACGTGCACGTCGTCGAGAAGGATGACGAGAGGACGACCTCGTGCCGCGAGCGCGAGGAAGGTCGTGACGGCCTCGAACAGGCGGAATCGATCCTGAGCAGGGTCGGCCGCCGGCTTCGGCGCCTCGCACCCTTCGAGCTCGGGCAAGAGATGCCCGAGCGGAGCGATGCGCGCGCGCTCCGCGTCGCTCGCCTGCGCGGCGAGCCCCGCGAACGGACGCAGCGCCTCGATCCAGGGCCAGTACGCCGGCGCGCCGCCCGCCTCCCACGCGCGTCCCCACGTGACCTGCGCGCCACGCGTCGCCGCCTCGCTCGCGAAGTCGTGCGCCAAGCGCGTCTTGCCGATCCCGGGCTCGCCGACGAGGAGCGCGAGTGCGCCCTTGCCGTTCTCGGCCGAGCGGAGCGCGGCATGGAGCTCGGCGAGCTCTCGATCGCGCCCGAGAAGCGGCGGTGGCCCGTACGCTGACACGGCTACGCATCGTAGTCAGAGTTTGCGTCGAGGACGAGACACCTGAGCTCAACGGCATCGGACTCACCCCTCGGCGACAGGTGAGAAGCGAAGGGGAACCGGCACGGCGGATGCATGCGGCTCCTGCCAAGCGCCTTCGTGGCGCTGGCGATGGTCCCAGACGAGGTTCTCGAGGAACTTACGCAACGGGCGCCCGCGAAACCTTAGCCATGCTCCAAGCGCTCAATCCCCTCGCCGACGGCTCCGTGCGGCTGCTCGACGGCGACGAAAACCGACTCGCGAGCGACACCCTCGCGGACGCGGTCAACAGGATCATTCGTTGCGACGGGCGGTCTCCGAGCGCGGAGGTGGGTGCGTGCCTTCCGCTCGAAGCGCGCGCGCTCCTTGAGGTACTAGGCGTCGTTCCGGTCCATGCCGGTTCGGCGCCGTCCAGCACGCGTGAGCCTCTATGTCACCTCGCGGTGTACGACGACGGCCGGCCCTACCTGTCGCTCGCGCGACCGGCGGGCGGCGACCTGACGACCATGGCCTGGGCCAATGTGAGGCCGGAGCAAATCGAGCGCATCGGAAATGCCCGGGCTCGACTGGCGCAGCTGGCCCGCGCGGCCGACGCAGAGTCGAATGGGATGCTCGAGGCGCTGTCGCCAACGGCGTATACCGAGTTGATTCGGCACGTGATCGATTCCGTCGACCACAACGACCCGATACAGGTCCACGTTGATGACGCACTGTTCTGCAACGTCGGTCGCTTCAACAACCTTCTCGCGAAGCCGGGCGGCGCGCCTGGCGGCCGCTGCACCCTCAACCGTATAGAGTACGGCGCGCTCGACGGCACGTCCATCGCGGAGCGACGCTTCCTCGGCGCGATGCTCCTCCTGCGGCTCGCGGATCTGCGCGCGGAAGAGTTCAACGGTCGCCAGCTCACGCCCTTGGCTCTCTCGACGTACTTCGGCCACAAGTACCGGCAATATTCGCGGCTCCTGGCGTCAGCCGGCGCCGACGACACGATCGAGAGCTGGCCGGCCGGACTCGCCGATCGAGCGGCGTGCCTCGGGCGGCTCAAGCAACGCACGCAAAGAACCCACCAAGTCTATCGCTGGATCGACGGGCTCACCTTCCGCAAGGAGGAGCGCTGGCGTCGCCGCGAGAGGGAACCAACGACACGCGACCTTCCACCCGCCATTCGCCAGCACTGCCTTGAGCGGTTTGCGGTGTCGGCCGACGACATGGGCCACCACGACGTCTTCTTCCTGGAGGTCATGCGCCGAATCGCTCGGATCGAGGCGCAACCCGCGCGCTCTGCAGCGTTCGAGGAGCTGCTCGAGGTCGTGGTTCGGGCTGCGATGCACGAGGTCTCCTCGCCGATCGGCATGACACGCGGCGTGCGGGATCTCCGCCACTTCCAAGATGCCATCGAAGAGGGTCGATTCGCGGACGTGTGCGCGAGCCCGCTCGAGGACGGCTTTTGCGCCGTGTTCGCTCGTGACGACGTCAGTCTCTACACCGACCCACCGCTCGCCAAGGTCGTCACCGCGATGGCGAGGCGCATGCAGTTCAACCACCGGCACTACCTGCCCGGGCTCTTCGACCGCGCCGCAGTCCCGTGCCGCCCGCACTTCTACCACCCCCCGACGATGAGCGACATCGCAGAGAACGGCGACCATCGCCACCCGGGCCACGCGATGGCGCGGGTGCGCTACTCGATCCGTGCGCCGGCCCCGTTGCGGATCGCAGGGCGAAGCTGGCCGGGGCTCGTCGACATCCGAATGATGCGAGCCGTCGGGCACCCGTACACGGAGGCCGATCTCATCGCCGTCGATCGCCATACCGAGTACATCCGGTCGATCGCACAAGCCGCGCTCGCGCTCAAGAGCGAGGGACTGCGCGCCCCGGTGGTCGCCGGGTTCGAGCGTAGCGACTACGAGCGGCGCTATCCGCAGCCCCCGCCCCGAGAGATCGCGGCGGCCACTTCGCCGGCCGCCCGACCCGCGGTCGGGCAGATATTGCGCGAGGGACCCGCGGTCGGGCAGATATTGCGCGAGGGAATGGAGCGACGCGGAGGCCACGGCGCGATCGTGTGTGCCACGTCCGGCCGCACGTTCACCCTTGCCGACGTGGAGGCCGTGGCGCTGCGGCTCGCCGAGGTGACGGGTGCGCACCCCGGGCGACGGGTGAGCGTGGTGTGCGGCGATCGCGTGCACCAAGCCGTGCTGATTGCCGCCGGGCTAGCGGCGGGACAAATCGTGTGCCCCCTCGATCACGCCGCGCGCCCGCGTGCGCTCGACACGCTGCTCCGGCACAGCGCGCCCGATGTCGTGCTGACCGACGCCAGTGCGAAACCGCTGCCAGGATCCACGCACGCCTCCGTGTTGTACGCCGAGGCGCTGATCTCGGGCACGAGGCCACGCGGATCGTTGCCTATTGCCAGCGCGGGAGGCCTGCTCATCTACACCTCGGGCGCAACGGGTATCCCGAAGGGGGTCCTGCTCGACGAGCATCAGATCGGGGCAAACGTCGCCTTCGCGCGCGACCACTTCGGCTACCGAAGCACGCCCCCGTGGACGAGCGGTTGTCTGCTCCCCCTGCACCACACGTTCGCGATCGTGAGCGATCTGCTCCCCGTACTGAGCGTCGGAGGGCGGGTCGTCGTCCTGAGCGCCTTCGACAGCAGCGACGCAGGGGCGGTGGCCGCCGCCTTCGGCCGCCATTCGGTGCGCTCGTTCAGCGCCGTCCCCAGCGTTCTCGAGGCGCTCGTCGCGCTGGACGTCCCCCTTCCCGCGTGCCTGTCCTTCGCGATCACCGGCACGGCGCCGCTCCTCGAGCGGAACCGCCTGCGCTACCAGGAGCGCTACGGGCATCCCGTCGTTCCGTGCTACGGCCTCACCGAATCGGTTTGCTTCGCGACCGCGTCGCCCGTCGGAGGCGGTCGCCCCGGATCGGTCGGCCGGGCGGCGGGGATCACGATCCGGATCGTCGGCGGGGATCTGCAGCCGCTCGGCGTCGGCGAGGAGGGGGAGATCGCGCTGCAGGGCAGCTCCGTCATCACAGGCTGCTTCGAAGCGAGCCCCGGCCAACTCGACCCCCGCTTCGAGGACGGCTGGTTCCTCACTGGAGACATGGGGCACCTCGACGAACAGGGCTTCCTCTACATCACCGGCCGAAGGAAGAACATGCTCATTCGCGGAGGCGAGAAGCTCTATCTCGACGACCTCGACAGGTGCCTCGAGGAGCATGCGGCGGTCGCCGAAGCGTGCAGCATCCAGGTTCCCGGGCTCTTCGGGTTCGAGCGAGCCGTCGCGTTCGTCGTCGCCAAGCATCCGACGGGAGGAGGAGCAGACGCGGACGAGGAAGGCATTCGTGCGCACGTCCGCGACCGACTCGGTGCGCTCGGGATACCAGACGAGCTGCGTTGGACGGATCGGATTCCGCGAAGTGCCACCGGCAAACCGCTTTGGGACGCTCTGCGCTCCCGTTGCGCAGGAGCGGCGTAGCGTGCGCACCGACGCGATCGGCGACGCCCTGCGCGCCCGCGCCGCGCGCGACGCCGCGCGCCCGGCGCTCTGCGCTCCCGCCGAAGGCGCGGTGCTGAGCTTCGGGCAGCTCGCCAGTCTGTCGGGGCGGATTCTCGAGCTCACCGGAGGAGACGGGGGGACGATCGCGCTGTACACGGAAAGCCGGCTCGCGCAGGCGGCGCTTCTGACGGCTGGACTGATGGCCGGCTGTGTCGTCTGTCCGATCAATCCGATCGCCAAGGTAGACGTGCTCGGCCGCTTGGTGCGGCATGCGAAGGCAGTGTTGCTGATCGCCGACACGACGACGCCCGGGCTCGCCGCCGTGGGCGCGAGCACTGCGCAGGTGAGCACGTTGCTGCAAGCGCTGCCGTCTCGCTGCACGGCGCGCCCGTCGGCAGGCTCGCTAGCTCGCGGCGGCTTGCTAGTCTACACCTCCGGCTCGACGGGAGAGCCGAAGGGCGTGCGACTGAGCGAGTCGCAGATCGCCGCGAACGTCGGGTTCGCGGTCGAGCACTTCGGCTACGACGAAGAATGGGTGGCTGGCTCGGTCTTGCCACTCTTCCACACATTCACGGTCATCAGCGATCTCCTTCCGATGATGGTGTGCGGCGGACGGGTCGTGGTGACCTCCGGCTTCGCCCTCGCGCACCTCCCGGCGTCGGCGCACGCGTTGGCCGAGCACAGGGTCCGGTCGTACAGCGGTGTCCCGATCGTCTTCGACATGATGCTGGCGATGCGGGTCCCCCTCCCCGAGTCGATGCGGTTCGCGATCGCCGGCGCCGCGCCGCTCGCCGAGGCGACGCGTACCCGCTACCAGGGGACCTACGGTCACCCGATCCTTCCGTGCTACGGGCTCACCGAGTCGACATGCTTCGCCACCGTCTCTGCACCAGACGCAATTCGACCCTCGGCCGTGGGCCGGGCAGCGGGGATCGAGATCGTCATCGTTGACGACGAAGGAGCCGTCGTCACCGCCGGCGCCACGGGCGAGATCGCCCTCCGCGGCGCGTCCGTGATCGAAGGCGGCTACTTCGATGATGGCGGAGCAAACGCCGGCGCATTCACGGAGGCCGGTCGATTCCTATCGGGTGACATAGGGCACCTCGACGCCGACGGGTTCCTCTTCATCACGGGTCGGAAGAAGAACATGCTGATCCGCGGGGGCGAAAAGGTCTATCTCGAAGAGGTGGATCGCTGTCTCGCGTGCCATCCGGCCGTCGCTGACTCGTGCACGGTGCGGGTCGGAGCGCGTCGCCACGACGACCAGGCCGTTGCCTTCATCGTGCCCCGATGCGGCGCGGTCGACAAGACGGCGCTCGTCGAGCACGTGACCGACGCGCTCGGCACGATCGCACGTCTCGACGACGTCGTCGTCGTCACGGAGATCCCGCGCTCGGCCACCGGCAAGGTGCTCCGTGACGTGCTCGTCGCCAGCTACGCGGAGCGGCGATGATCATCGACAGCCACACGCACTTGGCCAGCCCGGTGGCCTTGCCCGGCGTCTTCTTCGACGGATGGGCAGAGAACGTCCGTCGCCTCCTGCCACCCGACGTGCCGGTTGCCCACCAGACACGAATCGAGGATACCTTTCGCCTCGGGCGGCTGGATCCGGACGGCGACCAGCTCGTGGCAGAGATGGACGCCGCGGG
This sequence comes from Polyangiaceae bacterium, assembly GCA_036520475.1. Taxonomy (GTDB): domain Bacteria; phylum Myxococcota_A; class Polyangia; order Polyangiales; family Polyangiaceae; genus DATDJP01. The sequence goes on along the minus strand of DATDJP010000225.1, from coordinate 46,851 downwards.
CATCGACGTGTCGGTCTCGCTCATCATCGACTATGGCCTCGCCTTTCCAGGACACGTCCCACCACTCGAAGCTGTCTTTGCCGCCCATCGGGCGCTCCTCGAGCGTCACCGCGGCCGCTTCGTGGTCTTCGCCGGCGTCGATCCACGGCGAGGTCGTAGCGGTCTCGAGCTCTTCGAGCGTTCGCTGGTGGAGTGGGGCTTCAAGGGGCTCAAGCTCTACCCACCGTGCGGATTCTCACCGAGCGACGCGGCGCTCGATCCGTTCTACGATCTCTGCGCACAACACCGCGTCCCTGTCGTGACGCATACTGGCCCGACGAGCCCGAAGCTGTCGTTTCGGAACACGCACCCCGCCGACGTCGAGGACGCGGCGCGCCGCTTCCCCGGCGTCGACTTCATCCTTGCCCATGGTGCGATTGTGCACCGGGACGACGCCGCTCTGTTGGCGGAGTACCGTCCCAACGTCTACCTCGACACAGCGGGGTTTCAAGCCGTCCACCGCCGGGGTGAATGGTCGGATACGCTCGCGTTCTTCAAGCGGCGCGGCCTGATCCGGAAGCTCCTGTTCGGCACAGACTGGCCGATCCACTGCCAGTACGGAGCGCAGAAGACGTGGGTGGGACGCCTCGCCGGTGCGTCGGACCAAACCGTCGCCGGGCCCCTCAGCGAAAGCGAGGCAAAATGGATTCGGGAAGACAACGCGTGCGAGATCCTGAAGGTAGAACCCGTGACGAGGACATCATGACGAACGAAGACAAGAAGGAGCAGGTTCGAAAGGTCCTGACGCTGCTGTCGGTCTACAGCGGGAGCAAACTCGACGACATCGCCGAGACGCGGCGCTTACGCCTTACCGATATCGGCTTGTCGTCCCTCGCGTTGGCATCGGTGGTGGTCGAGCTCGAAGACCGCTTGGATCGTCAGTTCGACTTCCGGGCGTTTGCCGGCGTGGAGACCGTGGGTGGTCTGCTGGCGGCCATCGGGCTCCAGTGATGCTTCTGCGGAACGCGCCCGGGGATGAGCGGTACGGAGTCATCGCATGATCGAAATCAGGCTTGCAGAAACGGAAGCTGAGCGGCGCAGGACCCATCGCGTGATGGTGCAGCTGCGAACGCAGCTGACGGAAGACGCGTACGTCGCGCAGGTCAGCCGACAATGCGAACGCGAGCGCTTTCAGATCGTCGCGCTGTACGAAGACGGGGAGGTCCGAGCGGTCGCGGGGTTCCGACTCGCTACGGCGCTCGCGCTGGGCGAGTACGTCTACGTCGACGATCTCGTCAGCGACGAGACGCAGCGGTCGAGGGGCCACGGCGCCGCGCTGCTCCACTGGGTGGCCCGGTACGCGAAGGAGCGAGGCTGCACCAGCTTGCACCTGGACTCTGGCGTAGAGCGCCACGCTGCGCACCGGTTCTACCTGCGGGAGCGCATGGACATCGTATTTTATCATTTCCGGAGGGCGCTGTAGCGCCACGTGGCGACGCATGCCTGGAGCGACGAGCGCGCTGTCGCGAAGGACGGCACTGTTCGACGAGCACGTCGCGCTCGGCGCGGACATGAGGGCGTACGCGTGGGCTGGAATGGCGATGCCGTGGAGTTATCGGACGTCTGTCGCGGCAGAACAGCGCGCGGTGCGCGAACGCTGCGGACTCACCGATGCATCGCAGCTCCAAGTCGTCTCGGTGTGCGGGCCAGGCGCGGTGGCGTGCATGGAGCGCCTGGTCCCTCGGCGGATCGGTGACCTGCCCGTGGGCGCGAGCCGATTCAGTGTCGTCCTCAGCCGGTTCGGTCGGATCTGTGACGAGGCGCTCATCATGCGCCTTGACGAGCGTGAATTCTGGATCTCGCACGGCTGCGGGGCGACGCGCGCGCAACTCGGGAAGATCGTCGATGCCGCCGACGTGCGTGTCACGCCGCGGGGCGATACCCACGTGTTGGCCCTCCAGGGCCCGTCGAGTTTGCAGGTTCTTTCCCGCGCGGCGAACTTGGACCTCGCCGACCTGCCGTTTCTCGGCCACCGGCGCGTCTCGCTACGTGGCCGCCCGGTCGTCGTGTCGCGTACCGGCTTTACCGGGGAGCTCGGGTTCGAAATCTTCTGCGACGCGGAGGACGCCGTGATGCTGTGGCGGCTGCTCCAGGCGACCGGAGGCCCGGTCGGGCTCACCCCTTATGGCTACCGGTGTGTCGACCTGCTCCGGATCGAGGCGGGGTTTCTTCTCTACCCGGTCGATTTGTCGATGGCCGGGTCTCTTCGGGAAGCGGGCTTGGCTTGGCTAGTGCGCGACAAGGTCGCCGACTACGTCGGGCGCGACAAGGTCGAACGGGCGAGCGGATCGGTGACACACCGGTTCGCCGGGGTGCGTCTTCGCGGGGCGCTGGAGGTTGCGCGGGGCGCGGGCCTTCGGCGCGGGGAGCGCGAGATCGGGGTCGTGACGTCGAGCGCCTTCTCGCCGGCGTCGGGAGACACGTTGTGCATCGCCCGGGTGGAGCAGGAAGCGCTGCAAGACGACGCGCAGGTCGACGTCGCGAGCACGCCAAACGGAGTGGGCAGGCTCGTCGCCCTGCCGCACCGTGCACGCCGCGGCGGAGCTCGCTTATGAGTCCCCGGTACCTCGCCGATGGGGAGGTTCACGTCTGGACAGTGCACTCCACCAGTCGTTCGGTCGTAGAACGTTGTCGTGCGGTGCTGTCGCGCGAGGAGGCGGAGCGCACGGGGCGGTTCGTCTTCGAGCGCGATCGCACGATGTCAGTCGTGAGCCGCGGCTTTCGAGTGTCTGCCTCGCTCGAACAACCCAGCGCACTGGAGCCAGCGCGCCAGCAGCGAGCAGCGAGCAGCGAGCAGCGCGTATGTGCTTCCTCGGATTGATGTCACCATGGGATCCTCCGTTTTCGGCGTCGTGGACCAGCGGGTGATTTTCCGCAGGCAAGAACACCGACCAACGTCCCATCAGAGTCCCGTCGCGGCGAAACGGTTCCTGAAACGCCGGGCCACGAGCTAAACAGCTCCGCTCAGCGCGCGCGCACGGCTCAGAGACCGCGTCGGCCCATCAGGAGCCTTGCCCGGCGGTTCCACGACGGAGCAAGGATGACTCGGCACACGCCGAAGCAGGCGGCCGAGAACAGGATCGGCAACACGTAGATCGGCATGGGCGGGTGCTCGAAAGCGCGCGCGCTCAGCGCATACAAGATGCTGCACAGAAGGCCGAACAAGACTCCCGGAAGGACCGCCATCAGGGCGCAGCGGCCTGATTCCAGATATTCGCTCCGCGCCGGCCGCAAAAAGATCAGCGGTCCCCAGTTGGAGTCGGTGTCGCAGTAGTCGGTAACCAGCGTGTCGGTCGGAGTGTAGTCGCCGGGTCGCATGTTAGCCTTCGCTAGGAGTTTCCACGGCCATGGACGGCCAAAATGAGCTTGAGCTTAACCCTATCGCATTCCGAGCGCCAGCGACGCAGGCGTCATTGTACGACACCAGACCACGCCGTCACCACGTGGCACGTGGCGCCCTCGCGCCGCCATGCTTATCTTACTCGTTCGAAGTGCTCCATGAGCTGGTTGATGCGCTCTGGATGCTGGATCGCGCTCCGTGGGGAAGCGTCAGCCATTTCGGAGTGCGCGCCCGAAGACACCGCGGAAGCGTGCCGCCAACTCCTCGGAATCACCCGCGTCCACGATGCTCTTCGGCAGGATCAGCTCGAGAAATGCGCGGCGGGCGGTAAATCGGCCTGCTTGTCGTGCGCCACTTCCTCCACCTCGTCCCATTGAATCCAGCCGCGCGACGCTGCGTGTTTCGCTGCAGCCACGGTGTCGTCGATAGCCAGAAACTCCGTGCCGCGCGCCTCCACGTCACGGGCTATGCGCTCGAGCTCTGCGCTGCGCCCCGCGCGCGGTGACGCATTGCGAATGTAGATCGCACGAATGCGGCTCCCGTAGTGAGCCACCACCTGCGCGTAGAGCTCCGGGTCGCGCTGGCCGCTGTCGCCGATCAGGATGAAGGGCAACGGCGCCGTAAGCTCGAGTATCTCGTAGATCTTGGACAGCTTGTGATCGTGTTTGCCGTTTGGGGCGAAACCGGTTCGCGTCAGACCCCAGTCGCGGAGCAGGATCGGACCGTACGGGATGTCGTGAAGCTCCAGAAACTCGTTCACGTGCTCGTAGAGATTCCACGGGCTGCTCGAGACGTAAAACATCGGGTTCAGGCGCGCACCGGACTTGCCCTCGTGCAGCGCGGTGTAGAAGCGCGCGATGCCAGGGAACGGCAGGCGTGTGCGCGCTTCCGACAGAAAGAGTGCATGGGCGCGCTTGGCCAGGTTCGTGACGTTCGTGACAATCACGGTGTCGTCGAGGTCGCTGATGACGCCGAATTCGCTGCGCGAGTCGACCACGAAAGCGTGCCCTTGGCTCGAACGATGCGGGCCGGACTCGCCCGCGAGCGTAAACTCCACGTCGTACCAGCCGCCTGCAGAGAGCGGGGGATCGACGTCGATGGAGACGAAGCCCTCATCGTCGCTCAGCGCCGTCCAGGAGTGCTCGGCCCACTGCACGCGCACCGCTCTGCCGCCGAGCTCCCGCGTCGCATAGCGCTGATACGAAGCGTAGGCGCTGTCGAGAAACGAGCGGCGTTCGGACGACGGCTTGATGGCGCGGTACTCGAGCACCCGCGCGCGAACACGCACGCGCTCGCACGTGCCGAACCCTCGGTACGAGAGCACCGTGGGCGGCTGAGCGAGTCCGAGCGCTTGGCGCACGCGCCGGACACCCGCGGAGCGCGCGCGTTCCGCGGTATAGAGCGCGTCGTAGAGCTTGGCCAAGAGGGTGCTCACATCCTGGCCCACCTCGCACCCTGACGCCACGGTTTTGCCTCGGGGCTCCGGGCGCCGCACATGCTTACCTGGTCGTCTCTGCGCTGCCGCCAAAAACGTGAGAAACGCCGATACTGACGGTCACCGGTGAGCTGAGCGTGCCCGGCGGCTCGTCGCCCGTGACGATCTCCCGCCAGAGCGGCACTCGCACGCTCAGCGTGAGCTCGGTCGCGTCGAGGGTGTGACGTAGCATCGCGGCGCCAAGAATCTCGGTGCGACCGAGATTGCCGTCTTGCCGGAGCTCACCATGCCATTCTTCCGCCGCTTCGTGAAAAGCTTCAAACCCAAGGGCCCCTGCCAGCTTTCCGATGAGGTTCGTGCCGAGGGACGAACCACCGTACACACGAAAGGGCGCCCGATACCCGTGCCGGTTCTCGTAAAGCGGCAGCTGCCCTTGGACGAAGAACTGAAGCTGCACCCGGTCGATCGCTCGAGACGCCTCGAGGACGAGAAGCGGATCGAACGTGCCAGATCCGAGTTGGATGTGCTGATGTCGCAGCCCGCGGTCTCCAAGCTCGAAGGGGTTCTCCTCCGTTCGTCCGAGAGGCAGCGAAACGCCCGGACGAGCCGCGAGCCACCACTTTTCGAAGGTCTTCCCGACGCGTAACAGAAGCCAGGGGTCGGCGAGGCCCGCGACGGTCTCGTCGCGGTGATGCACATCGGAGTCGAGGGGCTCGTACGGCGCGCCTTCGGGCGTGGTGTACTCGATGGTCGTCGTCACCGAGCGGAGCGGTAGCTGAAGCTCCACGCCGAACGTCTCGCTGATGCCGTACTCGGCGGCGAGCCGGAGCTCCAGCGGGTATAGGCGTTGATCGTGGAAGTAGGTCGGCTGTACCGGAACTTCCGCGCACGATGTCGTATCTCGACAGCCGGCCTCATGAACGACATGAACGGTGGTTCCGGTCGCCGACAGCCCGACACGAACGGCGCCCTCGTGCAATGGACCCTCGCTGCCGCGTGTGACGGCGAGCGAGGGATTGCGACAGCCCGCGCAAGCTTTGGTGCGCTCGGGCAGTGTCGTGATGCCCAGCACCGCGGTGGCGAGCGCCGCCGCGATTCGTGGCTGTTTCACCGACTGGCCTCGGCGAGCGCCCGGTCCAGCTTCTCGAGCTGCGCGCCGGCGATGGTCGCCACGCGCTTGCCCCGCTTGTCGTAGATGATGAGATAGGGCAGCTCCGGAACGTCCTTGAGCCAGCGCTCGGCGACAGGGGTATCCCACGACCCAATGTTGATCTTGCGTATCGCGATGTCGGAGCGCTTGGCCAAGATCGGGTAGAGGTGCTCGTCCACCTTCCGGCATGGGGGACACCATGCTGCGTGAAAGTCGAACACGGTGATCTTGTGCGCGACTCGATGAGGTTCCAACGCCGGTAGGTCGCGACCGTCGCTGACCAGCTCGACGACGTCCGCCGTCTCTGGCGGCTCGGTCGGTGGCGAAAAGTCCAGGTCCGGGTGACAGGCCAGGCATTGCGATTCGGGCCGATCGTGCTCCACGCACCAGTCGCCTTTTTGCTTGAAGCTCGCGGCACGCTCGGGATGGCATCGAACGCACACCTCGTCCGGAACGCCGTGCGAACACGCCTTCCAGTCATGGCGCGTCGCAACGCTCATCGAGGTGATGGTTCCGTGAGGGGCGCCGGAGGCGCAGCCCATGACGTGGAGAGCGACTCCGAGTTTTGCCGCTGAAAGGCCAGCAGCGAGCCACGATCTGAGCGTCGCGCGGCTCCTCGGTCTCGGCACCCGACAAGCCTAGGACGGGACGGCGCTTATCGCAAAGGGCCGCTAGAAATCGTCCGCCGGCGGCGGCGCGAAACGAGAGCGCGGAAACGGCTGAGGCTCGACTGCCACGGGACGCCAGCCGCGTTCGAACACCTCTATGCCACGCGCCTGCAGGCCGGAGGCATCGTCGTAGAACACTGAGACCACGCGGGCGGGTCGAGCGCTCCTTTCGCGAGTGAACGGGACCTCCGTCACCGAGCTCATGCGCGCTTCGCCGAATTCGGTTCCGAGGCGGCTCGTCTCGTCGCGCTCGGAAGCCGCGGGTGCCTCGGCGGCGCCCGGCCGCGGCGAGGCGCTGCGTTTCGCCGGCGCTGAGCGGGCGCGGCGCGCGACTTTCGGCCGTTCGAGCTGACGCTCCGGGAAAAAAGCGACGCCAATCACGCCCGCGTTCTCGGCGGTACCCCGGCGCGCCGAATAGCTGTGCTCGGCGTCGGTAAACCGAAACGCCGCGACGCTGTCCAGGCTGGTCCGAAAACCGTCCACCGTGACCGACCCGAACGCGGGGATCACGTAGCCACGATCACGCGCGAAGTCCGCCACGTTGCCGCTGATGGCGTCCCGTCCATCGACGCTGATGACCGCTTCGACGCGGCGCGCTGTCGGATTGTGGATGCGGATGGTGTAGCGCTCGCCCAGCTCTCCGAGCACGAACGTCTTTCCCGCATGATGAAAGGTGCGCAAGCTTTGGCCCGCGTCCCCCTGCAACGTCAGCGAAAAGCTCGGCGCAGACCAAGGGCGCACGACACGCCGAGGAGAGTTTGCCCAAGCTACCAGTACGAAACTCATGGAGATCAGCAGCACTCCGGCGATGACTGCGGCCTTCCACGCGCTGAATCGGCTCTTCGTTGGCATCGCCGTTACCGACGCGCCGGAGAAGCAAACGATCTACCCGTGCCGTTCAGCGGCGCAGAACGGTGTTCCGCCCGACGGCACGCCCGGGGAGCAAGGCAGGCATGTGCCTCCAAGGAGCCCGACTACCCGTGGAAAACACCAAGAAATCACACGCACCCGCGCAACCGGCCGATCCCCGTTCCCGACAGTTACGGCGCGGGCGCGCACTCGGCATTTGCGCCGTCAGCGCGCTCAGCGCTCTAACAGCCGAACGTCACGGCCGGACAACACGTGATCGCGATCGAGTGGTGGACGACCGCGACGGCCAGCCTGCGCGATCGCACCTTGACGGTGAGCTCGCTGCCGCAAAGCCTCAGCGCGGTCACGAGCGCGGCAGGTGAAATCGTGAAATCGGACAACGTGTGGGAAGACATCCCGGGCGCGAGCACGATGATCACGACGGCGGGGGGACACAGCCTGGCTCGATTCGGCGAACCAAAGCTTCGACCTGCGCTGGGCCGACGGCAGCGACACCAAAGTGCGAATCACGGCCAACAGCGGACGCGGCGCGACGATGGCGGCGACTCTGACGAAGCTTCCGTAGCTACGCGGCCCGGGCAACCCTCATGAAGCCCGCGCCGCGTGAACGTCGCGGCGCGGGCTTCGCTGTTCTGAGAACTCCGGCATACACGAACGTATGCGGCCGAGCCGGCCGCAGAAATGAAGCGTCGTGCGAATGGCTGCGGGGGTCCGGGACCGCCGCGCAACAACTTGCGCACTTTCGAGGACGCAGCGAAGTTTCGCGCGTCGCAGCGTGCGCCGCGGCGGCCTACATCTTGCTCTGCCCTGATCATGGAAAAGCTCGCAGTGCTATATGCCACTCGCGAAGGCCAGACGCGTCGCATTGCAGAGCATGCCGCGAGCAGCGTTCGGGCTCGCGGCTGGCTCACGGACGTGTTCGACGTTGCAGAGCTCGACAACGAGTGGACGGCCAACGGTTATGCTGCGGTCCTACTCGCTGCCTCGATTCACGCCGGAAAACACGAACGCGAGATGATCCAGTTCGTGAAGCGACATCGCACGGAGCTCGAGGGTGTGCCCTCGGCCCTCCTATCCGTCAGCCTGACTCAAGCCAACGCCGAGAACCCAGCCCGCAGCGCCGAAGTGCGAACCCGAGCCCAGCAGGACGTACAGCGCATGCTGGATGACTTCTACACGAGTACGGGCTTTCGTCCGAAGCGCGTCACTGCTGTGGCAGGTGCGCTGCTCTATTCCCGCTACAATCTGCTGATACGCCACATCATGAAGCGCATCTCCAAGCGCGCGGGCGGCCCGACGGATACGTCATGCGACTACGAATTGACCAATTGGGCGGCGCTGGATCAGTTTATCGCTGAGTTCGTCGGTGCCGCCAGCGTAGGCTCGACCGAAACGGCCTGTTCGCTAGCGTGATTGACGACGCACGGAGCGCGCCGACGACGCTCCTCGCTCGCCACGAGCGAAGGGGCACACTGCTTGCTTCGAGATCTGGCCAAGGAGCAAAATCATGCGCGCCAACGTTTTCCGAGCAAACAATCAATTCGGTATCGAGGAGGTCGAAAAACCTCGCGCAAGCGCCGGAGAGGCGATCGTGCGCATCACCTACACGACGATCTGCGGCACGGATCTGCACATCGTGCGTGGGGAATATCCCGTCGCGGCGGGGCTCGTGATCGGGCACGAACCCGTTGGAGTCATCGACGAGCTGGGCGCTGGCGTCTCGGGTTACGCCGTGGGCGACCGTGTTCTGGTCGGAGCCATCACGCCATGCGGTCAATGCAACGCCTGCCTGTCCGGATATCTTTCGCAGTGCGGCCACGGCGAGGGCTATGAAGCGCTCGGCGGCTGGCGTCTCGGCAATACCATCAACGGCTCGCAGGCCGAGTACGTACGCGTCCCGTTTGCGCAGGCGAATCTGGCGAAAATCCCCGACTCGCTCAAGGATGAACAGGTCGTTTTCCTCTCGGACATCGCCTCGACGGGCATCTCGGGGGCCGAGTCCGGCGGCGTTCGCCCGGGAGACGCCGTGGTCGTGTTCGCGCAAGGGCCGATCGGGCTCTCTGCAACGGCTGGCGCGAAGCTCATGGGCGCCGCTCTCGTCATCGGCGTCGATGGCGATGAAGCGCGCTTGGCCGCGTCACGGAAGATGGGCGCGGATGTGGCGCTCGATTATCGGCAACAGGACGTGGTGGCCGAGATCAAGCGTCTAACTGGCGGCGGAGCGGACGTCGCAATCGAGGCGCTCGGAACTCAGCAGACATTTGAATCCGCGCTGCGAAGCTTGCGCCCTGGAGGCACGCTATCGAGTCTCGGTGTGTATTCGGGCAAGCTCCAGATCCCCTATGAGGCATTCTCTGCCGGCCTGGGCGACCACCGCATCGTGACCACGCTCTGTCCAGGCGGCAAAGAGCGCATGCGCCGTTTGATGGCGCTCGTGCAACACGGGCGTCTCGATTTCACACCGCTCATTACGCACACGTTCTCGTTGAGTGACATCGTGACAGCGTACGACTTGTTCGGCGCGCGCCGGGAAGGCGTGCTCAAAGTCGGCATTCGCCCCTGAGCGCGGAGCGAGTCCCAGCCGAGAAGCAGCATCTGTCGCGAGTGGCGCGCGCCCCCCTGACGCGCGCCGCTTCGTCGTGCCCAGTGGCTTCGCTTCACGTCGCCGAACGCGAATCCAAGAGCTCCGCGAGTGCTCGGCAGGCGTCGACGGTCGTGAAAATGCCCACGACCTTGCCGTTTTGCATCACGACTGCCGACCCGTACTTCTTCTCGCTCATCGTCGCAGCGACCTGGGCGAGCTGCGTCTCGGGAGTCACGGCATAGACGGAGGTCGTCATCACCTCCTCTACCATCGTCTTTTTCACGTCGGTGCCGCCGAGCGCTCCGATCAACGAGAGATCACGCTCCGTCAGAATGCCGACCAGGGCGCCGCCCGAAAGTACGGGCAAGTGCCGAATCTGGTGCTGCTGGAGGAACGCTTGCGCCTGCGCCAGCGTCTGATCCTTACCGATGGAATGTGGCGCCGTTGTCATGAACGTCTTGATCGCGGGAATCGGGTTGCTCATGGCCTCGCCCTTAGCACACGCTGCGCCAACAGTACCGAGCGAGTCGACACGAGCTGCCTGACCGCGTGAGCTCAACGCAGCACTCTTTCTGCGATCACGCCGATGGCGTAGGCGACCGAGCACGCCGCGGCGCCGATCGCGAGCATTTCGCCGGCGCTGCGCCAGCGAGACTGGCCCACGAAAGCCGCACGAACGGCGCCGGCGTAGCTGAGCGTGAGCGCGGAGAGAACCAGCGCGATCTCCAATACGCTGACCGAAGCGGGGCGCGGGACGAAGTACGCGAGCAAGGGGACTGTCCCGGCGACTACGAAGGCGGCGGTCGTCGCAAGACCGTGCCGCCAAGGTTGCTCCGTTGCGCTGGGAAGCCCGAGTTGAGCCAGCTCCGACTTGAGCGCGAAATAATTGCTGGCGCCCATCGACACGCCATCGGCCGCGAGGTTGGCCAAGCCGAGGATCAAGCCGATCCGTGGATCGAGCATGGCGCCCGCGCTGCCGGAAACAACGGCCAGGGTCGTAACGACGCCATCGAGCGCGCCGTACACGACGTCTCGCAAGTAGTGGCCGAAGCCACTCGCGGGTTTTCCGGGGAGCGAGCTGGACATGTTCCTGACGCGGGACTCGAGTGGAGTCGACCCGCGCTGCCGAACTACTACTGCATCACAGTAGCACCGCGCAATCGCCCTGCCGACGCCGCCACCAGCTCTTTTCTTCGTGCTCACCCGCCGGGCGCGACGCCTCCCAGAGCGCACCAATCTCCGACGGCGATTTACGCGTCGCCGGCCGCGCGATCTCGTCGAGATCGATCCCACTCGAGGCGGCGAAACGCTCGACCTCGGCGCTGTGCGATCGGAGGACTTCAGCGGGCGGTCCGGACGTGACGATCGTTCCGCGTGACAGCAGCGCGAGTCGATCCGCAATCTGAAACGCGGTCACCATGTCGTGACTGATCACGATGGAGGTGACGAAGAAGCGGTCTCGCATTTGCTCGATCAGCTCGTCTACCATTCGGGAGCTCACGGGGTCCAGGCCCGAGGTGGGCTCGTCGTAAACGAGGATCTCGGGCTCGGTGATCATGGCGCGGGCGATCGCAGCGCGCTTGGCCATGCCTCCCGAGAGCTGACCAGGCAGCTTATTTGCCGCGTCCTCGATACCCAGCGCGCGGAGCTTCAGGAGCACTCGCTCGCGGATTGTCGGTTCGTCGAGCGCTGTCTGCTCACGCAACGGGAATGCCACATTGTCGAGCACGCTCATCGAATCCAGCAGCGCGGACTTCTGGAAGACCATGGCGAAGCGGGCGCGCAAGGAGATCAACGCTTGCGAGTCCAGCGCCGTCATCTCCACACCCTTCAGAAAGATTCTGCCCGACGTCGGCTTTTCGAGACCCATGATCAGCCGCGCGAGCGTGGTCTTCCCCGACCCTGAGCCGCCGATGACGACCAGAGTCTCGCCGCGATACACCTCCAGGTCGACGCCGCTGAGCACGGTCTTGTCGCCGTACCGCTTGACCAGATCACGAACCTCGATGAGGGGCCGCGTGGGCTCGACAGGGGCGCTCGGCGGCGCAGGGGCAAGTGACATGCTTTCCAGCCCATGCACGATGCGATCCTGGCCCGAAAGCCGCTAGGCTTGGCCTCAGGCATGACCCAGCAAGCCAGAACACGAACGATTTGCGCCCACTCGCTGGAACGAACGTCAATTTTGCGTCCCCGGGGCCGCCGCCGGGCAGAATGGAGTCCTGAATGCGCTTGAAGTTCCTCGGTGCCGCTCGAGAAGTCACGGGATCCATGCATCTGCTGGAGCTCGAGCGCGGCTCCGTGCTCATCGACTGCGGGTTCTTCCAGGGACGCCGCGAAGAGGCGCGTCGCCGGAACCGCACGCTCCCGCGCGAGGCAATCGGAGCCGATGTCGTCATCCTCACGCACGCTCACATCGACCACTCCGCGAGCCTACCGACGCTGGTCAAATCGGGGTTCTCGGGCTCGATCTACGCGACCGCGGCGACGCGGGACCTGTGCGCCTACATGCTGAGTGACTCGGCGCGCATCCAGCAAGCCGACGCGAACTACCTGAACCGGAAATACGCGGACGATCCCGGGTTCGTGCCGGTGGAGCCCGTTTACGACGAGGAGGACGTCGTCCGTGCTCTCGAGCATTTCGTGTGCGTGCCGTACCACCGCACCTTCGAACCGCTGCCCGGCGTCACCGCCCGTCTCTTCAATGCGGGCCACATCCTCGGCTCCTCGCAAGTAGTCCTGGACGTGCAAGATCGCGGCGCACGACGTCGTCTGCTGTTCTCCGGTGATCTCGGCCGCAAGGGCCTTCCCATCATCCGCGATCCCGAGACGCCGCCAGGCCCTTTCGACTACGTGGTCATGGAGAGCACGTACGGCAACCGCGTCCATGGTGACATCCAGCAGATGCATGACCAGCTCGAACGGGTGATCCGCGAAACGATGGAACGTGGGGGCAAGGTGATCGTACCTGCGTTCGCCGTCGGCCGGACGCAGGAGCTGATTTACGCTCTGAACGAGCTCAGGCAGAGCGGCCGTCTGCCGCGCATTCCCGTCTTCATCGACTCACCGCTCGCCATCAACGTGACAGAAGTCTTCAAACTGCACCCGGAATGCTTCGACGCCGAGACGCGGGCATTTTCGAGAGAGCACGGCGACGTGTTCGGGTTCGAAGGCGTGAGCTTCGTGAGCGACCGCGAGGAGTCCATTCGCCTGAACGACCTGCAGGGACCAGCGGTGATCATTTCGGCCGCCGGAATGGCCGAAGCGGGGCGCATTCTCCACCACCTGCGCAATCACGTCGAAGACGCGCGGAACACGATCCTCATCGTCGGGTTCATGGCCCAACACACGCTCGGGCGACGCATCGTCGAACGCAGGCCGCGCATTCGAATCTGGGGCGTGGAACGCGACTTGAATGCGCGCGTCGAGGTGCTCGATTCCTTCAGCGCACACGCCGACCGCAATGACTTGCTTGCATATGCGGAAGCTTGCGGCACAGGCACGCGCAACCTCTTTCTAGTGCACGGCGAGCCGGAACCGGCGCTGGCCCTGAGTGAGGAGCTCGCTCGGCGTGGGTTCCAGGTCCACGTCCCGACCCGCGGAGAGTCCGTCGACCTCGTCTAGCCCGGCTCTCAGGGCTTCAAGCGCGACGGTCCACATCCAGCCGGAACGAAAGCCCCAGGCTCTGTGCGTAGCGCGCTGCCGCAGCCTTCAGACTCATCATCTCGCTCAGCGTGAGCGGTCGCAGCAGCTCCGCGGCGATCAGCGCGCCACTCAGCCGTTGCTGCTCCAGCCGCTGCCGTGCGAGATCCATCGTCAGCCCTGCCCGTTCGTCACACGGTTGCTGCTGGAGTGCAAACTGACGAAGCTCGGGTAGTGAGCCATCCTGTCGGCATGAGCGACCGGGTCAGCACCCACGATTTCGCTGGATCGGCCTGGTACACGAAGGCGATGGGCTTCTACGCCGGCCCAGCCGGGGTTCGTTTCCCTGCGCTCAAGGTGCGGTAGAGGAACGCATCATCACGCGATGGCTGCGCGTGCGCGGCCCAGGAGGTCTGCAATGTGGAGACGCAGCGCCCAGTCGGTAAGATACGTTTGGTCCATTGAACCACCGCTGATCCGGAGCACCGAGGTAATATCCCGCCATTGTCTGTCTGAAACCTCGCCACCTTGCCGAAACCACAGCAACTTACGCAGAACTGTGTCCTCTGGCGCTTTCAACACGAGTTTCTCCCCCGTAGAACGCACGGGTACGGCACGCCGACGTGAAAACTCGATCTCGTCATAGGCTTCGTAGCCGCGTCCAAAGAAGTCAATTTTGGTAACGAGTGGAAGGTAAAACGCATTCGCTGTACTCGCATTGAGCAATGCCGTGCGAAGCATTTGTTCGTCCAATTCGAACTCATCGCCAAGCGCTGCACGAAACGCCCCGACCTTGCCGACCGGCAAGCTCACGACGAAATCTATATCGTTCGTTGCGCGCGGCTCTCCCTGCAAAGAGCTCGCAATACTGCCCCCAACGAAGTAAGCCCCTCCGACTGCCTCGAGTGACGTTGCCACTACCAAGGCTACGTCGATCGGGTCGTGTAACTTGGGCCCATTCACCTTACGCTTCGATCGCCGAAGAGTCTGTTCGCGACATTCTCCCCGTACAAGCGACGAGCCAGGTGCCATCTCACCTGAAGCTCGGATGCACCCGGGTACTCCGTTCGAATTGCCGCCTCCGCCAAGTCGCGAACGGCTCGGGAAAGACGCGCCGCTATCGACAGACGCTCGGCTGGCGCCTGGGCGCGCAACAACTCGTAATAGCGCAATTCAGCGGCTGGAGATGTGTCTCTCACGGCAGGGACTATAGCGCGAATCGTCACGCAGTTGTATGAGCGCGCACGAACCGTTCGGCAGCCATCCGCCGGAGGCGACGCTGCAGGCATACGCTGACGAGCGCAACCACATACTCACCGTCGCAACCGCCAAGAGCCGGCACGAACTATCGTTGACGATACTCCACCCGCCTCGCAGCGATCGCTGTCAGCGGCTTTTCGTCGCGGGGTTCGTTTCCCTGACGTGGTCCTCCATGATGTACGGCACCGGGGATGCGTCGAGAAAATCGCACTCACCGTGCGGGGGTACGTTCCCTGAGCTGCCGTGCTCCCGCAGCCGAGATGTCGCGCACCGAGCATGCTGTCATTCTTCATGCGCCGCGTATGTGCCGCCGCTTAGCAGTGGCCGGCGCCTACCGGCGTCGCGCCAGCGCCTCGATCCCTGACCCGAGCTCTCGAGCTCTGCTGACGCCATGGACCTGGCGTTCGAGCACGCCGAGCAACGGAAAGTCGTCCACGGGTACACGGCTTCGGTGGCGCCGCCCAGAGTCGTAGCCGTCCTCAAGATGACCGCCTACTGCGATCGGCCCGTCGAGCGCGAGCATGACTTGGAAGACATCGCGCACCTCTGGCGTCCTACGTCGACGATGATTCTGACCGACGCTGGAATGAAGCCGTCTATCGAGAGTTCGATCTCGCTCCGGCGTATCTGATGGGCCTCGATGTCGCGGCGGCTTACCGCTGTGACCGCGCAGCCGCGTAGGACGGTAACGACTCCGCACTAAACGAAAGCTAACTGATCAAGCGCCCCAGCGAGCTCGGATATGCCACTACCCAGTCGACGTCTGACGCTACTGGACGAAACGTGGTTTCTCCGGCGCCAGGCCGGCGATGTGTTCTTGGGATTTGATTAGTCCAGCGAGCGGCACTGCCAAAAATGGCACGCCAAGAACGGCAGTAGTTGGCGAGCAATTTCGGGGTTGGTCGGTTGATCGCCGGCTCGAGTCGTGAGACGGTGCCGATGTGTCATTGCGCATTTCATTGGTGGGCAGGAGTTGCTGTGCGTTTGTTACGTTCGTACTCGCTGGATGCAACGGAATCGTTCCTTGCACATCGGAACGAATGACTCATTCGGCGGCGTGTCCTTCCGCGAGCTGTCCGATCACGGAAGATGTGCAGATCAGCTGCCAAGACGACAGGCTTGGAGAAATGGGCCTGCGCGTGGCGCCGGCTCCGAACACGACATGGCTCTCGACGAGCAGCAATGCCGACCAGATGCTGTTCCGCATTTCGGGAGGCAGCGCCGAGCGCAGCAACCATGGTCTGCTCCACTCGGGTCTGCTCGCTCTCGACAACGAGGGCTCGTTGCACATGGCCTACATCGAAACGCCATTGGGTGCATCGCTCTATTCCAATCCGCCGTTTGCGGCTCACGCGGTGCTTCGTGGGAACACTTGGACGAGCGAGCGCGTTTATGCGAATCCGCCGGGCAGCACCTTCGTCGACGCGTTCGAGATCGCGCAAGACAATCAGCTGTATCTGTGGGCAAGCGGCGGTGTCATTGATGTGGCTTGGCTGATGACGAAGAAACCCGCCGCAACCTCCTGGACAGGCTCGAGCGGGGGTGGGGCCTTGTTCTGGGACAGGGGTTATACGGTGATCAACGACGGAAGCCCGGTCACGCTCGGGGTCGTCCGCCCGAACTCGGGAGCACTGGGTGACCTTTACGTCGAGCTCGCAGGAGAGAACATCGAGCTGAGTCGCGGCCTCATTCCGCACTCGACGTTTCGGGTGACTCACGCCCCGCCACCATCGAGCGACGCTAGCGTCGGCCCCGACCTGGCAACGGTGACGCAGGCGAGCTCAGGCCTGAGCGTGGCATGGCTCACGCCGGACGGCGTCGCGCACGTGGATCTTCCCGGCACGACGTTCACACCCTCCCCCGAGGAATCCATCTTTGTCGGCGTAAAAGACCCAGTCTGCGCGAGCTCGAGCCGCTACGTTGCCGCTGGAGTTGCGCTCGACGAGTACAACATCGCTCGCACGAGTGATGGCTCGATCTGGGTCGCTTACATCTATACGAAGTACGATGTACAGCACCACTACGAAGCGTCCTGCACGGTGTGCTCTGACGACAATTGCTGCCGTTGCGACCGCGTGATCGAGCAGGACGCCTCGCGCGCAAGCCTGCACCTATTGCGCATCGACACGATCACGGCGACCGCACGCGAGGTTCTCGTCCTGCCCATGGCGCCGCTTCAGGTGCGCGCCTACTTCCTGAAGAGTTGGCGCGATCCACGCATGTTCGATATGCGCGGCTTCGGCAAAAATCTCGCGATTGGGCTCCGGACGCGCTCCAAAACCGTGGCCAGACCGAATGTGCGGGTCTTGCGCATCGACACCAGTACCTTGACCGGATAGCGCGATGGATTCACCGCTACTCTCGGATGCCATTTCGAGTCGCCGCGAGCCGGAGTAGTCGGCTATGTTAATTGCGAAGCGAGGGGTGAAACGGTTGCGCCTCTCATCCAGGAGAGTCGGACGATGCAGCGTTCCATGAAGACCATCGGAGTGAGTTTGGCGCTGGCCGTTTGCGCGTGCAGCGACGGTCAGGAATTATCCCAAGGCGCACAGTCAAAACACACGGGTCAGCGCTCGCAGCGTCAAAGCGTGGCGGAGGCGCCGAGCATTGGCGTGGAGTTCGGTGTATCTTCGCCAGACGTTCCGCTCGGCGGCAACCTGTCCTCCCCTCAGCTCGCGGTGTCGCCCGGCGGCTTAGCGTTGCTCGTCAACGACGATTCGAACCGTCGCGTGTTCATGACCCTCGACGGCGCCGGCAACACCGTGCACTCGAACACCACGAGCCCCTACCTCACCACGGCCGTGGGTCACGAACACGGATGGCTGCTCGCTGGACATCAGCCCGTGCAAGGTGTTTCGCCTCTCGGTACTCCGACTTGGTTCAATTATGCGACGGTGCGAGCGGCAAGTCCGACTGCCGTCTTCGGGCCAGAGACACAGCTACCGAAGCCGCCTTCGCCCGCTTCGAACCAAATTTTTGGTCTCGCTTCCGGGCACGAGACGTTCGGCGTTCTCGTTCGGGAGTTTGGCGTATTCACCGCTCATCGCTTGCTGTTTTGCCGTATCGCCGGGGACGGTACGTTGCCGCCGAGCTCACTGGTCCTCAGGTCCATCCCCTTCAACGAGCAGGATCCGCTGGGACAGCTGAGTTACGCCGCGAAGGGGTCGCTCACGTTTGCGAACGGAAACTACCTCGCGGTCTGGGCCGATCACAGCACGATACTGGCCGCGCGTATCACGCCGAATCAAACGCTGGTGGACACCACTCCGCTCACCCTGCTCGAGCTCGGCGCAGCGCCCGCTTGGCTGAACGTGGCGACCGATGCTTCCGGCTACCTGCTCACCTGGGGGGAAGCTGGCAACGTCATTCGCGGCACCCGATTGGAAAGTGATCTGTCGGTGCAGGACCCTCAGGGCTTTCAGATCGCCGCCGCCTCGAGCGCGCGATCGGAGCCCGTCACCGAGTACGAGGCTCCGTACTACGTCACCGTGTGGCGTGAGGGCGCCGCGGCGGGCGGCGACCTTTGGGCGGCCCGCGTCTCCGCCGCGAGTGGGCCGGTAGACGCCGCGCCGCTGCGCCTGACAGGCCACGGTGACATCGCTCGCTTCGACGTCGGCCCGAATGCGGCTGGTGTGGCGCTCCTCGCCTACGAGCGCACCCTGCTCGGACACGACTCTCCCACCGTGCGCCTGAAGTTCGTGGACGTCGAGTCGGGCTCCGCTGAGGCGGCATGTAGCGCGGCGCCGGGCTCTGGTTCCGGTACGGGCACGCTCGGTGCTGTGGCGTTGCTCACTGCGCTGGGTGTGTTCGCTCTCGCACGCCGTCATGGCGGAACACCTTATTGCTGCTGAGTCCTCCGCAACGCGACAATGGCCAGCACACCCACGCAGCTCAATTGAATCCAGCGCATCTCGCCACTCCTACAGCGGGTGGGCAGTTACTGCCAACACCGCTTTCTCCGGCGCCAGGGCGAAGCCCTTTCCATCTACGTCGCAATTGCCTTCCGGACGTTCGAGCGAGCCTGCAGCGACAAAGCCGACGTGATGCGGCCCAAGGCGACACACCATGTCTTTTCTGCCGCGTTTTGCGTTGCGGGAGGTACGGCGAAGAGCCGAGCACGCATGGGCTTTATCGGCGCGTCTTCAGCTTTCGAGATGTGACGAAAGCGTGGTGCGGGAGTTGCTTTGCTACTTCCTTGCGCGAGCCGTCACTGGAGACGCGCTCAGCGTCGATCGAACGGGTGGGCATCGTCTCGATCGACTGGATGCCTTTTGCCCGAGGGACGCCATCATGCGTTCAATGCTTTTACCGAAGCGCGCCAGCGTATTCGGCGCAGTCGTCGTGGTTGCTTGCCTGAGTGGCTGTGCAGCGAGCAGCTCACCGCCACCCGCCCGCGGTCCGGTGGCGAAGGCCTCGGCGAATGCCTCCCAAGCGCCGCCCTCCCCAGTGGCGAAGGCCAAGCCAGCGGATACGGATATGGAGCGCTCCCAGGCACGGGTCACCTCCGAGCCATTGAACCCGGAGTTCGAGACCTTCGAGCTGACGATCGAGGCCGAAGGCGAGGGGCCGCTTCTGCCGTGCAACCTTCACATCACGAATGGGGCGAAGGGAGTGGTGTTGGATTTTCGCGCAGAGCGCAGCAGCGCGCGGCGCATTCGCGAGCGAGCTCGTGAGCTGGGCGCGTACTTCAACCAAAATCGCGGTGACGAGGCGGCCTCCCGCAGCCCGAATGGTCGGCCGGATCCCGGAACCTTTCCCATTCGCGAGATCCTTCGCGCGCGCCCGATCGCCACCGTGGAAGATCTCCCCGATGGCGCCCGTCTGACGCTCTCGCCGGATCATCGGGACCGCAACCAGCGCCTGCGCGCCGAGGTCCTGTGGCACGCGGGCGACCTGTTACCGGGTCTGCCGTTCGAGGGCAAAACCTGCCCCGAGCTGCCCCCTCAGCTTCAGGCTGCTGCGATTCCCTCCGAGACTCGCTGACGGCGCGCACGCGTAAATGCGGCTTGCAGGCGTTTGAGCTTCGAATCACAATGGTGAATCGTCGTTCAGAACGCTGAGGCTGCTGGCCAGCCTTCCGCGGCGAGATCGCGCCCGAGCGAAGCAAGATGGCCAAAAAGCTGAAAACGCAGCAGGAACCGCTGCGGCGCCGGCTCCGGCAGCAGACGGACGAGGCCTATCGCCGCGCGATCGTCGAGGCGGCGGAGTCTGTCTTCCTGGCCCAGGGCTTTGCCGAAGCGCGCATGGCTGACGTGGCGAAGGCCGCCGGGGTGTCGGT
The DNA here is from genome assembly GCA_036520475.1 of Polyangiaceae bacterium. Lineage (GTDB taxonomy): Bacteria > Myxococcota_A > Polyangia > Polyangiales > Polyangiaceae > DATDJP01. The sequence continues at coordinate 26,588 of DATDJP010000225.1, read as the reverse complement.
GGGGACGCTCTACAACTACTTCGAGAGCAAGGAGTTGGTGTTCGCCTCGCTGATCCAGATCCGGCACAGCGAGTTCTCCGAGCTGATGCGGTCGGCGCTGAGCGAGTCCGTTCGCGAACCGATGCCGCTCCATCTGATGCGGGCGCTGTTCGAGTACCTCGAGCAGAAGAGCGGCCTGGTCGCGTTGTTCACGCAACTCGGAGCCGTCACCGAGAACGATCTGCGGCGCGTGGGGGGGCCAGCCATGGAGGCGCACTATCGCGAGTATCTGCAGATCCTCGAGCGAGCCGTGCAGACTGAAGTTTCTCGCGGGGCGCTGCGTAAGGACGTGTCCGCCCGACTGCTGGCCACGACGCTCGCAGGCGCCATGAACGCGCTGGTGTTCGAGTGGATGCAAGAAGGTCGACCCCCAAAGCTCGGGGAGCGCGGCGACGCGCTCTATGCGTTGTTCGTGCAAGGTGCAAAACAGTGATGCCAAAAGGAAAACTCTTGGGTGTGGCGCTGTGTGGGCTCGTGCTCGGCTGCGAGGCGCGGGCCGATGACAAGGTCACGCTCCCGGCAGCGACGAGCTCGGCCCTACCGAAGGTAGACGTGCCGCGCCTCGAAACCGTGACGGACGCCGGACGCGAGCTCGCCCAGGGCAGGCTGCGCAGCACGGGCACCTTGCACCCCAAGCAAAAGGCGGAGCTCGGGCCGAAGACCACGGGCGTGATCAGCAAGCTCAGCGTCGAAGAGGGCGACACGGTCAAGAAGGGGCAGTTGCTGTTCGCGCTCGACAGTCAGAACGCCGCGCTCGCCGTGCAGCAGGCCCAAGCGTCGCTGCAGTCCGCGGAAATCAACCTGGCCGCGGCCGCGCGCGATCACGAGCGCACGAAGCAGTTGTTTTCCAGCGGCGCGATCTCGCCCGCCACGCTCGACCAGACGCAGACGCGCTACGACGCCGCCCGATCACAGGTCGAACAAGCCAAGGTGCTGCTCTCGCAGGCTCGAAAAACGGGCGCGGACACCGCCGTTTACTCCCCCATCTCCGGCGTCGTGAGCGCGAAGCTCAAGAGTGTCGGTGAGCTGGCCACGCAGACGCCGCCCACCGTGGTGCTCGTGGTCGAGGAGGTGAGCCAGCTCGAGCTTCGGGCGCGGCTACCGGAGCGCGCGCTCGGCAAGCTCCGCGCGGGTGACAGCTTTCGAGCGAACTTTCCGGCGGTCGCCCAGACCCGCGAGCTCAAGATCGCGCGCATCAACCCCACCGTGGACGCGCGGGCCAGAACCATCGAAGTCGTGGCCTTCGTGGACAACGCCGATGGCAGGCTGCGTCCGGGCATGCTGACCGAAGTGGATTTCGAAGCACCGAGGAAGTGAGCCGTGCGCCTAGCCGACGTATCGATTCGACGTCCCGTATTCGCCGTCATGATGATCGGCGCCCTCGTGGTGTTCGGTCTACTGAGTTACCCGCGCGTCGGCGTCGATCTATTTCCGAGCGTCGAGTTTCCCATCGTCACGGTGACCGTCGTGTACCCGGGCGCGGATCCCGAGACGATGGAATCCGAGGTGGCCGATCCGATCGAGGAAAAGCTCAACACCTTGAGCGGCATTCGCGTGCTGCGCTCCGCCAATCTCGAAGGCGTGAGCCAGATCATCGTCGAGTTCGAGCTCGAGGTGAACACCGACAAGGCGATGCAGGACATCCGCGACAAGATCGGCGAAATCCAGGCCGAGCTGCCGCCGCAGGCCGAGCCGCCCTCGATTCAGAAGCTCGACACCGGCGCGGCGCCCATCCTGGCCGTCGCCCTGAGTGGGAAACTTTCGCCGACCGAGATGACCCGCGTGGCCGACAAGGTCGTCAAAGAGCGGCTGCAGCGTGTGACGGGCGTGGGCGCCGTGGATCTCGTCGGCGGCCGCGAGCGCCAGATCCAGGTGCTTGTCGACTCCGCCAAACTGGTCGGTCTCGGCATCACCGCCCCGGACGTGGGCGCCGCCATTCGCACACAGAACCTGAACTTTCCCGGCGGGTTCTTCGAGCGCGGGCAGAACGAGCTCGTCATCAAGACCAAGGGAGAAGTCGCCGACGTCGGCGAGATCGAGGCGCTCTCCATCCCCAACGCCACCGGCGCCGTGGTGCGCGTGCGCGACGTGGCCCAGGTCAAAGACGGGATGGAGGACGCGCGTTCGGCGTCGTTTCTGAACGGTGAATCGGCGCTGTCACTCGTGGTGCGCAAGCAATCCGGCGCCAATTCCGTGGCCGTAGCCGAGAAGGTGCGCGCCGCGCTCGAGGAGATCCGACCGCGCATCGAGGCACGCGGGGTCCAGATCGCCGTACCCACGGACAACTCCGTGTACATCGCGCACTCCATTCACGACGTTCAGTTCGATCTGGCGTTCGGCGCGATCCTGGCCGTGCTCATCATCCTGTTCTTCTTGCACGACTTCCGGGCCACGCTGATCAGCGCCGTGGCCATCCCCACCAGCGTGGTCGCGACCTTCGCGTTCATCGACTACATGGGCTTCACGTTCAACAACATGACGATGCTCGGGCTGTCGCTGTCGATCGGCATCCTGATCGACGACGCCATCGTCGTGATCGAAAACATCCACCGCCACGTGCAGATGGGCAAGAGCGTCCGCGACGCTGCCTCGAGCGCGACCGCGGAGATCTTTCTCGCGGTCCTCGCGACCACCTCGTGCATCATGGCCGTATTCGTACCGGTGGCCTTCATGAAGGGCATCATCGGTCGCTTCTTCTTTCAGTTCGGGCTGACCGTGAGCTTCGCCGTCGCGGTTTCCATGCTCGTCAGCTTCACGCTGACGCCCATGTTGTCGTCGCGCTTCCTGAAGGTGCAGCACGGGGCGTCGAGGAACCCCCTCGTGCGTTTCATCGAGGCCGGCCTGACTCGCCTCGACACGCTCTACGGAGGCGTGCTGCGGGCCGCGCTCCGGCACCGCGTGCTCACGCTCGTGGCTGCAGCAGCTGCGCTCGCCGCGTCCTTCGTGCTCGTCGCCCAGATCAAGACGGAGTTCGCGCCCGTGGAAGACCGCGGTGAGTTTTCGCTGAACGTCGAGCTTCCGACCGGGACGTCGCTCGAGGCGTCCAAGTCGATCATCGAGGCCGTTGCCCGGGACATTCGGCAGAACGCCCCCGGCGTCGCGCTGACCTTCACCACCATCGGCGAGGGCGCGCAGGGTCAGGTAAACCTCGGCAAGGTGCAGGTCGTTCTGGATCCGAAATCCAAGCGCGCCTACCACCAGGAGGACTTGATGGCCTGGGCGCGTACCCGCTACCGCGACGTCAAAGACGCCAAGGTGAGCGCCACGCCGATCAGCCCCATGGGTGGGCAAGGCGGCTTTCGGCAACAGCCCGTACAGCTGAACGTGCGCGGCTCGGACATGGAACAGCTCGTGCGAGTGACGAGCTCGATCATCGAGGAGCTTCGTAAGGTGCCGGGGCTGGTCGATCTCGATTCCACCTACCGCGGCGGCAAGCCCGAAGTGAGCCTCGGCGTCGACCGAGAACGCGCCGCCGACCTCGGCGTACCCGTCTCGAGCATCGGTGCCACGATCCGCGCCTTGGTCGCCGACGACCCCGTCAGCGAGCTGAAGGAAGGCACCGATATTTACGACATCGTGGTGCGCCTGCCGAAGGAGCAACGCGACGCGATCGCGGACCTCTCGAACGTTCAGGTGCGTTCAGCGTCGGGAGCGCTCGTCGATCTATCCAACGTGGTAGACGTCGAGCGCGGGGAAGCGCCCACTCAGATCGAGCGGCAGGCGCGCCAGCGGCAAATCACCGTGCTCGCCGGCCTCGAGGGTCTGCCGCTGGGCGAAGCCACCAAGATCGTCGATCAGGTCGCCGCGCGCTTGGTGCCGGCCGAGCTCGAGACCGACTACGCCGGCATGGCGGACATCATGGGCGAGTCGTTCAAGTACATGGTGCTCGCGTTGGTGCTGGCGATCGTGCTCGTGTACATGATTCTGGCGGCGCAGTTCGACAGCTTCGTACAGCCCATCACCATCATGCTGTCCCTGCCGCTCAGCGTCGTAGGCGCGTTCGGCGCGCTGTTCATCACGGGCATGACCCTCAACATCTTTTCGATGATCGGCATCATCATGCTGATGGGGCTCGTCACGAAGAACGCGATCCTGCTCGTGGATTTCGCGAATCACGAGCGCTCGCGCGGCCTCAGCATGCTCGAAGCACTGGTGAGCGCCGGCACGATCCGCCTGCGCCCCATCCTCATGACGACCGCGGCCATGGTGTTCGGGATGTTGCCCGTGGCGCTGGCGCTCAGCGAGGGCGGCGAGGCACGCGCTCCCATGGCCGTGTGCGTGATTGGCGGCCTGATCACCTCGACATTGCTCACCTTGGTGGTCGTGCCCGTCGTGTACACCTTGATGGAAGGCATGACGCAGAGCCGGCTCGTTCAGTGGTTCGAACGCCGGCTCTTGGCGGAAGAGAGCGTGGGGTAAATATTGGTCACACGACCGGTGCGCGAATCTGCGTAGTGCGCGCACCGTGCGCACGCGTGCGCGCGCCGGCTCAATCGTCACTAATTTGCGGGCTGCACGAGTGCTTTGTCGCACTTCGAGAGTTACTATGCGGCCCACGAGCATGGCTCGAGACAGCGTCGCTGTTCGGCGCTGGCAAAACGAGGACGGAGCGCAACATGAGAGCCTCTACGCTGATGGCAGGGCTGGTGAAGCCCCTGATCGGAACCGCGGTTGCTGGTGTGTTCATCGCCGCCTGTGATTTTCCTCATCCGGGCAACCCTCATCCGCCCACGGATGCGGGCGTCGGCGGCGCGCAATCTCAACCGGATGCTGCTGCCGACGCCGCGCCTGACGCAGAGCCGCTCCCGGAGTGTCTGCCGCCCTGTCTTCGAGAGGCGCTCAGCCCTTGCCTACCAGCGCTGGACAGCTGTTTCTCCGAGCGTGAGCCGCCGGGCGCCGAATTTCCCGATCCCTACTCCGACAAGATTTGCGCGGCGGGTTCGAGCTGGAGCCATGAGACCGCGTACGCCTATCACTCCGTGATCAAGACCATCACGCAGAATGGGACTGCGTGCTTTGGTGAGAACATGCAGTGGGGCATCGGCTTCGGTCCCATCACGCGTTACTTCGACAGCTCCGGCGCGCAGGTCGCATTCGGCGTCTCGAGCACCGACGGGAGCGGTGACGTCCAGGTGTTTTGCACTTCCGGAACACCGAGCCAAGGGGACGTGAGCTATCCGCTGACGCGGGCTTGCCCGCTACCGACGCATCGCTGCCAGGCGACGACTCCGGGCAACTGCCCGTAGCCTCAGCTCGATTGTGACGGCAGCCACCAGCGCGCGAACTGCGTAGTGCGCGCACCGTGCGCACGCGTGCGCGCCCCGCCGTAAACCTCCTTAATTTGCCGACGGCGCGAGTGCTTTGTCGCACTTCGAGAGATACGATGCGTCGCACGAGCATGGCTCGAGACAGCGGCGCTATTCGGCGTTGGCAAAACGAGTACGGAGCGCAAACATGAGAGCCTCTACGTTGATGGCAGGGCTTGTGAAGCCCCTGATGGGAACCGCGGTTGCTGGTGTGTTCGTCGCCGCTTGCGATTTTCCTCATCCGGGCAACCCTCATCCGCCCACGGATGCGGGCGCCTCCGACGCGCAACCGCCGCCGGATGCTGCCGACGCCGCGCCTGACGCAGCGCCGCTCCCGGAGTGTCTGCCGCCCTGTCTTCGAGAGGCGCTCAGCCGTTGCCTGCCAGCGCTGGACAGCTGTTTCTCCGAGCGAGAGCCGGCGGACGCCGTATTTCCCTATCCATACTCCGACAAGATTTGCGCGGCGGGTTCGAGCTGGAGCCTTGAGACCGCGAACACCTATAACTCCATAATCAAGACCATCACGCAGAATGGAACTGCGTGCTTTCGTGCGGAGATGACGTGGGGCAGCGGCTACGGTCCCTGGGTACGTTACTTCGACAGCTCCGGAGCGGTGATCGCGGGCGGCACCTCGAGCACCAGCGGGGACGGTCAAGTGTATTGCACTTCCGGAACACCCGACGTGAGCTACCCGCTGACATCGGATTGCCCGCTGCCTATGCATCGCTGCCAGGCGACGACTCCGGGCAATTGTCCGTAGCCTCAGCTAGATTGTGATTGTGACACCAGCGCGGCCGAGCACTGAGCCCGGGCTGTCTCGCGCCCGGTACTGTCGAGCTGCGCGTGATGCCGACGGTCGCCATTTGCGCGCGCCTTGCCGCCTAGCAAGGTGCAGCGGCGTCCCGGATGCGCCGACGCAAATCGTAGAATTTCAGATAGTTGCAAAAAAAGTACCCCGCCAAGACAGTTTTTTCCGCAACTTCGCGCTCCGCCAGGCACTCACCCACAACTTCAAGCGGGAGATGAGGGCATGCGGGACGTATTGTTCTGGGTTGGATCGGTTTGTTTTGGGTTGGTCATGGCTTGTGATGGAACGGACGACGTACTCGGGACAGAGGGCTCGGGGATCAACGTGGGCCGGTGTTTCGGCGATGAGACGCGCTGTCGGCGATCCGGCGCGCCAGGCTCCGTTGACCCCGAGCCCATGCCCGAATGCGTGCCTGCTGAGCGCACACCGCTGACCCTCGAGTTCACCCACAATCTCGAGACCACCTTCTGCCTGGCCGATGGATGTCAATTTGAGAACTGGCGCGTGGCGGCCGCGCCGGACGGCTCGGCGTGGGTGCTCGGCTACATCCGGCAAGGCGACTATCAGCAGAAGTTTACGCTGACTCGTTTTGCCACGGATGGGACGGTGCTCGGCAACACCGAAGTGGTGTCGACGTCCGACCGTTACACGGCGCTGAATGCAGAGCTGACTGTCGATGAGGGCGGTCAGGCGCACGTCGCCTGGTATTCGGTGCGGGCGCCGGATGCGGATGCCGAGCTCGAACAACGCGTGCAGGTCGAAACCTTCGACGGCGATCTGCAGCGCGATGGGGATCCGCTCTTGTTCACGGGAGCCTCCGAGACGCTCGTGCAGGCGGCCGGCGGCAAACTGGCGCTGGCCGGCAACAAGCGCGTCATCAATCGCGGCGGATTCGTGGGCGTCCTCGACGAATCCCGACAACTGCTGTGGAATCAATCGCAAGTGAACAGCGGTGGAAACGCTGGTCTCACTGCGCTGGCCTTTGCCCCCGACGGTAGTGCGACCGTGCTCATGGATCGCGGCGGCGGTGGAGACGTCACGACCCGGTTCGGGTTGGCACGCTTCGGATCAGACGGGAACGCGCTCTGGGACGTGAATCTGACGTCGGCATTCGCGTCTGGCTATCAGGGGGCGCTCGCGCGGGACAGCGCTGGCAACGTCATCGTCGGCTTGTTTCTGTCACCCGACGCGATCACGTCGCGATCACATGCGTTGGTGGAAAACTTCAATCCCGACGGGCAGTTGCGCTGGGCCATGCGCGTCGATGCCAGCGGCGGAGGGGTCGCGCCCGTGGTGCTGGCCGAACCGGGAACGAACCGTGTCCTGGTCGCGACGAACCAGGGACTTCTGGCCGTCGCGAGCGATGGCGCTTCCTGCAGTGCCTACGACATGAGCATGGGCAGCGGTCGCGCCATGGCACTCGGGCCACAGCACGACGTGTACGCCATCGATCAGCGCTCGCTGGTTCGCTATAGCGGGCTCTGACCCCTGAAAGACGCGCAGATGTTCGTCCTCACAGAGCTGAGCTGGGTTCGCAAAGCGCTCGCGGTCGCTGGCGCGCTGGGTGTGCACGCCGCGACAGCGAGCACGCTGCTTGGTTGCGGCGGCGCAGAGGACGTCTCCATCGGCGAAGAATCGGGCGCGCTCAACATGACACGCTGTTTCGGATCGGGGACACGCTGCTCGGCGTCACCCGGAACGGAGGACGTCGCGCCGAGCTCGTTCACCGCTTGCACTGAACTGGCGCCCGGCACGCTGCACGAGGAGTTCCGTCGCGATCTGCATGCGGACCTCTGCACGGGATTGGAGTGCGGCCTCACACTCGAGCGTTTGAGCGTGGCGCCGGACGGCTCCGCCTGGGTGCTCGGGCGGCTCCAACGCGGGTACGACGACGTCACGCTCGTAGTCAGCCACTTCTCGGTCGACGGCGAGCGGATAGGTCATGCCGAAGTGGTCTCGACGCGCATCCCATCTACCTCTCTCGACGCCGAGCTCTCGGTGGATGATCGCGGGCACGCTTATGTGATGCGCTATTCGAATTACGTGCCCAATGCGGACTCGGACTTCGAGGAAGCGGTGTGGCTACACGAATACGACAGCAGCGCGCAACCTGCGAGCGCGCCCGTCGCATTCCGCGGCGCGGCATGGACCTACGTGCAAGCCGGGAGTAACGGCACGGTCGCGGTGGCCGGGAACGCCGAAGACAACGCCGAGCAGGGATTCATTGCGATCCTCGACCGCGCTGGCTCCCTGCGCTGGAATCAGACGAACGTGCCGATAGTGGGCGCGGCGCGCGGTCGCGGTGTGATGGGATTGAGCTTGCTCGCCGACGACCGAACGACGCTGCTCGCAGACCGACAGCGCTGGGACGATGGCTCCATCACCCTCGGTTTGAGCCGCTTCGGTCCCGACGGCAATCCGGTTTGGGACCGCTCGCTCACCTCTGGCTACGAACCCGCATACCCTGCGGCGCTCGGCTCGGACAGCGCCGGCAACGTCACGACCTGGGCACTGTTGTCGCGAACCCTGCACGCGGTGTCCAGCAGGACCGCTCTCTCCCAACTGGAGAGCTTCGACTCCGAGGGACAGCTGCGCTGGGCAATGCGCTTCGAGACGCACAACTGGCAATCCGGAGCGTTCGCCGTCGAGCCGGCATCCGGACGCATTTTCGTACAGACCGATCGAATTCTGGAAATCACGAGCGATGGCGGCCGGTGTCGAGCCTACGAGGTGGGCTCGACTTTCACGACGGCGATCGCGCTCGGCAAGCGCGCTGACCTGTACACCCTCACCGGCGGAACGCTGACGCGCTACCTAGGGGTGAGCCCAGAGTGAGACGAGCGCGGCTCCGGATAGCTCCTGGCCGGCGAGCACTGCTCGCCGTCTGTTCGGGCGCGATTGCGCTCGTTTTCGGGTGCCCCGCGGCTGCCGAGGGGGAATCTCATACGTTCGCGCTGAACTGGGTGCGCGAGACGGGAGCGGAGGCGTGCGTCTCGAGTCAGGCGCTGGCTCACATGCTGGAGCAGGTCGTGGGCCCCGTGTTGCGCCAGCCCGCGGACGCTGGCTTCGCGATCGAAGGGACCGTCCGCAAAGCTCCGGGCACCGACGGGTGGCTGGCGCGCATTCGCGTCAGCGATGCCAGAGGAGACGTCCTCGGCGAGCGCGACCTGAAGAACAACGAGCGGCGCTGCAGCACCTTGACTCAATCAGTGCTCCTGGTGCTGGCCGTCGTCATCGATCCGGATGCGGCGCAACGCGGGCTACCCGAGGCCGTGGTGGCGCAGCTCTCACGCGAAGCACAGTCCGAGATCGCGACGGCCGACGTCGCGCAGATTCCTGACGCGGAAGCGTCGCCGATCCCTGTCGCCACCATCCCGCGGCAGCCGTTCGCGGACGTCGCCGTCGTTCCGAGGCGCGCCGCCGCAGCGCGGCCGAGCTGGCAGCTGCACCTCTTGACCGGATGGCTCGTGGGCACTGGCATTTTGCCTGAAACCAGCTCGGGACCCTCGCTGGCCCTGCGCGTCGAAAAGCCAGAGCTCGGCTCGCTCGCCCTCTCGGGAACGTATTGGCTGCCCGTCTCCCAGTCATTTGAAAGCCCGCGCGCGCTGGACTCCGAGATTCACTTTCATGCGGCGCACGCGCTCCTGTCCGCGTGCCGCTCCGTCGTGCAGGCGGGCAGGCTGAGCTTGGACGGATGTCTGGGGTTCGCCGCTGGATACCGTTGGGTTCGAGCGGAGGCGCTCGCCGAGCGGCGAGATCCGCGCCGCGCCTATTTCGGCGGCGTGTTATCGGCCGAGCTGGACGTGCAGCTGACGCGAAACTGGTTCGCGTTCACGAGTGTCACCGCGGCGCTCCTCATGCCGCACGCGCGCTTCACGTACGAGGCGTATCAGGGCGGCGAGCGCGGGCTCTTCGAAACCAACACGCTCTCCGGCTGGCTCGCGGCTGGCATGGGGTTCGGGCCATGAGCCCGCGCGACATCAGCGCGCTGGTGTCCGAGCACGCGGCCTTCGTGTGGCGCGTGCTCTTGCACCTGGGTGTTCCGGACAGCCAGCTCGACGACTTGAGCCAGGAAGTATTTCTAATCGTGCTGCGCCAGCTCGAAGGGTTCGAAGAGCGCTCCTCGCTGCACACGTGGCTGTACGGTATCTGCCGCAACGTCGCGGCCTCGGCGCGGCGCCAGCGGCACGTGAAGCACGAAATCTTGAGCGGCGCGCTGCCGGAGACGATCGTTCAGCCCGCGCAGGAAGGCGTCGTGTGGATCAAGCAAGCGCACGCGCGTCTGATCGAAGCGCTCGGCGAGCTCAGCGAGGAGAAGCGCATGGTGTTCGTGCTGTTCGAGATCGAGGAGCTCAGCATGAACGAGATTGCGGACGCCACCGGCGCCACTCAGAGCACGTGTTACTCGCGCCTCTACGCCGCGCGCGAGAGCGTGGCAGCGGCGCTCCGGCGCCGTGAAATTCGAGCGCCGAAACTGAAAGGACAAGGTGTGATATGAGCTCTCCGCCGGTCCCCCCCAAACGTTGGGCGCGCTCCGATTCGGACGTCGGTCCCGTCGTACAAGCCGTGGTGCGCTACGCGCAGAATTCGGGCCCCTCCCCCGCCCGAGTCGAGGCGATCCGTCAGGGCGTGCTCGCCCACGGCGAAGGGCCGCGGAGGCGCCGTCGCGTACCGCGCGCCGTGCTCTGGGCGGCGGCGCTGCTCGTGCCAAGCGCGCTGGTCTTTGGCTGGCTCGTAGCCGGAACGCCGCATGACGCCGCGCCGTCTCTCATCGTCACGAAAGAGCCTCTCGCCCGAGCGCCCAGGAAGGATCCCGCGCCTACTCCGGCGCGCGAGCTAGCGAGCTCCGAGACGAGCCCTCCGCCTTCTGTGCCGCTGGCGCCGAAGTCGGCTGTTTCAGCCCCCACGCCGGCCAGACGGGCGGAGCCGGAAATCGAGACCTTGCAACGAGCGCGTCGGCTGGTCTCGGAAAAACCCGCCGAGGCACTGCTTATCACCACGCAGCACGCGGCCCGCCACCCACGCAGTGAGTTCACGGAAGAACGCGAAGCTCTCCGCATCGAAGCGTTGGTGCGCCTCGACCGGGGCACGGAAGCGCGCCGCCATTTCCAGACCTTCGCGCAAAATCACCCGCGCTCCGTCTACCTACGCCGCATGCAGCCCTGGTTCTCCGGCGAACCTGAGAAGTAGTACGCCGCCGCCGCGGGCGCCGGTTTTGCTAAGCTGAGCGCGTGCCAGACGAAGATTCCTCGATCGAGCGCGTCGTGGACGCGGTGCGGGCGGCTCTGCACGCGCGGCGCTCCGCCGTCTCGGAACGGCTGGGACGCATCCGCGAGCTCGTGAGCGCTTACGAGCACGCGCTCGAGCTCGAGATTGCGCAGCGCTTCGCAATCGAACATGGCCTGAAGCAGCCGCAGCGGTCCGGGCCGACGGCGATGGAAGCGGCCGAAGCACTGAAGCGAGCGGTATCGAACCTGCCGGAGCTGGCCGCCGACACGCCCCCGCCGAGCGTCGCGCCGGCACAGGCCGCCCCCAAGCCGGAGCCAGAATCGCAGAAAGCCCAAGCCCGATCCGACCCGGCAGCAACGTCCCGGCTCGCCGAGCTGCTCGCCACCAAGAAGCTCGTCGTGCTCGGCGCGCTGTCGGGACGCGACCGCGCCGGAACGTTGCCGCCGGAGCTCGCGCCGCGCGCCGACATCATCGACACCGAACGCGACGGCGTCAGCGCCATCGGCAACCTGCCGAAGCGCATCCGGCAAGGACGCGTCGCCGCCGTGATCATTTTGGATCGCGTGATTCAACACAAGCACAGCGAACCGGTCATCGCCGCGGCGCGCGACAGCGGCGTGCCCGTCGGTTTCGCCGGACAGGGCGGCCGAGCGTCGCTGCTCCGCGCGCTCGCGCAGATCGAAGAAATGCTGGCGAGCCGCGGCTGACAGCGCTCTCTTTTTCCGGAATCGCCCGCTAAGTGTGCACGACGCGCGCGTCCCCGGCGGTCGCCAGACTTCGGCTGAGCTCCGCGGCGAAGCGACTTGGATAGACGAAGCGGCGACCTGGTTCGATGGCGAGCACGACCAGTCCGGTCAGGGCCCAGCCGAGCTCGTCCGAGTGGCTCAAGAGCACCGGCACATAGCGTTCCCCGTTCGGACCCGTCCACTCACACGCCGTCCGCGCCGCATTTCCCGGGTCAGCGCTCGATTGAGTCTCCTCCCGGTCCTCGCCTTCCTTCTCGAAGTAGGCATGCAAGAGCGACTCGAGCTTGGCGTCGGGAGCAAAGTCGCCGACGCGGGCCGCGCACAGAAGCGCGTTGCTCTCATCCAGAATGTAAAGCACACCTGCCACGGAGCCGCTCTGACGCGCCAACGTTTCGATGCCGCAACTGGCTCTTTCGGCGCTCGAGCGACAGCCCCGCAGGACCGAGACGAACTTGCCCGCGTGCGACAGAGTCTCCGACATCGGGTCTGCGCCCAGCTTGCCGGTGTTGTGGGCGGCCTTTCTCTGCGCGTTCAAGAAGCGACTCTTTCCGCCGTTCGCCACCTGTGCCGCAGCGAGTGACGAAAATTGCAGAGCGGCGGGCGTGTCCCCGGCGAGCTCGGCGACGCGCGCGCGCGTTTCGTACGCCACGGCTAGATTGAGACCCGTGGTCCCGAGGGCTTCGAAGCTCGCGATCGCCTCGCGCGCAATTTCCGCCGCCTCGGCGTGCCGCCCGAGAGTGGCCAGGGCGAGGCCGAGCGGCATGCGCAGGTAATTTTGCACGTAGCCCAGGGCGCTCTGCTCGGCTGAGGCGAGCCCAGCTTCAGCAAACGCTCTGGCCTCGTCAGCGCGACCGAGCGAGAGCAGCGTGCGGACACGCGCGCCGGTTGCCTGCGCCCAGAGCTGATGACGGCCCGACTGCATGCTCGCCAGGGCCTGATCGAGCTCCAGGAGCGCGGCCGCATGGTCGCCACGGATGCGCTGATATTCTCCACGAGCGTAGTGCAGAACCGGCACCCAGCCGGGGTAAAGGGCCGCGAACGGTTTCACCGCGTCCGCGACCCGTTTCATCTGCGTCAGGTCTTCGGCCAGAGCGTGAGCCACGACCTCGGCCATCAAATGTTGATTGTCGAATGCCTGCCGCTCGCTGCTCTGAACGCGTAAGAGCTCCACTTCGCGACGCAGCCGTTCCGCTTCGCCGAAGTCTCCCTGCCACAACTGGTGGAGCATGCGCAGTTGCTTGGCGTTGAGCTCGTACATCGCGTGTGGCTCGAGCTCGGCAGCGCGCCCCAAACACGAACCGAGCCCGAGCGCTGCTTCTTGAATACCGACGCTGCCCGTTACCCGCAAACGCGTGTGCAGCAGGTGAGAGGCGCCCAGGCCAGCGCCGTCCGGTTCAGCGAGACGGCGGAGGAGGGCCGCATAGCTCGCAAGGCCCTGCTCCGTGCGTCCGGCCAGCCGCGCGCCGACACCCTGCACCAGGCGCTCGACCACCTCGAGCGCAGGCGATAGCGGAGTGAGCGGAGCCAGCGAGGGCAGACGCTGCCAGAACGCGTAGTCGTTGGAGAGCACGATCAAGCCGATCGCCTCGAGCATGACGCGGGCCAATTGGCGAATCGCGCTTGCCGGGTCCAGTACCCGCTCGTGGTCCGGCGTCGCGTGATAGCGCGCAGTCGCCTGCTGGAACATGCTCGCCAGGCGAGCGCCGCGATCGAGGCTCGGATCGAGACCGGCGTAGATGTCCAGGCCGGTGTCCCGATGAAGCTGCTCGACCAGCGCCTCCACGTGCTGTGTTGCTTCCGAGCCGCTCAGAGATATCGACACCACCACCGAGAGGCGCAGGCGGATCTGATAGACGTCTTTCGCGGGCCTTTCGCGCTTCACAGCGGCGCGCAGCGCTCTGTCGTACGTCTCGAGCCAGTCGTGCGGCGGCGCCTGCATCAGCTTCATGTAAGCGGCAGAATCGCTGTCCTGTAGGCGTTCTGTAGCTTGCGCGTGCTCGACCAGCACGTCGAGCGCCCGTTCCTCCTCGCCGGCCAGGAGCAGGTGCTGCGCAACACGGAATGCGTCGGCCCGTCGCTCACACACTGCGGCAAGACCGCGATGAGCGATGACGGCATTGCTGGGATCGATGCCTTCCAGGAGCGCGCTCTGGACGCTGCGACTGGCGATCGCGTAACGCTCACCTGCCCAGATCACGGAACCTGCGGCGACCAGCTCGTCGAGAGCCGTCAAGATCCGCTCGACTTGACCGTGATCGGTGAGGAGCGTGCACTCCGCAAAGTCGAAGCGTAGCCTCGGTTCGTAAGCCATGCCGCGAGCGATGCGCAGCGCGTCGTCGCTGAGGCCGGAGACGCGCGTGCGCGTCGCGTCGGCCATGCTGGTCGGTAGGGCCCGTTCACTGAGGTGTGACGGCAGCGACCATTCGCCGCCCGCGTAGTGTGCGAACCCCTGGTCCACGAGGTACTGCGCGAGCTGCAGGATGTCTCGAGGATTGCCCTGTGCCAGCGCGTGCACGCTGCGCGATACGAGCGGCAAGTTCGGTACGTCACCGAACACGGAGCCGAGCAGATCACACGTCTCTCGTTCACTCAGAGCCTCGGCAGTGATGTCCAGGCTGACTCGACCAAGCAGCCGGCAGCGACTTCGCATGGCGGGCGTTAGGCTCACAGCGGAGTCCAGCGTCATCGCCACGAGCACGGCGTGCTGCGACACTTCACCGGAAAGCAGCGCAAAAACAGCCGCGGAGTCTTCGTCCAACAGGTGGAGGTCGTCGACCGCGATCGCCAACGGTTTCGTGCGGCTCACCTCGAGGAACCAGCGCCGGAACGCCGCTTGCGTGCGCCGACCCAAAGCATCGAGCGCTTCATCGCCAGCGCCTGGCTCAGCCGCTGCGGGCGCGAGCTCGGGTAGCACGTGCCGCAGCAGATCGGCCTCGGCGGAAGCCGCGGCCCGCGCCGCGTCCGGCAAGGCCGCCAGCAGTTGACGCGCTACGGCCCGCACAGCGCCGTAGCGGCCTTCGTGCGCGTCCCTCCCGTCGGCTTGCAAGACCAGCGTGCCGGCGAGCTTGGCATGCAGGACGGAGCTCTCCAGCAGCCGTGAACGGCCGGATCCCGGCGCACCCACTATCAGTACGCTCGCGCCGCGCCCCTGCGCCGCACGCGCCACGAGCTTCTGCATCAGCGAGACCGCTGCTTCGCGTCCGACCAGACCGGGCGTGGACAGGTACGCCTGTGAGGTGGCGGGCCCTTCGTCCGGAGATAGACCGGCGATCGCCGTCAGGCGCTGGATGACCTCTGCGGCGCTCGCGGGGCGTAGCGCTCGCTCCGGATGAATCAGGTCCATGACCAGCCGGTCCAGCGCCGCGGGGATGTCAGGCTGGAACTCCGAAGGGCGAGGCGGACTCGATTCCCAAAGTTGGTGGAGCTGCCCTGCGTCGCGGGCGGGATAGGCGTGACGCTTGGTGAGCGCGTAGTAGAGCGTCGCTCCGAACGCGTACAGGTCGGTGCGCGCGTCGAGCGGCTGCGAGTACAACGCTTCCGGCGCACAGAACGGTAGCGTCCCGACCCATTCACGGCTCGGCCCCATCGGGCTCATCGCGCCGAAGTCGATCAGCTTCGCCGAACCGTCGCTGGCGCAGCGCACGTTGCGAGGACTGAGATCCCGGTACACCATGCGGCGCGAATGCAGGAGCGATAGCGCCCCGAGCACGTCGCGCAGCAGCGCACACGCGGTGCGGAACGGCAGCGGCGAGAGCGCCTGCATGTCACCGCCATCCAGCAGCTCCATGGTGTAATAAGGCCCCGATACGTCCACGCCGTAGTCGTAAACGCTCACCACTGCCGGGTGCGCCAGATGGGCCAGGGTCAGAAATTCTCGTTCGAACAGCAGACGCTCTTGCCCGTCGGCGGCCGCGTCCACATCGCGCAGGCGCTTGAGCGCGATCTCTCGGCCCGTCACGGTGTCGCGCGCGGCGTACACGACGCCCATTCCGCCGCGCCCAACCATGCGCAGGATGTGGTACCGGCCGGCGACGATTTCGTCAGGGGTAGAATTCAGCGCTGCGCGCGGTGGATGCTCGGCTGCCGGGCCGGCGGACGCTGCGCTGTGATCAGCTGGCGACATGACGCGATAACGGACGCCGCGGTGCCTGGCTTTAGCCGCCAAACCCGGAGCCAACCTATCCTTTTAGCTGCTTTCGAGGAGTCAGCAAGCCACGCGCGACGACGCCGCCCGCCCGCTCCGCCAGGGTTTGCTGGCCGAGCTGAAGGCGGCTCTGGAAGACGCGGGGGTTAGGGACGTCAAAACCCGTGCTCGTGAGGCAAGTCGTGGCGCGAGGCGCTGGCAGGACCAAGCGTGTGTAGGCTTCGGTGCAATCGGAACGTAGCAATCTTGCGATTCGGTGCACGGATTCACTGCATCGCTTGATCCGTTCACAGCGACCGAGCAGCGCGCCGTAGCGGCCCGCGTTTGCCGGAAGACGCGCGGAATGCGGTCGTGGCTGGATGATTTGCGCCTCGCCTGCGCCGAGGCATGGCGCTTGCGCTTGGGCGGCTCCGCCGGGCTTACCGGTAAGGAGAGTATACAGATGAAGCGCACAGTTTTTGCCATTGGACTCTTGCTCGGGGGCTGCGGAGCCGATGGACCCGCACCGGATGATTCGTCGGCGGCGACCAACGAGGCCCTCGAACGGGCGCCCGATGCCCGCCCATTTTACGCGTTCGAGGTCCGTGGTCACGTGTTCGAGTTCGTGCAGCCCGGTGGCGCCGGCCTCGTCCTCGTCGAGAAGAGTCCCATCGGCGCGGCGTCGCTGCTCGATGGCGTCGACGTGCGACGTCCCTCGGTCAGCGACATGTACCGCCATCTCAAACCAGGAACCGAGGTCCCGCGCGAGCTGCTGGAGTTCGAAGCGCGAGTGGAGCTCGTTTCGCTGCCAGGCGAAGCACTGCCCGGTCCCGACATTTCAGCACCGGAGGGATCCCCGCAGCGCGCCTCTTTGCCCGCGCCCGGCCAGCACACCACGCACGAGGGCGGCTCGGCACATTTCCAGAGCTCGCATTGCCCGACACAGCCGGATCCGGCAACCGGGTTCAGCTTTTACGAAGAGCATAGCCCTAAGAGCACCAGGCTGTTTTGCTGGGCCAACGGTTATACGGGCACCTGGACAGAGTCCTCGAGCGCAAAGGTGCTGACGCACGACGTCGCGGCCGTGTTCCGTAGCGTCCGCTACGAAATGAAGGTTCAGGGCTGGAGCGCAGGGTGGGACGTACTGCAGGGGCAGCAGACCCGCTTCAATGGCTGGAACGGCAAGTTCTGGGATTGCTGGTGCGTGCCAATCTGCGCGTGCGGAGATCAGGACTACAATGTCAAGAGCATGAGCGGCAAAGTCTTCGACGGCACGCAAGGCCCCTCGACTTGGCGTTTTGGTGGAGGCTTCTGGAAGTAGCGCAGGACTTCGGCACCCTCGCAATCGCGGCTGTTCACCCCGAGCAGCCGCGATTTTGCGTTTGTGCGCGGCCGAGCGGCAAGCGGGAGCGCGCTGCATCGGTGATTTGATTCACTCTCGGGATTCAGTGTCTCCCCGCGCGTGGTGCACATCACCCGCGTCGCGCCGCTCATGGCGGCCTTCTGACGTTGACCCGCGCGTTTCGCGGCTGGCCCGCGGTGTGCAGAGCGGTGCGATCCAAGCAACGGGCTGGGGCGACGGACGCTTCCGGAAATGCTCGAGCCCGAGAAGGAGATAACATGAAGCGATCAGTGAAATGGCGGATAGCGGCGGTCGTACTCACGGCGTCGGGGCTGGTAGCGGGAACCGCTGCTGCAGTGGTGAATTCATCGATGCCGGGCACCGTGTGCCAGGCCATGTTCGAGGTGGATAACGGGCTAGCCGGAGCGGGTGCGCCTTGGCTGAGGCACGGCGCGTTCTGGAACACCCATTCGCAAGGTGCCGTGAAGAACGACCACAACAGCTCCGGGGCACTCGTCACCTGCGCCGTCCCCAGGCGCAATCCTTCGACCGTGACAGGGCTTGCTGATTTCGAGGTGTACGTGAACAACGCTGGCGGCGAGTTCTTTTGCGGCCTCACGTCGACCGACATCTACAACGTGAACATCACGCGGGTACAGCGCAGTACGACCAGCACGGGAAACCGGACGCTCGACTGGGGCAATTCAGTGAACGTCAGCCACAACAAGGGCACGTACGCCGTCGACTGCGTCATCAATCCAAGCTCCGTCATCTACGGCTTCTGGTACAGCGAGAACTGAGCGGGGGGAGGTGGGTCACAGGGCCCACCTCTTCGCCATCGCGACGGCGTCAACGCGAGCTGGCGCCGCGCGCGTCGTGGGCAAACGAGCGCTCGCTGCAGGAGAACAGAGATGCGAACGACATGGATCGCGGCCGGATGTGTCTGCCTAGGCGCCGTGACGGCGGCCTTTGGCTATCGAGGGTCGCCGCCAAGCCCGACGGCCGACGCGCGCAGCAACCCAGGGCAAGCCGTGTTGCAGGTGAACCGGAGCCCGAAAGAGAGCGATCCGGCTTTGGATACGCCCGAGGGCATTGCTCGACGGACGGAGAGCTACTTTCGCGAGCTGGATCAGTTTCGCCTGACCGGCAGGGCCGACCCGGCCTGGCAGAACCGGATCCAAGCAGCGATCGCCAGCGGCGTGAAAGGCAAGCCCGGGTCACGAACGACGCTCTCGGAAATCTCGTGTGACTCGCGCGTGTGCCGAGTGGACGCGCGGCATGACAGCTTCGCGCACCGCGACGCGTTCGTGGCGTTCCTGTTGTCGAACGCCTTTGCCAGGGCCGGTGAGCTGGAGACGGTCAACGTCTTCAAACCACCTGGCGAGCTCCGCACTTCGGTCTACCTTGGCAGAGCCGGCGTGGTGATGCCGCGATCGAGTCATGAGGCACACGCGCGTCGCTAGCTGAGCGCGGCCTGAGCAAACGCGCTCACCGGAACCTCGGCGCCGCCGGTCGCCCAAGGAGTCTCAGTTCGTGGCGCCACCGGCGAGGGCTTGGTACCTGGCTACGTCAACCGGCGTCAACCGCTCGGACACCTGCGCGGCGTCCCCGTAGCAGCCCGGCGCCATGACGCTCGGCTCCTCCGAATGCGAGTGCGAGAGACCCAGAGCATGACCGAATAAGTGGGCGGCGACCTGAAGCGCAACCGTGCCCGGCAGGCCCTCGAGACCCGCTTCGACTCGTTCAGCGGTGGTCAGCGCGCAGCCGGTGGCGCTCGCGTCCGGCTGGCACGCGTACGCCGAGTTGAGGACTATGCGGGGGACCATGGCATCGTGGGTCCAATCCAACACGCCTGGCTTGCAATCTGGGAGACTCCCGTACACGACCTGGATGCGTCCACCCTCACCCGGCGCGTCCGCCCGGAGCTGGGTACCCGCCTGGTCGTTCCAGTCGGCGCCGGCGTACACGAAGACAGTCCGCCAGTATGGACTCACGGCCGCATCCGGGTGTTCCGGCCCCACCCACACAGGCGCGTCGTACGTCACCGACGGAAGCCCGCACGCGCCGCGCCCTGCAGTCGCGTCCGCCGCAAAGTGATCGATCGAGAGCAAGACATCCCCCTCGATCAACACGGTATCGTCAGGAAAGAAGTCTACGGCATCCGCAGGGATTCCGCACGTCGAGAGCAGCGCCCGTATTCGAGCACGGTCCAGCTCGACTTCGACGTCTGCCCCAGTATCGAACGTCGCGTCCCCGTTCGGCCCACTATCGTCCGAAGTATCGGCTTCGAAGCTTACGTCGAGACCGGCATCGCGAGCGTCCGACAGCGCAGCATCACGCGCCGGCTGGCGTCCGCTGTCCACGCCGGCGTCTGGCTCCATCAGGAAGTACCCGTCGTAGGACGTGCACGCGCCCGCGCACGCTAGCAGCACCGAGATCGAAGGTGTCTTCAAAAGGTCGTTCTCCACGCGAGGCCGGCTGGCTTCGGAGGTGATCCTGCCACGGCGCTTTCCGCATCGAGGAACAAGAGCAGGACACCCGTACCCGAGCTGACGGCAGCCACCGCGCCACTGATCCACAGCGTGGTCTGCAGGAGCTCTGCCCTGCCCACGGCCTTCAGGCCCTCCTCGGTACACCCCTTCGCCGCGCAGAGCGCGTCCTTGCGCTCGTTCGCAGCGACCAACAGGACGCCGGCACTGACGCTCACGATCGCGGCGGCAACGCCAAAACCGACGGCGCCGATACCCAGTGTTCGTTGCACGCTCGTTGGATGGTCCGGGGGGGCACGCTCTTGCGGCGGGCGCATCGCCATTTCGGCCCTCGTGCTAACTTCGGGACCCGGTTCGATCATCAACGTTTGGCGCGCGCCCTCTCGCAACTCGAGCGTGTAGCGTCGCTTCGCGCGGCCTGGCGCCGTCACCAGAAGCTCGTGCTTGCCCACCTCGAGCGGCAGTGGAACGGCAAAGCTCGCCGTAGTCAGCCCGACGCCTCCACGACGCACCTGCGTGGAAGGTGGCGCGTGCGGAGCCAGCAGCAGAGTGACGCGCGGCACGCGTGCGTCGAGCACTTCCAGCTGCCGGCGCACCGTCGCTCGCCGCGAATCCCGCCGTGGCAGCTCGTCCAGCAAACGTCGGCAATACTGCCAGGCTTGCGTGACATTGCCGAGGCGCTCTTCACAACTGGCCAGGTTGAACAGAGTGCCGACCGCGGGCTCCAAGCGCAGCGACTCACGGAACCGCTCACACGCAACCGGGATGTTTCCTTCGTTGAGCGCGTCGCGTCCAGCGCGAAACAGCGCCTCCGCAGCGGCGGGCAAAGTCGCGTCTGCCGCTTGGGCCCCGGCGGTCAGCGCGCTCAGCATCACCGCCAGCAACGAGAACTCGCCTACCCTGCGTGCCCTCGTCATCGATAGCGTTCCGCATTCAGCCCGAACGAACGCAGCCAGCGGTAGACCTGTGCGCGCGGCTTCCCGAGCTCCGCCGCCGCCGCCGACACGTTGCCACCGTGACGGCTGAGCAGCTCCACGAGCAGGTCGCGGTTCATGCGGGAAGCCGCGTTTCCTTGCGCCTTGCCGCTCGCCGGTTGCTCGCCCACGCGAAACCCCGAGAGCAGCTCGGGATGGTGGCTCTCGAAGTACGATTTGTCGAGCGCTCTCCTCGGCAGAAATGACACGAAGTTGCCGATCACGGACTCGAGCTCACGAACGTTGTACGGATAGTCCCAGCGCATCAAAATTTCTGCGGCGCTGGCCGTGAGGGAGAACTCGCGGTTCAGGGCCTCCGCGAAGCGGCGCGCGAGCGGCAAGATCTCGCGCCGGCGATCGCGCAGCGCGGGAACCCGCACCACGATCTGACTCAAACGCGCGAACAGATCGCCGCGAAACCTTCCTTCTCGTGCGACGGCCTCGAGATCCACGTGTGTCGCGGCGACGATCCGGACGTCCACCGGCACTTCGAGGTTCGTGCCGAGCGGCCGAATGGAGCGCTCCTGAACAGCTCGCAGCAGCATCGCCTGGAGGTCGAGCGGCAGATCCCCAATCTCGTCGAGAAATAGCGTACCACGATGCGCTGCCTGAAACAGACCGATGTGCGCTCGCGCGGCTCCAGAGAAGGCGCCGCGCGCGTGCCCGAACAGCTCGCTACCCAGCAAATCGCGCGAAAGTGTCGCGCAATTTATCGGCACGAACTCGCCGGGCCGTTGACTCTCGCGATGGATCTCGCGCGCCAGTAGCTCCTTTCCCGTTCCTGTCTGACCGAGCAGGAGCACCGTGCGATCCGTGGCGGCAGCCATCGGCACGAGCGCGCGCACTTTGGCCATGCGATCCGGCTCGTCGTACAAGAACACGGTTTCGCCCGCTCGAACCACACTGCCGGGAGACAAGCTGCAGCTCCCGACGCGTGCCCCGCCCACGAAGGTCCCGTTGCGACTTTGTGCATCACCGAGCCGGTGCGTTCCGGAACGCTGGTCATACACGACGCGGAAGTGAACACGTGACAGTTGAGGATCATCGATACGGAGTCCATTCGCGACGTCGCGGCCGACGACCAAGAGGTCCGTCCGCAGTGGGATCTCGATGCCTACCTGCTCCACCGATTGCGTGTGCACGACCAGCAGCGAGCGCAGCGAGTTGCCGTCGCCACCCGGGCACATGGACGTTTCAGCCGTCTGCGTGGTGGCCGATGCTCGGGGCGCCGACGATTCCGCTTTCATACTAGCTCAGCAGACCTCTCCGCTCGATCCCTAGCGGGACCGTGATACTAGTGTTCCCACGTGGGTGAGGTAAACGATCGAGTAGTGGAAGCCGAGCAGCGCCTCGGCAGCTGCCTTCAGGGCAAGTGGCACCTGGAACGGCTCTTGGGCGTCGGCGGCATGGCCGCGGTCTACGAAGCGCGCCACCGAAACACTGGCCGCGTGGCCATCAAAGTCCTGCACCGCCGAACGCGAATGACGCAAGCGCAGCTCGCGCGCTTCAAGCGGGAAGGCTACGCTGCCAACCGAGTCGGGCATTCCGCAGTCGTGCGCATCTATGACGACGACGTGGACGAAAACGGTTGTCCCTTCCTCGTCATGGAGCTCCTGGACGGAGAGACATTGGCCGCACGTGCGCGCGCGTGCGGTGGCAGACTGACTCCCGCGGAGGTTATTTCGATCGCCGTGCGCACGCTGGACGTCCTGGTTGTCGCCCACGCACGCGGCATTCTTCATCGTGACATCAAACCGGACAATCTGTTCATCACCTCCGCCGGCGAGCTCAAGCTGCTGGACTTCGGCATTGCGCGCGTGCTCGACCCCGAGCTCGAAAGCATCCGCACGGAGGTGGGCACCTTGCTCGGAACGCCAGCGTTCCTGCCGCCGGAGCAAGCGCGCGGCCGCATCGATCAAGTGGACGTGCGCAGCGACGTCTGGGCCCTTGGCGCAACGCTGTTCACGCTGCTCACCGGACGCTATGTGCACGAAGCGAACACGCCCAACGAGCAACTCGGTCTGGCGATGACGGCTGCGGCGCCCTCGTTGGCAACGGTCAACCCGGAAGTTCCGAAGCGACTCGCGCAAGTGGTGGATCGAGCGCTGGCTTACGAACCCAATGAGCGCTGGTCAGACGCCGCGTCGATGCTCGCCGCGGTCAGCATGATCGCAGCCGAGTCTGAAGCGCCGGCACGGGACTCCACCCCCAGAGATCTCGTTGGCGCGGAAGGCTGCACTTTTTCTCCGACGACTCTGGACCCCGCATCGCAACGCAGCGGCCTGCTCACGGGACCCGACGACGCGAAGACCGGCGCGCACGCCACGCAGCGCACACAACGCATACTCTGGGCCGCCGGCACGGCCAGCGTGGCTGCCATCGTACTGCTCAATTGGGCGCGCCCTGAACGGCATGTCGCCATGTCACCCGCCCGACCCAAAGCCCGGCCAGCCTACACTAGGAGCACGACGGCGCCGGCGCGAACGATGGCTTCTCCCGCGCTGTCGTCCGCGGCAATCGTAGTCTCTCCCCTAACCGGTGCGACGAGCGCGCCATCGGCTTCTGCGCGACCGCGCGGGGCGCGCCGCACTCCACCCGGCAGAGGACTCCGGACCGCTAGCGCCAGCGCACCGGTCCCAGCCGCTTCAGGCGAAACGCCGCCACCGCCTGCGCTCGCAGCGGACGAGCCCGAAAACGAAGTGGATGACTACGATCGGCGCTACTGAACGCCGCCGTTGCCGCGCCAGGGCAGCGCGGACAAACGTGTTCTCGACACCGCCCTGACCGGACGTCGCGCCTCGGCAATTCGAGGGAATTGCAGGGTGCCGAACGGCGCCGCCGCGCCGCAGTGAGCGCGCACGCGATTGACAGCAGCGCCGTCTTCGCGCTCAGGTCGGGCACGCCCATCGCTCGGGCGCGCCGCTCACCGCCCCCATGGACCTCCTTCGCGCCGTGTTCGAGCCGCCGCCGGCGCTCATCTGGGGACTCATCTCGCGCGGCATCGGCGCCGTGTTCGCGATCTCGTTCGTCTCGCTCGCGCTGCAGGTCGTGCCAGTGGCCGGCAGCACTGGCGTGATTCCCGTGACGAGCACGCTCGCCGCGATCCGCCGCGATTTTCCGACGTGGAAGCGCTTCTTCTACTTTCCGACCCTGCTCTGGATCGACGCGAGCGATTTCACGCTGAGGCTGGTCGCGTGGCTCGGCGCGCTCGCGTCGCTCTCGATCATCGTGGGCGGGCCGCACGTACCGTACGCGTTCGCTGCGTGCTTCGTGCTCTACCTGTCACTCGATCGGCCGATGTACCTCGTCTACCCCTGGGACAGTATGCTGTTCGAGGCGGGTTTTTGGGGGATGCTGCTGCCTGCGACGCTCGCGTTGCCAGCTCTCGAGGCGTCGGCGCCGCCGCTGCCGGCAGTGGCGTGGGTGTATCGCCTGCTTGCGTTCCGCGTCATCTTCGGGTTCGGCAAGGTCAAGTTCGCCGGCGCGACGGCGCACGACTCCGGATATCTCAAGAGCTTCATGGTGGCCCAGCCCCTGCCCACTCCCGTGGGCTGGCTCGCGCAGAAGATGCCCGTCGGGCTGTTCAAGCTCGCTTTGTTCCAGATGTTCTTGGTCGAGATCGTGCTGCCGTTCGCGGTGTTTTTCCCCGGTCCCGCCAGCACTTTGGCGGCGATCGCCATGATCGGTCTGATGGTCGCGATCCAGCTCACGGGCAACTTCGGGTTCTTCAACCTGATCATGATCGTGGTCTCGCTGTCGTGGCTCGACAACGCGACGGCGCTCCGCTTCAGCTTCACGGACTTCGTGTCACCGGAGGGTCCCGTGAACCTGCACCGGCTCGTGGTGTTCCACACGCTCTTGGCCCTCGCCGCGTTTCCGTTCAACACGTTCTTCGGGTTCACGTGGATGAACTGGACGGTCTTCCTCCGTTTGCCGCGTTTCTTGCAGTTTCCGATCGCGGTCGTGCGCGCCCTGACACCGTTTCGGGTCGCGCACGCGTACGGCGTGTTCCCTCCCCACTCCGCGCCGGCGGCGAAGCTCACGCCCGTGACGGAGGTCACCTGGGACGGCGCTGCGTGGCATCCGCTCGTGCACCGGCACTGGCCGACGCTCGAAACGTCGAAGCCGACCTTCTGCGCGCCTCACCACGCCCGTTTCGATCAGGCTGTCGTCTACGAAGCGGTCGGCGTCAACGAGAACACCGTCTATCGAAACGCCCTCGGCAGGTGGGATCCGTACGGCCACGGCGGCGTCCCGGCGACGCGCGCTATGCTGAAGAAGCTGCTCGACGGCACGCTGTCGGATCTCTTCTACGATCCATCACTGGAACGGAAGATGGGTGGCCCACCGAGCGCGGTGCGTGTCCGGCTCTACCTGATCGAACCGACACCGCTCACAGAGATGCGCGCGACCGGCCGCTACTGGAAGAAGACCCTGGCCGGCCCACACGTCCCGCCGATTCGGCGAGGCGAAGGATTCTGGGACGTCCCCCATGCTCCGCCGGAGCTCTGGCACTTCGAGGATCTGGTCTGGCTCCGTCGCTCTCGGCTCGGTTCACTGATGAAACGCGTCGCGCGTGGCGAAGATCCGCACGCCCTCGTCGCGCTCGACGGGGACGGCATCACACGCGAAGACGTCGAGCGTTTCTGGACGGAGATCGTACCGACCTTCAGCGCGCGCCACCGTGAAAGCTGGCTGGGCGTGCGCGACACCGTGCAAGAGCTCCGTGAGCGCCACGGCCTTGCGACTCTGCACCGGTTCGAGCGTATCGCGGGGCGCTACGGCGCGCTGCTACTTGCAAAGCTCGAGCCGCTGTTCCTCGACAAGGGCATCGCACCCCTCTTCGGCAAGACGCACGCCACTCTGGACGTGCCATCTTACTTCCACCTCAGACTGCTCACCTTGCACATCGTTGGCGAAGGCAGAGAAGCGTACGGCAGAGCCCTCTGCGATCCGCTCACGGCGCAGGCACACCTCGCCCGGTGCACGATCTCGTCGGGATACGTGTTCCACGCGCTGTTTCGCTACGAATGGCTCGTCTATCAGAGCTGGAAGCTGCGGCTCACTCAGATGTGCCTCGAGCACGACGGAAGACCCGAGCCGACAGCGACCGAGCGCAAAAACAAGGCTCGCGGCGAGGCGTTCGCTCGGCGCGCGTTCGGCGTGATCGATCTCGTCAACTACCTGAAAACCCAGTTCCTGGACGATGCGGCAGCGCTCGATGTACCCGAGAACCCTCCGCACTTCCGCATCACCGAGTCGCGGGAGGTGGTCCGCGTCTCGCCAGATGGCCCGCCCGGTTATCCCGTGACACCGCCGGAGCTCAACGTCTGAAACGCCTGCTAGTCGGCGAGCTGAATCGATTCGAGGGGATCCGCAGGCACGTCGTCATGGGCGCGGCTTGCCGCGCGCGCTGTGACGTTTGACGGTCGACCTCGATTTCGAGCGCGCGCGTGCGACCCGAGCCTGGCTTTCTGCGAGCTCGGTCGGAAACAGCTCGTCGAGAACGCGCAGGACGCCCTTCGCGTCGAG
>DATDJP010000224.1:0-14374 GCA_036520475.1 Polyangiaceae bacterium | reverse complement strand
GACCATCGTGACAGCAGGGCGCGGTCGCTTGGCCGAATGCGCGGAGAGCGCTACGATTGGCGACTCCCGAATGGAACGGCCGAAACGTCGACGTCCCGCGCGCTCCTTGTTCGAGCGAGCGGAGATCACGACCCGGGACGTAGCGGTGTTCCTGCTCTGGTACGCGGCGTTGCCGCTCGGGATCTACTCGTACGTGTGGTGGACCAGGTGGGGCCACAACGGCACGGACGAGGGCTGGGTCAACCTGAAAATCATCGGCATCACGTGGCTTTTGACGTTCATTTTGTTCGCGAACGGCGCGATCCAGCAGCGGCTCAAGAAGATCGCGCGCCGGGACGGCGTGACGCCCGAGGTGCTGGTTTCCCAGGTCGAGCCGCCTATCCAGACTAACAGGGAGCGCGTCACGATGCTCGCGGCGATCCTGATATCCACTGCGTTCGGCAGTTACGGGCTCTGGTGGTGGAAGTACGCGCGAGACGGTGAGGTGAGTCGAGACGATGTGACCTCGGCGAAGGTCCTTGCCGGGGCGTGGGTCATGGTCCTTCTGATTTGCGTGATCCAATTCAGGTCCGGTGCGCGGAACATGCGCCGGCAGCTCGAGGCCAGGCGCCTCGCCCGGAAGAAGCGGAAGAAGCGGAAGAAGCCCGGGCGACCGCTCGGCGAGCGACTTCCGGACAACGGGACGGACTCTCAACCGTAAACGCTGGTCGAAAGCTTCTCTTCGGATTCGATCAGCGCTCCGCCAACAGAATTCGTGCGAGCCAAACGGTAACTGAAGACGCGCGCTGGGTCGCCCTTCGCGGTGAGCGGGATCACGAGCGAGCTGTCGTCTTTGCCGTGTGCGCTGAGGCTGACGGTGACGAGTGCTTCGATGGGCCGTCCGCTATTGTTCTCCAGAAACTCACGCTGGCCCATGTTGTCGGGTGCGATCACCCAATCGAAGAACAAACGATCGTCCACACGACCGCGAGTCAAGAGCGCACGGCGCGTGCTCAAGGGTTCACCGCCGAACCGAGCCCCGGATAGTGATTCGATGCGCAAGCGGTTCTTGTCGCCCACATGCAAGAAAACGCTGCCTTCTTCGAGCTCCGCGGTGACGCCGGGTGCGGCCCACCGGATGCGAACGGTCACGCGAAAGCCCGAAGGCAGCAGCAAGCGTTGCGGAAAGAAACGCAATATTGGGTACGGGCCGACGCGCCCGGCGCCCGCGATGGCGAACGTCCAGGTTGCGTTCCGAAAAGCGCGGATCTGTTCCTCGAGCGCGGGGATGCCCGAGCTCGCCCACGCGCTGAACCGTCCGCCTTCGCAGACGGCGACGCCCGGCGCCCGATCGTTGGCTCCTGGTTTGGTTCCGAAGACGCTGTGCTCGACCATGTCCTCGACGGGCGTGTCCGTGAGATAGCTGATCATCAGCGGCGCGAGCAGGCCAAGCGTCAGTCCGCCCAGCGCGATCCATCCGACCGGGCCGGAAAGCCCGGCAGCGAGCCCGAAAGCGCCCCAGGTTGCGAGTATTCCGCCAAAGACGTTGACCCCGTGAGCCACCAAGAGATCGCCGTCGCCGTCGTTCTGCCAGGCTTCCTTCGCCTCAATCACGCTCGCCCCCGCGCCGACCAACGCACCAAAGACGCCGAGGACCTTCAGAGCTTTAGCGCCCTTCGTCCCCTCTCTGATGGTCTCCGCCGAAAGTAGCTTTTCGGCGATGAACGGGTCGGACAGAAGTGACAGGAGCGCGCTACTGCTTTTCAGTAGCGGCACGGTGGAGTCTTTCTTCTTTTGCACGGCTTCGCTGACCGAGAGCAGCGAAAAGATCACACCGACTGCGTTCATCGTTCGAGCGACGTGCCCGAGAAACTCCGACCCGACCGGGAACTTCGCGCCGAATTCGCCCGTGTCGAGGTTGATCGTCAAGTTCAAGACGCTCGTCTTCACGCGGCTGCCCGGCTCATTCCAGCCAACGAAGGTGGGTTCACCCTTCAGCTCCAGGCGCTCGATGAACCAGACACTGCGGAGGTGATACGCCCAGCGGTACGCGAGCAAACCAGCCTGGGTGCGGAGTGGACCGCTCGCCCAGCTCTCGAATTCGGCGTCCGCACGGAACAGGCCAGTCAGATCGTCGAGCTTGTCCTTCACCTGACTCGCAAACACGCTGGCCATTTGCATGTGAACGCCGAGCAGGTTGCGCGCCGCCTCGCTGACAGCCGGCTCCTTGAAGTTCGGCTGCGGCTCGAGCTTCTCCGCAAAGACGAAATGTTGCGCGGTGAATTCCATGGCGCTCGCCGCCGTGCCGCGCGCCTGACCGGCGGCTTCGATGGGAAATTTTTTCGAGAGCTCGCTCCAGAAGTCGAGGCCGGCTTTGGACTCTGCCATGCGGCGGTGTGCATAGGACGTAGTGTCCAGGTGAGTGCCGTAGTGCTTCTTCGCGCGTTCATCCGTCGCGCGCGCATCGCGTTCGAGCAAGTCCCAGAGCCTACTGTGGTTCGTGAAGAGGATGAGCGCCATCGCCGCGTCTTCGCGCTGGCGCATCATCGTCGCGAGCCGGCCGCTCGGGTTCGCGGGATCCATGTCCCGCAGGAGCTGCCGCATGTCCACTTTCGAGCCGAGCTCCGCGTCGAAGTCCATGCCCCCTTTCGCGAGCGCATCGATCTCGAGCGCGAGCGCGTGTCGTAGCAGGCGTTCCTCGACGATCTGCCGGTCCGCGTCGGTTTCAGCCGCTTCGGGTTTCACGAACCGTACGGGCGCATCACACCGGAACTCGTAAACGTCCGCGATGTGACGAACGGCGGAGTACGGGTCGACCACGAACAGCGCGCGGCGCCCCTCCAGGGCAGATTTCGTGTAAGTGAGGCCATTGCCGGTGCTCTTGAGGAAACGAAAATGTGCGCCGACTGGGGTCATGCGCACCAGCGGTAGCTCAGCCGGACGCTCGCGTTCGAGCTCGGCAAGGGTGGCGGGTTCCAGCAGGCGTGGCACGGCCAAGAAGAAGTATTTCCGATCCTGCACGCCACCGCTCGAGGTCGTGGGCAAGGCAACGACGTCGAGCGCGGGACTCATTTCCCTTACCGTTACTTCTGCGGTGCTCTGCTGCGGCACCGTATGAATGGTGGGGAAGAGCGCGCCGGCTGGCTGACGAACGAAGAAGATCTCCACGAGCTGGAAGGGCGTGGCTGCGCCAGCGACCTCGCCGAACGCGTAGATGAACTTTTCGTCGAGCGACGACCGAAGGAGCGAGCTCGCGTCTGGCGGAAAAGGCGGTCCCAGGCTTCCGTCCTTGCGAATGTCGTAAGACCAGTACTCCGCGAACGTGAACTCTGGACTGATGATGGACACGTCAGGCGCCTTCTCGGACGGTCAGTGTTGCGATCACCGGAGCTCCTCGGAACCTTGGTAGGTCTTGTCGAGCTCGATGGTTTCGACCGGAGTCGTCGGTTCGAGGTGTTCGGTCTCGTCGAGCTGAGAAGGACGAGTGGGTCCCACCAGCTCGACGAACGGGACGCGTTGAAAGACCGAGTGAGCGGGAGCGCCGGCGCGTGCGACGAACAACGAGAAGGTGCCCACGGGCGGGATGCGAAACCGCAGCCGGCGAAAGCCATCGGGCTGGTCGGCCTTCGCGCTCTCCACGCTCAGTTCCTGTGAAAAGGTCGTGTCATCAGAGACCATGCGGTAATCCGTGCGGCTCTGCGGCTCGCTGCCCGTGTCCGCATGGAGCAGCAGCGTGAAGGTCGCGCGCTTCGCGGTCGGGAGCGTTGCTACCGGCGTGCGCTCGTACCAGCCGGGCAGGTACAGCTCACTCGTTTCCGGATCCTCTGCGGCGTGCTCGACGTCCGGCTCTTCAGTCGAGTCGAAGAACAGGATCTCCACGCGTCGATTCGCCTGGCTCTTGTAGTTGTCCACGCCAAGCTCCTCCACGGGGAAGTGCTCGCTGAAGCCGAGTGCGCGGCGCTCGTCGTCCTCCCCGGCGAACACCAGCGCTTCGCGCAGCTCGGCGAGCCCTGCGGCGTCCTCGCCGAGCTCCTCGCGAAGTGCGTGCTCGTAACAGTCGAAGAAGGCGCCCCACGTCAGCGGACCCACGTCGCCATCGGCGCTCAGATCAGGCCCGCTCGCGCCGAGCGCGCCTTTATTGGTGTTGTAGGCGCGTTGAAAGCGACGCACGGGTTCGACGGCGGTCGCTCTGTTGTCGTCGATGCGTCCCGGATCGCAGTCGAACGTCAGATCGTCGAACGCGCGCGAGACCCACGACAAGATCTGCTTGATATCCGCGGTTTTATGGCGCCCGTGGCACAGCGCTTTCCAGGCCTCGCGATCGCCCGTCAAGAGCGCCAGCGCGCACGTCGCCCGCTCCTCGCTGAGCTTCTGATTGAAGTCTTCCGACCCTTCGCTATCCGTGTGGCCAGCGACGAGCACGCGTTTGCCGCGGCGTTCCTCGCTGAAACGCAGGGCGGTGGCGATCATCCCGATCGAGGTGAGCGCTTCGTGCTGCTTCGAGTCCGGATTCTCGCCCTCTGGAAGCACGACGGCGCTGTTCGTGCGGAAGTGCGCGTCGAGCAGCTCGACGAACGTCACGCTCGGGCCGAGCGCGCTTCCCGGCGAAATGTCGTGCACCTCGATCACGTTTTGCCGCCACTTCGCGTACTCGGTGTTGCCGGCCTTGGAGTTTTCCCCCGGCGGCGCGGGCACGATGCCGAACTCGCTGTCGAAAAAGAACAGCTCGACGCGCCGGTCGCCCGGATCGCGCTTCTCGTCTTCGGGCGCGGCGTCGAGCTGCTCGCCCGAGTCGTCTACGGGAAAGTGTTCTCCGCAGCCGTGCGGCGTCGCTTCGATGTCGATGCCGTCGTCTTTCAGCGATACGCCGTCGAGCGCCATGTACTCGGTGACGAGCTGACGACGTGTGCTCGGACCTGCCTTGCCGTCGACCGTGAGTCCGCGCGTCTCTTGAAACCAGCGCACGGCGTCCTCGTCCCTGCGCTTGGTAGCGAAGTCCGGGAGCGCAACGAGCATCATGCGGTCTTCGGCTTTGCCCCAGCGCTTCTTCTTGTCTACACCTGTGTCGTAGAACGCGAGCCAGGCGTCCACGTCGTCCTTCAAATAGGCGATCACCGATCGAGCGCGTTCGAGCGATAGCGTGTCGTTGAATGCTGCGCCGCCCTTGGTGTCCGCGTGCCCGACCACGAGCAGCTTCGCGGGGCTGCTCGCGACGTGCAGCTTGCGGAGCTGAATCAGCCCGGAAACGGCCGTGGGGAGCAGGAATGCCTTGTTGGTGTTGAAGAAGAAGTGAAGGCGCGCGAGCACGCTGAAGGGAACTGCGCCCAGCATGCGAACTTCCGGACTGCCCGCGGCCGGCGCGAGCACCACGACCGGGCTCTGGTGTACGTCCGTCTGCCTGTCCGCGCCCTCGAAGAACTCCAAGGTCAGGCTGAGCGTGTAGTCGCCTGGAAATACGTCCTGGTGCAGCAGGCGCCCCTGTTCGTCGGTCCTGCCCGACAGCGACATGGGTCCGTCGAGCGTGTAGTCGCGTGCCTTGTGCAGCACCTTGCCGGTCTTGTCGCGGAGCTCCAGAAAGATGCTGCCGAGCGGCGGCTGCAGCACGACGCGGTTGGGAACGACGGGTTTGACGGCGATGCCGGAGATCACCTGCCCGGCGAAGACGATCTCCGTCGTGTTGCTCTCCTTCGGCGCTCGCTGGGGGCGAAAACGCTGCCAGCGTGGATCGAGCGCTTTGTCTACGTCCGAAGAGGCGGCGACGCCAATCGTCGCGCTCATCGCGCGGACGTGCTCGAGCAGCGCGATGCCGGCACCGTTCGCGCCGACGTCGCGCGTTTCACCGCCGAGCGAGAACTCCACCTCGAATGGCCCGACGCCTTGTCCGGTCTCGTCCACGAAGCGCACTTCGTAAAAGGTGTCGTCCGTGTCCGTTCGGCGGGGCGAGCGCGGCAGGGCTGGCGGGCGTGGAGCTGCGGGCGGGCTGACGATGCGCTCCGGTACCGCCTCGACGTGAACGCGCGAGCCCCGGCGAATCTCGCGTTCGAGCACGTCGCCAAGGGTTTCGGACGATCGCCCGGGAGCGAACGAACCTCGCCCAGGCGACGCAACATCGACCACGCCGATGGCGCTCAGGATCGCGATCGCGAGGCGTTCGCTCCTGCCGCTGCCGGTTTCGAGCTGCGAGCGCAACAGGAACGCGGCTTCATCGAGGAGGCGCTGCGGCGAGGTCGGCTCGCCGCGCCGCCGGACGCGCAGGAGGAGAGTTCGACCCAACCCCGGTATT
Source organism: Polyangiaceae bacterium (assembly GCA_036520475.1). Taxonomy (GTDB): domain Bacteria; phylum Myxococcota_A; class Polyangia; order Polyangiales; family Polyangiaceae; genus DATDJP01. Next base: position 8,112 of record DATDJP010000224.1, on the reverse strand, counting down.
CGGAACTCGTCCCGATCCAGCACCGCCACACGAAGCTATCCGAAAAACTCTTGAATATCTGCTAGCAATTGAGGCGAGGACGCACGCGTGCCGAAGCTCCGCAGAGTGGTCATCCTGGTCGGGGTCGCGTTCGCGCTTTCGGGCTGCGATTGGCTGAAGAACGACGTGCTGGAGTTGCCACCGCCGCATCCGCCACCGCACCCGAAGCACGATCTCGTCATCAAGGACGGCAAGGGCTATTACAACGGCACGTTCATTGGCCCGGGGGTGCACGTCGCTGAATGGAAGCGCTTGTTCGGAGCCCCTTCCCTGGACGCTTCGACGTTGGCGGTATGGACCAACCTGGGGCTGCGCGTGCTGCTGGCTCGCAAACCCGGGGAAGCGGCCGGTACGGTGAGCTCGTTCGAGGTCGCCGTGGAGGTATTCCCCGTCGCCGATCCTCAAGACTTCAAGCACGCATTCCCTGGTCGTGTGGTGCTCGATGAAGCGCCGCTCTACAAGGGGGTCAAGATGGTGCACGTGAACCAGTTTTTCCGGAACGACGCGTGCGAGCCACCGGGCGGCGGAGTGCGCTTCGGTGAATCCGCGCTGCCCGGGCACTACGAGTGTTCCACGTCCGCGTACACGTACTGGCTCGACATCTACCAGGAGCGGCGATCGGTGTTCGTGCGCCGCCTCGCGATCCAGCCCAAGTGACTACTAGAACCCGAACATGCGCTTCAGCCTATCGATGGGGATGAATTTCGTCAGCTCCTCGGCGCGCCGCTGCAGCTCACCCAGGTGATCGACCGTCGCTGTGCGAGTGCTGGCGCGCTGAATGGCGCCCGCGTTGGCCGGATCTTTGGCGAATGCCTCCACCTGGCGCGTGATGGCGGCGAGGCCGGCGGTGGGCGGCAGAGCGATCAAATCCGGATGGACCAAATAGCTCTCCGCGGTGTTCAGGATTTGCGCTTCGGTGGGAACGGGCACTCCGGGCGGCCGCTGCTTCCAGGCCACGAACATCAGATCGCCGATGTCGCGCACGGCGATCTGCGCGCACTTCGCGGCCAGCCGATGTAGCGGGTGATCGTCGTGGTCCTTGGCGAGCTGCGTGTGGGTCGGGCTGGTCGTCGGCTTGCCGTCCCGAAGCAGGATTTGCGCCTCGTCGATCTGATTCGCGAGCAGGCGCGCGACCACGCCATAGAGCCACGTCAGAAAGCGCATCACGGCGCCCAGCGTATTGCACACCAGATTGAAGATGATGGGATGATCGCTCTGAAACTTTTCGACGTCCTTCAGCGCGGCGTCGATCTGTTTGCCGATGTGCGGGCGCAGATCGCGGACGACCAGGATCGCCATTTTCACGGCGATGCTGCGCAGCCCGGCCTCGCATTTCTTGTCCTTGTCGGCTTCCATGATTTCGGCCAGCGCGAGAAAGATGCTGGCCGCCGTGTCGTCCCCGCCGAAAATGCCGCTGACCAGTGGGAAGAATTTTTTGCCGCCCTCCGTGAGCTCCGGGACCCACGGTTCCACGGTCTTTTTGCCGACCTTGCGCAGGAACAGCTCGCAGAAGTTGGTGTGCGCGTAGAAGTCTTCCAGCGTGTGCAGCCCTTGGCCGAGCCTGCGCCGGCCCTCGGGGTTGTCGCCCGCAGCGAGCGCGGCCGAGAGCTCGCCGCGCATGTATTCCGCGGCGCTCATCGCCGGGCGCGGCAGCCGCTCGCGAATGTAGGCCGCCATCTGCGTGCTCGCATCGATGCGCAAGTGGAGCGTTTTCGAGGGCGTGCGGTCGAACCCTGGATCCAGCGGACTCGTGACGAGACCATCCGGGTTGTCGATGTGCTCGAACGATCGGTAGACGCCGAGGCGATCCCGGGTGACCCGAAAATGAGGAAGATCCGCGAACTCCGCGCGGGCGTACAGGTCGAGCATCTCGGTGATCACGCCGCGCGGGTCGGTTTCGAAGCGGGTGGGACCCTTGGCCGTGCCGGGCAGACCGCGATCGATGGCCCCGCCCGCGAGCTTGAGCAAGAGCAGCGTGTTGGGCGTGATGGCTTGTGAGTAATCGCGAAGCCAGTTGCCGAAGTAGATTTCCCTGGCTTCGTCCGGATTGAAGGCGCGCTTGCCGTCCACGCCGCCTTCCTTGAGCACGTCCTCGATCGACTCGTGCGCGAACGAGTTGCCGGGCTTGCCGTGCCCCTTGCCGGCACCGAAGAACTCGATGGCGTCGGCCATGTCGTCCGAGCGTTGCTCTTCCGGGCCGAGCGCCTGGTCGAGGAGGCCCTTGTACGTCTGCCAGTGGACGCGCAGCTCGACGTCCTCGGCGTCCCGCAGATAGCGCGCGAACGGCGCGTTGTCCGTCAGATCCCACCCCATGTTGATGAGCGAGTAGCCGAACAGCGCTCCCTCATCGAGCGCCGCGTCCCCCCCGACCTTGGACAAGCGATTGCGCAGGTCGTCATCGACGAAGTGCCCGTATTCCTCGATCAACGCGGCTGCGAGCAGCGCGGCGGTATCAGGCTCCTGTTCGGCGTCCTTGATGAACTGTCGCACGACCTTGATGCGCCGGCTCGCGCGGTCGTAGCCGGCGACGTTATCTCCACCGAGCGAGGACACGACGTCGATGGGCGGCATCGGATAGCTGCCCGACAAGAGCGCGCGCCGGAGTAGCCGGTAGGCGGCTTCGGGGATGTCGTGGCCGAACACCACCGTCAACCATCCCGAAAAGTGGCTGGCCGACAGGATCTTCGCGACGCCGGTCAGCTGCTCGAGCGGCATCGTGGTGTGGAGCACCTCGATGGGGCCGAGCGGTACGTCGACACGGTCGTTGCTCTCGAGCGCGCTCTCCACCGCGCCCGCGATCGCGAGCTCCGCGGCGATTTCCAGAAAGCGACTTCCTTCCGGCTCTTTCGGAATTCTGAGCTTCGCGGCGGCTGCGTCGGCTTTGGGCGGCGAGCGGAACGTGCCGTCGTCATAGGTCAGGCAGAGACGGCGTACTGGCTCGTCCCCACTCGGCGGCGGCGCGTCGTACTCGAAGTCCGCGCTCGGGTCGCACACGAAGCGCGGCGCGCCGGTCGCCTCGTCGAGAAACACGGAGCCGGACAGCGAGGCAAAGCGCTCGAACGCGCGCTCGACCGAGCGCCCCTCGCCGAGGAACGCCGCGTGGAATACGAGGCGGGCCGGCTTCAACGTGCTCAGGACGGCTTTGCTCGTCCCCGCGCCGCGATGCAAGAGCGCGACACGGCTGCGAAGCACGGTGCGAAACCCGAGCACGTCCTCGATGCGCGGCTCGAATTTGACGCGAATGCCCCGGCTCACGCGGCGATCGGTAACATGCGCGCAGCGAGGCGCCCACGGCGTTTCGCGCTATGCCGGACAACGGAGTAAACACATGTCTCACTACATCGATCCGACGAAAGAGCAGTTCGCGACGTTTCGCGGCATGGCGCGCCCCGGCCCGATCCACATGCTGAACCTGGTGCGCCTCCGCGAGCGCGCGGCTTACCCTGACGGGCGTGACGCGTCAGGGCTCGACGCTTATCGCGCGTACGCGCGCGCCAGCGGACCGGTGTTCGCGCGCGTGGGGGGCCGGCAGCACTGGATCGGGCGCTTCGAGCAGGTGCTGATCGGCCCGAGCACGGAGCGCTGGGACATCGTGTTCATCGCGGAGTACCCGAGCGTGGATGCGTTCGTGGAGATGCTGCGCGACGACGCGTACCGCGAGGCGGTCAAGCACCGCCAGGCGGCGGTCGAGGACTCGCGCTTGATTCGCCTGGAGCCCCGTTCACCCGGCGCGCATTTCGGCGAAGCCTGAGCGCTCACCAATAGCCGTCGCGAGCCTCACTGAATCACGGCGCAGGCGATGCGCGCACCGGCGTTGCCGGTGTTCTGCGTCAGGGTCGTCGCTTCGGCGCTGTTCGCGGTGTACTGGTTCGGCGCGGTGCCCACGGGCACGTTGCCGTAGTTGTCCGGACCTTGGTGCAAAATGACGGCTTTGCCCTTGAGCTCTGCCGGCGTGAAACGATCGGTGACGAAGCTCATCCGCGCGCTGCCCGCATGCGTGAACAGGAGCGCGGGCATGTCCCCCGAGTGGTGGCCGTGCGTGCCGCTCCCCGGATTGTAGTGCCCATCCGCGGAGACGAAGTGGGTGCTCGCGGGCTGGGCGGGGTCCGCGACGCACCCTTCGCCGTTGGCAGGGTTGTCGTTCGCGTGGACGTGCAGGCCGTGGATGCTGCCCATCGCGCTCGGCAGGTTCGCCGAAATCGAGACGCGCGTGCCGTCGAAGCTCTTGCTGAAAATGATCCAGCCGATGCTCTTGCCGCTCGCATCTTGTAGGAGCGCCGTTGAAACATGCGATGCGGACCTGAATTCCTGCTCCACCGCTGCGTCGGTCTCTTCGGCCGTGGACCCGCAAGCGGTCGACAGCAAGAAGAGGCCGGCTGCCGTGCAGGTTCGAATGGTGCGTGCTGTATGTATCACGTTGTTGATCCTCCCAGTCAGAGTGAAGTGCGCGTGTATGCAGGAACCGCGCCGGCCCGCACTACGCGAGTTTTCGAGCGCTGTCATGACGAAAGCCGGGCGATCCGCGCCGCCTGCAACACGGCGCCCGTTGCATGCATCCCGGCGCGCCTCGGGTTGCACGGGCGCTGCCGACCCTGCGCGGAATTTCGCAGCTTACGACTTACGCTTCGGCGTGCGCGCGGTCGTGGAGTCGGGGTTCGCGGGTAGCTGCGCCCGCGCATCGAGCGCCGCGATCACCTCTTGAACGATGACTCTTGCGCGCTTTGGGGAGCTGCCCGCCGGTCCGAGGTGGCCATCGATCGCGAGAAACGCGAGCCCGTGCACGACGCTCCACCAACCGAGCACTTCGGTGTTCGAGACGGTACGGGCCTCGCCATCTTGCAGACCTTCGACGAGCACGTCGCGTACGAGTTGATAGGTTGCCAGGGCGACGTCACCGACGCTCGGCTGGCGCTTGCGTGCGTCCACGCTGTGGCCGACCATCACGCGGAAGCGCGTGGGGTGCTCGACGGCGAAGAGCACGTACGCGACACCCACGTTGTGTGAGCGCTCGCGGGCCGAGCTCGCGGGCTCGCGGATGGCGGCTTCGAGGGCCCTGCGAAAGAGCGCGAACCCTTCTTCGGCGACGGCAGTGAGGAGCGCCTCCTTGTCGGCGAAGTGATGGTAGCTCGCCCCCGGAGTCACCCCCGCGGCACGGGCCGCGGCCCGCAAGGTGAACCCCTGCAGGCCGTGTTGCTCCACCAGCACCAGCGTGGCATCGAGCAGCGCACGGCGTAGGTCGCCGTGATGATACGCTTCCTTGCGCGGCGCGTCGCTGCGTTCGGCGGCAGATCGGCTCATGCGCCTACATCATAGCGTTTTCAGGTATTCGAGGACGGCACTTCGCTCGCTGTCCGTCAAATGGTCGCCAAAGGTGTGGCCGGCATTGGACTGGCTCCAGTACGAAGTATCGTAGATGAACTTCCGCTCTGCTTCGGGCGCGTCCGCCTGCGAGTACGGCGGCGCCACCCAGGGCCAGCCGAGGGCAGCCTCGTCGTAGTGGGTGTCGTCGAGGTTCTCTCGCTTCCACACCGCTGGACGCGCTTTGCTGTTCAGCACGAGCTCGATCGTGGGAACGGAGCCGTTGTGAAGGTATGGCGCGGTGGCCCAGATGCCGTCGAGCGGCGGCGCCATGTAGCCGGGAAACGGATCGTTCGGCGCGGCGCGCGTGATGCGCCCGTAAAACGAGTCGTTGTACCAGTCCACGAACTTCGGAGCGTGCACGACGCCCATGTTGGCCACGACCCGGTCGGTTCCGATCACGTCCAGCGGAATCAGCAGGTTCGGGTACGTGTCCCGCGCGTCGTTTTCCGGGTCCTCGTCGTAGGTGCCATGGCAGCCGGCGCACGCGCGCGCGTAGATGCCCTCGCCGGTTTCCGCGCGCGCTCGATCGACGCTGCGCTTGTACACGGGCGCGGTGATGGTCCCGATGTACGCCTGCATGTCTTTGAACAGACCGTCGATGCGATTCGCCTCCGGGACGCTATCGACACACACCGACGAGGCCAGCGCCATCGTCCCGCGGTGGTCGCCGCGCGCCATGCCGTTGTAGAACAGGGCGTTCTTCTTCTTGGCACGCCACCACGGCGGCGGATCGGACGTGAGCCGCGGCTCCGCGATCGGCTGGCCGTCCGCGTCGAGGACGCTGTAGTCGAGGAGCGGCGTTTCACTCCACTCGAGCGTCTGCGGGTCGTGGTGTGCGAGCAGAATGCCCGTGAAGGACTCGGCGGGGTTCTGCCCCACGGTTCGCATGATCGTCTCGGGCCCGAACTTGCGCGTGACCCGCAGCAACTTGTCGAGGTTCGACTTTTCCGTCGCGTTCAGACCGAGCTGCGTGAGCAGTGCATCCGGCATCTCGCCCACCTCCACGCCGCCCGTCACGCCGCCCGTGAAGTCTGCGGTCGCGTTACCCATGCCGATCACGAGCTCGCCATCCGCCTTGCCCGAGTGACATCCGAGACAGTTCTGATTGACGACCTCGGCGCCGTCCGAAGTGGTGAACACGTTGACGACGTGCGGCAGCTCGGCGTTCCGCCCTTCACGGCCGGGAACGCCGACCTCGCCCCTGCCGCCGAAGGCGGCGCGCACGAACGGACCCGACAGCTCGTTGTCCCAGAGCTTCAAGGGGACACCGCAGCTCATGTAGGAGCCGTTGAGCAGGATTTGTTTGCCGCGCACTGGGTCGCCCTCCGCCTGGGGCTCGGAGGGGAGGCGTACCCCGCTCGACCAGGGCGTGCCGGTCTCGTGTTCGGAAGACTCGCTCGAGCAGGCGCCCGCGCCCAGTGCGAGCGCCGTGACGCAGGCTGCGCGAGCCAGCGAACGATGCGCGGAAATAGAATCCAGTCGGTCGAACGTCATGACGTGCTCCTGCCGGGTCTGAACGATGTTTAGATCGATCTATACATTGTTCAGACATGGGCCGTCAAGCGAGCAGCCTGCGGCCCTGCCGTGAGCCCATTTCTGCGGTTCGCCGCCGCGCGACGCCCTGGGATTCAGGGGTCCGCGTTCGGGTCGTCGGTGCCCGTCGAGAGCTCGATGAGCGAGTACTCGTTCATGCCGTGGTTGTGTATGTGGAAGTACACCGGGGTGCCCGCGGGGTAGTCGCGCGGCGCCTGCCACGTCTTGTAAACGAGGCCACCATCCGAGGGGATGGGGAGACGCTCTTCCATTCCGAAGCCGGGTGCCGCCAGGGTCACGTCCAGGTGAGCCTCCGCGGGCTCCGACGCGATCAACGTGAAGTGCCAGAGGCGTGCGTTCAGAAACTCGCCTTTGTATACCTTCACGAGAGTCGGCTGCATGAAGGTGCCGTACTCGCAATCGTCGGTCCGAACGCTGAACACGGGCTCGGCGCCCAGATACTCGGCCAGGTATCCCGATTTTTTGCACTCGTAGGGCGCTGTGGGGCGGTCGTCGAACGGGTCAGACGCTTCGTCCACGAGCTCGAACGCTTCGGGCGTGATGAGCGCGGTGCGCTCGCGGATCCTATTTGCGCGCCCATCCTCGGACGCACCACACGCCGCGACGCCGAGCATGAGGGGAACGTAGCGAGCACCGTTCATCGAAACAGCACTTTACCCCGCGGCAGCGACCTGCTCTTTGCACATTCGTGTTCCTGGCCGCCGGGGCACGTATTGGGCTGCCCCGTGCAATCAGAAACGTCAGCGTCGGGTGTGCCAGCGCTCTTCACGGCCCTGTGCCAAGCATGACAGACGAGCCGGTTCGCGGTCTGTTGCCGGCCCGGAACTCCGCCACTTTCCCCCGCTCGAACGGAGTTCGTAATTGGCACGTAGTAGGCTCGTGTCACGCCGTCATGGGGAAAACGGGAATTTGGCTCAAGTACGGTCTCCTCGCGCTCGGCCTGGCTGACTTGGCCAAGCGGAAGTAGACGGCGCGCGCCACCTCAAGCCTCTTCTCACTTCGCGATTCTAGTTCGTGCGCAAATTGCGCCAGGCCAAGCCTGGAGGAGAGGAAATCATGTAGACGTGATTGAAACTTCGCTGGAGCCCAAGCGGGAGGCAGAGCCCGCCCAGCAAAGGTTGGCCACCAGCTGGCAAGCGAGTCTTGCGTGGCGTCGGG
>DATDJP010000223.1:0-2168 GCA_036520475.1 Polyangiaceae bacterium | reverse complement strand
GATCTGGCGGAGGCGTTCGTCGTGGGCGTTGCGGTTGCGCCAGTGGATGTAGCGCCGGATCGCGGTGCCTTGTGCTTTGTGGGTCGGGTGGTCGGTGCCGTCCAGCGCGAAGTAGCGCAGCCCGGTGAACTGCGCTTCGATGCGGTTGAGCCAGCTGGCGTTGAACGGGACGTATGCCAGCTCGATGTTGTTAGCGGCCGCGTAGTCGCCGACGCGGGTGTCGTGCCTGGTGGTGAGGTGCGGGCTGAAGTTGTCGAGCACGATCGCGATCCGTCGCTGAGCCGGGTGCAGGGTGCGGATGTAGCGCAGGAACTCGATGAACTCGCCGCGGCGCTTGCGTGCTTTGACGTGCCCGTAGAGCTTGTTGGCCTTGAGGTCATAGGCGGCGAACAGGTGCCGGACGCCGTGCGGACGGGTGTAGGTCGCGCGTCGGCGCCGCCGCCGGACCTGGCCGCGACCGCCCTCACACGCCCATTGCCGGCCGGGATGGGGCTGCAGGTTCAGCGGCCCGAACTCGTCGACGCAGATCACCTCGTCGGGATCGCCCCGGCCGCGTCTGGCTCTGCCGTCGGCCAGCGCGTAGAGCTCCAGGACGCGGTTCTTCTTGGCCTCGAAGTCGGGGTCGTTGGACTGCTTCCAGGTCTTCAGGCGTTGAAAGGACACCTGCTCGGCGCGCAGCAGAGCGCGCAGGCCTTCGTGGCTGATGTCCTCGACCACCCCCTCATCGACCAGAAAGTCGGCCAACTTCGCCAGGCTCCAGGTCGAAAACGGCTGGTTGTGATCGGCCGGCCGCGCCAGCGCGATCCGCTTGATCTCGGCCCGTTGGTCGGGCGTGAACGTCGGCGGCCGCCCGCCTCTGTAGCGGGGGTAGAGCGAGTCGAACCCGTCCGCGTTGAAGTTGTGAATCACGTCACGAACCCGGTCCTCGCTGGTGAACGTGACCCTCGCGATCTGACCGACACCCATCGCTTGGGCCGACAGCAAGACCATCTGCGCGCGGCGCCACGTCACCACCGAGCCGGTCCCGCGACGCACGATCCGCAGCAGCCGGTTGCCCTCCTCGTTGCTGATCTCCCGGACCCTGACCAGATCGGCCACCCGATGCCTCCCACGACGACGACATGTCACGAGACGCTTCGTTCACATAACCCCAAACCCTCCCGGCAACCAGGCAAACATTGCCGGAAGCGGCACTAGGTCGTCAGCGGCTGCAGAGCGCCCGGGGCCTCATATGCGGGCGCTCCACAACCTGCTGTGACCTGCCCAGACCAGCAAAGGGCGAGCGCCTGCCCATCAGCTTCTGTCGTCGAGTGATTCGAGCAGGCGGATGTCGGCGAGGTCTTGGGGGCGGCCGGCGACGCGCTTGAGGGTGATGAGGTCGTCGCGGTGGGCGATCGGGACGATCACGTCGCCGAGCGGGATTTCGTGAGCGCGCTCGCGCATCGCGGCGAACGAGCCGAGATGAGCGGGGAGCGTGAGCACGTCGAGCGGGCCGTGGGCGGTGATGAGGTGCCACTGGTCGCTGCTAGCGAGCATGGCCGCGCTCGGGACTGATCTGGAGCGCTGGCCCTGCGGGCCGCGTATGCGGGCGTCGACGTCTCTGAGTGCCTCGGCTAAACGGGCGAGGTTGTCGCTCGACGAGGCGATCGTCACATCCAAGTCTTGGGTGAGACGCTGGCCGCCGTGGGCTTGGATCGCCATGCCGCCGATCGTGACGTAGGCAACCTCGTGTCTCGTGAGCGCCTGAAACAGGGCGCGTGGATTGAACGTCACGCGCCCGGCGACGGTTGCTGGGTCGCTCTGACGAACCCCTCGCGAAGCTCAGACGCGAGCATGTTCCAGTTGACCGCCAGCTCGAAGCGTTCCGCCATCGTGAGACGACGAGCCGCGAGCACCGCCGACGGATCGGCGAACGGGTCACGGACGAACACTTCAGACGACGCGTTCGGGCTGTCGAAATCCGGCTGGCTCACGGCTCCAAGCCTACCGGCAGCCGGTGCGGGGTCCAACCACAGCCGCTGGATATCCGCTTGGATGTCATCAGGGCAGTCGCCGCGGCCGACGAGCTCTTGGAAACCACACAGGAGGTCCTGGACCATCTCCACCGGGGACATCGACCAGCAATCGATTCTTATCGCCAGATCGAGCCGACATCGATCCCCGAATGA
>DATDJP010000222.1:0-70679 GCA_036520475.1 Polyangiaceae bacterium | reverse complement strand
CGGCTTGTGGTCCCCCGTCTCGCGCACGTCGAAGCCACCATCCGAGCGCGGCACGAACAGGCGAAGGTCATCGAGCGGCGGGTAAGCGAGCTCGAGGACCCAGCGCACGCTCTTCGCCTGCCGGTTGTCGGCGTGGAAGCGCAGCCAGTGCACCGACTTGGTGAAGCCTAACGCAAGGACCTTGGCCGGCGCGCGTCGAAACCGCGCGTTCGACGCTGCCGCCGCGACTTCGGCGATGGTCGCCGTGCCGGGTTCATCGACCAGCACCTCCAGGCGGTCACCGAGCTCGGTCCCGGAAAGCATCGACTCGTCGAGCACGAGCACCGGCTCGGCCTGCGCGGCGCGTGGCAAGAGCACGCAGCACAGCACTGCCAGCACGATCGCCCAGGCCTTCGCGACCGCGCCGACGCGCCAGACGCGCCAAACGCACCCGCGAATCGTGGCTTCGGATCGTGTACCGGCAGGAGGGACCACCGAGACCCATAGAACGGCGCTTCTCGTCGTGGCGTAAGGTCTGCCTTCCTCGCAGGGGGATTCCCTTCAGCCTCGCAGGTTTCGGCGCATCGCCGCCGGGGCCCTGGCAAGAGCAGGAAGCCTGCTTAACTTGGCGCCCATGATTGCCAATGCGCAGCGCTGGGCGGGACGAGCATGGGGCGCACTCATGGCGCCAGCCGTCGGAGCGACGAGCCGTGTCCGGCGTTCGCGGATGTTTCACCCGCGCGGCATGATCCTGCGCGGACAGGTGCGCGCGCTGCCTGGCGAAGCGCGCGAACTGGGCGAGCGCTTGTCCGGGTGCGCGCTGGTGCGCTTCTCCGGGGCGTGGTGGAAGGAGCACGAGTGGCCCGACGTGCTCGGCTGTGCCGTGCGGTTTCGCAAGAGCGCTCAGGTGACGGCGCTGCCGGACGCGGACGACCAGGACCTGCTGCTGGCGACGATTCGCTCACCCTGGACCACGCCGCTCGCGCCGCTCAGCACTCGGCAGCACGACTTTCTCGACAATGACTACTTCGGCGTATCGCCATTCGATATTGCCAGCAGCGGGCGCGTGAAATTTCGACTGCGCCCGGCAGACGCCCCCGCTGCGGGCAGCACGCGCGTCGAGAAACTCCGAAACGCGCTCGACCGAGGGCCCGTGTTGCTCACGCTCGGCGTGCGCTCGCACGCGCTGGGAGCGAAGTACGTACCCTGCGTGGAGATCACGCTGGAAGGGCTGATCGCGCTCGAGGACGATGCCCTGCGCTTCGATCCGTTTCGCTCGGGGCGGGGAGTGCGGCCCGTAGGTCTCGTGCACAACGCGCGCGCAGCGACGTATGCGGCGAGTCGCCGCTTCGGATCGCGCACTCAGCCCGTTCATTCCTGAGTCTTCCCTGTCTAAAATCTGAATCGTGGCGTCGCGAAACGGCCATGACGTTCGCTCGCACGCGCTCGGGCCGGCGCTTTTCCGCCGTCGCGGCGATTCCGCGCGGGCTCAGACAAATCCGAGGAAAGCGCGAATGGACGAGATTCGCCAGTTCGATACGATCGCAGACACACAGCGCGCTTCGAGCGCGCCCGACGAATGGAACGAAGTCACGTGTCGAAACTCCTCAGGCATCCTCGCGACGGCGACGTCAGCGACGCTTCACGTAGAAAAAATCGCGCGCGGCCGGTCGTGACACGTAGCCGCGCGGCTCGTACTGCATCTTGGGTGCGAGCGGAGACGTGATCGAAAGCGGCGCCTCCGGCTTCTTCTTTCCGACCAGCAGAAAACGCGTCCAGTAATAGTTGATATCGAGCTGCGCGGCCGCGACGGCTCCGGCGAAACGCATCCCATCGGCCAGCAAGCGCGCGCCGGCCTCGTCGCCGAAACCGTAGAACAGCACCCGCCCACTCGCGTCGACGCCGACCGCGGAGCGGTTTCTCGTCTTCACGTTCGGGACGCGCCCACCCCACGCTCCCTCACGAAACGCCGCCAGATCCGCATGTAGCGCGCCGCCTTCCACGAGGCACGGCGGCGTTTGGCGGAACGCCGCCATCGTGCCTTGCGTCTTTGCCAGCGCCGGCCAACTCGCGATGCGCGCGCTGCCGTCACGGTAGAGCGCGATCGTGCACCCGACGTCGCGCGGCGGCACGAGCACCTGGTCCCCGATCATCACCCCCCAACGGCCGTGTGGCGTTTGGTATCCGCCATTGAACAGCGCCAGCAGCGAAGTCTGGTGATCGCTCGGAACCAAACCGGTGCGTTCGCTCTCCGGGACGTGCAGCGCGACGGGGTCTTCGGTCCCGGCGACGAGATGCACGGCAGCACGAGAAAGATCGACGGCGACGACGGTCACCGATACGAACCGACTGACCGGGTGCGGATGAACGACCGTACGAAACAGCACGTGTGGCGCTGCCGCCGCGAAGTCTCCGCGCGCCCCATCACCGAGGGCGACCCACTTGCCGTCGCCCGGCTTTGCAGAGCGCTCGAAGGGCGGACTGAAATCTGCCGGGGGGAATGCAACGGCCGGAGGCGACGGTTTCGAAGCCGGCGCGGCGTTGCCGCTCGACGACGCCGAATCGGCCGGAGGCGTGGCGGCGCCGCTCCCGGACGAGTCCGGGCGCCGAGGCGGCTCCGAGCTGGCGGACGACGGGGCTTTCGGCCCGTCAGCGGACGGTTTCACCCCGTGCGGCGCGCCGCAGGCCACAGCACAGGCGCTAGCGAACGCGAAGAGCACGCTGTGGAGAGACGTCGGCTGGCGTGGGCGATTCATGGCGCGTGCGTGTCCAGGTCCTTATGCCGCGGGACACGCCGACCGCGCAAACCTCTGGCAAGCGATGCACGCTGTCGACTCAGCCGAGTTGCTCGACCGCCCGCGCGAACGCTGCGGACAAATGCGCGGCGATGCTCTGATCTAACGCGCTGGCACGTAGCGCGCGGCCATTCCAACGTGCCGCGCTGAGCACGTGCCACTGTGAGTGCCCGCGCACGCGCTGCGAAACGCATAGACCGATGCCATGCTTGCCCACGTCCAGGCGGTATTCGGCGCCATTTACCTCGAGTTCCACGAGCGCGCCCCGATCGTAATTGATGCTTTCTGCGTCCCCGCCTGACCTGTTCATGTGTTCAGTATTACCCGAGCTAGCTTCTTTCGTTCAAGCAAATACAGGCACGCTGTGCCGGCGGCGTAGCGCGCGAGAAAATTGTGCGTGGCTCCACGAAGGTGGTTGAGCCGGCCGGCGCTCTGGCCGAGCGTAGCGCGATGACGGACAGGACCAATCGCGGGCGGCATGAGCTCACGCGGCGCGACTTTGCTCGCCTCACCTTGGCGGCGCCGATCGCGATCCAGCTGTCTGCGTGCGCAAGCTCCGATTCGGAAGAGCCGCAGAACGACAGCGTCGTGCCCGCGGGTGCGGTGCTGCTCGGCCTGTATGGCGGAGACGCGCGCGCGGCGCTGCGGAGAGCGGCACGACGTCTCGACTTCTCTTGGCTGAAGCGTGGCGACAGCGTCTTGATCAAGGTCGCCGCGAACTCGGGTTTGCCGCATCCGAGCACCACGTCCGTCGGGGGCGTGCTCGGGCTGGTCGACGAGTTGCAAGCGCGCGGCGCCGACCGCGTGATCGTGGCCGACCAGTCCGGCGTGGAACACGTGAGAAACTCGCGACAGGGCCGGTTCGGTTCCACCCGTGAATCCTTTGCACAGAGCGGCCTCGCGAGCGTCGAGCAAACGGGCGCCGAACTGTACTTCTTCGACGAACAGCCGTTCGAGACGGGGTATTTCAGCGCCACGCTACCGGCCGAGCACCACTGGCCGCGTGGCCTCTGGCTGCCGACGATCCTGAAGGAAGTCGATCACGTCGTGTACATGCCGCGCATCGCCAGCCACGTGCTCGCCGGCAATACGCTGGCGCAGAAAATGGCCATCGGCTGGCTGCGTGACGACAGCCGGCACGATCTGCACAACGACGCCCAGCAGTTCTACGAAAAATTCTCGGAGATCAACTTCGCCGAGGAGCTCCAGAGCCGGTTGCGACTGACGGTGACCGTCTCGGAAAAGGTGCTGCTGCACGGCGGCCCGGACCGGGGCACGGCGTACGATATGACTCCCGTCCTCGTGCACGCGTCGACGAACATCACCAATCACGACGCGCTCGGAGCCAGCCTGCTCACCACGCTCAATCAGCAAGTCACGACGATCGCGGACGGAGCAATGGTCTACCGCGCGGCAGCCGCGCCGGTCATCAACCGCCTTTTCGCCGACGGCGCCGCCGTGGCGACCGGTGCTGCGGGTCCATGGATCTCCGAGTCGCAGCAGACCCTGTATACGGCGCACGCCTGGGAGCAGAACGTGTCCGGAGATCGCGCCATCACGCGCGGCTGGGTGCTCGGCGGCGGCAAACCGGCGCGCGTCGCCGTGATCTCGGATGGTCAGACGATCGAGCCGGCGCTGAAGAGCGCGCTCGTCACGCACGGCGGCGGCCTCTACGACTTCACGTGACGAGGCGCATCGCCGCGAGTTTAGCGCGGGTTTTGCGCTTCCATCCCTGCGCGGAGCGCGGCGCGACCGAGGACGCCGGGCATCACCGGATGGGCGCGATACGTGAACATGTCTTGCGTGAAATTGAGGCGGAACACCAGGCTTCCATCGGGGGCCAGCTCGGTGACGTGCGGCTTCGCACCCCACGCCATGACCCAGTTACCGGTGGGCAGCTTGCGCGCGCTACCGCAGCACAGCGAAAAGTCCGCGGCCGCGTCCGTCACGCTCTCGACGAGCGTCGCGGTGCGCAGGGCCTCGTCTACGAGAAAGCGGACGGCGCGCGGCGTGTCGTCTGGCTGATTGGTGCGATTGTCGTGAACGGTGAGCGTGCGGTCGGGCAAGAGCCGCGCGTCGTGTTGGCCGCCGAACAGCGATCCGCCTGCGGCGACGATCGGATCGCCCACCACCGTGAGGCTCTCGGGCCGCGTGCTGCCGCCGAGCTTCCACACGATGTCGCCGCTCCGCGCGATCTTGTAGACCGCGTTCAGGTGTCGAAAGGAGACGATGAACGCGTCGCCGTCCGGCTCGATCGAGTTCCAGTGGTAGATGTCATGCTGCTCCTCTTCCGGTGAGCACGACTGCGCCCACGCCAGCTCGCTCAGCGCGATGTGCTCGGAGGCGAGCCAGGACCACACGAGCGATCCGTCGGGGGCGATCTCTTGAATGTCGTTGTCCGTCACGACGCCGGACGGGGGGCCTCCACATGCGCTGAGGTCGACGCCTGCGAGGGGAAAGTAGCGCCCCATCGCGTAGTTACCATTTGGCAACAAGAGGTACTCGTGGTGATCCACGGGGCTGCCAACGGTCTGCAGAGAGCGCACCAGCGTGCCATCGAGCCGCCGCTCTTCGGAGCCGCCCCCTGCACCGGTCTGGTCCGACGCGAAGTGCAGCCACGCCAAGTTTCCATTGGGCAAGAGCTTGGCGTCGAGCGGGCCGGCAGCGCTCGTGGATTTTCTCCACCACAGCGGCACGCCGCGGTTGTCGAACACGCCGACGAACTGGGTCGACGTGCCCGGCGGAACGGGTTGAAAATTCGCCATGCCCCAGGGCGCCGCCACGTACCACTCGGCCTGCGGCGTGTGCGGCCGCTCCGCGTCAAACTGCGGAAAATCTCCGGGTAAACAGCGCACGAAATAGTTCTTCGTCACGCCGCCCGCGAGCGTGACATCGATCGGGAATGCTTGCCCGGCAAGGATGGTCACGTCCGTCGAGGTTCCGGGAGTCACGACGCGACGGTCTACTGACACACTGGCGTCAGCTGGTCCGAACACCGACACTTGAATCGGCGCGTCTCCACAGCGCGTGATGTAGTCCGTGATGCTCGGATCGAAGCGCGGCGTCAGCTCCGGCGCGGTCGCGATGTACACGCTTTCTTCACATGCAGCAGTCGCGACGACCGTGACGCAGCAGAGTGCGACGAGCGATCGAGGCGCTGAGTGTATCGACTGATGACTAGGGCAGGACATGCACTCGCGGTACGCCTGCTGCCGACGCGCAGCAATGACGCTTCCGCGCACCTGCACCGCACGCGGCGTACCGTGCGCGCACCGTGCGCGCACCCACCGCTGCTCTGCATCAGCGATGGACGCGAGGTCGGTGCCGGCGCTGCGCAAAAGTCCGCGCCTTTGCAAACTGCCGCCGGGTCATAGCCCGCGATCGGCCAGTCGTTCCGCGAGTGAGACGTACAGCTTCTTCGCGTCGAACGTACGGTGCCAGCCGATCTGTGCCCAGTGGTCGGCGAACACGTCGTCGAGTCGCTCTCCCCAGCTCTGTGACTCGGCAGGGACGATTCCGTCGTTGTCTCCGATTACCCGCGACAAGTACGCGTGACCGGGGACCAAGAGCGGATTGACGGGCCACAGCTGCGGCCGTGCGGCGCCGATCACGCTCGCGTACATCACGTCCGGCGCATCCACGACGAGGCGATTGAACTCGCGCATCTGCGCGGTCGTCAGGTCGTACAAGCCGTCCACGTCGGCGCCGAACGACGCCAGCATGCGGCGCAAGCGGCGGAGCTCACCGACGGCCAGGACGCAGTCAGCGAGCGGCGTGCCCTGGTGCGGCGTGCCAATCGTCGTGAGCGAAGCGACCCGCGAGCCGAGCCCTAGATGGGTGATGGCGTAGCGAGCGTCGAGCCCGCCCATGCTGTGCGCGATGATGTTCACCCGTTCGGCCCCGAACCGCTCGATCTGACCGCGGAGCTGAGCTGCGCGCACCGGGATGCCCGCGGTCGGCGAAACGCGG
Source organism: Polyangiaceae bacterium (assembly GCA_036520475.1). Classification (GTDB taxonomy): domain Bacteria; phylum Myxococcota_A; class Polyangia; order Polyangiales; family Polyangiaceae; genus DATDJP01. The sequence continues at coordinate 63,936 of DATDJP010000222.1, read as the reverse complement.
GCGACATGCACGGTGTGGCCAAGGGCTTCGAGCACCTGCCGCACGCCGCGGAAATACTCGGGTCGCAGGCGAGCGACACCGATGGCGTGGAAGCCGAAGTAGCCGTGCGCCAAGACGATCGGATGACGGGTGGTGCGCGGCCGATGCAGAACGACCAGCGGCGCGCCTGACGCTGGTGTTTTTCCGACGGCCGCGGGCGGCTCCAGGTTCGGCTCGCCGGGCTCGCCACGCTGCGGGCGCACCAGCCTCGGCCCAGGCAGGTAACCCTTGCGTACCGCTACGACCAACAGCAGCGCGATCAGCGCCAGCACGAGGACGCCGAGCAGCAGCGCCTTCTCCGTCATGGCGGCTTCGCATAATGCAGTGCGCCATGGTCGTCAAACTGCGGCGCAGCGAGGCGGCCGCCGTCAACCGCTACGAGCCGCGCGGACGCGCGCGGGGAGCTCACCGGAGCCGGGCTGCTGCGCTTCATCCAGCGCCACGACTATTTCGTGGCACAGGGTTAACACGCGTGTTAAGTCATTTGCGCCAAATAGGCACCTAGACGACCTGTGAGGAGTCGCCATGCCCCTGCAACTTGGAGATCCGCTCGATCCCCGCGTGTCGTGGATCCGAAAGCTTCTCGACTTGAGCGACGCGCGCTCATCGCCCAGCACTGGGCTCCGCCAGCGAGCGCTCGAGCGCGCTGGACGCGCCCTGGGGGATCAGCTCCGTGAGGGACCGCGCGCCGTGTCCGTCCGGACGCTGCCCACGACGCGCGCACCGTACCCGGTTCGCTTTGCGTTCAATGGCAGCGTGCCGACGCTCGCGCCCGGTCAGATGCTCATCATCAGCAATCGCAGTCTGCTCGTGCAAGTGCGCACGCGAGACGGCGTGAAGAACGTGCTCTTCAATCCGACCGACGGGCCCACGAATCAGGCGACCCCCTTCTACGATCGTCTGATCCAGCAAACGCCTGCGCTGATCCGCCGCCTGATCGAGCCGCCGCCCAACCGCTGTGCCGAGCAGCTCGCCGCGCTCGGTTTGTCCTGTGAAGACATCGATGTGATCGCCTTCGATCACTTCCACACGCAGGACCTGCGTCCCCTGCTCGGCACCTCGAGCTCGCGCGCGCGCTTTCCCAACGCGTATTTGCTCGCTCCTCGCGTCGAGTGGGACGACTGGGATCAGCTGTCGATGTTGCAGCGCGCGTGGTTCGTGCCCGATGGCAAGCGCGGCGTACCGCACGATCGCGTCGTGTTCACCGACTGCGATCTCGCGCTCGGCGATGGTGCGCTCTTGCTGCGCACGCCAGGACACACCACGGGGAATCAAACGCTGTTCGTGCACGGCGACGGCGGCGTGTTCGGCTGCTCGGAGAACGGCACGTGTGCCGACAACTGGACGCCGACTGCGTCGCGCATCCCCGGGGTGCGCCGGGCAGCCCGGGCTCTCGACCTGGACGTGATGCTGAACTCGAACACACCGGAGCTCGCAGCCGAGCAGTACACCTCGATGTTGCTCGAGCGCGCCATCGTCGACCGCGCCCGAGAGAACCCCGAATTTTGTCAGATGTTCCCGTCCAGTGAGGTCACCTGGTCAGCGCTCGCGCCCCACGTTCGACCGACCCTGAGCTTCGCGCCCAGGCACAGCGGCCAAATTGTCCCCTCGGCCGTGCGCGTCCACTCCCCGAAAACCCTGCACACGGCGGCGACGCATGGCTGAGCCCCAGGAGCACTCCGTCTGCCTCGTCACCGGCGCGGCCAGCGGAATCGGGCGGCGTATGGCCGCTGCTCTGCGCCGTGAGGGACACTCGGTGGTGGCTGCCGACATCGATGAATCCGGGCTCGAGCGACTCGCGACCGAGAACGCCTGGCAATCCGAGCCACGCTTCACGACGAGCACCCTCGACGTCCGCAGCAGCGCGAACTGGGACGAGATCGTCGAGTTCACGGTAGCGCGCTTCGGCCGGCTCGACGTGCTCTTGAACATCGCCGGCTTCCTGTGTCCCGGCAACGTGCACGAGATGCAGCCCGAGGTCTTCGACCGTCACCTCGACGTCAACGTGAAAGGCGTCATGTACGGGACGCGGGCCGCCGCGCGCGCCATGATTCCTCAGAAGTCTGGGCACATCGTGAACGTCGCGAGCATCGCGGGGCTCAGCGCCGTACCGGGGCTCTCCGCCTACTGCGCGTCCAAGCACGCCGTGCGCGGCTTTTCACTCTCCGTCGCCCAGGAGCTGTCGGCGCACGGCATCGCAGTCACCGTCTTCTGTCCGGACGCGGTGGAGACGCCCATGCTGACGCTCCAGGAACGCTACGCAGAAGCCGCCATGGTCTTTGGCGGCCCCCGCGCGCTCCGCCTCCCCGAGGTAGAGGCCGCGCTGCTCCGCGTCCTGCGCGTGCGGCCGCTCGAGGTAGTCCTCGATGTGCCTTTCTCGGCGCGCGCCTTGGGAGCCAAGGTCGCCAACGCATTCCCGCGGCTGATGACACTCGCGGCACCCCTCATCATCCGCAGCGGGCGTGCGGCGCAGAAGCGGCGTACTCGGCTCGGCGGCGTGTCTGGATAGGCGCTCGGTGCGGAGCCTCGACAAGCTCTCGGAATCGTCCGTTCGCGAGCGAATTCTGTATGGCGCTGCGTCAGCGTTTGGTCGTCTCGGCTACGCCAGCACGCGAGTCGAGGACATCGTTCGAGAATCCAGCGTTTCGCGGCCCACGTTTTACAAGCTATTCGAGAGCAAAGACGATGTCTTCATCGTCCTTTCGGAGCGGCACCATCGCACCATTCGCGAACGACTGAGCCAGGCGTTCGCGTCCGTCGAGGATCCGTTGGAGCAGCTCGACCACGCGATCGAAAGCTACTTGCGCTGGCGCGCCGAGCTCGGACCCGTGGGCCGCGTGCTCGATCTCGAAGCCCGCTCGCCCGCTACGTTGCTCGAAGACCAGCGCAGCCGCACGCTCGCCCATGTCCTCGGTCTCGTGCAGGCGGGCCTGAAACGCGCGGGGCGCGCGCCAGCGGAGCCGGTGCTGCTGCGCGCGCTGATCGCCGCGACGGAGCACATCGCGGATGAGCTGTTCGCCGCTGGCGGCAGCGTATCCGAGAGCGCCCTGCAGCACGCCAAGTCCATCGCGCTCCGCCTGCATCTGGGTGTGCTCGCGGTGCCAGACGAGGCGGGCGCGGTATCCGGCTAGCGTGAGCCTCACGTCGATGTCGAGTGAGCCGTCCCCATCCTTTTTGCGAAACGGTGTCCGGGCGTCCAGCGCCTTGTCAAACTTCAGCGCGATGGCTCCGACATATTTCGACGCCCCCCCTCAGTATCATGCGGTGTTCCATGACCGCCATAGTCATCTCTTTCACGAGGACTACGCGGCGAGTGGGTCGCGCCGGGAAGGCTCTTCGCGCGGCGCCGGCTCCTCCGTGACGTCCGCGAGCAGGAGCATCTCAGCCATCCGACGCGACGCGCCGGGATAGTAGCCGCCCAAGCCGCTCCAGGTCTCCGGGTTTTGGTGAGTGCCGAACACCAGATCCCAGAGCGCGATGTCGCCGTAGTTGAAGGCGTGCACGCCCCGCTCGTGGTGAACCGCGTGGTTTTCAGGGCGCTGAATGATGTACCCGAGCCAGCGCGGGGTCTTCACGTTGGCGTGATTGAAGATCGCGATACAGCTCGTGGTGACACTGGCGATGACGGCTGCTTCGGCGCGGACGCCGACGAGCAACACCAGGGCAACGCTGCTCACGACCGTGAAACCGGCGATGTCCAGCGGGTGAAAGTACAGGGCTCCGTACACGTCGATGCGCTCCGCGCTGTGGTGCATCTGATGAAAGCGCCACAGGAACGGCACGCGATGCAGCGCACGGTGCCAGAAGTAGCTAACCAGCTGCGCAACGAGCACGCCGACGACCGCGCCACCGGCGATGCCGAGACCGCTGGCGTCGATGAGCTGGTGGCGCGCGAGCCATTCGTCGGTCAGAAGCGGCACCGCCGAGCTCACCGCCACGCTCAGCACGAAAAACAGCACGCCCTTGGCGCGCCACAGCGGGAGCTGTTCGAACGGCCGTGCAGGACGTATCACGTCCAGCACCGCAAGCAGGGCAAACACGCCGATCAGCACGAATAACGGGAGATTTTCCAAGTCCGGTTCCTTTCGCCGGGAGGCGTGGGGTCACGCGCCTCCGCTCTCGATCCGGTGGCGTGCACTCCTGTGGAACGCTGTTCCCCGCCGTGGAACGCCTCTCGAAAGGGAGGCGCGACGATGAATGGTTCAATCAACGAATCCGAGGAGTTGGAGCAAGAGGCCTGGAAAGACTCCTTCGCCGCGGTGAGCCCCCCGGGCCGGCTTTTGCTCGGACTCCGTACCGAGCGCTACGGGCGCGCTCTCGCTCTCGCGGCACCCAGCGCCGGTCACTTCATGCTCAACCGAGTCATTGGTTTTGCGGAGGACGACGTCCTCTGCGCCGCCGAGCTCGCAGCTCACTACGAGCGCCTGGGCGTCTCGGGCTACATGGTCCACGTCTCGCCGGGACGCGAAGCGCGCGCAGCACCCGACCTCGCCGAAGCAGGCCTCGTGCCCTTTCATCGGGACTGGATCAAACTCGTGCGGCGGGCGGGACCGACTCCGGATCTGGGTCGGGACATCGCGGTCGAGAGCGCCGATCGCAGCGTCGCGACAGTGTTCGGTGAAATCTTCGCTGAAAATTTCGACTTGCCTCCGGCAGCAGGCGAGCTCTGGGCGGCAGTCGTGCAGCGGCCACGCTGGCACTGCTTCATTGCGAAGCAGGGCGAACGGGCGATCGCCGCAGGAGCGCTGTTCGTGGATGGCGACATCGGCTACTTCGCTGGCGCCGCAACACGGCCGCAGTACCGCGGCCAGGGCGCGCAAACTGCGCTGATCGCAGAGCGTGTGCGCGTCGCGGAGTCGCTCGGCTGCCGCGCCCTCTACGCGGAGACCGGCGTGGCGTTACCGGGAAAGCCGAACCACTCGGAGCACAACCTGCTCCGTGTTGGTTTCAAGCTGCTCACCATTCGTAGAAACTTCGTCCCGGGGCCCGCACGCCGCAAGGCACGAGGCAGCGCGCGACCGTAGCTTCGCTGCGCGCTTTCTCTTCGAGCAGGCTCGAGGCATGATGAGCGCGAACGTGTCGCGCCAAGACCCTCCACTCCCCGGACGTGAAGCGGAGCTTTCGGCGCTCGATCGAGCGCTGCGCGCGGCGGAGCGCGGACAGGGCAGCGTCTGGCTCATCACCGGCGAACCGGGCATCGGCAAGAGTCGAGTGGTCGAAGAGCTCGCCGCTCTTGCCAGCTCACGCGGATTCACCTGCTCGTGGGGCCGGTGCTGGGAAGCGGGCGGCGCCCCACCCTACTGGCCCTGGATCCAGGTCTTGCGCTCCCTCACGCGCGTGCGAAGCCCGGCGCTGCTCGAGCTGCTTCGGGCGCGCGCGGCGGCGATCGAACCGTGGCTGCCCGGCCTGGGCCTTTCACCCAGCGCGGAGCCGGCCTCGCCGAACGCGCCGCCCGAGACCGCGCGCTTTCGGCTATTCGACGCGATCGCCAGCTTGCTGTGCGACGCCGCCGAGCTCGTGCCGCTGTGCATCGTGCTCGAGGATCTGCACGCGGCCGACGCGTCTTCGCTCTCGCTGCTCTCGCTGCTCGCCGATCAGAGCCGAACGGCGCGCGTTCTCACCGTCACGACTGCGCGCAGCCTCGACGGCATGCCGGCCCGAACCGCGGAGATCCTGCGCAGCACGGCGCGCGGTGCGCGTCGGCTAGAAATCGGGCGCCTCCAGCGCGAAGCCGTGCGCGATGTTCTCCGCGGACTGCTTGGCCGCGACGTATCCGAGCAGCTGGTAGAGACAGCGTTCAGCATCACCGAAGGGCACGCGCTCTTCCTCACGGAGCTGGGTCGTTTTCTTTCGCTTCAAGGAGACCAGGGCCTGCTCGGCGGTCATGCTGGCTTGGTCCCTGACACGCTGCGCACGCTGATCGCCGAGCGGCTCGCGATCCTGACCACTGAAACCCGAGCGGTGCTCGAGGTGGCAGCGGTCATCGGGCGTGAATTCCGCAGCGCAGCGCTCGCCGAAGCGATCGGGTGTTCACTCGCCTCTGTGTCGCCAGCACTGGCACAGGCCTGCGAGGCGTCGCTATTGATCGGGCTCGGCGGCGGACAGTACCGCTTCAGCCACGTGCTCTTTCGCGACGTCCTGTACCAGGATACCGACGCCGCCGAGCGCGAGCGGGCGCACGCTGCGGTCGCCGAAAGCCTGGAGCGCGCTCGCACGAGCGGCGCAGAGGTGCCGGCGTCCGAAATCGCGCACCACTATCTGGCGGCTGGTCCCACGCTTCGTCAAAAGGCGAACGTCGCTGCGCGCGCCGCGGCGGAAAGCGCCGAAGCGCAGTGGGCATTCGACGAAGCGGCGCGCTGGTACGAGCGCGCGCTCGCGACGTGCAGCGTTCAGGGCTCGCCCGATCCACGCGCGCGGTTCGAGCTGCTGCTCGCGCTCGGCCGGGCCCAGCTCCACGCGGGCGAGCTCGCCGCGGGAAAAGCCGCCTGCGCCGACGCCGCCACGCTGGCTCGCGACGAGCTCGACGCCGAGAGCTTCGCGCGCGCGGCGCTCGGTTACGGAAGTGTCTTTCTGTACGGCGAGGTCGATCCCGTGCTCGTCCAGCTGCTCGAAGAGGCACGCGACCGCTTGCCGAGCACGGAAACGGCGAGCGGCGCGCACGTCCTCGCGCGGCTGGCAGCGGCGCTCCAGCCCGCGTCAAACTCGCGTCATCCCATCGAGCTCGCGCTCCGTGCCATCGAAATCGCGCGCGGCCTCGGCGATGATCGCACGCTGCTCGCCGTGCTGCGTGCCGGCTGCTCCGCGCTGCAAGACTTCGCCGACCCACGCGAACGAAGCGTCTTGAATCATGAGCTCGTGGAGCTCGCCCGTCGCTTGAACGAGCCCGTCGAGGCCTGGCGCGGCAGCCTGCGGCTGGTCTTCGACTACCTGGAGATGGGCGAGATTGACGCGGCCCGCGCGGCGCTCGACACCTGCGAGCGCGCAACAGAGCGCCTCGGTCACGCCTCGTACCGCTGGCGGGTGGTCGCGATGCGCGGCACGCTCGCGGCATACGAAGGACGCTTCGCGGACGCGGAGACCTACGCGGACCTGGCCGACGAGCTGCAGCGCACGGCTCGCGACCCCATTGGCCAGCGCACGCTCACCGTCTTTCGAGCCGGCTTGCTGCGCGGGCGTGGCCGCTGGCTCGAGCTGCTCGCGACCGTGCCCGAGCTGCACGAAGCGTTCGCTGGCGTGCACTGGGGCGGCGCGTTCACCGCCGCGTTCGCTGCGTCTGCGTACGCGCAGCTCGGTCGCCTGGATGCGGCGCGCGCCCAGCTGCCCGAGGCGGCGCTTCGGGAGCTACTGCAAAGCGACGACCCTTCAGTGCTGGCGCTGGTCGCGGAGACGGCGCTCGAACTTCGCGACCGTGAGCTGTGTGAACAGGTCGCGACGCGCCTGCGCCCAGCGTCCCACCGCTTCCTCAACTTTGGCATGGTGGGCATGCTGGTCGAAGGTCCCGTGGCTCGGCTGCTCGCGCGGCTCGAGGCCGTGCTCGGCCACCCTGAGCGCGCCGCCGCGCACTTCGAGGAGGCGCTCGAGCGCGCGGAACGAGCACAGGCCCGTGCAGCCGAGGCGTGGACCGCGCTGGACTACGCCTCGTTCCTCAGCGAGCACGGCGAGCGGCAGCTCGAGCGCCGCGCGAATCTGTTGGCAATCGCCGAGCGCACGGCGAGCGAGCTCGAGATCGCTGCCATTCTGGCGCACGCCGCGCGGCTGCGAGGCGAGCTGGCGCCGCCCGCAGCGGCGCCGGAGCCGGTCCGTGATCGGCCGAGCGACGCGGCGAAGATCGCGGACTTTCGCCTACGCCGCGCGGGAGAAATCTGGACGGTCGAATGCGCCGGCCAGGTCTTTCAGCTGAAAGACAGCAAGGGGCTGCAGATTTTGTCTCGCCTGATCGCCGACCCCGGTCGCGAGTTTCACGCCCTGGATTTGCTCGTGCCCGCCGGCACCGATCCGTTCGACGCGGGGGACGCCGGCGAGCTCCTCGACGCTGAAGCTCGGGATGCGTATCGGCAGCGACTTCGCGATCTCGACGCGGTCATCGAAGAAGCCAGAGCCCGAAACGACGTGGGGCGCGTGCAGCAAGCCAATAGCGAGCGAGAGACGCTCGTCCTCGAGCTGTCGCGCGCTTTCGGCCTCGGGGGACGGGCGCGTCGCGGCGGCTCGGCCGCGGAGCGCGCGCGCATCAACGTCCAGCGCCGCCTGAAGGACGCGATTCAGCGCATCGAGGAGCATCACGCCGAGCTCGGCAAGTACCTCGAGCGCACGGTGCAGACCGGCAGCTTCTGCAGCTACCGCCCCATGTGAGTCGTTCGTACGCGACCGAGTTCACGCTCCTTCTGCGGCTTCTACTCGGGATCGCTGGCGTGCTCACGCACGCGCTCGGCGAATTTGGCGCGCTGTTCCGGCGTCAGCACGGCGAGCACGATCTCGGCGAACTTGACGCCGCTCTCCGCCATGCGCTTGACCATCGCGGGAGCCTGCTTGCCCACGCCGACCTTCTTCGCGTCGAACGTCTCCGTGACGAACGCCTTACCGATGGCCTCCAGCTGCTTGGTCATGGCTGTCATCTGCCCCTGCATGGCGGCTTTCTGAGCCTTGACCTCGGCCTCGAGCTTGGCGCGAATCTTTTCGTTCTGCTCCGGAGTGAGCGCGAGATCGTGCGTCAGCATGGCCATGGGTCCGTGTCCGCCCATGCCGGGGCCTCGCGGTCCCGCGGCACCGGGCTCTCCCTTGGCGTGACCGTGTTTGCCGGGCCCAGGCCCGTACTCATGCTTGTCGTGGCCCCCGCCGGGTTTCCCCATGCCAGCTCCGCGCCCGGCGCCGTGCGTGCCCATCTCCGCTCCGCGCTCGCGCATCTTCTCGGCCATCGCGGTCATGGACGCCACGACTGCTTTGCGCTGTTCCGGGTCGAGCGTCTTGTGCAACCGATTCACGGCGTCCTGGATACCGGGCACCGTCGCTTCGACGGCTTTGCTGAGCTCTTTGATGTCGGCGTTCGTCTTGGCGCGATCGATCTTCCCCGCCGCGACGCCTTCCGAGACGTCATTGCCCAGCTTCTCTCCCGTCCCTTTGTGCTGTTCGCCGAGCTTTTCGAGATCCGCCTCGATGGCAGCCACCTCGGTCTTTTGTTCCGGCTTGAGCTCGAGCGAGTGGACGCTCATCAGCAGCATCGCCGATATGCCGTGGTGGCGACGGCCCTTACGGCGTTCGGCGTGAGGCGGCGCGGGCTCGGCTGGTGCGGCAGCCGGCGGGGCGCTCGGCTCCGCCACCACCGGAGCGGGAGCGACGGGCGCGGCTGGGCTTTCGGCGGGCGCCGGTGCGGGTTGGCTGCCACCACAGCTGGCAGTGAGAAACACGCACGCGACGCTGAGGACGCTGACGGGTAAGAACGCGAAACGAGAAGAGTACGAGCGATTCATGGGGAAGCCTCCGGCGCGCGAGTCTGCCACGAACCGCCCCCAGGAGGGCTGCTTCTCTCCCGCTCAAAACCGACGCAGCCTGACGCTCCAAAGGCGTGCCCGCCGGCAGCACCCACTAGGTCTGGACCGGGTGCGGATCGGCCGTGAAGATGCGCTGGGGAAGTTTTCGGCGACGCGCGGAGTGCCGGCCACACGCTTGAACCGCTCATTTCGAGCTGAAACCTCGCGTCCGAGCTCTCGGACTAGCGCTCTACGCGCGTTCACTCGAGCGACCTGGCCCCCGCTCCGCGTCTTCGATAGACTCGTCGGGGGCGCGAGGGAGCATGTATCGGTTCGACAGAAGTCAATGGCCCATCGTCGTCGTGGTGCACGATGCCACGCACACCGACGAGGAGTTCGATACGTACCTCCGCGAGCTGGAAGCGTTGCTCGAAAGTGGCGAACGCTATGCCTACATCGACGTCATGCCAGCGACGATGGAGTTGCCGTCGTTTCCGCGTATCAAGCGCTTCATCTCCTGGTACCGCGCGCATCGCGAGGAATCCGCGCGCTGGTGCGCCGGCGCGGCAAGCGTGATCCCGAACGCGGCGGCGCGTGGTGCGGCGACCTTCTTCACCCAGGTGACGCGAACGGCACCGCTCCACTACTTTGCGAAGGATCTGGACGACGCGCTCGCGTGGGCGAAGAGGAGGCTGGCGTCCCATGCTCTCCCCGGAGACGCCGACGAGCGCGCGCGGCGTTGAATACAGCAGAAGCGCCGCCCGTTTCTCCATGGAAACGGCGCCCGCTCGAGAGCTGATTGGCCGACATCCATACGCGCGTGTCTTCCACGGTCACCGCCAGCCACACTTGCTCCCATGAAAGACTGCTGAGAAGTGGCGCTTTCATCGACGATAGACGGCCAGAGCCCACGCGCTGGCCAGCGCCGACGTCCATGCTGAGTCGCGAGAAGTCTCAGCGCCTGGACTTCGGGGCTCCGATGACGTCAGCGAGCGGAACCGTCGCTGTGAGGGATTCGATGATCCTTCGCAACGCTCCCCAAAAACGCGACGTCACGAGTAGCGGCTCGCCATCGGAGATCCATGAAAGCACTGATCGTCTACTACACGCGCACCGGCAATACCGCGATCGTCGCCAAGGCCATCGCGACGACGTTGGGAGCCGAAGTGATGCATGCTGACTCCGTCCGAGCGGAGCAGCTCCAGGGCTGGGACTACATCGGCATCGGCTCCGGTGTTTATTGGCTGAGACACGACTATCGAATCATGTCGCTCGCCAGCAAGATCCCTCGCGACAGCAAGGTGTTCACCTTCACCACCAGCGGGCTAAAAAATTGGTTCGCCGTCATGTTCTATCAATTCACGATTCGGACCAGGCTGAGGCGCATGGGGCTCCAGGTCGTCGGGCAGTGGCACTGCCCTGGACACGACCTGCACCCGCTCGTGAAACCCTTCAATCTCAACAAGGGCAGACCGCACGCGAGCGACCTCGAATCCGCCGCAATTTTCGCGCGCAAACTGTGTATTCAGCGAGGCTGATCAGTTTGCTTTCGAGGACTCGATGACCTCGAAGCGGACGTCGCGCGCACGGAGGCGCTCGATCAGCCGATTGCCGAAGACGGCGACCGGGCTTACCACCCCGAAGAGCGCAGGCTGCTCTTCCAACGTCAAGAGCCCGCACTCAGCGAGCATTTTCGCCGCTTCATCATAGCCCGGATCGCCACCGCTCACCCGCGTCACGACACGCTCGTTCGGAGACTCTCCGATGAACGTGATCGAGAAATGCGTCTGGCTTCGCGCCTCGGCGGTCGGCCCGCCCGGGCGGGCCAGGAGCCGCTCGAGCAGCCAGCGGAAGGGCGGCACACGCACCGCGACCACGAGCAGGAGCGCCAGAATGAGCACCAAGCAGACCAGCGCCAAGTGCCCGACGAGAAAGTACTGTGTGTATTGAAAGTGCGAACCGTAGGCCGCCGTGCGCGCCTGCACGCTCTGTTCCACGATCCTCGCGTCCACTACCGGCGTAGGCACCGCCCACCCGCCGAGCTCGCGGCTCTTGTGAATGCGCGCCTTCAGACGCGGCAGTCGCCCGGCCTCTCCCACCGGTCGCGTGAGCTCTCGCAGGAGTGACAGGCGCCCTTTGGCGGCTGCGCGCAGGATTGAACGTACCGTGCCGCCCGAAGGCCGAGCGTTGGTGTCGATGTACGCGCGCACCGCCTTCTCTGCCTGCGCCGGTAGCTGCTGCGCCGTGAAAAATGCGCCCGCGTCGGGTGGTAGGCTGCCGAAGCCGCAGGCGTGCACGATACAGAGCTTCTTGCTGACCGCGGTGTCATGGTAGCGCGTCCGCGCAATCTCGATGAAGTCCGGCTCGCCCGTGATGTCGAGGTGATGCGCCCCGCCTTCGACCGACGCACGCAGCACCGCCTCCCCGTAGTCCATGTACGGACCGACCGTCGTCAACACGACCCGGGTTTGGCGAGCCATCGCGAGGAGTGATTCTGGCCGCTCGAGATCGGCAATGATTAACTCGACCGGGCACTCCGGATTCAGCGCGATCAGGCCTTGCCGAACCGTTTCGAGCTTCTCGGTGCTGCGGCCCGCGATGGCCCAGCGCCCGTTTTCTGGCATTCGCTTGGCCAGATAGCGCGCCACGAGCTCTCCCGTGAAGCCCGTCGCCCCGAACACCACGATGTCATACGCGCGCGAGCTCAAGGCGCCCTTCTTACCTCATGGCGAGGCCGGGCGGCGAAGAAGCGATTGCACAAGCCTGTCCCACGCCCGACCAGGATCGCCGCCACCTCACGAAAGCGATCGATGACGGGCGAGCCCTTCGCACGGGCGGACAGGGCACGTAGATTCACGTCCATGACCGCGGGCAGGAGCGCTGCACACACCGCGCCGTGCGGCGCGTCGAACATGCCGCCCGCCGGCGCTGCGAAGCCTCACCTCCGAGGCAGTCCCGGCCGTGGTCGGGATTGCTACGCAAGGCAGCGACGGGTTTTCGAGCGGACGTCACCTGGCACTGAACATGGACGACAGCAGCGTGTTCGACGTGACGCGCGACAGTATCAGCGATGCGGCGAACGGCGTTGCATGCAACGCTCGGAATCGGAGTTGCAGCGCACGGCACGTCTGTGCGAACGCGCGCCGCAACCGAGCGCCGAACGGCGCACCTCTGCCTACTCCTACCGACCTGAGGCGCCGAACCGCGATGTTCCCAATCGCGCAGCGCCTCGCGCAAAGCGGGCTGAAGGGCGCACACGAAAACCAGGCCGGCGAGTGATAGGGTCGATCGATGCGCCCGAGCCCGCTCCGGCTAGCTCTCGTCTCGACACTGTTCTCCGCGCTCGCGGTAGCGGAGCAGCCTGCGCCCGCTTCCCAGCCGGCGCCTGATGCCCCTCCTCCGGCGGCTCCCTACCCGCCACCCTATCCGGGTCCGCCCGCGTACTATCCGCCCCCGCACGCGTACGCGCCACCGAGCTACGAGCCGCCTCTGGAGCTCCCCTACCGTAAGGGAGCTCCCATTCCAGTCGGCTATCATCTGGAAGAACGGCCTCGCACCGGGCTCATCACCGCGGGCTGGATCGTGACCGCGATCCCATACGGTGTGGGTCTCGTGGCGGCAGCCAGCGCCAGCTTTCACAACGCGAGCGGTTGGCTCGCAGTTCCGTTCGTCGGCCCCTGGCTCACGCTCGGAAGGCGCGACTACTCGTGCGACGATCTAAACCAGGATGACGACTCGAGCGAAGGGTTGAGCTGCGCCGGGGACGTCCTGATCGTGACGGGCTTGATCCTGGATGGGGTCATGCAGGCAACCGGCGGCACCTTGCTCCTGTTTGGCTACACCACCTCGAAGACATCGCTAGTTCGAAACGACGCGCTCTTCCGCATTCGTCCCGTACGCGTCGGCACAGGTCACGGGATAGGTTTCGACGGCGCGTTCTGACGGTGCCCCCGAACGGACTGAACAGGCGCGTCACTTGGCGCTAGAGTGAGGTGCATGGGCGGAAGATGCGGAAGATTCTCGAGGGTTTGTCTCGTGCTCGCGCTTGCGCTCTCCACGAGCACCGCGTTCGCGGCAGGCAAGGCACCTGCAGCGCCAGCCGCACAGGCGCGCGCGACGGAGCTCGTGGGAAGGTTTGCGCCGTCGCGCGAGCAGGTTCGATCGCTGCCTGGGGGGATCACGCTGCGCATCGCGGCCGGTAGCATCATCGAACGCCGGCGGCCGATTCGTTTGCCGCTAGGGTCGGCGAGTGCGCCCAAAACGCCGACCCATGTCGTACAGCTCGTATCGGGACGCGTCACGGCGAGCGCGCCAAAGACCGCTCGTCCGACGATCGCGCTGCTGGTGAACGCGCCTCGTAAAGTGAGCGCGGTGATAGCGAGTGGTCGCGGCGAAGTGGTGGTCAGACCGGAATCGGTTTCGGTCGGCGCCCTCGACGGCGAAATGCTGACCGCGGTCAAGGATCACTGGCGTAAACTGCCCGAAGGACAAGCCAGGAGCATCGAAGGTAGCGGCGCCACTAGCCAGCGAGCCATCCTACGGGCACCGACCTTCAATAGAGCCCAATCCGTGATCGTTGCCCCGTCCGACGGCTCCGGATCCGTCGAGTTCGACTGGAGCGCCGTTCCCAGCGCAGTTTCGTATGCGGTCAGCGTCACGGCCGAGGATGACGACGCGGCAATCCGCGAGTTCAACGTGACGTCGACCAACGCGACGGTCGAAGGCTTGCGCCCCGGCAGCTACGCCCTGTCAGTTGCTGCGGTGGATCGCTTCGGTCTGAACGGCAAGGGCAGCACCACGAACATCCGGGCCCTGGGCCTCGTGCTGCCAGCCGGAGCCCGCCAACTGGGGAACGCGATCGAGCTCGACCGCCGGCAGAGGATTCACTTCACCGATCCCAAAGGGCTCGAAGTCACCTACGGCAACGCCACGGCGTTCACTCGCGCACCGCGCGACATTGGTCTGATCGGCGGAGCGGCGACGCTCGTACGCGTCCGCACAGCCGGCGAGACTGACGAATTGAAGCTTCGTTTGCTGCCGGTCGAAGTGCACGCTGGCATCAGTCTCGTCACGGGCGCCAAGGGTTGGCCGCGAGAAGCGGGCAAACTCAGAATTGCGTTCCGGGACGGTCAAGGGCGCCTGCTCGCGCGCGCACCCGACACGGCCGTGGACGTGAGTGTGAATCGCCTCCCCGTGAAGCTGCAGTGGCAGCGTCGAGGGGGAATCCTCGAGGGCACCCTGCCCGCCCGCGGCGGTTGGGGGCCGTACAGCGTCGGCGTCCGCGTGAAGGACAAATCCGGCGCCGAAATCGGGCGCGAAGTCCTTCGAATCGCCGCCAACGATCGCGCGAAGCGCAGCGTCGCGAAGCGCACCGTGAAGGGCAAGCGTCGCTAACTCTCAGAGTCGGACCGCCGCGCGGCCCCTCCACAGGCAGAACAGCAACACCGCGCCAGCTGCCTCGTGCGCGAGGCCCAGCCCGGGAGCCTCATCGACGACCACGACGAGCACGACCCCGAGCAGCGTCACCGCCAGCGCCAGGCCCACCGAAACGCGCCACGCCCAGCGCCTTCCCTTCACGAGAAACACGGCCGCCGCGCCGACGGTGAGGGAGTAACTGCCAATGCCGGCGGCGAGCAGCATGGACATTTCAGTCGCCACCACGGCGTTCAAGGCAGCCCAGATCGCCGCCAGCAGCTGCAGACCGGAAGCGATCGACAAGCCCAAGTGCCCATTGTACGCCGTCTTGTCCAGGCTTTGATCGTTCATGAGCGTGCCGCGCGGAAACATCCTGCCACGACGCCTGAAAACGCACACATGGCGTCAGTGACGCACCGCGACTTACTGGCCGGCGCCGGCGTAGCGACGCGCGCCGACTCGCACTTCGGCTTTGTTCTCGTATTGACCACGGCGATAGCCGGCGGTCTGCCGGTCGTTCACGGCGCAGGCGCAGATGGCGCGGCCGGCGCGGCCGCGAGCGGGGTGACCTTGCCGCCGAAGGTCCACTCCGCCTGCTCAATCGACCAGCCGGCAGCGCTGCGTTTCGCGACCACGTGCGCGCTCCCCTCTCCTTTCGGACCAGAGAGAGAGAACGTGAGATCCGCGTCACCGCCGGCACCCGATGTGTTGATTGATCCGCTCGGGAACAGCCCGTCTTCGATCGGCACACCCAGGTCGGCGATCACGACGGGGTGGGTCACGCACAAGCGATGCGATGTTTCGTAGGCGTCGGACTGCTTGATGGACCCCAGCACGACGAAGAAAATTACGGCGATGAACCCGCCGAGCAGCAGCGCCAATACGCAGCCCACACCGCCGGCCACGGCGAGCACCTTCTGGTTACTCCAGCGCGGTTTCGCGGGCGGGGCGGGCGGGTACGGCGGTGCACCAGGTTGCGGATACTGCATCGTGCGAGTGCCTCGGGCTCCAGCATATCACTCGCTCAGACGTCCTCCAGGTGGGCTCGGCGAATACTGGCGACGGACCGCGTCACGTCCTCGCTATCGGTCGACCAGTTCGAGACCGAGATGCGCATCGCCGCCAGCTCGTGCCAGGTGGTGTCGCTCATGTAGCAGGTCCCCTCGCGCTGCACCCGGCTCACCACGGCGCGGGTGTGCGCGTCGTCGACCCCCGAGTCGCGGCGACTACCCGCGTGCTGCGGAGCAAGGAAGCGCACGAGCACCTGATTCAGCTCGACGGGGCAGAGCACCTGGACGTGCGGCAGCGCCGCCAGCGCCGCGGCGAACGCCTGCGCGTGCTGGCACGAGCGCTCGACGAGCTCGCGCACCCCGCGCCGGCCGAGCTGCCTCAGCGCGGCGTAGACGGCGAAGCCGCGGGCGCGTCGCGAAAACTCGGGCGTGTATTCGACAGGGCTCCGCACCGTGTTGGCCGCGAAGTCCGGCAGGTAAGCGGCGCGCAGCGTGAGCGCGCGCCGATGAGCTTCTGCGTCCTTGACGATGGCGATACCGCAATCGTACGGCGTGTTCAGCCACTTGTGCGCGTCGGTCGCCCAGGAGTCCGCGCGCTCGGCGCCTTCGACGAGCCCTCGCAGGAGCGGTGTCGCGCGTGCCCACAGCCCGAACGCGCCGTCCACGTGCAGCCAGACCGCGTCGTGTGACAGGCGGGCACGGAGCGAGTCGACGGCTTCGCCAATTTCGTGCATGGGATCGATGGCGCCCGTGTTCACGTTGCCGGCCTGAGCGCAGACGATGGTGGGCACGTCCAGCGCGTCAAGCGTGCGCTGCAGCGCGTCCGGTCGCATGCGGCCGCGCTCGTCCGTTTCGACGCCCAACGCCCGAGCGCCGAGCCCCAGCAAACGCAGCGAACGCACGACGGCGTCGTGGCGCTCGGCGCCGACCACGACCTGGACGCGGGGCGCGCCGATCAAGCCGTCCGTTTCGACGTCCCAACCGGCGGCGCGCAGCACTCGATTGCGCGCCGCCGCGAGACACGTCGTATTCGCCATCTGCGCGCCCGTGACGAGCGCCGCCGAGCTCGCCGTGGGTAGCTCCAGCAGATCTTTGATCCACTCGAGCGCGATCTCCTCGACCGCCGCCGCCGCCGGCGTCGCGAACGAGGTGCCGGTATTTTGGTCCCACGCCGAAGTGAGCCAGTCCGCCGCCAACGCGGCTGGCAGAGCGCCGCCGATCACCCACCCGAAGAATCGCCCGCTCGGCATGGCCGTGATCCCCGGATCGGCCGCGTGTGCCAGCGCCCGAATCACGTCGGGCGCGGGCGTCGGCTCCGGGCTGAGGGGCGTGGAGAGTTCTGCTAGCAGCTCTTCCGGAGTGCGGGCCGCCCGCACGGGTCGTCCCGGTAGCTCCTCCAAGAATGTCAGCGCCGCATCGAAAGCCGGCTGCAAGCTAGAACGCCAGTCTGGCTTGTCCATGTGGCTTCAATAGTGCACGAACGCGCGCGTCGGTAGTCGCCGACTCGCGGGCGCGCCTAGCTGGGGGGCCGGATCGCCGGCAGGCGTCCGTCGTGCAAGCCCCGCAGCACGCGCGTCAGGTCCGAGCGCACGCGCTCCACGGCCGGCTCGCCGATGATCTCACCCCATTCGCCTTCCAGCTCCGCGTAAATGGCCTCCACCGCGGCCAAGAGCCGCGCCCCCTTGGCAGACAGCTCGAGGCGCTGGCGACGTGCGTCGTCCGCATCGTCGCTTCTGCGCAAATAGCTGGCTTCGACCATGGCCTCCACGAGCTTGGAGGCGGCCTGCTTGGTCATGCCGAGCAGCGCGGCGACCGCAGTGACCGTCAGCGGCGCGTCGCGGGCCGCGACCAGCACATAGCCGTACGACGCGCGCACGTCCTTCCAGCCCTGCGCCTCCAGGCGGGCGTGCAGCTCGTCGATCAACGTTCGGAAGGCCATCGCCATCAAGCGCGCGAGCGGGATGGCCGCTTCCCCGCTCGCCTTTTTTTTCACCATCGCGCGGTCACGACGCCCAGGGAGGCGTGAACGGCTCCCCACCCGGGAGCCGCGCTTGCCCGCCGATCGGCAAACAGCACACGGCGCGAAGCGGCGCGTCCGTCGCACACTCGATCGTGAACGGAGTGAGCGCCGGCACGAGCACGGCATCCCCCGCGAGAGCCTCGCTCTCGACGCCGGCGATCGTGACTCGGGCGCGCCCCGACAAGATGAAGAACACCTCCTCGCGCGTCACCTCGTGCAGCGTCGGAGCGCCGCCGGCAGCGAGCTCGACGCACCAGACGCTGGTATCCCGCGCACCGAGCCGGGGGCCGACGAGCGCGGTGAAGCGCGCGCCCGGCAGTTCATGCGTGGGAGAATCGGAAGCGTGGATAACGGGCATGGAACCTCAATCGGCCGAAATGTGGCCGCAGATTTAGTCAATCGAGTTGACCATTGCACCCTACCTGACCCCTACCCATCAGTCAACCCGGTTGACCATTGTCACCGGTCAGCGGGCGGCGAGGTCGGTCATGAAGAGATGCACCCTGCCACTGCGCTGCGAGAACTTCGCAGCGCCTGTTCGGGTGAGCGATGGAGCGACAGCACCGCCCCGAGCTTGCCAGGAGCGGTTGTCTGACGGCGTGACGCATCCCGCTCACGGACAGAACTGATAGCGATAGCCGGAGTCGCGCGCGCCGACGAGCGACAGATCTTTCCGGATCGAGTTGATGTTCAGCCGGTCCGATGTCGCGCAATCCAGGGCAACCGCATATTCCGTGTTCAGCGCCAGCTTGCCGCGGCGCACGTATTCGGCGAGCGGCTCGCACTCGTCCCACTCTTGGCATTCCTCGTTCAGCCCGGGTTGCTCCCGCCATCGCAGGATGCCGGGATTGCCAGCGCGACGCAGCCTGTGAGGACGAGGATCGGATTGAGCATGGTGCCCGCAGTCTACACCCAACCCGATCCGTGAATCGCGGGTCCCTCCTGCGGTATCGCTGACCGCTCAGCGCGCCACATCGCGCGCTCGTGGCAGAGACGGCGGACAGGGCGGCATTCCGCGTCCGCCGCACGTTTGCCAGATGATGGTCGGCTCCTGCACGGCCCTCGTCTCGCTTTGGTAGCCTGCGAACACACCCACCGCGAGCGCCGCGACCAGGACGAAGAAGAAGAGCGCGACCACCCCTGCGACGATCAGCAGCGCACGCCGGCTCATGGCTGGGTACCTTCCAGAACGAGACACGTCACCACGCCGCCCGCCGCACCGACGGGGACTCCGCCGCGCGTCTCGCACTGGCCGAACGCCCGCGCCTCGCCCTCGATCCGGTGGGCCTCATTGCGCTCGAGCGCGACGCACTTGCCCACGTCGTAGCCCGCCTTGAACGCGCCGAGCACCCCGATCATGGGACCTACCGCGGTTGCGCCGACCATGCCGAGCGCCACACCGCTGACTTCGCCGAGGCACCTCAGCGCCACGTCCCCGGAGCTCGGTGGCTGCGGCAGTTGCGGGGTGAGTTTTACCGAAAAACGCTTCAGCAGCTCCGCCGTGCCTGCATCGACCTCTCCGGCCCGGACGGCTCGTGGCAACGCCAGGGGCGGCGTCGCTGCAATGTCGTTCGGATCCGGTTCGCAGTTAACCCGGACAGAAGAATCGGAGACGTCTACACGGCATGTAAAGGAATCGGACATGGGACACCTTCCCTCCTGAATGTCCGCCCTTCGACCGCCTGCGTCCGTCAGTTGCGCGTTCATTTTCTACTTCTCGTCGGGGCGAGACCGTGTTGCATCCGTGCGGTGGAGCGGCGGCGCGAATTCACGTCTCTCAGCGAGCTCGGGTGGCTCTTTCTCAGGTTGGGAGCTACCGCGTTCGGAGGTCCCGCCGCCCACATCGCCATGATGATGGACGAGGTGGTCCGCCGCCGGAACTGGCTGACCGAGGAGCAGTTTCTCGACTTGCTCGGCGCAACGAATCTCATTCCCGGCCCCAACTCGACGGAGATGGCGATTCACATCGGTTGGGTGCGTCGCCGCTGGAGCGGACTCGCCGTTGCCGGCATTGCGTTCATCGTGCCGGCCATGACGATGACGGCAGCGCTCGGGTGGATCTACGTCCGCTACGGAACCGTCCCGACGGCAAAGTGGATCCTGTACGGCGTGAAACCGGTCATCCTCGGCGTGGTGGTGCAGGCGATTTGGGGCCTGGCACCCAAATCCCTGCGCACCCGCTGGCTACGCTTCCTGGCAGCGCTCGCGGCTGTCCTTGCTGCCGCCTCCGTGAATGAGCTCGCCGTGCTCTTCGGCAGCGGCGCCGCGGCTGTGCTCAGCTCCCGACTCGGCGGTGCTTCCAAATCCGAAGCGGGGAACGGTCTGCACCAGCTCGCGCCCGTCGTCCCGCTGAGCGCTGGGAGCGCGGCCGCGGCCGCCATCAGCTTGCCTGGAATCTTCTGGGTGTTCTTCAAAACGGGGTCGGTGCTGTTCGGCAGCGGGTACGTTCTGCTCGCGTTCCTACGAGGTGATCTCGTCGACCGCCTGGGCTGGCTCAGCGAAGCCCAGCTCATCGACGCGATTGCAGTCGGCCAGATCACCCCCGGTCCGGTGTTTACGACGGCCACGTTCATTGGCTACCTACTGGCCGGCCCCTACGGCGCCGTGGTGGCGACGCTGGGCATCTTCTTACCTGCCTTCGTTTTCGTCGCCTTGAGTGGGCCTCTCGTGCCAAAACTGCGCGCGTCCCCCACGGCCGGTGCGTTCCTCGACGGCGTCAACGTCGCGTCACTGGCGCTGATGGCCGTCGTCACCGTCCAGCTCGGGCGAGCAGCGCTGAGCGACGCGCCGACCGTGGTGTTGGCGCTCGTCTCAGCGGTAGTGCTGCTCCGCTTCAAACCAAACGCCACGTGGATCGTCCTGGGAGGCGCAGCCGCGGGTTGGGCAATCAACGCGCTCGGACTCGCCTCCGGCGTTCGTTAGCGGCGGCGCGCGCAGTCGCGCGGAGCTCACTGGCCCCCGTCGTCCAACCAGCGCTGGAAAAGACCTTTGAGGTACGCAGGCTTCGAGGGCGCGCCCTGGAACTGCGCAGCCCAGCCATCGAATCCCGACCAGCTGCGACCGTTGATCACGGTAGAAGGCGTGATCGTGCCGGCGGAGGGACGGTACGGCCGGCTGGAGCTGGCGTTGTGGCACACGTTACAGCGATTGCCGTCGGTGCGGGCCACGACCTGGCTATTGACGATTTGACTCAGCGTCTTGAACTGAAGCAACGGATCGGGGGTCACGCCCAGCGTCTCGGCGTTGATGACGGTGTCCCAGCGCAGGCAGGGGGTCGAGACCGAGCCGCTGTCATTCGCAAACGGATCGAAGGATCCCGATTGAACGGTGCGGCTGGTGTCAATCAAGACGGTATACGTCTGGCAGCGACTCACCGTGAGCGCCACTGGCGCCTCGATGTATCCCGGGTAGCCCGGGTTCAGTGTGTTTGCCGGCCCCGCGGGATGGCCCGGCTTCGCGAGCAGCGCGCCGGTCGCGTTGGTCGTGCCGATCCGGATCTGGATGCTCGAGGCCGTCACGGGAACGGTTCCAATGTTCGTCACGTCGATTTGTACGCGGCCGCCCGCGACGCTCCGCAGGGCGCCGTCGACTTTCAGATCCCCGACCGCAGGCATGCTCACGACGCTGCCCGCGCAAGAAGTCTGATACTCCGTGGTGTTGTTGGCCAAAATGTGCGAGCCGCCCGGTGAGGCCTGAAAGTTCGCGAAGACGGAGACCAGGTCATTCGAGCCGCTCAAGACGTCGGCGAACATTGAGCTTCCGTATTGATCGACGGTGCCGGAGACCGTGACGGCCTGAATGTGATCTGGATCGCCGAACAGTCGCGTGTTCGTGCTGAGCGTGCCGTTTACGGTAAACTTACCGTCGGGCAAGCGGCTCCCGAATTGAAGCGCGCCAGTAGCCGATGCGATGTAACCAAAATCGTTGATCGGACTACACTGAACGTCGATGGCCGGCGTGGGCGCCGGCTCGCACTGCGACGGCGCCGCCGCCGCCAGCAGCGCGACGAAGCCGTAGCTTCGACGCATCTTTCCCGAGCCGCGGATACTCCCCGTCTTCAATGATCCTCGCATAATCACCTCGCCGCGCCCTGTGCACGCGGCGAGCCAACGAGTCAATCTCGGATTTATCGGGGGAGTGCTTGGTTCACACACTGCACCGCATGCCGATTCGAGGTTGCGCGCCACGTTGCATGCAACGCGCGGCGGAGAGCCCCCGATGGCGAGCGCGAGCTCCCCCCCCTTGCAACTCGTGATGTTAGCTCACGGCTCGGCGTTGACCGGCCAGCCCTCTTGCCAGACTAGCTCGGAGATTCGCAAGGTCGGGACGCCGTTATTGAGCGCGTCGTAGGCGTGATACACGTTCACGAACTCCGAGCCGCGCTTCAGGAGCGCGTTGTGACCGGGGCCGCGCCAGCGTTCGTTTCCGGTGACTACCGGTGTGCCACCGCCCTGCAGGGCCGGGAGGCCAGTGCGATCGACATACGGCCCCGTGATGGACGTCGAGCGGGAGACCGTCTGACGATACGAGCTGTTCGCGCCCTGGCAGCAGAAGTCGAACGACGAGAACAGATAGTAGTACGGGGCGCGATACACGATGAACGGCGCTTCGATTTCCGTGGTGGGCCGCCGCGCGATATTGGTCACGGCGTTGTCCGCGCGCGCGCCCGTGCCATCCAGTCGAATCAGCTGAATTCCGCCCCAGAAGCTGCCGAATGACAGCCACGGTGTACCAGCTGTGTCGACCATCAAGTTCGGATCGATGGCGTTGAAGTCATCCACGCTGCCGCCATCATTCGAGCAGATGACGGGCCCGTGATCCGTCCAGGGCTCCGCTCCGGCCAGGTCGGTCTTGGTTGCATGGCCGATGCAAGAGTGATTCGAGCCGAACGTCGAGGCCGAGTAGTACAGGTGATACGCGCCGTTGAAGAACGACACGTCCGGCGCCCAGAGCGCATCGATCGCGCCGATGCGCTCGGTGACCCATGCCGGATTCTGCGGGAACACGCTGCCGCTGAACGTCCAGCTCTTCATGTCGGTCGACGTACGGAGCATCACGCCCGGTCCCGTCGAAAAGAGATAGAACGTGCCGGCAGCCTCGATCATCGCAGGATCGTGCACGTCGCGGATCGCGCCGGTGACGGGGATTTGATTCGGGAGCACGGCGGGCGCAGGCAGATGCGCGAGCTGCGCGATCTCGTTGTCCGTATAGGCGCGGCACGACAGGCGATAGTCGTCGAGTGTACCGTCGAGCGTGGCGTCGGCCGCAAACGTCGAGCGACCAAAGAAGTTGCCGACGGTCTGTCCCATGTCGGACGGATTGACAGTCACTCCAGCTTGTCGTCGAGCCGCGCGGCCATTCAAGAACAGCGTACCTTCGTCGCCGCGCAGCACGACCGCCAGATGATTCCACTCACCGAGCGGCACCTGGACCGGATAGCCGATATCGTGGATTCCGGTGGGAGCGATGAGCCCGAAACGGAGCTCCTGTCCCTGCGGCCCGAAGCCAGCTGGCGTCAGGTACATGAACGACGAAGCGTCAGGGTTTCCAAAGTCGAACACCCGGCTCCAGGGACGATTCGTGCGCAGCTTGACCCACGCCGAGACGGTCACGTCCTGACACGCTGCGACGATACCGGCCGGGAGCTGCACGTGTCCCCCCGTTCCGTTCAATTGACGTGCACCACCGATGACCCCGGCGACGGGAGTCGTGCTGCCGGAAACCACGCCGTCGCGATGCAGGTCGGAGGCGTCCTTGACGGTCGCGCTCGCGCCGTCGTCGAAGCGCCAGTTCGCGTAGTCCTGGCCAGGGTGCGCCAGCGCCGCGATCTCGGCTTGCGTGAGCACGCGGTCGTAAATTCGGAAGTCGTCGACGCGACCATCCAGCAGCGGATCCGGAAAGCGTGAACGCCCGATCCAGTTGTCTATGTTGGCGCCGATGTCGCGCGGTGCCGTCGGGACTGTGAGCGCGTTCGCTGCCTCCACGCCGTCCACGAACAGCCGGTAATCTCGACCCGTGGTCGTGACCGCGACGTGCTTCCAGGCGCCGGTCGGCAGCGCGGGCCCAGTTACGGTGCCTTCGATCGTAAAGCCGGCGAACGCCGAATAGCGGGCGCGCGAGTCGTGGGTCGATGGCGTGAAGAAAGCAAAGCCATTGGCGCCGCCGAAGTCGAACAGGCGCGCCCAAGGCCTGACTGTGTCCATTTGAACCCAGGCTGCCACCGTGATCGTGGCCGCATCGCTGATGATACCGTTCGGCAGCTCGAGGTAGCCGCTCGAGCCGTCGAGCTCCAGCGCTGAGCCTGCTCTGCCGCTCGGCGTGAGCGCCGCCGCGCCACGGAGCAGGCCGTCCCGGCCGTAGCCCGAGGAGTCGAGCACCACTCCGCCTTCCGCCGCTTGATCGAACCGGTAGTGCACGAGGAGCTCCGTGCGGATCCGCATATTGTCGAGCAGAAACACACCGGGCGTGCCCACGACGTTCACGCCAATCCGGACGCGCAGATCGTCCGCGCCGCCTGCCAATTTCACCGCGATGGCTGCGGGCACGCTGAACGTCAGCGTCGTCCACTCACCCCGCGGCCGGCCCGACAGATCGGCCTGCCCGACGTAGGCGTTGAAGAGGCCCTTCGAGCGGCTCTCGATGAACAGCTGCACCATGCCCGGCCAAGTACCCGGCGGCACGACTGGAAGCTTCACGTCGAGCGCCACCTGACGTGGTTTGCCCGAGTGCTCGAAGGTCGCGCTTTGAAAGAACGAATAGTAGTAGGGTCGAACCGAGAGCGACGCTTGCCCCTCCGTATGGTCCGAGCTCGCCGCGAGGTGACCGATGCCGGTCCACAGCGAGACATCTTCGAATCCGAGCACCGCTGGTGCGGAGGCTTCGCCGACGGATGCGGCAGACTGCCCCACCCGGTCCGTCGGTGATGTATCCGCAGAGCAGCCGAACGTGCACGCGGTCAGTGTCAGTATTGAAACGGTCGCAACTGTACGCATTGAATATCCCTCGATGGCTGGTTCGCGCCGCCGGCGCATTCACGCCTCACCCCTCGAGCGTGGCGCGTTCGTACGTGTGCGCTCACCCAACTCCGTATGACCGAGTCAGGCGGGCAGCGCTGATTTTCCTCGCATATTTCAGTGGAAGAGGCGCGACCTACGTGCCTTTCACTCGAGTAGCGCGTGAGCGCACAGAGCGCGACCCGTCAGGAGGATGTGCGTCTTGGGCTGCGCTGTGAGAGCAACGGCGCGAGCGAGTCCTATTTAAGTGCTCAGCGCGGGAATCATGCGACCCGAGGGCCGGACGGGCGCGGCTTGTGGCAAGGTGCTGCGGTCATGTGCCACGCATACGATGGTTACACCACCAACCTGCTGCTCGACGAAGCCCTCAAGCCCGACGTGCTGCTCGTCCATCAGGCGGATGGACTGCCCCTACCTGCAGAGCACGGCGGCCCGGTCCGCGTCATCACTCCCCAGCTGTACGCGTGGAAAGGTGCGAAGTGGGTGCGCCGTCTCGAGCTGATGCCCGACAACATGCCCGGCTTCTGGGAGGAGCGCGGCTATTCGATGACCGCGTATCCGTGGAGAGACGATCGTTACGGCTGAGCTTCTCTTTAGCCGGCTGTCGCCCACTCGACGTTGATGTAACAACTCTTCGGCGAGTTGGCTTGACCCGGAATCACCTTCAGGGTGCCGTCGAGCGTGACGCGGCTTCCTTCCGCGGCCTTCGCCTTGTTCGGCAGGTAAATGGCGATATCGGACTCTTTGAACTTCTCGGGCAGCTCGGGCATTTGACCGGGCTCGTCGCCCACTGGCACGGAGATCTTCACCTGGGTCGGCTCCGGGCCGGTCCTCGGGCGCAAGATATTGTAGTCCGGTGGCTTCTCGGGCCCCGCATACAGCGCGAGATCACAGGTTTTGTGACCGCCGTAGCTCGAGCAAAAACTCAGCAAGCCGCGCCGATACCGCACGTAGCCGGTGACGCGTACGCGGGATTCGTCCGCTTGCTGACAGATGTTCTCGATGCTGGTGACTTTGCCGGGCGGTGGCGCGGACTTCGAGCAGCCGCTCACCACCGTCAGGAACGCACAGACGAGCGCCCTCTTCATGCCCCAGACACTTATCACGATCAGCGCGGCGTCGTGAGCTCGCGATTGCCGAGACCGCGACCGAGCGTCCGCGTCATGACGTGACGCACCGAAACGCGACGAGTGACGCGGCGATCGCGCACGCGAAAGCAATGTGGCCGTCGAGCGTCTCGTGACGCACTGAACGCGCAAGAGTGACGCGCGGCGATCGCGCAGCGAAGCACGTGGCAGTCAGACGTCTCGATATGAGAGACAGTCAGACGTCTCGATATGAGAGCAGCCGTGGCAGCATCGCCGTATCGAAGATTGCTTTTCAGAAACGCATTTATGAGTGCTCCTATCATAACGGCCGGCCTGAAATAATTCGTTATCACAACTACACATCATCGCTGGACAGCGCGTTTAGCGTACGCACGTTCGCATCTCGGATAATCGAAGGAGGAAAAATGCATAGACGCATACGTCTCGGCACGGGGATTGGTGCATTCATTTTCGGGGCTAGTCTCGCCGTCAGTCATGACGCGCGAGCGGACGCGGCGGTCACCGTGCAAGCGAGCACGATCCGTCAGACGTTGTCTCCCACGTTTCACGGTATCAACTACGTCGGCTTCTGGGATCCGGCGCAGGGCAGCACCGCGAGCAGCACCGCGCTGTCGAAGACGAACATCAAGATGATCCGGTTTCCGGGAGGGGATCCCGGCGATTGGTACGACTGGCAGTGCCCGTATTACACGACAGAGCAAACTCCGAGCTGCCCAGCGACGCCCGTGAGCTCGAGCTGGAGCTCGACGAGCCCGCTCGACCTCTGGCAATACGCGAGTCGATTCGGGGGCAGCGTGCTCTTTCAGACGAACTTCGCAGGCAACGTCCCGAATCCGCCAGGCCAGAGCTATGCGGTGAATTCGCCGCAAAACGCCGCTGCCTGGGCGCGCTACGCGCAGGCTCAGGGCATGCGCGCCAGCTTCGAGATCGGCAACGAGCAAGACATTCACATGACCTCGGAGCACGACCCGAACTTTCAGCCCTACATCCAGGCCTTCAGCGCGCAAGCCAGCGCGATTCACGCGGTCGATCCCAACTTCAAGGTCTTCGGACCCGCCGGGACGAACGAGTGGTTCTGGTGGGCGCTCGACTCGCTCGGGATGTTCCTGGCAGGCGCAGGCAACAAGACCGGGACCGGGCAAGTCGATGGCGTCTCGCTCCATTTCTACAGCGGCACCGATTGGGAGAGCAGCGTCGAGCGCGCGCAATACTGGGAAAGCAGCAACGGCCCGTGGAACTTCATCAAGAGCACGATCGCGAACCACGACACGCGAAGCTTGCCCGTGTACATCAGCGAATGGCACATCGGATCTCCATATGCGGCGTTCAACAGCAGCATGGCGAACGCGCTCGTCACGGCCGACATGATCGGCGCGTTCGCGGATAGCGGCGTCGCGGGACAGCAATATTTCACGATTCACAACGTGGATACCGACCCGAACTCATGGGGCCTGTTGCACAGCTCAGGCGAGTCACGGCCAACCGATTCGCCCACGCCGAACTACTACGCAATGGTGCTGTGGGGACGCATGGGAGATCGCGTCCTCAACTTGACGCAGAGCGCCGACCCGGCGCGCGGCGTGTCCCACTACGCGGCAAAGAAGGCCGACGGCGCGGTGCAGGTACTGTCCATCAACAAGAGCAACGCGGCGGAGACCGTCACCACCAGTTTCACGGGCTTTAATCCCACGGGCAGAAACGTGAGCATGTACACGCTGACGCCCGTCGGCGATCGAACCAGCCGCGACGTGCGCTACAACGGCGTCACGAACCCGAGCCCGAGCGCGTTGCCCGCGGCGGCCACGCAAAGCGTGAGCGGCGCCTCGTTCTCACACGTGCTCGCTGCCAATTCCATTTCGCTGCTCGACTTCGCGCCAGGCGCGAGCGGCACTGGCGGCACTGGCGGAAGCGCCGGGACCGGAGGGGGCGGCACAGCGGGCACGCCAACGTGCAGCACCCATTTGGCGTCGTCCGCGTCCGTGCACTCGTGGGGGCTCCTCGCAGTTGCAGCGCTGGCGCTTTCGCGCTTGCTCCGGCGGCGAAGGGCGAACGTCTAACGCGCGACGGTTCGTAACGTGCGCTCCAGCGCTGCCATGGAGGCAAAGCGATCGCTCCGCTCCTTCTGCAGACACTTGAGCAGCACGGCTTCCGCGGCGCCCGGCAGACCCTTCGGCAGGTGCTGACTGGGCGGCGTGGGAGCGTGCGTCATGACAGCGGCAAAAATCTCCAGGGCTGCAGCAGCGCGATTCGCTTCTCCTCGTCCGCCGGAATGGGCGCATCCAACATGTTTGGGTGCAGATCCAGTCCTGACGCGGCGGGCGGCGGGAATCCATGGGGATCTCGCGTGTTGATGGCGGCATGAGCAGCAATAAGTTCGAGTACTTCCGCGAGCGACTTCTCAACGAAGACAACGGCGTCGACGCAGTGAGTAGTGCACTGAACTACCTGCGCCGCAAACACCCGCGCATTCGCCGCGTCGCGCATCAAGCTGAGCGGTATGCGTTGGGGAAGTCACGGTGCCCAGGCGATTCTCACGATGCGCGGTTGGGACCAGAGCGCACGCTTCGACGAAGCCTGGGCGCTCGTCGCCGCCACTTACGAACGCGACATTCACGTCATCGCCAACATCATCGACATCACGCCCAAACCGCCGAATCAACCGCGGAAACCGAGAAAGCGTGCGTCACAGGATGAGCACGTCTCCCTTGGTGCCGGCACCCGGGCTCGTCTACCGGAAGCTCCAGCCGCTCACGTGAGCACGGCGAGGCGCGCGCGCATCCATTCGGGGTCATCGCGCTCGCTGTCGCGGGTGTTGACTTGCCGCGGCAGCACCGTTTCTTCGCGAGTTCTTCGCGAGTTCGCAGGTCTTGTGCGACGGCGCGGGCACCACGGGCCGGCGCGGACACGCAGCGTCGGCTTGCCGATGTGGTAGTCGATACCCAATGAGCGGAGAGAGGCCGAGTGCTTCGCCCGCCCAACGCCTGCTCCAGGTCGACACCGACTTGACGGCGGGGGCGCCACGACAAGTGCTTGCAGGCAGTGCGGCTGCCGGGGCGATGATCGCCCAGCTCGTTTTTGGCAAGGCCGCACGCGACGCGCTGTTTCTGTCGACGTTCCCCGTTTCCTACTTGCCCGCCACGATGATTTGCGCAGCAGCGCTCTCTGCGGTCGCCGTCCTCTTCGTATCGCGCGCGCTGGCCCGGCACACGCCGGCTCGCGTCGTGCCTTGGCTCTTCGTGGCAAATGCCGCGCTGTTCGTCGGGGAGTGCCTGCTCGCCCTCGTGTCCGTACGAACGGCAACGATCGTTTTCTACGTACACATGGGCGCCTTTGGCGCGACCGTAATCTCGAGCTTCTGGTCGCTCGTGAACGAGCGCTTCGATCCACACTCCGCCAAGCGCGTCGTCAGCCGCATTGCGACGGGTGGCACGCTGGGTGGAATCGTGGGAAGCGTCATTGCCTGGCGCGTGAGCACCTTTTTGAACGTGCCCGCGCTACTCCTCTTCTTGGCGGGCCTGAATGCGCTTTGCTTCGTTGGGGCAAGGTCCTTGCGAGGGAGCTCGAAAAACAACGCGGACTCGCGCTCAGCGACGGAACCCCTGGTGCCTGTGGCGGCTCTTTCATTGCTGCGACACAGACCTTACCTGCGACACCTCGCCGGTCTAGTCGCCCTTCTGGGCGTGACCTCGGCGTTCCTCGATTACGTGCTCGCCGCGCAGGCGGCGACGTTCGCCTCGGGCCGTTCATTGATGGCGTTTTTCGCGGTTCTGTACATGAGCATCGCCCTTTTAGGGTTCGTGGTTCAGGTGCTCTTGAGCGACGTCTCGCTCCAGAAGCTCGGCGTGAGCGGGACCGTCGCGACGCTGCCAATTGCCGTTGGCGCCGCTGGCGTCGTCGCCGCCCTGCTGCCGGGAGTGGCAACGGTGGTGGCGCTGCGCGCAATCGAGGCCGTGCTCCAGAACTCGCTCTTTCGTTCCGCGTACGAGCTCCTGTACACGCCGATCGCGAAGGAGCGAAAAAGATCGCTCAAGCTCATCATCGACGTCGGGCTCGAGCGCACCGGCATCGCCGTCGGCAGTGCGATCACGCTGCTGGTCATCTGGCTCCTGCCCGGATCGGCCCAGCGCGTGCTGCTCGGCGCGACCGTGGCCATCGCGGCGGCGAGCGTGCTCGTGGCTCGTAGGCTCCAGGTTGGATACGTCAGCGCGCTCGAGGACAGCATGCGCACCCGCAGCCTGTACCTTGGAGAAACCGACCCAGTCGCCAGCGCAAACACACAGAGCCCGGTTCAGACCGACGCGCCCGAAGCAGGCAGCGCCAATGCTGCAGGCGCAGCGCACGCAAATAGGCTGCCGCAGGCGCGGGGAGCGGCGGCCACGGCGCCGAGCGCGCGCGACCCCCTGCTCGATGCAACAGCCGATCTTCGATCTGCGGATCTCGCGAGCATTCGCCGCGTACTGTCGGCCCGCTCTTTGGATCCGGTGCTGGTGCCCCACGTCATCCCACTTCTCGCCAACGACGAGCTGGCGCGCGAGGTCGTGAGCACGCTCCGATCGGTGGCGCGCCGTGTGAGTGGCCAGCTCGTCGACACGCTCCTCGATCGATCGCAGTCTGTCGTAGTACGCCGTCGCATCCCCCGGGTGCTCCGCGTTTGTGACGGGCTCGTCGCGGTCGCGGGGCTGACCAGCGGCCTCGCCGATCCGCTCTTCGAGATACGACAGCAGTGTGGGCTAGCCATCTTGCGAATCACCGAGCGATGTCCTGAGCTCATGCCCCCCGAGACGCAGATACTCACCGCCGTCGTCCAGGAAGTAGCGGCAGATAAGCAGACCTGGGACAGTCAACGCCTCCAGGACGCCCTCGACGATGAAGACGACGAACACGCCGACGACATCATGCGTGAGCGAAGCCAGAGTCTCGAGCACGTCTTCACGCTCCTCTCCCTCGTTTACGAGCCAGAGCCACTCAAGCTCGCGTTTCGGGCGCTCGGCAGCGAAGACGACAGGCTCCGTGGAACCGCACTCGAATACCTCGAGAACGTCCTCTCTGCCGAGATCCACGAGCGGCTCTGGACCTATTTCGGAGATCTTCGCGAGTACCGGCGCTCTGAGCGATCGCGCAGCGAGCTGCTCGACGAGCTCCAGCGACTGGCTAACGAACCGTACCCCGCGTGAAGAAGTGGCTGATTTCCGCTACGACGGCTTGTCGTTCGACCTCAAAGAAAGTACCGCCTGCGCGAGGCGGTCCATTTCGACTGGCTTACTCAGGTGCAACTGGAACCCGGCGGCAAGCGCCCGCGCGGCGTCTTCCTGCCCGGCCAGCGCGCTGAGCGCGATCGCCGGAATGGCCCCACCCCGCTCGGCGCCGAGCTCGCGAATTCTACCAATCAGTCGAAAGCCGTCTTCGACGGGCATCAGCAGGTCGCACACCACGACCTGCGGATTGAAGCCGGCGATCTCTTGCCAGGCCTCGCTAGCCGATTGCGCGATTCTCACCTTTGCTCCCGCGTGTCTCAGCATCGCGCCCACTGCGTCACACGTGGCCGCGTCGTCATCCACGATGAGGACGCGTAGATCCGAGAGCGCAGGTCTTGGAGACTGGCTGGGCGGGAGACGCATGGAATCGTGCGGCTCACCGGCATCGCTCGCCGCTTCCGACGCAGACAGCAGCGGAAGAGTCACAGTGAACGTCGCGCCCTTTCCCAGGCCGGCGCTCGCTGCATCCACCCTGCCGCCGTGCAGCTCCACGAGGTGACGCACGATGGAGAGCCCGAGGCCCAGGCCGCCCATCGTGAGCGAGCGGGACTTCGCCTCCTGGACGAAGCGCTCGAACACGTGAGGCAGAAACTCGGGGGTGATTCCGGCGCCCGTATCGGTCACATGAAGAGTCAGCTGGCCCTGCGCCGACTCGAGCGTAACGGAAACCAGCCCGCCCTCCGGCGTGAACTTGATGGCGTTCGTCAGCAAATTGGACACGACTTGCTGCAGCCGCGTCGGATCGCCCGTAACGATGCAGGTGTCTTCGCCGAGCAGGGAGCAGAGCTCCACTGCCTTGCGGCTTGCCGCTTCACGAGCGACCTCGAGGGCTGCCGTGACGACACTCCGGAAATCCAGGGGTATGGATTTGGTTTGCAGCTTGTCTGCCACGATCCGCGTGACGTCCAGCAGGTCATCGATGAGTCGCACCTGGTGCTTGGTGCTGCGTTCGATGGCCTCTCCGGTGCGCTGAATCTGATCCTCCTTCAGATACCCGGCGCACAGCATTTGTGCCTGCATCAACGTGGTCGAAAGAGGCGTGCGCAGCTCGTGCGAGAGGGTGGCCAAGAACTGGTCTTTTGCCGAGTTGGCGAGCTCCGCCTCGGCTCGCGCTTGCCGCGCAGCGGTGACGTGGTGTTTGAGCAAATCAATGTCGACCAGAGACACGACTGCCCCATCTATCCTGTTGTCAGGAGTCTTGTAGGGCCGCATTTGCATGCGGTGCCAGCGACCCGCCTGATCCTGAACTTCCAGCTCCTTCACGGTCACGGTATCGACGACTTCGGCGATTTGCTCGCCCAGATTCGAAACGTCGATGTTCAGCTTCAGGTCGCCGAGCGGACGCCCCACGTCCGAGGGCAGCACGTTCAAGATCCCGCGCGCCTTCGGCGTGAAGCGCCGGATACGCTGCTCCCGGTCGAGGATCAGGATCGGTATGTCCACTGCGCTGAGTAGATTCATCAGATCGCCGTTCACCTGACTGAGCTCCGAGTTGCGGCTCTGAAGCTCGTCGTTCACGGTAGTGAGCTCTTCATTCGCCGACTGGAGCTCTTCCTTCGCTGTCTCCAGTTCCTCGTTCATGCTCTGCAGCTCTTCATTGCCCGAGACCAACTCTTCGTTGGCGGCGCCGAGCTCGTCGCCCGCCTGATCATGCTCCTCGATCAGAGCCTGCAGGTATTGCTGGGTAGCGGCCAGCTCGTGCTCCAGCCGTGGACTCTGGACGTCTCGTCTGGAGGGCGCCACATCCACGCCGCCCCGCGCCTCGCCCGCCGCGACGGCCGCGTCCTCGAACAGGACGATGAACAGCTGCGGTGCGGCCGCATGGGGCACCCCGATGACGGGTACTACGACGATGTCGCAGGTCTTGTGAAATCCGCCCTGGTCTACCTCGACTCCGGTCTTTCGCACCGGGGTCATCTGCTGCTTCGCTTCGTGGATCGCGGCACCCAGCTCCGGCAGCAGACTCGTTCTAGCCATCTTGAGGAGATTGTTCTGTGGCTCTCCAGGGGCCGGGCGCAGATAAGGGCCGGTTTCCCCGCGGAAGTGCAGCACATCGAGCTTGTCATCGATCAGCACGCCAGGCGGCGCGTACCGTGCCAGGAGCAAGCGATCGAGATATCTCGACAGCTCGGCTGTGTGCGGCCGCGCTTCCGGCGCGTGCACGACCGCAACAGCCGAAGTCCCCTCGAAGTCCGCGCGTGGAGCGAATTTCAGCGAGCTCTGCCCTCCGGTACGGACGAAGATTCGTTTCGCCTTGTCCACGGGCGAGAACATCTGAGTCAAGCCAGCGACATTTTCGGTATGACCAAGCAGCAGGAACCCCCGCTGATTCAAGCAATAGTGAAATGCCGGCAACACGCGCCTCTGTAGCGTCGCGCTGAAGTAGATCAGCACGTTGCGGCAACTGACCAAATCCAGCTTCGAAAACGGTGGATCGCGCGCGAGATCGTGATGCACGAAGATGCATGAATCGCGCACCGTCTTGTTGATGCGGTAACCATTTTCCACCCGTGTGAAGTAACGTTTGCGAAGCTCGTCGCTGACCTCGCAGAGTACGCTCTCGGGATAAAGTCCCGCGCGCGCTTTCTCGATGGCTCTCTCGCTCAAGTCCGAGCCAAAGATCTGCACGGCATGCGAGTGCATGGACTCCCCCAGAAATTCGAAGAGCGCGATGGCCAGGGAGTACACCTCTTCCCCCGTCGAACAGCCCGCGACCCAGCAGCGAATCGGGGCTCCTTCGGGCTTGTGCGCGAGGATTTCCGGAAACACCAGCGAGCTCAGGCCCGCGAACACCTCCGGGTCACGAAAAAACGAGGTCACGTGGATGAGAATGTCTTCGTAGAGCGAGCGAATTTCATCTGAGCTCGTGCGAAGCAAGCTCAGGTACTCCTCTTGCTCGTCGATCCCGCGAATTGCCATACGGCGGGCCAGCTGACGCTCGAGCGTGGCCGGCTTGTACTCGCTGAAGTCTATGCCGACCGCGTCGAGCACGAGCACGAGCACCTTGTTGAGCAGGCTGCTCTTCGATGGCTGCTGCCGTCGTGAGGAAACGTACGCGTGGCGACTGAGCCGCACGAGCTCCTGGCCGAGCTTTGGCAGAGACAAGCAGTAATCGACGACTTTCGCGTCGATCGCGCTCTCTGGCATATCAGCGAATCGCGCAGACTTCGGATCCTGTGCGAACGTAATGCCCTCTGCCGCCTTGATCGCCTTGAGGCCATCCGTGCCGTCCGAACCGTTGCCGGACAAAATTACGCCAATCGCGCGGCTGCCGAGCTCGCGGGCTAACGCACGCAAGAAAAAATCGATGGGCAAGTGCTGCCTGCCGTCGCCTGCGGACCGTGGCAGCAACGTCAATCGTCCTTGCAGGATCGCGATATCGGCGTTGGACGGAATGACGTAAACGCGATTCGGTTCGATGCGCAGGCCGTCGGCAGCCTCGACGACGCGCATTTCCGTCGCCCGTGAGAGAGAGCTGACCAGCAAGCTTTCGTGAGTGCGATCCAGATGTTGGATGACGACGAACGCCATCCCCGTCTGTGACGGAACATGCTTCAGCAACTGCGTTATGGCCTCGAGACCACCCGCGGACGCTCCGATGCCAACGATTGGAAATGCGGTGTTCCCCGACTGCGCCAAGGGCGAAACAGCGCCGGCGACAGGAATACGGGCAGCGCCAATTTCTCGACGACTCGTGGAATTCCGTGGCTCCCGTTTGCGCTGGTCCGTTTTGCTCTTGGTCATGTGAACTTTCCAGCTGGAAACACGTGAGTCAATTTGCGCAATCGTTGCATTTCGCGCCCCCCCCCTCGCCCGTCGCTTCTCAAACCGGCACGCCCGCACAAAAGCCGCCCTAGGCTGGCGTTGGGCGCGAAACGCTTGCCGAACGGCGACTGGATATGGCCAAACGCTCCGGGCGTGCCCAGTACGGCGCTAGCGAAAGCCTATATAGCACGATTGCGGCGGCGCCTGGTCTCTTGGACGACTGTGGACGTTGCGCGTTGGACGAGAGCGCTCTCGCACGCGCGCCGCGCATGGCGCGCTCTCGAGACGTCTAGGTTTGCGACGCGATCACGCGTTCGACGGTGCGGGTCGTCATCGTTCCGGCGCGCACCTCGGAATCGTCGAGCAAGCGCTTGTGCAGATCGATGTTCGTGCGGATGCCGCCGATGATGAACTCGTCGAGCGCGCGACGCATGCGCGTCAGGGCCTTGTCGCGCGTGGGCGCTTGCACGATCAACTTGGCGAGCAGCGAGTCGTAGTTCGCCGGAACCGTCCAGCCTCCGTACACCCCCGAGTCCACGCGTACCCCGGCGCCGCCCGGTGGGTGGTACTCCGTGATGCGACCTGGCCAGGGCGCAAACGTGCGCGGGTCCTCGGCCATGATGCGGCACTCGATAGCGTGTCCGCGAAAACTCCAGCCGCGCGTGTCCGGCAAGTCGAGCTTCGCGCCGGACGCCGCCCTGATCTGTTCGGCGACGAGATCCACGCCGGTCGTCATCTCCGTGACGGGGTGCTCGACCTGCACGCGGGTGTTCATCTCCATGAAGTAGAGCTGCCCGTCCTCATCCATCAAGAACTCGAGCGTACCGAGCGACGTGTAGCCGGTATCGCTGACGGCACGGCGGATGAGCTCTCCCATGCGACTCCGCAGCTCGCTCGTGACGGCCAGGCTCGGCGCTTCCTCGATCAGCTTCTGGTGGCGACGCTGCAGCGAGCACTCGCGCTCTCCGAATGTCCACACCTGCCCGTGATTGTCGGCCAGCACCTGAAACTCGATGTGACGCGGCCTTTCGACGAAGCGCTCCAGGTACAGCTCCGGATTGCTGAACGCGCTCATGGCTTCTGCGGTCGCCGACTCGAATGCGCGCTTCACTTCCTCGGGCCGGCGCACGATGCGCATCCCTCGGCCGCCGCCGCCGCCGCGCGCCTTGATGATGACGGGCAAGCCAATGCGCGCCGCCTCGGACTGCGCGTGCTCCGCGCTCTCCAGTGCCTCACTACCGGGCAAGAGCGGCAGGCCGAACTTCTGCGCCGCTTCGCGAGCGCGGAGCTTGTCCCCCCACAGGCGCATCGCATCGCAGGTAGGGCCGATGAAGACGAGGCCGCAGCGCTCCACCACCTGAGCGAACTCGGCGCTCTCCGACAGGAACCCATAGCCCGGGTGCACGGCGTCCGCGCCGCTGATTTCAGCGGCGCTGATCAGGGCCGGCACGTGCAAGTAGCTCTTCGCCGCCAGTGCAGGACCAATGCAGATGGCCTCGTCGGCGAAGCGGACGTGCAAGGCACCCGCGTCCACGTCCGAGTGGACGGCGACCGTGGCCAGCCCGAGCTCGCGGCACGCGCGAATCACGCGCATGGCGATCTCTCCGCGGTTCGCGATCAGGACCTTACGGAACATGCCACCCGAGCAGCGAGCTGCCGCGGCCTCCGCTCAGGTTTTCCTGACCTTGAACAAGCGCTGGCCGAATTCGACGCTCGAGCCGTTCTCGACGAGGAGCTCGAGGACGGTGCAAGCAAACTCCGCCTCGATCTCGTTCATGAGCTTCATGGCTTCCACGATGCACAGCGTCTGCCCTTTCTTGAGCACCGTACCGACTTCCACGAACGGTTCGCTGTCGGGGCCCGAGGCCCGGTAAAACGTGCCTACGAACGGAGACGTGACGAACACCAGATTGGGATCGTCTCGCGCGACGCCGGGCGCTAGAGCCTCGTCGCCGCCCGCTTCCCCGGCGTGCCCCAAAGGCCGCGTGCCGCTGCCCGCCGGCCCCTTGTGCCCGACGGACAAACGCAGGCGGTACTTGTCGTCCTGGTATTCGAACTCCGTCACGCTGCCTGCTTCGAGTGTCTTGAGCAGGATCTTCAGCTGCTTGAGCGTGATCTCCATTACTTTGAGTTCCTCGACGACGTCGGCTCCTCGTGCCTGTAAGGGGCGCGAAACTAGTGTCGTGTCTCCCCAGTGACAATCGTTTTGGGGAGAGGCTCCCAAAACGCTGCGGACATGCGCTCAACCGCGCGCTGCCAGGTATTCAACGAGGCCGCGGAGCGCCAACACATAGGAGTCCGCGCCGAAGCCGGCCACGCGTGCAACGCACGCCGGTGCCGTGACGGAGACTCGGCGAAATTCCTCTCGCGCGTCGGGGTTCGAGATGTGCACTTCGACGGCCGGGAGCTCTGCTCCACGCAGTGCGTCATAGAGCGCATAAGAAGTGTGGGTGAGCGCGCCCGGGTTGATCAACAGGCCCGCAAAACCATCGTCCTTCGCGGCACCGATCCAGTCGATGAGGTGCCCTTCGTGGTTGCTCTGCCGGCAGTCAGCCGTCGCACCGAGCTCGCGGGCACTGCTGGCTATGCGCGCGTGCAACTCGTCGAGCGTCTCGTGTCCATATATGTGCGGCTCGCGCCGGCCCAGACGGTGCAAGTTCGGACCGCTGAGCACGAGGATGGAGCGTTTCTTCGAAGACGTCGGCACGGCAAGCAACTCGGCGCCGGAGGGGCGCGGCTAGATCTCGAGCTCTTCTCGAAGCTTGGGAGCCGCAACTCGCAAGAGAAAGCGGCCCTTACCGAAGTTGCCGTCAGGCGACAGGGTCAGCGCGACGAAGTAGTTCTCGTTGATCACGCGAATCAAGGTGACCATCTTGTCGCTCTTGAACGCCACCTCTTTGGTGTCGCCCGCGTCCAGCATCTCCGATGCGCGCTGGATGGCTTTGATGACGACGCTGACCTCCGCTCCGACGTTCTCGATGTCGAAGGGCGAGGCCTGCCGCGTGTAGCTCTCCACGGGGATACCCTCGAAGTCCATGAGGAGCCCGGCGAGGCCCCCGTCCGTGCCCTCCACCACGCCCTGCAGCGCGTCTTTGAACATGCCCCCAGAGTAGCCGTTTTCTGCGTAAACGTGAATTTATCCGATAGCCGGCCCCCCAGGCCTTGCAGCCCGGAGCCGACTGAGAAAGCCTGGGTGCAGAAGCACCATCCTGTCCTTGACCCTGTGCAGGTCGAGCGGCTACCTTCGCGCTCCGTTCGGGGCCGGTATCCCGACGTTTTAGCTCGAGGCAGCCCAAGACCCATGCGTGCGCGAGCGGGGGATCCGCCCCGCACAATGACACAGAAGATCCTGGCGGGTCGCGCGGAGGACCCGAACCTCGGCGGCGAGCTCGTCCGAGTCAAAGTGGACCAGGTGATCCTCGCTCGCGAGCCGAGCAGCGCCCTCGCCGAGGCAGTTGCGCTCGGAATCAAGAAGTGTGCTGTGGAGGTGGCCGTCGCCTACGACACGCGCTGCATCGCCAGCGCCGAGCCGTCGGAAGGTGCGGCGCTGCAGCAACAGCTGCTTCGCGAGGGACTCCAGCTCGGGATGTTGATCGCGCGACCGGGTATCGGCTTCCCTGCCGCCGTACACCTGGAACGCTTCGGTAGCCCGGCGCGGCTCGCGATCAGCGACGAGCCTCGCATGGTGTCCGTGGGCGGCGCGGGCATGCTCACACTGACGGTCTCTCCGTCGCAACTCGCCGAAGCGCTCGGCCACGGGGCGATCTGGGTGCGCCCCCCGCGCAGCGTACAGGTGCTGTTGTCCGGACGCGTCCGGCCTTTCGTGTGCGTGCGGGACGTGGCGCTGGAGCTGATCCGTCGCGGCCTCGCCGACATCATCGAAAAGATTGATCGGGCCGAGCGCGCCCCCGTCGTCGTCGAGTTCGCGGGACCGAGCGCGCGGCTACTGTCGGTTCCGGAGCGCGCCGCGCTGTGCGCGCTCGCTCCACAGCTCGGGGCCGTCTCGGCAGTGTTCGTCAGCGACGAGAAGACGGAAGTCTATCTGCGCGATCAGCGCCGCTCCAAGGCACACCGCGGCCTGCTACCGGACCCCGGCGCTCCGTGCGACGACGTCATCAGCGTTGACCTGTCGGCCGTGGATCCGCTGGTCATGGATGAAGAGGGCGTCGTAAGGCCGGTTCGAGAGCTCGCCGGCAAGCCCGTTCATCAGGTGGTCCTCGGCGGCGACTCCGGCGCATCGCTGCGCGATCTGCTGGCGGCCGCTGCGCTGTTGAAGAGCAAACGCGTGCCACCGCGGCTCGATCTTCTGGTCGCCCCCCCCTCGCGCCAGGCGCTGGAGGTGCTGGCCCAGTCCGGTGCGTTGGTCGATCTGATCGCAACCGGCGCCCGGCTCGTCGAGCCCGACTTGCGCGTCGTCACCGGCGAGCTCTATCCCCCCTCACCCGGCGGCGTCTCGATGCGCACCTTCGATCCGGAGCCCGGCCTGCCGCCGGAGCGCCGCTTCGTGGTCGCGTCGGCGGAGACGATCGCGTACGCCGTGGCCTCGGGGCAGGTCGGAGATCCGCGGTCGTTCAAACGTCCGGTGCGCGTGACGGTGCCCCGCTCCTTGCCAACCGACGACGTGTTGATCGTGCGCAAGGGCAAGGCCAAGGCCAAGGCCGAAGGCGAAACCACGAAGCTGCCCGCCATGCCCAAGCCGCTGCTCGAAGGCTGGAAGCACCCGAGCACAGTCAGCGTCGCCAAGGTGCGCTCGGAGCTCTCGCAACCCTCTGCGCTGGTGCTGTCCTCGCTCGACGACGTGCGCTGGGCAGCGCGGCGCGCGGGCGCTCTGGTGCCAAATCTGCGCGCCGTGATCGCGCCGCACATTCCGAGCGGCACCCTGCCCATCTTCGCCGGCCTGGGCATCCTGGCGCTCACCGCCGAAGCGCGCGCCATCGAGCAGCTGCAAACTCAAGCGTCCATCGGCTTGCCCGCGCTCGAGAAGGCGAACAGCACCGACCTGGTCAGTGTCTCCGCCGGCGACGCGACTTTCGAGCTCCGCTGGTCGGCCGTCGGTCTCGAGCGTGAGTGGACCCAGGCCGGAAGCGCACGCACCAAACATTGATCCCGCGCGGCCGCGCCGTGGGCGCCGGCCGCACGGCAGCAGCTCGAGGAATTTCCGCATGCTAGAGCGTCCCTTCAAGGTCCTCGGTATCCAGCAAATCGCAGTCGGCGCGCCGGACAAGCAGAACCTGCGAAAATTGTGGATCGACACGCTGGGCCTCACGTTGACCGGTAACTTTCGCAGTGAACGCGAGAACGTCGACGAAGACATCGCGGTGCTCGGCAGTGGCCCCTTCCGCGTGGAGGTCGATCTGATGCAGCCCATCGACGCCGATGGAAAGCCGCGAGTTCACGACCCGGCGCTGAACCACATCGGACTCTGGATAGACGACCTGAAAACCGCTGTCGCCTGGCTGGGCGAACGGGGCGTGCGCTTCACGCCCGGAGGGATCCGCAAGGGTGCCGCGGGCTACGACGTCTGCTTCATCCACCCGAAGGGCAACGCCGAGCTTCCGATCGGCGGCGAGGGCGTGCTGATCGAGCTCGTGCAAGCGCCCCCGGAAGTGGTCGAAGCGTTCAGCAAGCTGAGCTGAGCCCGGCCGCGTCTGCGCCGCTCGAGCACCCAGAGGCCGAGGGCGTACTAAGCGCTGGCGGCGGGATCGCGACTGAAGGGAAAGGCGATACCGCCTTCGGGGATCTTCGCCGTGGGACGCGCGAACAAGTAACCCTGCAGGACGTCGCACCCGAGATCGAGCAAGGTGTCGAGCTCGGCGCGCGTTTCGACGCCCTCCGCGATGACTTCGATGCCGAGCTCTCGGCATACGGTGATCATCGACCGCATGACGCAGCGTTTGCCGAGCGCGTGGTCGACATCGCGTACCAACGCGACATCGAACTTCATGATGTCGGGCTCCAGCATCGAAAAACTGGAGAGGCCGGCATACCCTGCCCCCACGTCGTCGATGGCGATACGAAAGCCCTGCAGCTTGAGGTCGCGGATGCGACGCGGGATTTCGGTGACAGTCTCCAGACGCGCGCGCTCGCTGACCTCGAGCACGACCCGCTGAGCGAGCTGCGAAAGCGTGTTCGAGGCGTACAGCGAGTCGTCGAGCAGCTCTTGTTCGTGGATGTTGAGGAACAACAGCGGCTGGTCAGGACCCTCCGCGACCGGTGCAATGGCTCGCGCGCGAATGGCGCGCCCGAGATCGTGGATGCGGTCGAGGCGCTCGGCAGCGTCGAACAACGCCTGCGAGTCCGCGAGCGATGGCTCGCTCGAACGCACGAAGACTTCGTAACCCAGCACGTCACGCGTGGACCAGCGCACCAGCGGCTGGTAGACGAAGTAGAGCCGCGACAGGGCCCTCTCGAAGCGCACTTCCAACCCGGCGCGATCGGCGATCTGTCGGGTCGAGCCCGCCGTGATGCCGACGAGCTCGCGACGGAGCCGCGCCAGATGCCGGAGCCGCACTGCGCTGCCGACGGCGCGGCGCAGCGCGTCCGCCTCGACGGGCTTGATGAGATAGCGGAGCGCGCCGTATTCGACGGCGGCGATGGCCGTCGGCACGCTCGGGTTACCGGTGATCAGCAGCACCGGCAGATCGAGATCCTGCCGCCGAATGCCGCGTAGCAGCTCGAGCCCAGTCAATCCCGGCATCGAAAGGTCGCTCAGAACGACGTCGTATTCGCAGGCGTTCAATGCCGATAGGGCTGCCTCGCCATTCTCTACAGCGTGGACACGATAGCCCGACGAAACCAAGACGCGTTCCAGCGAGCGCCGCGCCAAGGCCTCGTCGTCGACGACGAGGATGCGTGGCCCGCCGAGAATCGCCATCACTCCCGATGCCCGATCGTCCCCTTCCATGTTCCCCTCCGGCGCGAGCATAACCTACGCCACACGCGCACACGCCCAGGCTTTCGTGAGGGTAGCGAAGTTTCTTCGACCGCGCGCCCGTGGACACCTGCGAGCTCCTACGCGCCTACATGCATTCCCGAACGTGCCAGTCGGACGGCCGGAACGACTACAGCTCGAGCAATCGGCGCGCGCCCTCGGTGGGCGTGATTTCTCCGCGCTCTACGGCGCGCTCGATACTCGGCAATGTCGTTTTGACCGCTGGCTGAGCAAAAAATCGCTCCTTGAGACTGTCCTCGACCAGGTCGTGGAGCCACGCCTTCTGCTGCCGTGCACGCTTGTGCGTGAGCTCACCCGACGCTTCCAGGCGCTGTCGGTGTTGGAGGATACTGTCCCACACTGTATCGATCCCGCGCTGCTCGGTAGCGCTCACGGTGACTACGTCGGGAGCGCTGTCGACGCCGCGCAGCAGCCGCAAAGCCGCTTTGTACTCGGCGCGCGCGCTCTCGGCGCGCGGCAAATTCGCGCCGTCGGCCTTAGTGATCGCGACCACGTCGGCGAGCTCCAGGATACCGCGCTTGATGCCCTGCAACTCGTCGCCTGCGCCCGCCAGCATCAACAGCAGAAACACGTCCACCATGCCGGCCACGGCGAACTCCGACTGCCCGACGCCGACCGTTTCGATCAGGATGACGTCGTAACCGGCCGCTTCGCACAGCAGCAGCGCCTCGCGCGTGCGCCGCGCGACGCCACCGAGCGACCCCTGTGATGGGCTCGGGCGCACGAACGCCTGCTCGAGCGCCGTAAGCCTTGGCATGCGCGTCTTGTCTCCGAGAATGCTGCCGCCCGACAGCGAGCTCGAAGGATCGATCGCGAGCACCGCGACGCGCCGCTTCGATTCGACGAGGTGCGTCCCGAATACGTCGATGAACGTGCTCTTCCCCACCCCGGGCACACCGCTGATACCGACCCGCGCTGCCCTGCCGGTCCGCGGCAGGATGCGGTCGAGCAGGGCGCGGGCTTGCGACTGATGATCGCTCCGCGTGCTTTCGACCAGCGTGATCGCACGAGCGAGCGCACGCCGCTCACCCTCGCAGAGCTTCCGCGCGAGCTCGCCGAGTGCAGCGGGTTCGCTGCCGTCAGGCACTGATCGCCGTGT
Organism: Polyangiaceae bacterium; assembly: GCA_036520475.1. Lineage (GTDB taxonomy): Bacteria > Myxococcota_A > Polyangia > Polyangiales > Polyangiaceae > DATDJP01. Next base: position 20,795 of record DATDJP010000222.1, on the reverse strand, counting down.
CCGCCTGCGGAGCGGGGCGGCCGCGCCGCGCCTTCTCGATCAGCTCCAGCACGCGCGACGCGGCCGTGAGGATCGGCGTGCCCGGCCCGAACACGGCGCCCACGCCGACAGCGTGCAGCGCGTCGTAGTCGCTGGCCGGAATGACGCCGCCACAGACGACCGCGATATCGGACGCTCCGACCTTCTCGAGCTCGCCGATCAGGACGGGCACCAGCGTGGTGTGGCCGGCGGCCTGCGTGGAAACACCGATCACGTGCACGTCGTTTTCGATGGCCTGGCGCGCCGCCTCGGCGGGCGTCTGAAACAGCGGGCCGACATCGACGTCGAAGCCGAGATCGGCGAACGCGGTTGCGATGACCTTCGCGCCGCGGTCGTGGCCGTCCTGGCCGAGCTTGACGACGAGCATGCGCGGCCTGCGACCGTGGTCCTCCGCGAACTTCACGATGCTTTGCTTGAGCTCGCTCCAGCGCGCGTCTTCGGCGTAGAAGCTCCCGTACACGCCCGCGATGCTCTTGGTCTCGGCTTGATGACGCCCGTACACCTTCTCGAGCGCGTCCGAGATTTCGCCAACGCTGGCGCGAACGCGCGCCGCCTCGACGGCGAGCTCCAGCAGATTGCCGGTGCCCGTCTCGGCCGCCTTCGTCAGCGCGTCGAGCGCACGCTGTACGGCGCCGGCGTCGCGCGTGCGGCGCATCTGTTCCAGGCGCGCGATCTGGGAGCTTCGCACGGCCGTGTTGTCGACGACGCGCACGTCGATCGGTTCCTCGTTGTCCGGCTGGTACTTGTTGACGCCGACGATCACGTCCAGTCCTCGATCGATACGCGCCTGGCGCTTCGCCGCCGCCTCCTCGATGCGCAGCTTCGGCATGCCGGACTCCACCGCGCGCGTCATGCCGCCCATCGACTCCACCTCGTCGATGATGGTCTGGGCCCGGTCCGCCAAAGCCTGTGTCAGGGACTCCATGAAGTAGGAACCGCCGAACGGATCCACGGTGTGCGCGACCCCACTCTCGTGCTCGATGACGAGCTGGGTATTGCGCGCGATACGTGCCGCAAAATCGCTGGGCAGGGCGATGGCTTCGTCGAACGCGTTGGTGTGCAGGCTCTGCGTTCCGCCGAGCACCGCCGCCAGGGCTTCGATGGTGGTGCGGATCACGTTGTTGTGCGGGTCCTGCTCCGTCAGGCTCACACCGGAGGTCTGACAGTGGGTGCGTAGCATCATCGATTCCGGCTTCTTCGGATCGAAGTGCTTCTTGAGCAGCGTCGCCCAGAGCAGGCGGGCAGCGCGCAGCTTGGCGATCTCCATGTAGAAGTTCATGCCGATCGAAAAGAAGAACGAGAGCCGCGGCGCGAAATCGTCGATCGAGAGACCCTTGTTGCGCGCTGCGCGCACGTACTCGAGGCCGTCCGCGATCGTGAACGCGAGCTCGAGATCCGCCGAAGCGCCGGCCTCCTGCATGTGATAGCCGGAGATCGAAATCGAGTTGTAACGCGGCATGTGCCGGCTCGTGAACTCGATGATATCCGCGACGATGCGCATCGACGGGGTCGGCGGATAGATGTACGTGTTCCTCACCATGAACTCTTTCAAAATGTCATTTTGAATGGTTCCGGTGAGCTCCTCGAGCTTCGCCCCCTGCTCGAGCGCTGCGACGATGTAGCTCGCGAGTACGGGGAGCACGGCGCCGTTCATCGTCATCGACACGCTCATCTCGCGGAGCGGGATGCCGTCGAAGAGAATTTTCATGTCTTCGACCGAGTCGATCGCGACGCCGGCTTTACCGACGTCACCGACGACGCGCGGATGATCGCTGTCGTAACCGCGGTGCGTGGCCAGGTCGAACGCCACGCTGAGCCCCTTTTGCCCGGCCGCGAGCCCCCTCCGGTAAAACGCATTCGACTCTTCGGCCGTCGAGAAGCCGGCGTACTGCCGGATCGTCCAGGGTCGTCCCGTGTACATGGTCGCCTTGGGACCGCGCACGAATGGGTACACTCCCGGCACCGTGTTCGTGAACGGCAGGCCGTCCAGGTCTTCGGCCGTGTAGAGCGGCTTCACCGGGAGCCCCTCCGGCGTGTGCCGGGTCAGCGCGCCTTCGCCCTTGCCCTTGGTTTCTTTCTTCGCGAGCTCGTGCCAGGTAGCCAGGTCTGCGGTTTTCCGTGCGTCAGCCATGATCCGTTTTCTCTGAAACTGTACAGCGCCGGCCCGCGCCGGCGGCTCCTCCATAGCACGACCCGGCCGCCTCTGGACCCCGAGTACACGGACCTCGGGCCAGCTAGCCCTTGCGTGACTTCTTGTCGCGCACCACGCGCTCGAGGGAGCGACTCGCGGCTCGCACGAGCTCGTCGGCAAGCCGGCTTGCCGTGAAGGCGCTCTCGAACCCGGAAATGACCGCGACAATCGCGGCGCGCCCGGAGATGGACACGCGGACGGCGTAGATCTCGTTGTCGCCGGCCGAGAGCAGCTCGGAGAGAACCGCGTGCGCTTCCGTCGCAGGCAGGCGTCCCAGGTATTGGCCCGACTGCTGCGCGGTGCGCAGAATGCTCGGGGTGTCCTGGGCGATCGCGACGCGTCGCAGCGTAGTCGCGCTCAGGCCTGGACCGTGCGCCAGCTTGCCTTCGAACTGGCCAGACTTGACGGCAAATAGGAGCACGCGCTCTGCGACTGCCGCGAGCCCCCGCAGGACGATGTCCAGGAGCTCGTCGATCGATCCGGCGCGCTCCATCCCTTCGATGAAGGTCGTCACGTCCGGCGCCCGAGGTGCAGGCACTTCGACGGGAGGCGCCGGCGGCGCGGCAGGTCGGTCCGGCGTCTTCGGCAAGAGCGAGCGGCGCACCAGCGGAATCGGCGGCTCACTGCCGGGCGCGCCGGCGCGCGGCGCTGAAGAGGTGATCGCATCGGGCGCAACCGTCACGCGTCCGCCGGCGATCGGCGGCGCTTCCAACATGCGGCTGACTCCGCCCAAGAAGCTACCGCCCGCGTGCAACCCATCGATGGCGTCCGCGATCTCGGCGAGCGGTGCGTGCAGCGTGCGCACCTCCGCTCGTAGATGAAAGGCAAACTCTGCTTGCACATGTGCATCCAGCGCATCGACGCAGGCTACTTCGATGACACGCGCCAGCGCGTCCGACACGAGGGGCACCGCCAGCAGGCGCTCACACATGCCGGCGGGCAGCTGCGCGGCGAGCTCCGGGGACGCGCGCACCTTCTCCGCAGACGCAGACGCGACCCGCGCGAGCTCGCGTTCGACGCGCCGCGCGTGCTCGGGCCAGCGCTCGTTGACTACCTGGAACAAGCCGAGGCCGCGCTCCACGGCCTCATGCAGCGCACGTTCGATTTCGGCCGGGTTCAGAAGGCCGCCGCGCAAGAGCCGCTGGCCGAGCTCGAGGGTCACCGTGCGAGTGTGCCCGAAAAGTTTCAGTCCTTGAACTGGAAGACGAGCTCGGTCTGTCGTACGAGTCCGAGCTCGTCGCGCGCCACGCGTTCCACGGCCGCGGGGTCGTGCTTCATGCGCTGAACCTCGGCGCGGAGCTGGCGAATTTGCTGGTTGGTGCGTGCGATTTCGAGCTCGGCCTCGGCGCGTTCCCTGCGAAGATTGGCCAACCTGCCCAGGCCCGCCGGTGAAAACACCAGGATTGGGACGGCGATCACGGCCAGCGCCAGAATTCCGAGCGGGAGCGCCCGTTCGGCGAGGAGCCTGTGAGAAACCATGGGAAAGAGCCTGCCCGATACGCGCCTCGAAGGCCAAAAATTGGCTATCATGCGCTGTTTATGCCGGCCCACCGCGGCTCGCAACGCCCGCGCCGGCACCGATCGCACGCCCATGAATATCGACACTCTGCGCGCCGAGCTGGAGCGCCTGTTCGAGCTGGACGAGCTGCTACGGCTCACCTCCGACATCCTCGAGCTCGATCCAACGCACATCGGCAGTACTACGACGCTCGCGTCGTTCGCCCACGCGCTCGTGGACTACTGCGCCCGCGAGCACACACTGCTGGCGCTGTCAGACGTGGTTGCCGTCTGCAAACCCGACGCGAGCCCCGAGCTCTCGACGCCGGCCATGGACGGCGCGTCGCTCCTACCCGAGCTTCATCCCGGAGACCTGTGGGAAGGTTTCGTGATCGTCCGCAAGCTGGGCAGCGGCCCGTGGGGAACCTCTTACCTCGCGACGCAGGGAGGCAGCGAAGTCCGACTGAAAGTCGTCCCGGACGGCGCGATCCAGGGGCGCGCCGCCTTGCCACGCTTTCTCACGTATTGCCGCCTGCTGGCGCGGCAAAGCGGCCCCGGCATTCCGGCGCAGCTCGCCGCGCACAAGAGCCCCGAGTACCTGCGTGTGCAGCACGTGTACCGCGCGGGCGAAACCCTGGCCGCTCGTCTGGCACGCACCGGGCCCGAGCACTTCGCTGACCTGCGCGGCATCCTGGAAGCGTTGCTCGGAAGTTTGTCGAGCCTCCACCGAGCGCGCCTGCCGCATGGCAACCTGCAGCTCGGCAATGTCCTCGTCCTGACCTCGAAGCCAACACAGCTCGAGCTGCTCCTCCTGGACGCGGGTTTCGATCGACTACGATCCCATACGGCGCTCGCGCTCGGGAGCGCGCAAGGCTTCGGCGCGGGCTTGGCTCCGGAACAGATCCGCGGTCGCGCTGCCGACGCACGGAGTGACGTGTACGCATTCGGCGTGCTCTGTTACGAGCTCCTGGCAGGCGTTTCGCCGTTTGCCGCCGTGGCCCCCGTCGACCGGGCGATCGCGCATTTGACAGAGGAACCGCTGCCGCCGAGCCGCGTGGCCCGCCACACGTTCATCGACGCGGAGCTGGATGCGTTCGTGCTCGGGCTACTCGCCAAAGATCCGAGTCACCGGCCGCCTCATGCCATGGCAGTGCTCGAAGAGTTCAGCCGCCTGCAAGGCGGGCGCGTGCGCTTGCCCGGCGACGACCCGCAGGAGACACTACGCGTGTTGCTCGACCAGGTCCGGAGCGCCGAGAAGGGACCCCAGCGCGCTCACCTGCTCGCTCAAATCGCGCGCGCGTACGAGCTCGGGCTCGGCAACAAGGCTCAGGCCCTGCTAAGCCTGGCGGAGGCGTTCTGCGAGGCGCCGCAGCACGCGCAATACGCGGATGAGATCGAGCGCATCGCGGGCACTGACGAGGACGCTTTTGCGCGTGTGCTGCGGACCTGTGCGCAAGCAGTACTGCCACAGGCGGTAGACGCCAGCGCCGAATCCGCGCTGCTCTTGCGCATGGGCCGCTGGTACGAGCACAAGCTCAGCCGTCCGGAGCTGGCGCTGCCTTGCTACGAGGGCGTGCTCGCGAAGAGCCCGGAGAGCGACGCAGCCCTCGAAGGCGCCGCCCGCATTCAGCGCAAGCTCCAAAATTGGACGAAGCTGGTGGAGCTCTTGCTGGCTCGCGCAGAGCACGCCAAAACTCCGGCGCGAGCACGTGACTTGCGCGCGGAGGCCGCGGAGGTGATGGGGACCTGCCTGCACGACGCGGACCGCGCACGCGAGCTGTACGAGCAGATCGTGTTCGAGGACCCGACACACCACGCGGGGGAAGCGCTCGGGAGCATCTACCAGACGAGCGCGGACCACGCGGGCTACGAGCGGCTGCTCGATCTGCGTGCGCGGAGCGCCCGCGGCAAAGAGCGCGTGAGCCTCCTTTTGCGGCTCGCCGAGCACCGCGCCGGGCCTCTGGCCAACGGCGCGGCGGCCTTGGCCACTTTCGAGGCCATTTTGCGCGAAAACCCCAGGGACGTGGTGGCGCTCCAGGGCCTCGAGCGCTTGCTCGCCGACGGCGGCCGGCGCGGCGAGCTCGCCCAGAACCTAGAAATGCAGCTCGAGACCTCCGCGACACCCCGCCAGCGCATCGAGCTGCTCAGGCGTTTGTCGCAGCTCTACAGCGACGAGTATCTCGACAGAGACCGCGCGGCCGCAGCGCTGGAAGAGATCGTCGCCACCGATCCGACCGACACGAGCGCCTGGCTTTCGCTCGCCGAGATATCGGAGCAACACCTGGGCCGTCCGGAGCAGGCGATCGCGGCATACCAGCATGTCGTCGAGCTCGTCCCCGGGCATACCGCGGCGCTGTCCGCGCTGGCGCGGCTACACGACCTGAGCGGCAACGCGGACGCAGCGATGCAAGCGTACGAGCTTGCCGTCGAAGCCGACCCGCGCAACGCGACTCTGTACCGAGCGCTGCGGCGCCTCTACGTCGAAAACGGCGACGCCCGCGCAGCCCTGCAAGTCCTGGAATGCGAAATCGAGCTAGCAGATGGCGACCGCGCGAAGTCCAAGTTGCTCGGACAGCTCGCCACGCTGGCGTACGACATCGAGGACGGAGAGCGCGCGACTCGCGCCGCGGAGCGCGCCCACACTCACGATCCCACCAACCTGGACGCACGACTCACGCTGGCGGAGCTCGCGTTCGACGCCGAGCGCTACGCGGAAGCCAGCTCACATTACGAGCCGGTCATCGAGCGCATCCAATCTCTCGAAGCGGACATGGCGACGCGCGTCGTCGGCCGCTACATCGAGGCGCTGTACCGAACCCAGCACACGGACCAGGCTCTCGCAGCGCAGGAGCTCTTGACGGCCATCGCTCCCGACGATCCGGCGGCGTGGCTTTGGGTATCGGACAGCGCGTTCCAGCACGCGCCGCTTGCCATCGCTGCCGAGCTGTATGCCGGCGTCCTGGCAGATTTCTCGAGCCGGCTCTCGAACGCCGAACGGGCGCTGTGCCTGTATCGCTACGGCGAGACCTTGCGCCAGATGGGGCAATTCGAGACGGCGATCGAGGCGCTGGAAGCTGCGGCTGATCTCGAACCCGCCGACCCGCTGCCGCTCGGCGCGCTTGCTCACGCCCATGCTGCCCGCGAGGCGTGGGAAGACGTGATGAAGGTGAAGACGCGGCTGCTCGATTTCGCGGACGACAGCACGCGCTTGGAGCTCCTGCTCGATATCGGAGAGCTCGCCAGGGACAAGCTCGACGACCGCGCGCTCGCGGTAAAAAGCTTCGCGCTCGCGCTCGAGGAGCAGCCCGAAGATCGCCGCCTCCTCACGAGGTTGATGCAGCTCTACAGCGAGGACAAGGACTGGACGCGCCTCGTGGACGTCGTGCTGCGCCTTGCAAAGTTCGTCGAGGAACCGGGGCACCGCACCAAATACCTGCACACCGCGGCGATCGTGACGTCCCGGCAGCTCGGGGACACGGAGCGGGCCATCGACCTGTACGAGCAAGTGCTCGAGCTCGATCCAGCGCACGACAAGGCGAATCGTGAATTGACGCTGCTCGAGCTCGGGCGCGGGAACTACGCCTCGGTGGAGACGCTGATCGAGCGACGGCTCGAGCGCGCGCGCGAAAACGGAGACGTGGCTCTCGAGGTGGCGGCGCTCGACGAGCTGGCAGAGCTGTATGAAAACCACCTCGGCGCCCCCGAGCGCGCCATCGAAGTCTACGAGGCGGCGCGCACCCTGGACCCGCACGACCAACGCCGCGAGGAGCTCCTGGCCGCACTCTACGCGCAGACCGCCGAGGAACACCTCGACGAGGCGCTCAGCGCGCACATGCGCTTGCTGCGCGGCGATCCTTATCGCGCGGACTACTATCGAAAGCTGCGCGCCATTTACACGGCCGGGAAAATGCCTGACGCGGCCTTTTGCGCCTGCCAGGCGCTCTGCGTGCTCGACGCCGCCTCGCCGGAGGAGGAGCGCTTCTTCGGGCGCTTCCGCGCGGAGACTCCTGCGTTCAGCGCAGTCGGCTTGGGCGAGGAGGAGTGGACTCACGCCGTGGTGCACCCTCACGCCTCCCTGCCGCTGACGCGAGTCCTCGCCGCGCTCGAGCCTGCGATACTGGCGCTCGATCCGCGGTCGCCCGCAGCGCCCGGGTATGACAGCGACGACGGCGAGGCCAAAGGCGCGCCCCTGCTCCGGCGCGCCCTGGATCTGTCGGCGGCGGTGCTCGGCATCGAAGCGCCACCTGTCTTTCGCGACGCGGACCCGGCGAAGGGTCTGTCATTTCTGCACGGCGAGCCCCCCGCGGTCGTGCTCGGTGCCGCGGCGATCAACGCCGACATTCCGGCGCAAGCCGCGGCCTTCATCGCCGCGCGGCACGTCAGCTATTTCCAGCACGGGATGTACTTGCGCCAGCGCGTGGCCTCTCTGCTCGAGCTCCGCCGCTGGCTGTATGCGGCGCTGAAGCTCGGTGAAACGACGCTGCCGGTGCCACCGGATCTGGTGAACGCCTTAGACGATGCGTCGCTCGTCATCGCTCGTCACCTCTCGACGGAGCAGCGCAGCCAGCTCGAAGAAGCCGTGGCCGAGCTCATGGAGAGCGGGGTCGATCTGGACTTGAAACGCTGGATTCAGGGCGTCGATCTCACGGCCGATCGCGCCGGCCTGCTCGTGGCGGACGACCTCGAGACGGCGTTCGAGATCATCCGCGCCTCGGACGAGCACTCGAGCGCCGTTCCCATCGACGAACGCCTGAGCGAGCTCCTGCTCTACGCCGTCAGCGAGCCGTACTTCGCTCTCAGAAAACGCCTCGGCATCGCCATCGGCACCTGACCGCGGAGCTAGTCTCCGCCACTCTCGTCGTCGTTGGCGAAGCCGCTCGGCATGCCGCCGAGGGGGTTGGAAGCGCCGCCGCTTCCGCCGCCCACGGACGCGGGCTCGAAGCTGATGCGGGTGAGCGGGCCGTTCAGGCGCCAGGCATAAAACTCGTCGGGGCGCTTGGCGCGCCGAACCTTGGGATCGAGATCGAATACGGCTGGGACCGTGGAGCCGGGGGCACCGAACAGCGCGCGGGTCGTATCGTTGCGGTTCCGGTAGCTCGCACCGAATTTGAAACGAAGGTTCATCTCCGCAAGGCTGGCGGTGAATGGATCGCGCAAGCGGATGCGACCGTCACTCACCAGCTCCAGATCGCGGCCACCCGCTGAAAACTTGCTGATATCGAGGCGTCCGTCCGTCGCCTCCCCTTCCAGCACGAGCTCGCCGACATTGAGCGTCGGCAGCGCGATCGTGTTCATGATCTTCGCCTTGCCGTCGCCGATGGCCAGATCCGTGAACTTGAGCGCGATTTTACCCTCGGCCTTGGAGAACTTACCCTCGGGGAGCTTCAGGTCGATCTCTCCCGTGAGCGCGCCGGCGAGCGGCAGCCCGACGATGTCCGCGAGCACCGGCAGGTCCCCGACGCGCACGGAGTCGAGCTCGGCGACGACCGCGCGGCTGTCGTCGGCGTCCGACGTGTACCCGGAGATTTCACCGCCGAGGGCATCCGCGCCGAAGCTCACGTGCAGGGTGCCCACCAGCAGCCGGAGCAGCGAGACGCGCGCGTGCATCTGCTCGAGCGTGACCGTCTTGGACTTGGCGGGTTTGCCGTCCGCCGTGGTAGCGCCGCTGGCCGGCGGCGAGATCAACTGCACGCCTTCGGCTTCGACACCGCTCAGCCAGTACGAGTCGACGGTGTCGATCTTGACCTGCATGCCCGGGGTGAGCGGCTTCGCGTTCACCTCGCCCACCAAGCGATCTTTGAGCCGATCGTACGGAAAGGTCAGGTAGGTGAACAGCAACAGCGCGAAGACGTAAAAGAGCGGGTAGCCCACCCAGCGCAGGATCCGCATCAAGCGCGGCGTCACGGTTCTTCCTCGCGAGAGCTGGACTCCGTAGACGTCTTTTTCTTCTTGGTGTCGCTCGTCTCGGCGTTGCGTTCGAACGCGCTCACCGCCATCTCCACGTCGTAGGAGTCGAGCTCGGTGCCGCGCTTGCGAATGTTCACCGTGGACAGGCTCACGGGGTGCCCAGTCTGTTCGATGCTTTCCATGAACTTCACGAGATTCAGCATTCCCACGCGCCGCAGCGAGATCTTCGTCGATTTCTCTTCGTAGCGCTTACCATGAGGAATCGCTGCGCGATCCTGGCTTTCCGGGATCTCGATCCCGCTCTGCTTGGCGAGGCCGTCCAGTAGCCCGGCGAGGGGCGGAGCCGGGCGCGAGTAGCGGAGCTGGACTCGGTCGCGCTCGGCGGCGCGTTTGCGGAGCGCCTCGCGGCTCTGCTGAATCTCCTCGATAATCGTCCGCAGCTCCTCGTTTTCGCTCTGTTTGGCGGCGAGCAGCGCCGCCACACCGATCGGCATGAGCACGACCACGAGCCCGACGATCACCAGCACCAGAATGCCGAGCAGCCGTCGTTCGCGGTCTTCGAGCCGCTCGAGGCGTTCCCGCACGTTGAAGTCGCGCAAGCTCATGGCGCCTCCTGGTCGGGCTCGGAGCTGGTCTCCGATTTCTTCTTGGTCTTCTTGCTCGAGGCGTCCCCGGGGCACTTCACGTCGAGCTCGAGGACGTACTTCTGCCGGTCACTGTTGACCACTTGCGTTATCTTCGAAATCTTCACGTTGTCGAAGCAGCTGTCCTTGCCGAGCTCGCTCGAGATCGCCTGCGCGTCCGCGGTCGAGCCGACCACGCCGTTGATCTTGACGTGACCGCGTCCCATATCGAACTCCTCGATGTCGTGCGTCATGCTCAGCGGGATCGCGTTGGAAATGGCCACGATTACGCCGAACGCGTCCATCTGCGGCATCGGATCCGCGCCGTCCTGAGCGAGCGCCTTGGTGAGCGCCTCGCGCGCGGTCGGCGCGTCCGCCGCCTGCGCGCCGAGCGCTTCCTTGGAGAGGACGGTGAGCGCTCGACCCAGTACTTCGTTTTGCTCCGAGAGCGATCGCAGCTCGGCCCAGGTCGAAAATAGGAAGCTGATGAACACCGCGGCCACGAGCCCGACCAAAATGGGTGCCTTGTCCTTCAGAAAGCCGTAACCGCGCTGGAATGCCAGCGGTCCGCGCCGCAGATCCAGATCGCGCGGGCGGCCCAGGAGACCGATGGCCAGCGCGATGGCCTTGGAAAAGCGCGGCAGGCGCGCCACGTCGTCGGGGGTCAAGCCGTCGAGCGCGAGCGCCGGTTGCGGCGCGATCGGAATGCCAACCTCGAACGACAGGTAGTCCGCGGCACCGGGCGCCTCGGCGCCACCGCCGAGCAGGTAGGCAGCTTGCACGGCTTCGCCCCCCTGCGACGCCCAGGCGGCGACGGTCTGGCGCAGCTCCGCGGCGAGCGCCGGAGCCGTGTCCGGTAAACCGCCCACGCCGGTCGACAGCGTGCGAGCGAACACCTGTTCGCCGTTCGCGAGCAGCACGACCTCCGTCCGCGTGCCCCCCAGATCGACGAGCGCGATCGGTCCGGGTCCGTCGAGCGTCGGCGCCAACGTCGCGAGGTTCGCGAGCGGCAGCGGACCACAGCCCACCCGCTCCGGCTCCTGTCCGAGCGCGGCGGCGATCAGCGCGATGCGCGCGCGCACGTATTCGACGCGCGCCGCAGCCACGAACGCGATGAATGGGGCCGCGGGGGTCGGCCGCTTCAACACCCGGTAGTCGTAGACGAGCTCTTCGAGGTCCACGGGCACCTGGGCCTCGAGCTCGAACGGCAGCACCTCCGCCAGCTGCTTGTGTGCCGTCGCCGGCAGCTTGATGCGGTGGATGAAGGCCGCGTCGCCCTCGATGGCGGTCGCCACCATGTCGCCCTTCTGCAGGAGCGGCAGAACACAGGCTTGCAGCGCCTGCTCGAGCGTCTCCACGCTGGCGAGGTCGACCTCGGCCATGCGCAGCACACTGAGCCGCTTGTAGCTTGCCTGCAGCAGCACCGCCCGCACGTGCGTGGCGCGAATGTCTATCCCGATGAGCCTGCTCATTAATCCAACCTGAAGTATACGATATTGCCGCCCGCGCTGGGCTGAAGTGCCGCCGCGATCGCGTTCGCAGTCGCCCCTGGGGGCAAGTTTAGCTGGGTCGGGTCCGCGCCGCTCGCGCTCGATGCCTGTTGCTGCTGCTGCTGCTGCTGCTGCTGCTGCTGCTGCTGCTGCTGCTGCATGGCGTTCTGCGCCTCGGAGCCCAGCCGGCCACTGCTCGCGAGGTTCTCGATCATGGCGGTCTTCTCCTGACCCGGCGGGGGTGCGCCACGGAAGTCGACGACGCTGTGCACGCGGACGCGCGTCTCACGTTTGCCGGATTTGACGTAACCCGTAGCGTAGATGCTGAACAGCTGGCTCTCGGTGGTGACGTGTTTGATGGCGACGTCTTCCGATTTCCAGATCACGGGCTTGAGTCCCACCATCTTCAAAATGGGTGCCAGCATCTTATTTTTGCCCTGCATGGCGCGCACGAAGGAGCGCGGGGAGCCGAAGATGGGCATGCCGGTAGTGAAACTCCGAAATAGTTTGACCATAGTCAAAAATTTCAGGGCCTCCGCAGGGTCCTTGCACAGCGGGCTCTCGGGAGCCATCTCGGTGCTGCACATCACCGCGAACAGCGTGCGCGCGTTGGCCGTGTTGACGTTCACCTTGCCCTGCCCCCACACGGTCAGCACGCGGTCATCGGGACTGTCGCCTTCGGGCTCCACGAACGTCGACCAGAAATCGTCACTCACGCCACGCACCTGGCGTAGCTCTTCCATACTGTCGAAGGCGGCGTTCTTGCGCACGTACGGCTGCTTGAGCAGCTGATAGTACGAGTCTTCGCCCGCGGTGTTCTGCGCGGTGGCGGACTGTGTCGTGTCGCAGAGGAACTGCTCCTGGTCGAGGTCCGTCCAGTCGATGATCGCCGAGCAGATCGCGAAGCGATCCGAAAATTGGCCTTGCGCGTCGCGCGCCTCGAACAGCGGATCGTATTGCCCGCCGGACATGAGACCCATCAGCTGGCCGGCGAGCTGCACGTTCGCGAACGTGCTGGCCCGAGCGCCCGTGTTGATGTTGATCTTCGAATCCTCGTCGACGATGTCGACCTGAAAGCCGGCGTCGGCCAGACCGAGATTCTTGCCCTCGGCCAGGTTCACGCTGGTGAAGGAAGAGAACTCGGCGCTGGCCTCCGGATCGTTGAACGCACCGAGCACTCGATCGGCAAACTCCCAGATCGGGATCTGCGGTGGCGCGCCGCCGCCATACATCATCGCGAGCATCATCCCGACCGGGCTCTTGCGGACGGTAGGCTCCGTGGCGATCAGCAGACGCGACAAGTTCAAGGCACTCTTGGCGGCGTATTCGGCCTTCAACGCGTCGCGCTCGGACAGCGCGCTCCCGAGCTCCGCGCTGGTCTCGTCCTGAAACTCGGTCAGCATCACGGTCATGATCGTGAGTGCTCCCAGCACCAGCACGAGCGCCATGCCGCGCTGCCGATCGCGTCGCCTGCGGCGTGGTCTGCCCAATACGGGCTGCTGTGAGCTGGGCCGGGTCATTGCGTGGCAAATGTCAGGGGTTTCTGGATCGGGATCGCATACTTTCCGACGAAGCGAACCGTGGCGCGGCTACGGTCACGCGACGATCGGCGTCCCTCGTTGAGCACGAGGATGACCCGCACTTGAAGCGGCATGCGCTGGGGCTGACCAGCGGCCTGCGTGCTGTCCCAGGTTTCGACCCACTGTCCGCTGAGCGGGTCCAGGTACTCGAGATCGAACAGGTCGATGTCCGTCGCCAGCACCTCGATGCGCCCACCCTTCTGCGGCTCCTCGTCGAGCTTGGTGTCGGCGCGGCGCACCAGATCGACCTTTGAGTCTCGTTTCGGGTCGCGTGATCCGAAGTAGCTGATCTCGACCTGGTCCGACTCGTGCGAATCGCGGTCCAGCCGGCGATTGGAGAACGAGTTGAAGTCGACCCGGTCCGCGGGTGTGCCGCGCGTACCGATGAACGCCGTCTGCTGGACGGCCTGCTGCGGGTTGATGGCGTGCGCAGACAGGTAGGCGCTCTGCAGCTCCCTGCTGATGCGCGCCATGGCGAGCCGGCCCTCGCGGTAGCGATCGTCCACTCGCTCGATCCCCTCCTTGCTATTTTTGAGCCCGGAGAACGCCGAATAGATCAACACCGAGACCATGGACATGATCGCGACTGCCACCATCAGCTCGATGAGCGTGAACCCGCGCGCCGCGCTGCGTGTCATTGCGGGCTCCCAGGCGTGTTGCTCCCGGGGCTCGTGCCCGACGTGTCACTGCCGGATCCACTCGCGGCGCCACCGAGCAGGCCTCCAAGGCTGTCGAGAGCTTCCAGACCCTGGGCAGCGTTCGGATCGATGCCGCCCTGCATGGGGTTGGCCACGAACTGCGTCACGGCGAGCTCGCGTTTGGCGCGGCCCTCTTTCCACTCGACCGTGATCGTCACTTTACGGATGCTCGCTTCGAGCATCTTCTTCAGGTCCGGGTAGACCATCCCCATCAGCATCGACACGAGCCCCTCCGTGCCGCCCGCCGCCGCCTCGCCCATGAAGCTACCGAAGGAGTCTTTGCCCTCCAGCGCCTGGCCACCGCTCTGTTGAATGGACGCCAGAGCGCCGAGCGGTCCGAGACCGGAGAGCGCGTCCAGACCGCCACCGGCCGTCGGGGTGGCCGTGAGATTCAGCCCCGCACCGGCATCGCCCGCCGAGCCGCCCATATTCACGCCGCCATCAGCACCGTCGCCGGCGGGCTGCGGCAGCTCGATGCGCTGAATCAGCCGCTTGCAGCGGAAGCGGGATTCGCTCTCTTCCTCGCAACAGGGTCCGTCGTCCTTGGTCTCCTCGATGATCGGGTAGCCGTCCTTGAGCAGCTCGACTTCGGTTTCATTCATGCGGCAGCGCGCGAGATGCGTCGCCAGGCTCAAGTTCGAGGCTCGCTGCGAGCTCGAAAACAGACCCACCTGCGAGCTCAAGATCACCGTCAGGCCCAGGCCCAGGATGGACACCGCCACCAGGACTTCGAGCAGAGTGAAGCCGGCGCGGCGACGGCGACGAGACGTACCGAGCGTGCTCATTCCTCACGCTCGCTGATCTCGCCGTCCGAGGGCGGCTCCGGCAGCTCCACGCGCCCCTTCTCGATGCGGGCGCGCCCTGTCAGTGGGCTGATGACGACGCTCAGCCCTTCGCCGCCGTCACTGCGTTTCAACTGCACCACGGCTCGTTCCGTCAAGCCGCCGGGCCAAAAGTACAGATACGCGCGGCCCTTGCTGCGCGGCTGGCCGTCGTGCTCCGTGTGCACCTGGCGAAACTCGATGCCCTTGCCCAGCTCGCGGCCCTCAACTTTGTCGTCGTTGAAGCCGAGCTGCTTGATGGGCTTGAAGCGTGCGCGCGGCGCGCGTGGCCCCGCCAAAATGCGCTCCGCCTCTTCCTTGGCCTCCTTCTCGACGTCCGTGACGGCTTCCGCGCCGCCGCCGGTGCTCTCGTCGTCTTCCTTCACGCGCAGCATGACGCTGGAACTCGCCTCCTCGAGCAGGACGCGATCCTTGTCGAGATCGAACACCATGCGCGTGGGTTTGCCGGTACCGCTGGCCCGCGTGAGACCAACGCGCACGCCAGCGACGATCACCGTCGCGGCCGCGCGCTCGCGACTGCTCGAGAACATGCCGGACCCGAAGACGACCGCGCCGGTGAGCATCGCAGCCAGCGCGACCGAGATCAGCACCTCCACCAGCGTGAGGCCGCGCTGCCGAGCGCTCGGCGCAGCCGAGCGGCGCGCGCGGAGCCGCCGCCCGGATTCGAACCGGGGCAGCGAACGGAAGCAGGGCGGCACACGCACTGGGGATTCAACCTTCTTCCGGTGCCTCTCCGATGGCGGTCTCGGGCACTCGAATGTCGTCCTTGGTGCCCGCCTTCTTGTCGGGTCCAGCGGAGGACACGATCACCTCGTCATCGCTGCACTGCAAAACGAATGGCTGACCCCAGGGATCGTTGTTGTTCTGTCCCGGATCGAGCTGCTTCTCTTGAACCAGCTGGCTGATCGTCGGACAGGTCGATTCGTTGCTGGTCGCTTGCCAGTTTTGAATCGCAGTGCGGATCACACGTGCACCCGTCTTGGCGGACGTGATCTGCGATTTCTTGTACTGGGGCAGCGCGAACACGGCGGCGCCGCCGGCTACCATGGCGATGATCGCCACGACGATCAGCACCTCGACCAGCGTGACACCGCGCTGTCCACGCCTGCCAGAAACCGCGGCCGGAAGAGCGCGCGCTACCTCGGTCAGGCGACCGAACCTTGCAAGCAGAGTTTTGTCCTTGAACATGTCCTAATCCTCACTCAATCCGATCCAGCCCCCCCGGTTCACCGTCGGGGCCGTCACTCAGCAACTCGTAGCTCGCGCCATCGCGCGCCGCGGGGCAGACCAGGCGCAAGGGCCGTCCCCAGGCGTCCCGCGAATCAAACTTCATGGTACCGCTCTCGTTCACGGCGGCCAGGCTCTGCGGACAATTGCCGTCGTGGTCCGCCAGGTGGGCGTCGAGCGCGCGCCGCACGTCCAGCAACGTCGCCTGCGTGCGGCGAATTCCCGCGCGGTCGCGCTCGCGCCGCGCCACGCTGATCAGGAACGCGAAAAACGCGATCACCAGCAGAAATTTACGCAATCGCCCGAAGGCGAGCCAGCGCAGCACTCCGCCGCGGCTCTCCCAGGGAAAGAAGATGCGCGGTTCGCTGGAGGTGCGGAGCGTTCTCATTCGACCAGCGCATTCATCTGCATGAGCGGCATCAAAATGGAAATGGCGATGAAACCGACCACGCCGCCCAAAACGACGATCATGAGCGGCTCGAGCAAGCTCGTCAGCGCGGCCACGCGCGTTTCAACGTCGGATTCGTAGGCGCGGGCGACGTTCTCGAGCATGTTCTCGAGCTGTCCCGTGCGCTCGCCGACCGCGATCATGTGCGTGACCATGGGCGGGAACACGTGGCTGCGCTTGAGCGGCTCGGCGATGCTTTCGCCTTCACGAATCGAGCCGATGGCTTCGCCCACGACCCCTTCGAGACGTGAGTTTTCGAGAACGTTTTTGCCGATTTCCATGGCCTTGAGCAGCTGCACGCCGCTCGACAGCAGCGTGGCCAGCGTGCGCGAGAAACGCGCCACCGCAACGAGCAGGTTCAAACGTCCGAAGATCGGCACGTTGAGCATGAAGGTATCCCACTTGAGCCGGCCCGCTGGCGTCCTCTTCCAGCGCCGGAACAGCACCGTCCCGAGCACGCCCAGGCCGATGAGCAGCCACCAAAAGCCCGCGATCGTGTCCGAGACGAAGATCAGAATGCGCGTGTTCAAAGGTAGCGCCTGACCGAGGTTCTCGAAGATGGTGGCCACCTTCGGCACCACGGCGACCATGAGCACGCCGACCATCACCGAGCCAATCACGCTCATCAGCACCGGGTACGCCAGCGCCGCCATGACTTTGCCCTTCAGCCGCGCCTGACCCTCCATGAAGTCGGCGAGCCGCTCTAGCACCGCTTCCAGCGTGCCCGATGCTTCGCCGGCCGCGACCATGTTCACGTACAGCGTCGGAAAGACCTTGGGGTGTTGCTCGAGGCTCTTCGCGAAGCTCGTGCCTTCGTTCAGGTTCTCGCGAACGGCCGTGAGTACTTTCACGAGCGATTCTTTTTCGACCTGCTCGGTCAGCGCCTGGATCGAATCGACCAGCGGCACACCGGCGCGCACCAAGGTCGCGAGCTGGCGGGTCATCACGGCCACATCCGATGCGCTCGGCCGCCGGAAAAACGCCAGCAGGTCGATATCGCGCTTGGTCCTGGCTTTGCGCTCGTTCTCCTCCGTGGCCAGCGTGAGCAGGATGCCGTCGCGGCGCAACAGGGCGCGCAGGGCTTTGGCATTGTCGGCGTCGCGGTACCCTTTGACGGGTTTGCCGCTGTCGACCTGAATGCCTCTGTACTCGTAAACGGCCATGGTTCGTCACGCTCGTGCGCGGGCCCGCAGGCTCGCACCAAGACGCCGTCAGGGAACGGCGTCGATGATCACGTCTTCCTGAGTTGCGGCCACGACTTCCTCCACGGACGTGCGACCCTGCAGCACCTTGCGCGCGCCGTCATCGCGCAGCGAATCCATCCCCTGCTGCTGCGCTGCGCGTTTGACGGTCTGCGCGTCGGCGTTTTTCATGATCAGATTCCCGACCGCGTCGTCCGCGACCATCAGCTCGTAAATGCCCTGCCGGCCCGAGAAGCCTTTGTTGTCGCACTTCTCGCAGCCCTTGGGGCGGTAGATGGTCGGCATGCCGGGCCCGCGCCAGCCCACCGGGTCGTACGTGGCATTGTGCACGGTGTAGCGCGGTGAAAGCACGCGCTCGTCACGGCGGCGCGTGCGATCCGGATCGATCCCGAGTTGTTGCAGCTCGAACGGCGTCGCCTCGTAGGACTCCTTGCAGTGCTCGCACAGCACGCGCACCAGGCGCTGAGCCAGAATGCCGATCACGGTGGACCGCACCAGGAACGGCTCGATCTCCATTTCGACGAGGCGTGTGATGGCGCCGGCGGCGTCGTTCGTGTGGATCGTCGAGAGCACGAGGTGGCCGGTCATGGAGGCGTGAATGGCGATTTCCGCCGTCTCTTTGTCGCGGATCTCGCCGACCATGATCACGTCCGGATCCTGACGTAGGAACGCGCGCAGCGCGCTCGCGAAGGACAGCCCAATCTTCGGCTGCACCGCCACCTGATGAATGCCGCCGATCTCGTACTCGACGGGATCCTCGGCGGTCAGGATGTTGATGTTCGGCCGGTTGATCTTGTTGAGGCAGGCGTACAGCGTCGTGGTCTTGCCGCTACCGGTCGGGCCCGTGACCAGGATGATGCCGTTCGGTCGATAAATGAGCTGATTCATCAGCCCGTAGTCGCGCTGAGCGAAGCCGAGCTGCACCAGATCGAGCAGCACCGTCGTCTTGTGCAGGAGGCGCATCACGATGCGTTCTGCGTCGCGGCTCGTGGGGATCGTCGATACGCGGATGTCGATGCTGCGACCTGCGATGCGCAGGGAGATGCGTCCGTCCTGGGGCAGCCGTTTTTCCGCGATGTTCAGGCCGGCCATGATCTTCACGCGCGCCACCACGGAGCTCATGAACTGCCGGCTCGCGCGGCGCGCCACGTACAGCTGTCCATCGATGCGGTAGCGCACCAGGACTTCCTTTTCCTCGGGCTCGATGTGAATGTCGCTGGCCCGCTCCTTGACCGCCTGTTTGAACAGGCCGTTCACCCAGCGAATGATGGGCGCGTCCTCGTCCGAGTGCAGGATGTCGATCTCGTCGTCCTCCTGCAGCTGCTCGTTGCCTTCGAGCTCGCTGGAGGTCTCCTGCCGCTCGTACACGCGGTTGATCGCGTCGATTACGGCTTCCGGCGGGGCCACGCTGGCGGTGACCGTCTTGTTGAAAGCGGCGCGCACGTCGTCGAGCCCGTCCGTGTCGAGCGGATCCGCGCACACCACGTCGACGCTCTGATCGTGTTCAGCCGTGATCAGGATCTTGTGCGCCCTGCAGTAGCCGATGGGCAGGCGCGTGGCGGTCTGCGAAGTGATCGCATCCACGTCGATGCGATCCAGAAACGGCAAGCCGCACTCCTGGGCGAGCGCGCGCGATACCGCTTCCTCGCTCGCCGCCTGGCTCTGCACCACGAGGTCGACGAGGGCCGTGCCCTTTTCGCGCTGCTGCTCGTACAAGGGTTCGAGCACGTCGGGCGTGAGCACGCCCCGTCGGACGAGAATGTTGCCTAGCGCTCGCTGCTCCTGCATGGGCTGGATGTGGCTCCTTCACTCCACGCGGTCGACCATCACGTGACGTGACAGTGGATTGATTCGAATCGGCGAGTCGAGCTGGCCCTGCGGCGCCTGCTCCGGCGGCGGGGGCGGCGGGGGCGGCGGCGGCACCGGCATTTGCGGCGGGGCGGCACCTTGCGGCGGGAGGCCAGGCGCGGCGGGAGTCGTCGAGGGCGGCGCGGGGACCGGCATGCCCTCGTTGCGGATGCGACGACGACGCCGCGGCTGGGCGGGAAGCGGCTGCCCCTGCTGCGCGGGAACATTCATGGTCGCAGTCGTGCCCGCCTTCACGCTCCCGGGCAGCTCGATCGGCGCGCCCGGCACGTGCTCGAGTTTCTCGCGCGGTTGACTTTCCTCTTCGAGCCGCTGCTGCTCTTCGACGCGGAAGTACGCTTGACGGATGTCTTCCACGAGTCCGTTGGCGCGCGAGTAATCGCGCGGCGGTTTCCAATCGGGCCCCTCGAACACGAAGAAGCGATCGAGAAACTCCTGACGCTCCTGGATCTTGCGCTCGAAGATGCGCCGCAGATCGGCCTGATCGCGGATGATGTGCGGGGTCAGGATCAGGAGCAGGTTCGCCTTGCGCTTCTCGGTCTCCGTACGGCGGAACAGAAAACCGAGCACCGGGAGATCACCGAGCACGGGAATCTTGGTCTTGGCCGTGATGAGCTCGTCGCGCATCAGACCGCCAATCACGATCGTTTGCTGATCGTCCACGGTGACCGTGGTGTTCGCGGTGCGCTTGATGATCGACACCGCACCGAGCTGACCGGAGGCGGTACCGCGCGCGCTGCTCTCCTGCTCGATCTCGAGCCGCACCTGGTTCGACTCGTTGATGTGCGGCGTCACCTTGATCTTGTTGCCAACGTCCTGGCGCGGCGCGCTGAAGCCCATACCGCCCAGACCACCGAGGCCGCCCAGCGCCGCGAGCCCGGCCAAACCCTGCGCGCCCTGTTGCGCGCCGCCCGCGAGGCCCGCGAGACCCGCGAGGCCGCCGCCGCCGATGTTGTCCTGCAGCGGAATGTTCTCGCCGATGTTGATCTCGGCAGCCACGTTGTCGGTCGCGATGATGTGCGGCGTGGCGAGCACGTTCGTGTTGCCGGTCGTGGTGAGCGCGTTCAGCACCACGCCGAACGCGGGGATGCTGACGCCCGTGCCGAGCAAGTTCTCCGTGCCGGTCAGACCCGGACCGCGAGCCCCCACCGCGAACCCTTGAAGCAGGTCCGGCGACAGCGGAAA
>DATDJP010000221.1:0-2831 GCA_036520475.1 Polyangiaceae bacterium | reverse complement strand
GCGGCGGCGCTGCTCATGGTGCTCGCGCAGTGCGTGCGGCCGTCCGAGATCTACCGCTCCGTGAACTGGGAGAGTCTGGTGCTGATCGCGTGCTTGATCCCGCTCGCCAGCGTGCTCGAACGGTCGGGCGCCACCACGGCTCTGGTGAGCTGGGTGGAGGGCCGCTTCTCCGGCGCGAGCCCGATGCTGGTGCTCGTCGCGTTGGTCACGCTGACCTCGGCGATGGGCATGGTGCTGTCGAACACGGCGACGGCCGTCTTGTTGGCTCCCGTCGCGATTCGCTTGGCGAACGCCTTCGAGATCGCGCCCGAGCCGCTGCTGATGGGCGTCGCCTTCGCCGCATCGGCTGCCTTCGCGACTCCCATCGCGTCCCCCGTCAACGTGCTGGTCATGACACCGGGTGGCTATCGCTTCAGCGACTACACGAAGATGGGCCTGCCGCTGCAACTTCTCGTGCTGGCCGCTGCGATCCTCGTGATCCCGCTCGTGTGGCCGTTCTGATTGCCAGGACGACCTGTCAGGCGCTCCAGACGCAGTGTCGGGTCGACCTGACAGCCGTCGCGCGTCCCGCGGCCGAGAACGGCCCATTTTCCCGTAACTTGAACGCCTGCGCGAGCCGGCATCCACGTTGCAGGGAGATCGGAATGTCCCCACCGGCGAGGAGCACACCCGACATGTCATTGCGATCCGTACGTCGTTCGTTATCAGGCGCCTGCCTGCTCGCCGCTGGCGGGCTGCTCGCCGCATGCAAGATCGTGCCGCTACGCTTCGAGCCGGTCGCGGACGCCGAGGTGACAGCGGCTGCAGCGGGCACCAACTACGGTTCGGCGGCGATGTTCGGATCGGACGGCGATCCCGAGCGCAGCGCGTATTTGCGCTTTCAGGTCAGCGGCGTGAAAGGAGCGGTCACCAAGGCGGTGCTCCGCTGCTACGTCGTGAACGGTTCCACCAATGGCCCGTCCGTTTACCGCGCCAACACCGGTTGGACGGAGTCCAGCGTGACCTGGGGGAATCAGCCCGGCGCGACGGGCTCGGCCGTGGCAACGAGCGGCGCTGTAGAGCCGAACACCTGGCTCGAGTTCGACGTGAGCAGCGTCGTGAAAGGCAATGGCAGCTACGATTTCGTGCTGCGCGCCGACTCCACCGACAGCGTGGAGTGCCGGTCACGCGAGGCCGCGAGCAATCGGCCGGAGTTGATCGTTACGACCGTCGAAGCGGGCGACCCGACGCCCCCAGGCTACACGCTGTACTGGCGCGACGAGTTCGACGGTCCGCTCGACACGCAAGTATGGACGCCGTACCACAGCACCTATGGCGACGGAAACAAGGAGCTTCAGTGCCTGACGCCGAACAACGTCTACACCAAAGACGGCGCGCTCCACATCGTGGCGCGGCGTGAGAACGTCACGTGTCCGAACGGCTCGCAGCGGCGCTTCACCTCTGGGTTCATCGGCACGCGCGAAAAGGGCGTCTACTTCCCGCGCTTCGCTCGTTACGAAATGAGAGCCAAACTGCCGCACATGCACGCGCTGTGGCCGGCGTTCTGGCTGCGTCACCGCGACGGCGCGGCGACCACGGAAGTGGATGTGATGGAGTACTTCCACGCGCAGCTTCCCGGCAAGACCTCGGCCACGCTGCACTACAACCAGACGGCCAACGTTGCCAAGGGCTCGTCGGCCTTCGAAGCGCCCACGCTCGCACCCGGGTGGCACGTCTGGGCAGCAGAGCTCGAGCAGGTCTCGGGCAAGGTGTGTTTGAAGTACTTCGTGGACGACAAGATGGTGCAGTTCAACGGGATGAGCGCAGGGCAAGCCTACTGCTTCACGGACGTCGGCCCGTTCGCGCGCTATCCGAACCAGGGGCTTTTCGACATTGCGATCAACATGGCCGTCGGCGGTAACTGGGTCGGCGATCCGGACGGCCCGCTCGATCGTCTGATGAATGGCACCCCGGTCTCGCCGACCAACGTGCAGCCGACGTCGTTTCCCACCGAGTACGTGGTCGACTACGTGCGCGTCTACACACGCTGAATCAGCGCGCCGCGAGCAGCACTTCGTCGAAGTGCAAGATCACGGCTGCTTCGCTCTCGCGGCCTGGTTCCGGCTGCGGCGCGTAGTTGGCGCCGAGCAACAGGGACACCGGTGCGCTCGAACCGATCCGGGCCAGGTTCGGAAATGTACTACCCGGGCGCAGCGCCGGCCTGCCGTCGATGTCGAGCGACACGGTCGCCGTCCTCAAATCGACCTCCAGCTCGTACACGTGGAACCCAGCGTCCACCGCCGGCAGCTCGAAGCCCGTGTTCGAGTTCGCCACGCCATCGTCGAACTCTTCGAGGAAGCGCATCCGCCCGTCCGGAAGCACGTGTAGGTAGAGACGTGCTTCCGGCGCTCCTGCGCCCCCCTGGCCGAATCGGAGGGGCGCGATTTGCCGGGTATTGATGGCGGGCCGCTGCACCACACGCAGCGCGAACCGAAGACGTGCCCGGGACACGCTCTCGGTGGGATGCGTCTTCAACCACTCGGCGCGATGATCCGGCGGATCGAACGCGAGCACTCGCGAGCCGTCGACGACGATATTCGGGCTCTCCGATCGATCCTGGTAGAGCACCTGGTCCAGTGCGTTTCCCGTGCGTTCGACGTCGTCGCACACGATGACCTCGAGGTCACCCGCCGCGCACGGATCCCGATGTTCGGCAGGTAAACTGAAGTCGTACGCGCAGCCCGTCACAATCAGGCAGGCGACGAAGAAAAAGCCACGCGGCACGCGACCAGTATAGCGACAACGGGCGAGCGCTGGGTCGGCTAGGTCGGCGCGTCGGAACAACGTGCCTC
>DATDJP010000220.1:0-10134 GCA_036520475.1 Polyangiaceae bacterium | reverse complement strand
CGCGAGCACAGGTCATCCCGTGTCCTGAAAGCGTGGCAGCGACGATCGAGACTGTAGGAAACGGTCCGGGCAGCTTTGCCTTCTCGCCGAACACCGCCACCATCCAGGCGGGCCAAGTGGTTCGATTCCTGAACGAGACGGACATCGGTCACACCTCCACCTCCGGCACCGGTAGCGATAACCCGGGCGTTCCAGATGGCATCTGGGACACCGGAAACCTTGCTAAGAACACGCCGAAGTGCGTGAGGATCAATGTCCCCGGTAGTTATCCCTTCTATTGCACGCCGCATCCCGAAGCGATGACGGGCACGATCACTGTCGAGTGATCGCGAGTTGAAGTGGATCGCTTCGACTGATCAGTGCGACTGCCCATGTCGGCGTTCGGCATCGGACGGACCGACGCGCCGGTCGCCCTGACCCCTGGCGTTCGAACTCCGTGCCCGCCGGTAGGGCGCTGAAATCCGAGACCTGTCGGAGCGTCCGATCGGCGTCGGCTTGTACCCCCACTGCTAGATTGGAACCCTGCGGTAAAAGACTGCTCTGGGACTCCGGGTTTCCACTCCGGAACACCAGCGTGCCAGTTGTCGCGGAGAGCCGTATCGCGCTACGAGTTTCCATGCTGCCAATGCCTCGCGCAGCATGACGCTCCTGGATTCTCCCCGGTGGCTCGGGATGGAGATCGAACATGACCGACTCAAGCGTGCTCCTGGACAAGATCAAGAAGAACCGCAAGGCGCTGTTCTATTCGTTTGCAGTCCTGGCGGCTCCGGCCGCCGGCGAGTGCGGCCCGACGTCCAACGCCGGTCCACTGCCGTGTGACGTGGACACCATCCTGCGGCAACGCTGCCAGGGCTGTCACAGCTCGACGCCGAAGTTCGGCGCGCCGATGCCGATCACCACGCTCGACGAGATCCTGGCGCAGGCCCGCAACACGCCGGGCATGACCGTCGCCCAGGCGATCAAGGCGCGCATCAACCATCCAACCAGTCCCATGCCCCCGATAGGGCAGACGCCGCTCAAGGACACTGAGAAGCTGCGCATGAATCAATGGCTCGACGCGAGCACACCAGCGGGTTCCGCGCCGTGCACCAATCTGCCGCCGCCCGGCGATCTGAATGCGCTCACGGGACCCGAATACCTTCCCTGTACCCCCAACAAGTTCATCCAGGCGAAGAGTACTACTGGTGGGAAGTTCCAGGTCCCATCGTCCTCGAACTTGGCGGACTACCGCTGCTTCAGCATCCAAAATCCGTTTAGCTCGACCGAGCACGCCCATGCTTGGGCGCCCATCATCGACGACGACGCCATCGTCCATCATTGGCTCTTGTTCGGCGCGAGTAATCCCGCGAGTGCCACGTCAGGGATTGGATGTCAGCTGGCCGTCCAAAACACACTCGTGGCGGGGTGGGCTCCCGGTGGTTCGAACGCCGTGCCCCCTTCCGACATCAGTGTGAAGCTGAGTTTCCCTTACTACATCCTGCAAGTGCACTACGCGAATCAGACTGGCGCCACGCGAGCGGACTCGAGCGGCGTTGCGTTTTGCACGGGCGGGGCCCGGCAGAACGTCGCAGGGCCCGTCACACTCGGCACCAACTCCATCAGCATCCAACCCGGGGCGACCGCTTCGTCAGTGGGGCTGTGCAATGGCAATGGTGCGCCTAGCCTCGCGCTCGACGGTTCGACGCCCATCACGATCATCAGTACATCGCCGCACATGCACAGGACGGGCAAGTCGTTCCGCACGGAGCACGTCGGGTTCGGGGATCTATCGAACATTCCACAGTGGGATTTCGACGTGCAGCTCCACTACCCCGTCAATCCGCGCAGAACGGTCGGTCCCAATCAATTGCTGAGAACCACGTGCACGTTTCAGAACCCGACCAGTAGGACGATCAGCTACGGGCCGGGCACCGATCAGGAGATGTGTTACGACTTCATTCTCGCGTACCCGTACGACAAGGTCCGCACCAAGTGCGGTCCGCAACTTTGACGGTCGGGTTCTCGCGCGACAGCCAGACCTAGAGCAAGCGTTCGAGGCCAGCGCGACGGGAAAGCGTAACTCTTCTAGTTGCGCACCCGTCGCGCTGTGTGCGCCCTCGCGCAAACTCGCAGCGCTCGTGCGCTTGTCCTTGGCTGCGCCCGCCGGGGACGTTAGCCTCGAGCTCTGACTGCCATAGAGGTGGACACTCACTGGTTCCCGCTGCTGATTCAGCGTTGGAACGGCAAAGCGGACGAGGCCGCGTTGGAGTCTTTTTGTGCGACCGTGGACGGCGCGGCGCGGCGCGCACGGTTGGAGAACACGTCCTATGCGACCGTGGTCTTGTCTGCGACTCAGGCGGACGTCGATGGGACGCAGCGCCGGCGCCTCGCACGCTGGGTGCGGAGCACACCTCCGGAGCTGCGCGAGCGAAACGCGGGCGTGTACATCGTGATCGCGAGCCCCATGCAACGCGGGACGATCAGCGCGCTGCGTTGGCTCGTGCCGGAGATGAAGGACGTGTTCGGCGCCGAGAACGTGGACGCAGCGCTGGCGGCGGCGCTGGCGGCGCTCGCAGACCGTGGCGCGCAGGTCTCCGGAACGCCGGCGGAGATCCGCAGCTACATCGGCTGACACGGTCGGGTCGTGGCAAGGACGCGTCGAGCCCTGGCGCAGAGGCGCTCACCCAGGCGGCAACGCTACGCGCGCTTTCGCGGCGTCGATCCATGCGCTCGGTGCCTGGTGCAGATCGTTTGTTAGCGGTGTGTCGTCGGCTACGGAATGTACTGGTAGCGCGCCGCTTCGAAGGCAGCGTTCGGCTGGATGAACTGCTGATAGCGCATGTCATCGAGCACGTACATCTTCAACCACGACAGGCCGTAGCGCGCGACGATCTTCTGATTGGGGCCATCCCACAGCGGATCATTGGCGACGCCGTGATCGCCGGTTCGGAACTGGATGTATGCCTTCGCGCCCGCGAGGTCTGCGTTGATGCTCTGGTAAAAGGGCCAGGCGTGCGACGCGGTCGGCGCGAGGTTCTCGAGAGTCGCTCCCATGATGAGCGTGGGCTTGCGAACGCCGGAGAAATTCGTGCTGCTGTTCCACGGTGTGTAGGGAATGGCTGCTCGTATATCGGTGCGCGAGTTCTGAGCGGCGATCAGCGCGCCGCCGCCGCCCATGGAATGCCCCATGATGCCGTAGCGATCCGGGTACATCTTGCCGAACAAGGGGCTACCAGCACGCCCGCTTTCTGCCTTCAGCGTGTCGATCGCTGCCAGGAGCGCCGTGGCGCGCGCGGGCGGCAGCTCCTGGAGGGAGTTGGTCTCGAACGTGAGCACCACGAAGCCGTGCGACGCCAGGAATCTGCCCCAGCCGTTGGTGTTGGCCTGCGTTTCAACGAACCCCGGTGAGACCGCGACGCCCGCGAAGGGAGTCGGCGCGTTGGTGGGGTAGTAGATGGTGGCGCCGCCGTACGCGGGGCTGTCGGCAAAGCCGCTGGTGTAAGTCTGGAAAGCGTAGGGCCCGGAGATCGAAGCCGACGCCTCCGTCGGATCAGGAGTACCCGGCGAGCACTCGTTGGCCGGAGCCGCGAGCAACGTGAACGAGCACAGGAAGCCGATGCGTATGGTCCGCTTGAGTCCTTCCGCAGACGACCAGGCACGGTTCCAAAGCTCGACGAGGTTTGCTGACATGCGCGTTCTCCGTGGGGAAGAGTGAGACTTCGCACTATATGCTGCAGCGCACGCGCAATGACACGGCACGCGGCCTTTTTTCAGAACGGATTCGTTCGTTTCCACGTGGCTACACCAGGGACCATGGTCTCGCCTTATAGCGTCACCGCATGTCTCCAGCTCAGATGCACATGGCGACGTAGCTGTGCTTGGCGTTTTCAAGCATTACCAGGGCAGAATGCAACTCACGTGCCCGACCTTCTTGCGTTGATGTAAAACTCACCAGCGCCGGCCTATGGAGCGGACCGGTGCAGGAGAGCTCATGATCGTCGTTACGAATCGAATTCCCGTCGCGGAGGGGCACCAGATCGACTTTGAAGATCGGTTCCGCCGGCGCGTGCACCTGGTCGACCGCTCGCCGGGCTTCATTCGCAACGAAGTGCACCGGCCGCGACCCATGAAGTTCAGCCACGAGGAGGGCGGGTTCGTGGAAAATTCCGAAGAACAGGGCTACTACGAGGTCAAGACGTGGTGGCGCTCGTTCGATGATTTCGTGGCCTGGACGAAGAGTCCGGCGTTCGCCGAAGCGCACGCCAACCGCGCTCCGAAGGAGATGTTCGCTGGCCCGAGCAAGCTCGAAGTGCACGAGGTGTTCTTGAGCACCGATCTCGGCGACGAGAAGTGATGGCGAGCGTCAACGGGGGGCTTGCAGGTGACGTGATCCTCGCGCTGGTAGTGGCGTTGACACTTCCCGGTTGCCCGTCCAAGTCGGAGCGGCCCGACACGCCGCCGCAGCCGTGCACGAAGTTCGCTCAAAGCTGCGAAGTTTCTCCCGGAAAACTCGGCACCTGCGTGCAACGCGACAACTGCGTCGGGCAAAACTGTTTCGTGTGCCAGTCCCAACACTAACTCAGCGTCCGACTCCTCGGCGAGCTCACGCGGAAAGGCGTTGTGGATGCGCACGAAGCCGTCGAAGATGAAGCGCTCGACCTGCGCTCGGCCGAGCGGCGGCTTGGCTGGGCTGTGCACGATTCGAAACGGCGGGAACTCAGCCGTCGCGGAGCTTGAGCGCGCCGATGTAGTCGAGTTTCCCGAGCTGCACGCCGTTGTGTCGCAAGATGGCGTAAGCGTGGTTCAGGTGGAAGTAGAAGTTCGGGAGCGCGAACTCCACCAGGTAGTCCTGTGAAGCCATGACCCTGCCGGGCAAGAACGGTAGGTTGATGAGCCGCGACTCTGCGCCCTCGAAATCGCGCGCCGTGAACGTCTCCAAATAGCTGATACAGCTGTCGAGGCGAGCGCGGATCTCGGCGAGAGTCTGCTCGGTGTCGGGGTGAACGGGCGCTTGTTTTCCCGCAACGCGCGCGCACGCGAGCTTGGCCCCGTCGCACGCTGCCTGAATCTGCTTCAGGAGCGGATACTGATCGGGCGCGAGCCGGGCCGCGAGCAGCCCCTCGGGCTCGAACCCGAGTTGGCCTGCAGAGTCGACGGCTTTTTCGAGCCAGAGCTGCAGGTTTTTGAGCATCTTTACGTATTGCGGAACACTGAGCTCGTACAGCGACATGCACTTTCCTCCCGAGGAGTGGTGCTCATGGTACCAGCGGCAGCGCCGTCAAGCGCTCCGCTGGGTAGAACGGTCGATGCGTACACTGTCGTACCTGGGCGGGGTCGTCACCGGGCGTTGACCACCCGTCGATCGTCAAACCGCGATCGAGCGCGCGTAACGGTTGCTCGCGGCCGAGCTCATTGGCCGCTTGAGCACGCTGCCTCCCATCCGGGACAGGGGTAGCGGTCGCACAGTGGACACGCCGGCACCGACAGACCTTGCAACGGCACCGGGGCTCCGGCTTCGGAAGCGAAGGGTGAGAAGCAGGTGCAGACGGGCGCGCCGTTCTCACAGGTCACCGCACACTCCTGCGACTCGGACACACTGGTGCAGCTTGTGCTCGGTGCGAATCCGGCACAACTATCCGGGCGACGCGCTTTGCACGTGCAGCGGACGCCGGTGCCTTCGAGCGCGTCGCGACAAGCCCATTGCTCCTCGCGAGCTTCGACTTCTTCCACGCAGCGGGAGCCTCCCCAAGTCTCCTGGCAGCACTGGCCCTGAGGACAGTCTTCGGCGAGGCGACATTCGCTGCGCAGGGACGTGCTGCAGCCCTCGTAGTCCGAATCGTCAGCGGAGCTCCCGCCAAAACACCCAGAAAAGGCACCCAGTAACAACGGACCCCACGCCAAAACGTGAATCCGCGCGTCATACATCCAATTCATGAACGCTCCTGGAGCAAGCGATGGGCCAGATTCCGGCGCGTTGGTGCGTGTCGTGATGCGAAGTGTGGCACGCACCGCGCGCGGCGTCGGATGCTCCTGCGTCGCGAAGCGAGCTTCGCGACGGAGCTCGCCACCGCTGATCGTCAAATAGCGATTAAGCGGGCCTTCGGGTCCACCCCGCCGAACGATCGAGCTGCGCACGCCGAGTAGCAGCGCGTGGTGACTCCCGCGGTTCACACATGTGAACTGCGGTTGGGTACGGCTACTTCGTGACCTTGAGTGAGCCGCCGCCGAGGTCGCCGAAGAAGTCGTTGCCCTTGTCGTCCACCACGATGAACGCGGGGAAATCGACGACGTCGATCTTCCACACCGCCTCCATGCCGAGCTCGGGATACTCGAGGACTTCCA
This sequence comes from Polyangiaceae bacterium, assembly GCA_036520475.1. Classification (GTDB taxonomy): domain Bacteria; phylum Myxococcota_A; class Polyangia; order Polyangiales; family Polyangiaceae; genus DATDJP01. Next base: position 3,813 of record DATDJP010000220.1, on the reverse strand, counting down.
CCTTCTTGATGCAATCCTGCGCCAGCCGCGCCGCGGGTCCACCAATCGAGCCGAGATAGAAGCCGCCGTGCTTCTTGCAAGCTTGTGTGACGGCCGAGGAACGATTGCCCTTGGCGAGCATCACGAAGCTGCCGCCCTGACCCTGAAATGCATCGACGTACGCGTCCATGCGACCGGCGGTGGTGGGGCCGAACGAACCCGACGCGTACCCCTCCGGCGTCTTGGCCGGGCCCGCGTAGTACACGGCATACTGCTTCATGTACTCCGGCATGCCTTCGCCGCGATCGAGCCGTTCTTTGATTTTGGCGTGCGCGATGTCGCGCGCGACGATCATGGGGCCGCTCAGGGAAAGGCGCGTCTTGATGGGGTACTGCGAGAGTTGTGCGCGAATGGCTTGCATGGGCTGATTCAGATCGATGTGCACCACGTCACTGGGCAGCTCTGCGTGCGTCGTGTCCGGCAGGTACTTCGCGGGATCGCGCTCGAGCTGTTCCAGGAAGACGCCCTCGCGCGTGATCTTGCCGAGCGCTTGGCGGTCCGCGGAGCAAGAGACGGCGATGCCGACGGGGCAGCTCGCGCCGTGCCGCGGCAAGCGAATCACGCGTACGTCGTGGCAGAAGTACTTGCCGCCGAACTGCGCGCCGATGCCGGTGCGCTGCGCGAGCTCGAAAATCTTGCCTTCGAGCTCGACGTCGCGAAACCCGCGACCGAGCGCGTTGCCCTCGCTGGGCAGACTGTCGAGGTAACGCGCGGACGCGAGCTTGGCCGCCTTGAGCGCGTACTCGGCGCTCGTGCCACCGATGACCACGGCGAGGTGATAGGGCGGACACGCCGCCGTGCCGAGGCCGCGCAGCTTCTGCTCGACGAACGCGAGCAGGCTCTGCGGATTCAGGAGCGCCTTCGTCTCTTGGTACAAATAGCTCTTGTTCGCGGAGCCGCCGCCTTTGGCCATGAACAGGAATTTGTAAGCGTCGCCGTCGATCGCAAAAATTTCTATTTGCGCGGGCAAGTTGTTGCCCGTGTTCACCTCTTTGTACATGTCGAGCGGCGCCATCTGCGAATAACGCAGGTTGCTCGTCAGGTACGTATCGAACACGCCGCGCGCGATGGCCGCTTCGTCCCCGCCGCCCGTCACGACGTACTGTCCCTTCTTGCCCATCACGATCGCGGTGCCGGTGTCCTGACACATCGGGAGCACCCCGCCGGCCGCGATGTTCGCGTTTTTCAGCAAGTCGAGCGCGACGAAACGATCGTTCGGGGAGGCCTCCGGATCGTCGAGAATGCGTTTGAGCTGGGCGAGGTGTCCCGGCCGCAGCAAGTGGGCGATGTCGCGCATGGCCTCGCGCGTCAACAGGGTCAGGGCCTGGGGCTGCACTTCCAGGAACGTCTGGCCGCGCGCTTCGAAGGTCGAGACGAGGTCTTTCGTGAGCAGCCGGTACGGCGTCTCGTCTTTGCCGAGTGGAAGGATTTCTTGGAATGCAAACTCGGGGATCGATGCGGCCATGAACCTGCTCCTCGGGGAACTTTACCTAGCACGGCGGGAGCGCCCGAGTGGAGGCTACTTGCGACGTCGCGGCGGACGCCGGTTCATTGTACAAATCGTCGCATGAGCACGACATCCAACGCACCGCTCGCGTCCGACGCGAAGGTGGTGACCGTGAGCGGCGGGGGGACCGGGTTTTTGCAGCGGATCACGGCCGGCCGGCACCTGTTTCTCGCCGATGAGCCGTTCGAGTTCGACGGTAGCGATCAGGGACCGGATCCGTACGCATTGCTGCTGGCCTCGCTCGGCGCGTGCACGTCCATGACGCTCGGCATGTATGCGCGCAAGAAGCAGTGGCCGCTCGAGAACGTCAGCATGCAGCTTTCGCATCAACGCATGCACGCGGAGGACTGCGCCACGTGCGAGACCAAGACGGGCTTCGTCGGGCACATTCATACACGCATCGAGCTCACGGGATCGCTCACGGACGAGCAAAAGCAGAGGCTGCTGGAGATCGCGCAGAAGTGCCCCGTGCATCGAACCTTGTCGGCCGAGATCCACATCACCAGCGAGCTGATGAGCACGACCGACCCGTGAGCAGCCGTCACGCTGCGCGCGACCGGACATCTACGTCTTCACGTCGCGGCTCGTGGTTGACGACAATCCGTTAACATGGCCCAAGTGATGTGCCCGTTTTTCATGGCGTGTCCACGTCGAAGGGAAGCGTTCCTATGTCTGATTTCCGACAGCGCTGGCTCAGGAGCCGCAAGCGTACCGACCCCGAGCTGCCGCTCAAGACGCCCATTCATCTCGGGGATCGTAGCAACGGCGAATACTTCTGGGAGGCGAGCCCACAGGAACGTCTGGCCGAGAAGCTAGCGCTCGAAAAAGCGGAAGAAGGCGCGCGCCGCTACAACATCGATCGGCGGGAGTTTCTCGCGAGTGCGATGGGCGTCGCGACGACCTTGGCCATGATGAACGCCGCGCAGGGCTGCTCGGATGGCGGGAGCTCGAACGGCGGCGGGGCAGGGCGCGACGGCGGCTACTACGACGTGGGCCCCGATCCCATGGACGCGGACGCGGCGTGTGCAAAGCTCGTCGATCCGTCCAAGGAGTTCATTTTCGACATTCAGACGCACCACGTGACCCGCTCGGAGACGACGGCGTTCGCGGACTTCTTGCGCGGTCAGATGCACTACGCACGCGCATGCGGCACTCAGGACCCCGTGGCGTGTTTCAGCCGCAACGAGTGGGCGCGTCTGATGTTCCTCGAGAGCGACACGACGGTGGCCGTGCTGTCCGGTCTGCCGGCCAAAGACGAGCAGTCGAGCCCCATCTCCAACTTCGAGATCGCCGAGACGCGCGACGCCGTCAACGCGATCGCGGCGGGCACGCAGCGCGTCGTCAATCACCACATGGTGTTGCCGAACCGGGGCGGACGAGACGCAGCCAAAGTCGCCGCAGAGCTCGATGCGATGGAGAGCAACCTGCAGCGCGTCGGAAAGATCGGCGCCTGGAAGACCTACCCGGCGTGGTCACCCGCGAACAGCGTGGCGTCGGCGCTGGATGGTTACCGCTACGACGACGCCGTGCTGGGAGTTCCGATGGTGGAACGCGGTATGGCCCTCGGTATCAAGACCTTCTGCATTCACAAGGGCTTGCCCATTCCTGGGTTCTCGACCGAATTCAACGACCCGCGCGACATCGGCGTGATCGCCAAACGTTTTCCAGAGGCGAACTTCGTCGTCTACCACTCGGGATTTTTGAACGGCGGCCAGTGGGAAGAGCCGTACACGGCGGGATCCCGCGGCGGTACCAACAGCCTGATCACCGCGATGCTCGAAAACGACATCGGGCCCAATCAAAACGTGTACGCCGAGCTCGGCACCACCTGGCAGTTCGCGAAGGGCAGCCCGACCATGGCCGCACACTTGCTGGGCAAGCTGCTCAAGTACGTCGGCGAAAACAACGTGGTGTGGGGCACCGACTGCATGTGGTACGGCTCGCCGCAGGAGCAGATCACGGCGTTTCTGCAGTTCGAGATCTCCGAAGAGTTTCAGCGGCTGCACGAGTATCCGGCCCTCACGATCGAGCGGAAGCGCAAGATCTTGGGCCTGAACGCGGCGCGCATCTACGGCGTCGATCCGGTGGCCATGCGCTGCGCCGTCGATGCGAGCGAGCTCGCGCAGTTCAAGCGCGCGCTCGACGCCGAGTACGGCAAGTACCGCTGGGCGTATGAGCTACCCAAGCTGCGCACGCGCCGCGACTTCTGGCGCGTGCTCCGCGAGCACGACTTTCGTCCCGGGTGACGGCCTCTGCCGTCAGCGCGC